>NZ_JAVTSN010000016.1:0-144203 GCF_032678585.1 Pedobacter psychrodurus | reverse complement strand
CTGTGGTTTTAACACCGGATTGGAATCTAATTCCGATTGAGGGATCGGCGAAACCAATCTGTTATCTCCAGATGGGAAGTTTACAATTTTCCAGTGTACAGTAGAACCTGTTCTGTTAACACCTTTTTTAGTACGCAATAAATCAAAAAATTTATGTCCTTCACCATATAATTCTTTGTTACGCTCTAACAGTATTTCTTCTATCAGGGCATCGCCAGTATTAGACGAAACAGCGGTTGCCACTCCTGCCCTTTGCTGCACAGCTAAAAGCGCCTGTTTCGCTGCTGGCTCGTTGCTAAGCCTTGCTTCTGCTTCAGCTTCGATCAGGTACATCTCTGCAGAGCGCATTAATACCTGGTTATTGGCCGTTGTGGTGGTAAAATCGAACTTATTAATTAAATAGCCCTCACCTCTTCTTCTATACGCACCCGTGCTAGGATCGGCGGTTACGCTGCTTTTTACCAAAAACTGCTTTTTGCGCTCATCGTTTGCAGCAAAAGAGTTAAAAAAGTCGTCGGTAACCCTAAAGCTAGAATATCCTGAATCATAAGGATCATAAAAAGATGATACCGCTAAGAAACCCTGATTATCATCTGTACGAACATTGATGCCATAAATCCATTCGCTGGTAGCCGTATTAAAACCGGTTAACAATGCTGCAGCAGTACTCAAAGGTTTTCCTGCACGTGCCAGTTTTGCGTACCGGCTTGCCTCTGCCCAATTGCCCATGTTTAAATATACCCTGGCCAATGTGCCCTGAATGGCCGCCCTGCTCATCCTGTAAACACTTGTTTTACCAGTAGGTAGGCTTGTTTCTGCGTATTTTAAATCATCTATAATAAAAGCATAAACATCTTTTACCTTATCCCTGCCCGGTGTCGGCTCGTTAGGTCCAAGCGGTCCTCTAACGATAGGCACACCCAATGCATCAGGATTAACGGTATAGGGTTGTGCAAACCAACGGATCAGCCAAAAATAAGTATAAGCCCTCAATGCTCTGGCTTCGGCCAGAAATTCGGTTTTCTGCGCGTCGGTTATCGGCGCAGTAGGGATATTGGCGACAAACTGATTTGCATTAGCAATCACTTTTCCACCATATTCCCACCAGGCACCCACATCACCGTTACTAGAAGTTTCGATAAACTGATATTGCGCTACAAAACGGTTATAATTTGCAGCACCACTTACAATCATTACATCATTCCCTTTTACATCAGCACTTAAAATCATATTGTTGGTGTAGCCGGAGAATGTTGTTAAATCGTAAATACCCGTCATAGCCGCCTGAATTTTGGCCAGCGAAGAAAATGCTTCCTTAGAATTGATCTGTTGGGTAGGGCTTACCTCAAGAAATTCCTTTTTACAAGCGGTTAAGTTTACCAATAATAATAGTGTACCGATGTAAATGGTGGTTTTATATATTTTTATATTTTTCATTTTTCTCTAAATTAAAATCCAACATTAAGGCCCAACGTAAACGTTTTAACATTCGGAATATCATTATTGGTTAAGCCCGTAAGTGCAGACTCAGGATCCATACCTTTATGCTTAGCAAGCGTAAAAGGGTTTTCTGCAGTTGCATAAATCCTAAGCGTTGATAAATGAATGGCTTCTAACCAGTTTTTCTTTAATGTATATCCTAAAGCAATGTTTTTTACACGTAAGAAAGATCCATCGTATAGGAAACGGGTAGATGTGCTGTTCCCCAAATCGGTATTGTTAATTACAAAACGAGGTACATCTGTTACATCGCCCGGTTTTTGCCAGCTATTGAAATTATCAACCGATAATTGTTTACCCACATTGGCACCTCCATGCATTAAATTTCCATAAAGGGTATCATAAATTTTTCCACCTGTTGAGAAATAGGTGAATACACTTAAATCGAACTGCTGGTACCTAAAGGTATTGTTAAAACCACCGGTAAATTTAGGCAATGATGAACCAAAATTATTGTATCTGGTAGCTGTTGACCAGTTTTTAGTAGTGATTCTGTTCCCTGTAGATTGACCGTTCACCACTTCATCAATATACCACATCGGTTTTCCATCAGCTGCGTCTACTCCTGCATATTCGCGTAAATACCAGTCGTATCTGCTGCCTCCAACAGTCCATCTCTTGGTTGGATCATCGGTATCAATAACCTCAGCCTGGGTCATTTGGTTGATCTTGTTTTTGTTCGAAGTGATGTTGAATGAGATATTCCAGTCGAAATCTTTTGTTTTTACCGGATTTGCATTTAATAATACCTCTACTCCATAATTATCCATTGAGGCTAAATTGGTGGTTAGCGAACGGAAACCGGTTAGCTGCGAAACGGGCTGGCCAAACAATAATCCTTTCGAACCGCGTTTATAGTAAGAAACTTCACCGCTCAATTTTCCCTTAAAAATGGCGAATTCTAAACCTAAATCAAATGTCGAATTTTGCTCCCAGCGTAAATCAGGGTTTGGTAACTGGTAATAGTTAATACCTGATTGACCTTCGTAGTTTTTACCCAATGCATATAAGCCTTGCGCGGCATAACGATCGATCCTGTCGTTCCCGGTAGTACCATAACTTGCTCTCAATTTCAACTCGTCAATCCAGGTTACGTTTTTAAGAAAATCTTCTCTTCCGAGACGCCAGGCACCACCCACGGAGTAAAATGTTCCATATTTGTGGTCAGCTCCAAAAACAGAAGAACCATCTCTTCTTACACTTCCAGATACATAATATCTGGTATCGTAATTATAGGTTAACCTGGAGAAATACGACGCAAACCTTTTTTGGGTATAATAAGATTGCGTAGTATTTGGTGTTGATGCAGAAATTAATTCGTTGGTACCCGGAAAAGGAAAACCTGTAGCCTGGGCATAAATGTAATCTTGTTTGGTGCGGTAAGCCTCCTGACCCAACAATACGTTAAAACTGTGCAGATTAAAAGTTTTATCGTAGGTTAAGGTATTTTGAAAAGTAACCGTAACATCTTCTTTTGTATAACGGTATGCCCTACCTTTAACGCTTACACCATCGCCATGTTCCATATTATAAAACTGACGTTCGCGGTTGTTGATGTAATCAACAGCCACCATGGTTTTAGCCGTAAAATCTTTTAAAAATTTAATTTCGGCATAAGGGCTCGTAATTACCCTGTTGGTAATGGTATTGTATTCGTTTAATTTTGATAAGCCTACCGGGTTAAAATCGGGTGTAACCGGATTGATGTAGTTATAAACCGGACTTCCAGTGGCATCATATACCACATTTCCATTTGCATCTCTTACATATAACGGATAAATATTAGCCGTTTGATCGGCAAAATTAACTGGGTTATCAGAACCTGTACTTCCTGCCGGGGTATTTTGCTCGGTACGCGCTAAACTATTGTTAATACCTATTTTTAGAAAATCCGTAACTTCTGAGTTGATGTTAAATTTACCCGAATAACGTTTAAAATCTGAACGGATTACGATACCATTCTGCTCAAAATATCCACCAGAAATAAAGAATTTAGTTTTCTCGTTACCTCCACTGGCTGATAAATCGATATTTTTGGTAACGCCTCTGCGTAACACCTCATCGCGCCAATCGGTATCGTAAAGCAGTGCTGCTCCATTGGCCAATGCACCATTTGCTCCATAAGGATTAGCGGTATTATATGGGTTTACAACCAATTTACCATTGGTTAATCCATTCGCGGCTGTAGCAGCAGCAGCTGGTGTTAAACCTGCGGCCAGGCGTTGTGCATAATATACATCCCAATAGGTTTTGTAATATTGGGTGGCATCCATCACTTCTGGTTTATCTACCGCTTGATAAGAGTAACCGGTATAAGCGCTCAGGTTTAATTTGGTCTGCCCCGCTTTACCTTGTTTAGTGGTGATCAACACCACACCATTTGCTGCCCTTGAACCATAAATGGCTGCCGCTGTTGCATCCTTTAGTACTGTTAACGAAGCAATATCATTCGGATTAAGTGTAGATAATACGTCGGAAGTTTGCGCTACATTACTCAAATCGCCATTAGTGATCGGAATACCATCTACCACATAAAGTGGTGTACTTGATGCCGAAAAGGAGCCTACTCCACGGATCCGTACAGTAGAAGTTGCACCGGGCTGACCAGATACACTGGTAACCTGCACACCTGCTGCCGCCCCTTGCAAAGCTTTTTCGAAAGAGGTAACCGGACGGTCTTTTAACACATCGCCATCAACTACTGCAGCCGATCCGGTAAAGTTTTCTTTCTTTATCGTTCCGTAACCGATAATCATCACATCCTGCAGGTTTTTAGAAGAGGAAACCAGGCGAACATTCAATGTTTGCCCCGTTATGCTTACTTCTTGCTCGGTATAGCCTACATAACTTAGTACCAAAGTTTGTGCATTTGCAGGTACAGAAATTGAAAAAGTTCCCTGCCCTGTCGTTTGGGTTAATTGCGCGGTGCCCTTTACTTTTATGGATACGCCAGGCAATGGTAAGCCATCGTCCGCGTCAACCACTTTTCCGGTTATTGTTTTATTCTGCGCCAGCGCATTGAAATAAGACAAAACCGTCACCATTAAAATCAATAGTAATTTTTGTTTCATGTTGTGAAATAAATAGTTAGTAATTAGTTGAATCTTTAGTTTTTAGCCGGGATGCATGAAACCAAATCAAGGAGCAATTTAGGCGCTGTAAAACCCCGAAAATGTGCGAAAATCACCATTTTGTATAAAGGTGGGTTTAAACGCAAAAAAGCAAACTCCAATCCTGGCAGTTTGCTTTTTTAATCATTATTAACCTAAACAGGAAAAAACTTCTACAAATTGTCCTGCAAGAACTTCAAAAATAGTTTCATCCCAACACTCAAAATGTGCAGAAATCACTATTTGTATTTTAATTCAACCTACCCTTCTTATACTTTAAAGGTGTAATGTTGAATGTATGTTTAAATAACCTGATAAATGAACTTGGGCATTCAAAACCCACTAATGCCACGATTTCATTTAACGAATACGCCGTAGTTTGCAATAGCTTTTTTGCACGGTTTAACCTCAATTGCATTAAAAACTGATAAGGACTAATTTCATATGCTTCTTTAAAGGTTCTTAGCAAATGGTTAACCGATAAACAGGCCTCCTCTGCAATATTTTCCAAGGTTATATTTTGGTTGTAATTGCTACTGATGTATTCTTTTGCCAGTGTTAATCGTTTTAAAATCTCTTCTCTGGTTTTTGTTTTAATAAAGCTGAGTTTATCCAGCTTTTGAACCACTTCCTTATCGTAAATTTTATAATAGTTTAAAAGGCAGTGGTACATGTATTCATTGATCAGCATTTCATCTTTTAAACCTTTATCCAGCTGGTTCTTTAAATGCAGCACATTAAAACGCATATCGCCGCTAAATGGATACAATGATTCTAAGAAGGCTGGTGTTCCTTTTGCTTCGCTGTCATCCAGTAAACCTTCGTTGCTGTTAGAGAAAGCATGATGAAAATCTTTAATAAAATTTTCTCCGAATGAAACCGAAAAGGTATTTACCGGGCTTATAGAATCTATTTTACTACAAAAATTTGTTCCCGCATTTACCACAGCAAATGTATCTGGGTAAATGCTAAACTTACGTTTGTTAATTTCGCAGTTTTCGGTTCCGCTAAAAACAAATTTAATCGTATAGGCATCATTTTGTTGTTCGTAAAGTGCCTCGCAGGTACTTTCGCTTACAATCTTATTTCTATTGCTTAATTCCCTTACGTACCTCATGCCATTAATCTTCATTATAGTTACGCTGTTCCAAAATGATAAAATCATTACCATAAGGATCAGAAAATTCGATACTTAAACCTTCACCTAAATAAGCAGGCCTATTTTTAAAAACAACTCCTCTCGATCTTAGCCTGCAATAATCTTCCAAACAATCATCGCTCGTTAATACAATTTTGTTGGTCTGATTTTGATGCTTGTGCTCAGAAAGAAAAATATTGGTCTTACCATCTACCTTAACCAATATTGCTTTTTCTTTAGAGATTATGGTCGATTCTGTGAGCATCCCTAAACAATTGGTATAGAAAGCATCTGCATCATTTAGTTGCTTAACTTGCACATAAAAGAATTTTGCAGATTGGCTCATTACCTCATTTAATTGTATGATGTAAAATTAACCCGAAATTGCACCCGAAGAATCACCCAAAAAGGGTGATTTTAGCATTATTTTTTAACGAAGGATTGTTATAGATCAGATAAAACGCTTCTCTTTTGCTGTTTTAATGGCTTCTGATTTAGAATTTACATCAAGTTTGATATAAATATTTTTTACGTGGCTCCGCACAGTTTCCTGATCAATAAAGAGCTCGTTGGCAATTTGAGATTTTGTTTGCCCGTTGGCAATCCGATCCAATATTTCCGTTTCTCTTTTGGTTAATGGAGAGTTTAGGTTCTTCTGAAAAGAATGCATTACAATCCGGGCTACATTTGTACTCATTGCCCCGCCTCCCGTACTTACTTCTCTAACCGCATCAATAATTTTTGCAGCACTTGAGTTTTTAGTAAGATAACCACCTGCGCCCATGGTTAAAGCTTCGAAAACCAATTCCGGCGAATCGAAAACGGTTAAAATAATAATATTCGTGTGGGGTAAAGTTTTTTTGATAAAAGGTAACGCTTGCAGGCCATTGGTGCCAGGCATCTGGATATCGAGCAAAATCACATCCGGATGATCTGCTTCTAAATGTTTCTTGGCTAAATCGTACGATGCATAGGTATTCACAACAACAAAATCTTCTACATCAGTTAATAGTGATTCGTAACCCATTCTTAAAATATCATCGTCTTCGATTAAAACGATTCGTAAACTCTGGCTCATTTTGGGATGTTTTTATTGTTAGACGACTTTTGTACTATTTTGTAACAGGAATTCTCGTAGAAATGGTGGTGGTTGTGCCTTTTCCCTTAATAGAAGAGATTTGGAAGGTCGATTTTATGCGTTTACAACGGGTTTGAATATTGTTTAGCCCCCTTCCCCGTTCTACCGATTCGAGATCAAAACCCTCTCCATCATCAGTGGTGAGGATATTAATCGTATTATAATCCGTTTCAATCACCATAATCAGCACCTGCCTTGCTTTTGCATGTTTCAACACATTGTTGAGCATTTCCTTAAAAATCAGCGTCAGGTTTCTGTTAAACTCCATTGATAAATGCAGCTTCTGATATTTAGCCAGCACACCCTCCATTTTAAAATCAATGCCGGTATTTTGAAAAAGATCTATCCCGAAATTTTTAATATGCACCAAAATCTCAAAAAGGTTATCGCTATGTGGATCCAATGCCCAAAGGATATCTTTTGTCCCCGTATAAAGCATGCCTGCATTTTCTCTGATCAGTCTGATCAGTTCTTTCTGGTCTTTCTCCGTTCCATCTACTTTTTTGTCTAAAATCTCCGATAATACATTAATGCGTGTTAATTTATTGCCAATATCATCGTGAAAGTCTTCTGCAGTCTGCTTTCTGATTTTTTCCTGCTCTTTTATCCTTAGTTTTTCGAATTGATATTTTTTTCGTTCCCTTGTTTTAAAAATCAGGTAAAAAATAAGCCAGATCAGGAAGATGAGCACAAGAAAAGCGATAATCTTAAATAAAACCGTATCGTAATATGGCGGTACGATAATAAAGCTAAACTGCTCGATATTGGATTGCTGACCATTTGCAATGGCATAAACCTGAAAAGTATAACTTCCTGGCCTGATGGCCGAATATTCGATCTCTGTATTGGGTACAGGCTTGCTAAAATCATTATCTACGCCAACCAGCTTATACCGGTAGAGCACACTTTCCGGATTGGTGAGATACACGCCTTTAAAGCTTATCGCAACATGGTTCTGATTATAGTCTAATTTATAAAATCCTTTTTTCTTGCCGTTCGGGTCTATTACCAGATCTTTAGAACGGTCGCTTTTATGGTAAGCCCACACGTGTTGAATATGAATAAAAGGGCTATTTTTATTCTGATCGGGGCTAAGGATTTTACACTGCACCATTCCGGTAATGGTGCCCACCAAAATGCTGTTTTTATACTTAATAATGGCGTTTTGGTTACACTCCACAATTAAGGGCTGGTCTCTAAAAACCACATAATGTTGTTCTTGTTTATTAAACGTTAATTTATTGATACCGCGACCAGTTCCAGCCCATAAATTGTTTTTATCATCGGTTGCAAGACTGTAAATGTCGTTCGAATTCAATCCATCGGCCACCACATAACGTTTAATCGCTTTTGTTCTGATGTTCCAGGTTACAATTCCATCACCCAGTGTAGCAAAAATCAAATTGTCGCCATGTTTAATGATGCTTAATACATGCATATTGGCGAGCAATTTGATGGTGAATGTTGGATCGATTTTTTTATCCCTGATCAGTGTGATGCCATTAGATGTGCCCAGCAACACACTATCTTTACTTAGCGGAAAAGGGAAAATACAAGAAGAATAGCCATCAAAACCGATTATTTTTTTAATCTTTCCATCCTTTAAATAAGTGGATGATTTTAACCCATTTATCCAGATCCCTCCTTCGCCATCCTCGGCTATAGCGCTGTTATCAAAGCGCTCAGGTTTCAGTATCTGAGTAAATTTTTGTCCGTCGTATTTCCAAACCCCATTTCCATAGGTCGAAACCCAGATATTTTTTGCCCTGTCGGCAAAAACGAAGTAGATTTTTTTATCCTTAAAAACAGGATCATCAATATTTTCTACCTTTTTTCCATCGTACTTAAAAAGTCCTTTGTTATATGTTCCAAACCAAAGGTTACCGTTTTTATCTGCAGCAATCCCACTTATGGGATAGGCAATATTTTGACCTTTAAATTTATTGTAGCGGATAAAAGCATCTCCCTCATATTTATAAATCCCATCACTGAAACAAGATATCCAGATGTTGTTTTCTGCATCACTGAAGATTTCGTTAACCTGGTTATCACTCAGCCCATTTTCTCCGTTAAAGTTAATAACCGAGCCATTTTTATGAATAAGGTAAGCCCCTTTTTCCGACCCGACCCAAATATTTCCTTTGTTATCCTGTGCTAATGAATAATAGGCATCAATATTAGGGTTCTTGAAAAATAATTTCGTTACAGCCCCCTCTGATACATAAATCCCGCTACGGTAGGTTAAGAGATAAATTTTATTTTTAACTTTTCGATCGAATAAGATCTTACTGATGGATACTGAACTCAACTCATGGTGCAGTTCCTGAAAAATTACCCACTTACCGTTTTTAAGCTGATAAATGCCTTTTTCGGCAACTGCAGCGTAGAGATTTCCAGATTGATCGGTATTGATGGTATTAATGCTTTTATCACCTATGGAATAAAAAACAAGCTTGCCCTTTTCGATCCTGAAAAGTTTACGGTCGGTTAATCCCCAAACCATACCCTGTTTATCTTTAAGTAAGTGGCTTACTAATTTACCGGAAAATAATGTGCTTATTTTTCCCTTTCTTAAGATGTTGATCCCTACCTCTGTGCCAAAATAAACCTGGTTCTGATTATCTTCGAGAATACAGTTTATCGAATTAGACCCCAATCCATCCGCCTTACCGTAAGAGGTAAATTCTTTTCCATCGAAATTACTTGCACCGCCATATGTACCAAGCCAAAGCGTTCGGTCTTTAGCCTGATAAATGACCATCACCTGCGATTGCGGCAGACCATCTTTTAAACTGTAATTGGTGAAGTTATAACTTTGAGCAGATAGCTTTAAGCTAAAAAGAAAAATGAAAGAAATTATGAAATTTATCCTGATTATAGACAGTTTACTGCACATACGATACAAAATAAGCATAATTTCTTTCAAAAGCTATCCCCCGTTTTGGGGGATATTTTTATGCGTTACCCATATAAGGATCGGTTTGCGTAATTGCACCGGTTTCGATTTTACCTGCATAACGTTGTTTAAAAACGATATTGCCGGTTTGTACAATGCTGAAATCGTACCAGTTGGCATTTTTGGCTAGGTTGAACAAAACATTCGTGCTCGATTTTGGCTTTACGCTAACCGTTTTTATTGCCGATTTGTATTTGTTATCGATAATTTGCAGGGTAATTAAACCAGAACTTTTGTTCTCAATCGCGAAAACAAGATTTCCTGTAAGCTTTTTGCTTACCAAACCGCTCTGCTCCGGATACGCCTTTACTGCAATTGATGGATTTTTCTTACTGCCCGCAAAATGCCTGTAGAAACCATTTGGACCGCTAACGGCCAGATCATATATTTCGTTGTCAAAATCATCGATCTTGATACTGTCTTTTAATGTATCGCCAGCCTTTACAGCATAAGCCCATGTTTTGCCCGCCACACCTTTAAATTTGGCGATGGTATTCATATTAAATGGAGCACCAATGGTTTCGGTTTCACTACCAAACAAAGTTTTTGCCGATTGAAAAGTCACCTCGATTTCGTTATTCACCAACTTTGCATCAACCATCAAATGGTAAGGCAATGCGCAGGCATTTTTGGTCCCGTTTTCTTGCTTAGAGGCATGGCTTGATGTTTCAGGAGAAAAGGCTTCAAATTTATTAATTTTCGCTACATCGGTTTTATTCAACGCGGTTGGTCCAACCTGTGCAGGCTTGTTTCTGGCATTGCCGATATTGGTTACTACTACATCCCGTTTTAATGGTTCAGGAGATTTAATCTCTTCTCCATTATATGGCCTGAATACTGAAGTTAAATCACCACAGATATTTCTGCGCCAATCACTAATGTTATTGCTTTTGATGGCTTTACCTGTTTTTTTGGCCAGCCATTTTTCCATAAACATTAACGACGAAGTATGATCGAAAACCTGTGAGTTTACAAAACCTCCTTTACTCCAGGGCGAAGCAATAACCAATGGAACGCGATAACCCAAACCAATCGGACTTCCTTTCCGCACTTCGAAATCAGTGGCGTAGTTTATTCCGTTAGATACTTTTCCACTGCTCGGATCATCGGGATTCGGAACAACGAAAGGAGGTTGATGGTCGAAATAACCATCATTTTCATCATAGGTTAAAACAAATATTGTTTTCTTCCAAACCTCCGGGTTCTTAGTTAAAATATCTAAAGCCTCACTTACATACCAGGTTCCGTACAATGGTGAACTGGTATGATCAGAAAAACGTTGTGGCGCAACCAGCCAGGAAACTGCAGGTAATTTTCCGCTGTCTACATCTTTTCTAAACTGATGAAAAATATCGCCTTTTGGAATATTAATGGTTTCAGACTCGCCCTGGTCATTTTTAAAAGTAAAGGGTTCAAGTTCCAGATAATCTTTTTGCGAAATATTGGTGGTAAAGGCCTTATCAACCAGATTTTTTTCCTTTTTCGATAATTTATCGTATTTCTCCTGTACTTCTTTAGCACTTAAAGGTGGTTTAACCGTATTATCGCCATTTTTTCTAAAATAGGCTGATAATTTGACATTGTGCCTGCTAATATATTCAACAGGATTATCGCCATAATTTCCTAACCAATCGTCTATTTCACCCTCCGGAAGTTTTGAGGTCCAGAGTTCGTTTTGGTAAATGCGCCAATCGATGCCATTATCTTCCAATGTTTCCTGAAAAGTTGGCCAATCTACAAATACATTATTCTGCGATTCTGCCTGATCATTATTCACTACCGCTACGCGATTCGCGCTTTTCTCTCCGCGTATCGTTCCGGTAAAAAAGAACAGGCGGTTGGGCGTTGTACCGGTTAGTGATGAGCAAAAATGCTGATCGCAAATGGTAAAGGCATCGGCCATGGCATAATAGAAAGGAATATCATTCCGGTCATAATAAGCCAAAGTCATTGGGCTTTTAACGGGAAGCCATTTGTCGTACTTGCCGCCATTACGGGCTGCAACCTGATCGTTCCATGAGTGTGGCAAACCACCCTGCCAGGTAATTTTTGTTTTGTTAATGTCTACATGAAAAGGCGCATAAGTATAGCCCTGACCATCCTTTTGCAGCCAAACTTTGTTACCATCAGGCTGAATGTGCGGGTGTGGATCGTTAAATCCGCGCACGCCCTTCATTTTGCCAAACATGTGGTCGAACGACCTGTTTTCTTGCATCAGGAAAACGATATGTTCTGCATCATAAAATGTGCTGCCAGGTTCGGGGTTAATCGACATGGCTTTCAGTACCGAACTGGGCAAGGTATTGGCCATGCCAGTGGCTCCGGCAAATAAGGCCGCTTTTTTTAGAAATTCTCTACGTGAGTCCATAATTATACAATATAGCTTAGATACCGCAAGTTAAGTTTTCACTTCTCAATTAGCAATTTTGAATTGGCGGTTAATTATAAATTTTCAGTTAACCAATTTCAACAATGAACCAGTTAACCTTAATAATGAACTATTGTACTCATAAATTACTTCTGAAACACCCTTACATAATCAACTTTCATGGTTGCGGGGAAAATAGCATCATCCACTCCTTTTTTTCCACCCCAGTTACCACCAACGGCTACATTTAAAATCACATGGAAGTTTTGATCGAATGGCCAGTCGCCAGATCCTTTTTTGGTATTGTTAAAAGTGAGGTATTTTTGATCATCGATAAAGAAATCGATGCGGTCGGCATACCATTCTATGGCATAAACATGATATTCGGTGTAAGGATTATTAACCTTTAAAGCTTTTCCAACCTGTGTTTTTATCACGTGGTTAAATTTTTCGGTGTGCACCGTGCCGTGTACACTATCCGGAACGTAACCCACATGCTCCATGATATCAATTTCACCACTTTTTGGCCAGTCTCCATATTTCCAATCGGTTGGTAAGGCCCAAATGGCAGGCCACAAGCCCCTACCTTTTGGCAACATCGCACGAACTTCTACCCTTCCATATTTAAAATCGAATTTGTTTTTAGTTACCAATCTGGCAGAAGTGTAATGGTTACTTTCTTGATCTGCTTTTACAGCTATAATATTTAAATTTCCTTTCCTTACCACTGCGTTTGCACTATCGCCGTCAGTATAATATTGCAATTCGTTATTTCCCCAACCTTTTCCGCCAATATCATAACTCCAGTTTTTACTTAATGGTAAACCGGCATCGTCAAATTCATCTGCCCACTTTAGTTTCCATCCATTTGCAACAGGTGTTTTTTTGATTTCTTCGAAAAGCAATTCTGGTTCGTTTGTAGTGATGTATTCTACCTTGTGTGCCAAAAGCCATTGCATTTCAGGAGCTGCATTTACCGTCCAGGCGTTTACGGTTAAACCCAATTTTTGTGCATTTTCAATCCAGCCATCTTTTTGGTAAACACTAAAATGATAATCAGCCCCGGTCAATTTATCCGATTTCATTTGTTCGGCACTGATTTCGCCCCTCAGATACGCAACTTTTGCCTTGGGCATGAGTTCCAAAACACGCTTACAGTAATCGTAATCAAAACTGATGTACTCGGTCCATTCCACTGCTTTTAGTTTCTGAACCATTTCAACACATTTATTGGTCACTTCAATTCCCCGTTCTTTGCTGATCAGTGAAGGTTTTATTTCCAGAATAAGCTTTGTCGTTTTCTGTTTTTTTCCTTCCAGTAAATACGCCTCTAGCGTTGGTATCTTCTCTCCATTGCTCATGGTTTTGGTCAATAGATCCGCATACTTTACTTTTTCAATGGTCAAACCCTGAAATTCAGGATCGTGGTTAATCACCAAAACACCATCAGCCGTCATCCATACATCGAATTCTGAGCCATAACAGCCCAATTTTACCGCTTCGTTTAAAGAGGCAATAGAGTTTTGCGGGAAATTATTTTTCTTCCAGGCTCCACGGTGGGCGATTACCTGGTTTTTATTCCAGTTAAATTTTTGGGCAAAAGAAGCAGTAAAAATGAACAACATCAGTGCAGAGATAAATACTCGTTTCATATTTGATATGATTATACAAAAAATCAAAAGTAGATTTTTATCAGAATACTCGTTTAAAATCTATGTAACCTTTGTATTAATAAAAACAAGATAAAGATTTTTAAATTAACCCTGTGCCATCCTAAGCTGTAAACCATGGCATCGGATTAAAAAAAATTGACGGGACCTAAAACGCTCATGCTTTTGTAGAAGCGAGAAGAGGAAACAGATTGTCACAAATACGATCATCCTTGTCCAAAAAAATCCGCCAGTAATAGCGAAAAACAGCGCTAATGATAACCGATTTGAAATAAACGCGTTACCTTACTCTGGTTTCTTTCAATTGATTAGAACTATTTTTACATTTACGGTGATATGGTGAGCAATAACTACAGTGAATTACTACGGAAGATAGATGAGTTTATCCGCAAATTTTATCTGAACAAGATTTTGCGGGGCAGTATTTATGCAGCTGCTATTCTCCTCGGGCTATATCTTCTTGTATTTTTAAGCCTCTATTACCTCAATCCGGGTGCAGGTTTTAAAACCTTTGTATTTTTTGCTTATTTGATTGTGGGTGTTTTACTTGTTGGTTTTCTAATCATCAAGCCGCTTTTATCAATGCTAAAACTGGGTAAACACCTTTCTTTTGATGAAGCATCGGTTATCATCGGTAATCACTTTTCCGATATTAAGGATAAGTTGCTCAACACCCTGCAACTCCATCATTTATCCGAAAACCATCCTGAAAACAACCACCTTATCCTTGCCAGTATCGATCAAAAAATATTGGAGCTTAAACCTGTTCCTTTTTATACTGCAGTTAGCATCAACGATAACCGAAAGTATTTAAAGTATCTTTTTGTTCCGCTTTCAATTATTTTACTGATTGCCATCATTGCCCCGGCCATTTTGCGTGAAGGCACAAACAGTTTCTTTAAATACGATGAATACATCGCGCCAAAAGCACCCTTCAGCTTTGCCATTTTAAATAAAAGTTTAACCGTTACCCAGGGGGATGATGTAACCTTGAACCTCAAATTATCCGGAGATGCGCTCCCTGCCGAAATTTATGTAGAAGATGGGAAAAACACTTATAAACTCGAAAAAGAGAATATCAGTAATTTTAAATACAATATCAAAAACATACAGAGCGACAAAAAGCTGGTTTTTAAAGGCGGCGGTTTTAGTTCTTCAATATTTACGGTTACCGTTAAACCCCGTCCCGAATTGCTAAATGCAACCGCCACACTAAATTATCCTGCTTATTTAGGCAAAAAACAGGAATTGATTGCCAACGTTGGCGATATGCTCCTGCCAGAAGGCACCAAGGTTAACTGGAACTTTAAAACCGGTCAGAGCAACTCGCTTTTATTTATTTTAAATGGTACCGAAAACGTATTAAAGGTGGAAGACAACGAATCTGTTTTTAATGCAACCATTAGGAACAATTCAAAATATAGCATTACGCCTAAAAATGAGTACGTTACGCTAAGAGATTCCTTGTCGCACCAGATTACCGTAGTTAAAGATCAATCTCCAGGCATTTCTGTTGAAGAAAAACCCGATTCGGTAAGCAATAAGGCCCTGTATTTCAGCGGGCAGGTGACTGATGATTATGGTTTTAGCCGCCTAAGCTTTAAATATAACATTAAAGAAAATAACCGGATTGTAAGCACCGTTACCAAAAACATTGCTATTAAAAGCAATGCTACAGAAAATACTTTCTTCTATTTCTGGGATTTAAAAACAGCTACTGCTAAACCTGGTCAGGAAATAGAATATTATTTCGAAGTAGCCGATAATGACGGTGTTAACGGGGCCAAAGTTACGCGATCCGAAATCAAAACCTTTAAACAGCCTACCAAAAAAGAAACTGCCGAACAGGTAAATGCAAGCAACCAGGCTTTAAAACAGAAAATGCAATCCGCAATCCGTTTGGCCAATACCATCGAAAAGGAAAGTAAAAAGGTAGCCGAAAGCCTGATCGATAAAAAACAGATCTCTTTCGAAGATAAAAAACAGATTGAAGCTCTTTTAGACAAACAAAAACAGCTTGATGAGGCCGTAAAAGAAATTAAAGAGCAGAACGAAAAAAATATTCAGCAACAGGAAGATCAAAAACAAACCGACGAACTTTTAGAAAAACAGAAACAGATCAAAGATCTCTTTGACAATGTACTGGATGAAAAAACCAAAGAACTTTTGCAGAAACTGCAAAACCTGATGAACGAGAAAAACAAGGACCAAACGCAGAACGAACTTTCGAAAATGCAATTGGACAATAAAACCCTTAAAAACGAGCTCGACAGGATTTTAGAACTTTACAAACAGTTAGAATTTGAGCAAAACCTTCAAACCGATATCGACCGGCTTGATGAACTCGCTAAAGAACAAAAAGAACTGGCTGAGCAAACAAAAGATAAAAAACAGGATAATGAATCGTTAAAGCAAAAACAGGATGCGCTGAATAAGGAGATGAAAGACGTGAAAGACGACCTGAAAAAGCTGGAAGAAAAAAATAAAACACTGGAAAGACCAAATCCTTTTGAAAACCCTGAAAAAGATGTTCAGGACATACAAAAAGAACAACAGGACAGTAAAGATGCTTTAGATAAAAAAGACTCGAAAAATGCAAGCCAGAAACAGCAAAAAGCCGGCGAGCAAATGGAAAAATTATCTAAAAAAATGAAGGACATGCAGCAACAGGGCGAAGAAATGGAAAACAACCTTAACGCCAAAGAACTGCGCCGGTTATTGGAAAACTTACTTACCACTTCTTTCGACCAGGAAAAAGTAATGCTTGCCTTAAAAAAAATGACCGCTGCTGATCCCTCTTATACGAGTAATGTACAGAAACAACGTAGCATTAAAGATAACCTTAAAACCATTGCCGATAGCTTGTACAGCTTAAGTAAACGCGTTCCGCAGATAGAATCGACGGTGAACGAGGAAATGAATAAAATCAATTTTAATCTTGATAAAAGTTTAGAGAGTTTGGGAGACAGAAGAACCTCTGAGGCGAACCGTTTCCAGCAATTTACCATGACTTCCATCAACAACCTAACCCTGATGTTGAGCGAGGCCTTGAGTCAGTTGCAAAACATGCAAAAAAATGGTAAAGGCGGTAGTGGAAAGAAACAAAAACAGGGAATGAAACAGCTTTCTCAGATGCAGGATCAATTGAATAAAAGCATGCAAAAAGCCCGGGAACAAATGCAAAAATCGGGAGAAAATCAAGGTAAAGTTGGCAAAGGACAAATGAGCCAGGAATTTGGTAAAATGGCGCAACAGCAACAAATGATCCGCCAGGCTTTAGAAAAGATTAACCGCGAAGAAAATAAAGATGGTACCGGGAAAATGGGAAACCTAAACGAGGCCATCAAAGAAATGAAACAAACGGAAAGTGATCTGGTTAATAAACGTTTACAACAGGAAACCCTAAACAGGCAAAAAGACCTGCTGACCAAACTGTTAGAAGCTGAAAAAGCGGAACGCAACCAGGAGGAAGATGCTAAACGCGAAAGTAAAGCGGCTAAAGAATTCCCACCATCCTACCAAAAAATGGTCGATCAGTTTAAAAAACAGCAGCAAAATGGCAATGATATGCTTCAAAAGTTGCCCCCTAGTTTAAACTATTATTATAAAAACAAAATTGCTGAGTATTTGAAATCTTTGAATACGCCACAATAGCTAGTATGTTATCACACAACATTTTTTATTATATTTGATACATGACAAGCACAGCCTTAAGACAAAGATTAATCACTTATCTGTCCGGTGCAGAAGACAATAAGATAAAAGCGATTTATACCCTTCTTGAGAGAGAAATTGAAGATGAACAATCCTTTAGCCTATCAGAAGAACATTTGGATATTCTTGACAGAGAAAGGGCGCTTCATATAGGTGGTGAAACAGTCTCTTACAGTAAACAGGATGCTTTTGACCTCATTAGAGGTCTTAAAAAATTGTAATGTATACCATTAAAGTTAAGCCCCTTGCCATTCAAATGGCAAAGATGCTTATGATTGGTATGAGGAACAAAAAATGGGACTAGGTGACCTATTTTTAGCAGAACTAGGCAGATGTTACACTAAATTAGAAAAGCACCCACTTCACTATCAAAAACTAAAAAAGAATTATCGGCATTTAGTTCTAAATACATTCCCATATGTATTAATCTTCGAAGTTATAGGTGTAGAAATAATAATTTTTGCAGTTTTTCATACCGCAAGAAATCCTAAATTGAAATTTCCAAAGTAATAATCTCGCAGTCTTTAAATCTTATAATATTTTATATTTCTTAAATTTGCCGCCATAAACTCCATAATATGCCTGCAATATCGTTTTTCATTGAAGCTGTCAGCTATAACCTTCCTCAAAAACTTAAGGTCAAAAAATGGCTTAAAGCAGTGATAGAAAAAGAGGGCTTTAAATTGCAGGAACTCAATTTCATTTTCTGTAGCGACGAATATCTGTTGGGTATTAATCAACAGTACTTAAACCACGATACCTATACGGATATCATCACATTTGATAACTCAGAAGTCGAAAAACAGATTGTCAGCGACATTTTCATCAGCATTGAGCGGGTGAAAGAAAATGCTAAAACCTTTAAAACACTGGAGTTTGATGAGGTTTGCCGCATTATGATCCACGGAACCTTACACCTGCTTGGATATAAAGACAAAGGAAAAGCAGCCAAAACACTTATGACTCAAAAAGAAGATGAGTACTTAGGTTACAGATCAGAATCAGGTTTAATTTAAGTTCTACGCTATTACCTAACATTTAAATAAGACTTCATATTAACTAGATTGCTTACACGATAAATTCAATCAGTCTAAGCAAATACCCTATCTGGTCCAAACTCTTTTTATCATAACCATTAGCTCCGTTCTACAGCGCTGTAAATAGGGGCTTCAAACGGATTTTGTTCGGGTGCAATTGTCACAGCTCCCTCTGGGAGCCAAAGCAGATCCGAAGAGGATCCGTCTCAACCCTTATGCTCTCCACAGATTTTACTGCATTTTCCCTGGAACAAGACCACCAAGACCCTAGCATTTTTCGGCCATTGTACTCAAAGCTGTTGTGCTCAATTCTTTTATGATGTCTATACAGCCTTTTACTCCGTTCGTCTAAAAGTTAAGCCCGTTCGTCGACAATTAGTCTCCACTGGTATAATAATGCAAAACACCTTGCAACATATTCTGGCTGTAGCAGTCTTATAGATAGAAAAAGATTTAAAACTGATGGTCAGGAACCTATTTTCCCAGCCTCATATAAGATAAAGTTTAGTTTTAGTTAATGATTGAGACAGCGGCGGAGCGATTCCTGCCGCTGTTTTCTTTTATAGATTAGTTCACCAATAACAAACGGACTATTTAACAAATGAACCAAAACATCAATATTCTGCCATTTTTAACTGATACAGAAGCCCTTTACAATTTGATTATCCCGTTCCAAATATTTTATACTTACTTTTGCACTAATTTTCCTTTATAAATCCGAAATACAAAAAAATTGAGCACACTAATTGCGGCAGAAGGCTTAGGGCATGGTTACCATGACGAATGGCTATTTAAAAATTTAACCTTAGGTATTAACTCTGGTCAGCGCGTAGCGTTGGTAGGGATTAATGGTGCAGGTAAGAGCACACTTTTGAAATTATTGGCAGAAAGGTTCCCTCCGCTCGAAGGTAAAATTGTAAAAAATAAAGCTGTTAAAATCGGTTTTCTTGACCAGGAGCCGCAGTTTACTGAAGGTTTTTCGATTAGCGACCATATATTCTCCCTGGAGAACAAACAACAGCAATTGATTAAGGAATATGAAGAATTAATTGAAGATCCCAATCCTGACGAGAAAACACTTAACCGTTTATACGAAGAATTAAGTGAGCATAATGCCTGGGAATATGAGCATGAGATCAAAACCATTTTAAACAGAATGGGAATTACGCATCTTCAACAAAAAATCTCTACCCTATCAGGCGGACAAAAGAAACGTTTGGCCCTGGCTAAACTTTTAATTGAAGATCCTGAAATTTTGGTACTCGATGAGCCAACCAACCATTTGGATATTGATACCATTGAGTGGCTGGAAAAATTATTAACTAACGGACAGAAAACAATATTACTGGTTACCCACGACAGGTACTTTTTAGATAATGTTTGCAATACCATTGTGGAGTTAGATAGGGGAAAAATATTTAACTACAACGGAAACTATGCTTACTTCTTAGAAAAGAAAAGTGAAAGGGAAGCTTTAGACGCAACGGTTTTACATAAGAACCAACAGCTATTAAAGAAAGAATTGGAATGGATGAGGCGCATGCCACAGGCACGTGGAACAAAATCAAACGCTAGGATCAATGCTTTTTACGATTTAGAAGAAAAATCAAAGAAAAAGACTGATAATCAGAGTATTAACCTCCAAATGAAGATGTCGCGCCAAGGCGGGAAGATTATTGAGGTAGAACACATTGCAAAAGCATTCGATGGCCGTGCAATCATTAAAGATTTCAGTTATACCTTTAAAAAAGGAGACCGGATTGGTTTAGCAGGTAAAAATGGTACGGGTAAATCCACCCTATTAAATATTATTACAAGTCAGTTAACTCCGGATTCAGGCAAGGTTGATACTGGAGACACCACGGTTTTTGGCTATTACAAACAAGGTGGTTTAAGTTTCGATCCTAAAGAAAGGGTAATTGATATTGTAAAATCTGATGCCGAATATATTAAGATGGCTGATGGTTCGGTGATCACTGCATCTGCCCTATTGACATTATTTCTTTTCCCGCCAAAGAAACAACATGGCATGGTAGAGAAGTTAAGTGGTGGTGAAAAGAAGCGTTTGAACCTGATGAAAGTGTTGATGCAAAACCCCAACTTTTTGATTTTGGACGAGCCAACAAATGATCTGGACATTGACACTTTAAATGTATTGGAAGAATTTTTAGAAAACTTTCCAGGTATATTAATGCTGGTTTCTCACGACAGGTACCTGCTTGACAAAATGAGCGATCAGCTATTTATTATGGAGGGTGAAGGTGTGGTGAAAATTTACAATGGCAATTATTCTGAGTACCGTTTAAGTTTAGACCAACCAAAAGCTAAGGTAGAAACCAAAAAAGTCAGCACCCCTATTGTAGAACAAACACCAGTTAAAGCAGTAAAGAAATTAAGTTTCAAAGAACAGAAAGAATTAGAAGATAGCGAAAAAGGGATATCAGAAACTGAAAATAAAATTACTTCATTAAGCGAACGTTTACTTAAAATTGATGCAAGTGACTATGTTAAGATCCAGGAAGTATCCAATGAAATCGAAACGCTTCAGGCCAAGCTTGATGAATATACAATGCGTTGGTTAGAGCTTTCAGAATAGTAATAACAATTGAATAAAATTTTCTACGTTATGTTTCACGTGGAACATAACGCTTAGTCGATCTATTCAAATTGCAATAGATTTTGATTAAATAATAAATAAAATAAGAATGTTTCACGTGAAACATTCTTATACTTCACGCTGATTCGATCGCTATTACAATTATTTCAGCATAGATTATAAGTTTAAATAAATACAATTGTTCCACGTGAAACAATTAAAGAAATTATACCATAAAGATGTTTTCAAAATACGATTTGATTGTTGTTGGTGCTGGTCACGCAGGCTGTGAAGCTGCTGCTGCTGCTGCCAACTTAGGATCATCTGTTTTATTAATTACCATGAACATGGGCACCATCGCCCAGATGAGTTGCAACCCAGCAATGGGTGGTGTAGCTAAAGGACAGATCGTTCGTGAGGTTGATGCAATGGGTGGATACTCTGGTATCATATCAGATAAATCTACCATCCAATTCAGAATGCTCAACAAATCTAAGGGGCCTGCGATGTGGAGTCCAAGGGCACAGATAGACAGGATGCGCTTTGCTGAAGAATGGAGACTGGCTTTAGAAAGAACACCTAACCTGGATATGTGGCAAGATAGCGTTGTAGGTTTATTGGTAAAAGACAATACCGTCTATGGTGTTAAAACATCATTAGGTATGGAGATTGAAAGTACCGCAGTAGTACTAACCAACGGAACTTTCCTAAACGGCGTGATGCATATTGGAGAAAAGAAATTCGGCGGAGGTAGAACAGCAGAAAGAGCTTCAACAGGAATTACCGAGCAGTTGGTAGAACTTGGCATGGAAGCTGGCCGGATGAAAACCGGTACTCCCCCACGTGTTGATGGGAGAAGTTTAGATTACACAAAAATGGAAGAACAGTGGGGAGATGAAAATCCAGGCAAATTCTCCTATACAGATACTGAAGTCTCAACCGATCAACGTTGTTGCTGGATTACTTATACAAATGGAGATGTTCATGAAACTTTGAAAGAAGGCTTCGAAAAATCACCAATGTTTACTGGCAGAATTAAAGGTTTAGGCCCGAGATATTGCCCATCAATTGAAGATAAAATCAATCGCTTTGCAGAGCGCGATAGACATCAGATTTTTGTGGAACCTGAAGGCTGGAATACCTGCGAAATTTATGTAAATGGTTTTTCAACCTCTCTTCCTGAAGATGTACAATTTAAAGCTTTGAGACTAATCCCAGGTTTCGAACAGGCAAAAATGTTTAGACCAGGTTATGCCATTGAATACGATTTCTTCCCGCCTACTCAATTATCACTGACACTTGAAACTAAATTAATCAGCAATTTATTTTTAGCCGGACAGATTAATGGAACTACAGGTTACGAGGAAGCAGCGTGCCAGGGATTCATGGCGGGAATAAATGCACATCAAAAAATTACCGATAAACATGAATTGATCATGAAAAGATCTGACAGTTATATTGGTGTTTTAATTGATGACTTAGTTACCAAAGGAACAGAAGAACCTTACCGCATGTTTACTTCAAGGGCTGAGCATCGTTTACTATTGCGACAAGATAATGCCGATATCCGCCTCTCTCCTATTGGTCATGAGTTAGCTTTAATTTCAGACGAGCGTTTGGAAAAAGTAAATCAAAAAATTGCTAAAGCTGATGCGTTGGTCAAATTTACAAAAAGCCAGGGCATCGAAATGGCTGATGCCAATCCTATGCTCGAAAGTTTGGGATCAAGTCCACTAAATCAAAATGTAAAAATACACAGTTTGGTTGGAAGGCCTCATGTTGGTTTGCCTGATTTAATTAAAGTGAGCAAAGCACTTGCTGAAGCGACTAAAGATCTAGACAATGAAACCATTGAGCAGGCAGAGATCAAAATTAAATATGAAAGTTATTTTGAGAAGGAAAATGAAATTGTAGCCAAGATGCTGAAAATGGAAGACAAAGAAATTAAGCCAGATTTCGATTACAATAAAATTGTTTCCATTTCAAAAGAGGCCCGTGAAAAACTATTTAAGATCAAACCACGCACTTTAGGTCAGGCTTCACGGATTTCGGGTGTTTCACCATCAGATATATCGGTTTTAATGGTATACATCAATAAGTAATTGATTATCAATACTTTAGCTATTTTAAAATAGACCTTAAATAAAGCGATATAAGCTAAAAAAAAGTTTTTTTAATGTTACGGTTTCAAAAAGTATAAAAATTCGTCAGAACGTTTAAAATATGCCAAATTTAAAAGCTCAGTATTTTAACCTTAAAAATTTAGTGGTTGTAACAGCCTTACTTCTATTTTTTGGTTGTGCCAGTATCCAAACGCCTCAAGGTGGACCAAAAGATACCAAGCCGCCAAAAATTTTAAGTATGACGCCAAAGAATCAGACCAGGAATTTTAATGCGAAAAAAATCATCATCGAGTTCGACGAATATTTTAATATCAAAGATGAGTTCAAGGAATTTTCGATTTCACCCGATCAGGAAAAACTTCCGGTTTTAAAGAAGCGGCAAAAAAGACTGGAGATTGCGCTTCAGGATTCTCTGGAGAAAAATACAACCTATACTTTAAACTTTGGAAAATCGATAGCGGATGTAAATGAAGGAAACGTTGTAAAAAATTTATCATACGTTTTTTCTACCGGACCAGAAATTGATTCTCTATCCATAAGTGGTAAAGTGATCAATTCGTTGAGCGACGAACCCGAAAAAGAAGTTACCGTATTTATTCTACCCTTGGAAAGGGATACCATTTTTGGAAAGAAACGTCCATCGATATATACCACTACAGACAGTGCCGGAACCTATAAACTGAACAACTTAAGAAAAGGTACGTATAAAGTATATGCCGTAAAGGAAAGCAGTGGTGGCGGAGATAAAATTTATCAGCAGATTTCAGATGAGATCGGATTTATAAAAGAGCCTGTTGTTATTGATAAAAACCTGGAAAACATCAATCTTCAGATTTTTAAAGAATTGGCGCCAGAATTTCGCGTATTAGACCGGAAACTAAACAATGATGGAAGTATATCCATTATCTTTAACCAGCAGCTTAAAAGCCCTAAAATAACCATTACAGATCCTCCGGCAGTAGACATAGATAAGTATGTGCATTTTAGCAAAAACAACGATACCGCTAAAGTATGGTTGAAGGATCTAAGTTTCGACTCAGTTAAGGTTGCCATTCAGGATCAGGGAAAGGTTTTGCAAACCCTAAACTTTACCCGTGGTAAAAAAGATACCTATACGCGTGATATTACCATTGCTGACAATCTATCTGGTGGCAAACTCAATCCTTTCCAACAGCTCACCTTAACGTTCCCTTTCCCGATGACAGCTGCAGATCCATCTAAAATTACATTTTTAGAGGATTCTGTAAAACGTACAAATTTTGAAGTGGTAAAGGATAGTGTAGATTTTCTTAAATATTATATCAAATATCCATGGAAAAACAAAAGAAACTACGATATCAAACTAGGCGCAGGGGCTTTTACAGCTATTTTTAATGCAAAGAACAAAGACATACCCAAACGCTTCACTTTGGAGAACCAGGATGCTTATACTACCCTAATTTTAAATGTAACAGTACCGGATACAGCCAAAAGTTATGTGGTACAATTCCTGAACGAGAAAAAAGACATTATAAAATCATTTCCTATTAGTAAAAATGGTAAAATTATGTTTTCCAAATACCCTGCAGGCAAATACATGCTCAGGATAATTTATGACGACAATAAAAACGGAATTTGGGATACTGGAAATGTAAAAGGTGGCTATCAACCCGAAAAGGTTTGGTATGTAAAGGCATTACTGGATCTAAAGCCCAATTGGGAAAGAGAAGATCCCTTAGCGATACCTCCACCTCCTAAAACGGATTAATACATTGCACCCAATTCCCCCTTCAGGGGCTTATGGGTTAAACCAACCTGAATACATGATATAATTATCAGGCAATTTATTTAATAAAGCCCTTTGCTCTTCAGTAATGGGCTTTATTTTTTTAGCGGGGGTACCGGCATATAAATAACCAGTTTCACAAATAGTATTTTCCAATACCACCGAACCAGCGGCTATAATACAATACTCTTGTATCACTGCATGGTCCATTACAATGGCCCCCATTCCGATTAACACATGATCCTGAACGGTACAACCATGTACGATAGCATTGTGCCCTACAGACACACGGTTACCGATGTGTGTGGAAGCTTTTAAGTACGTAGCATGGATTACTGCACCATCCTGTATGTTCGACTCATTTCCAATGGTAATGGCGTTTACATCACCTCTAACTACGGCATTAAACCATACCGAACATTTATCACCTATTACGACATCACCGACAATGGTGGCATTTTCAGCAATAAAATTATCAGCTCCAATTTGAGGGTATTTATCTTTTACGGGTAATATTAAAGGCATTTTAAAATGTAGTATGGTTGATGGATAATGGGAAATGTATTTAAGTCCCCTTCAGGGGATTTAGGGGTTAAAAAACAGTATCTACTAATTCTTTAGCGTGCTCGGGGTAATCGGTAGTAAAGTGTAATCCCCTACTCTCTTTTCTTTGCATAGCAGATTTAATAACGAGATAAGCAGTTTGAATTACATTTCTCAATTCGCAAAGTTTAACGGAGACTTTATTCTTTTTATAAAATTCTTCCGTTTCCTGGTAAATTAAAAATAAACGCCTATGTGCTCTTTCCAAACGGAAATCGGAACGAACGATACCTACATAATCACCCATAATTTTTTGCAATTCTCTCAAATTATGTGTTACCAATATATCTTCATCACTTTGCGTAACTCCTTTCGAATCCCATTCCGGAATATGATCTGGAATAACATTATTTTTAAAGTTTTCTATCGCATCCTGATAAATGCGGTGTGCAAATACGGTAGCTTCAAGTAAAGAATTGGACGCCAGCCTATTAGCACCATGCAAGCCAGTTGAAGAGCATTCGCCACAGGCATATAAATTTTTAATAGAAGAACGGCCATACTCATCAACCAATATACCACCACACATATAGTGCGAGGCAGGCGTAACGGGTATGTAATCTTTCGTCATATCGATCCCTATAGATAAACACTTCGCATATATATTGGGGAAGTGTTTCAATATGTCTACCTTCTTACGCATCGTAATATCCAGATATACAAAATCATCACCCGACTTTTTCATTTCATTATCTACCGCCCTGGCTACGATATCACGCGGAGCAAGCGATTTGCGTTCGTCGTACTCCTGCATAAATTCCTCACCATTTTTACGTCGCAACACTCCTCCAAAACCCCTGACAGCTTCCGAAATCAGGAACGAAGGATACTCTCCAGGATGGTATAAAGCCGTTGGATGGAACTGGATAAATTCCATATTCCTTACTTTACCCTTTGCCCGGTAAACCATGGCCATTCCATCACCTGTTGCAATAACAGGATTTGTTGTGGCCGAATATACATGTCCGGCACCACCTGAAGCCATCACAGTCACATTTGCCACAATCTTTTCCACATCGTTAAGCTCTGTGTTAAAGGCATATATGCCGTAACAGTTAATATCTTCGGTACGTTTATCCACAAACTCACCGAGGTGATGCTGGGTAATTAACTCGAGCGCAAAGTAATGTGTTAATATCTCTATGTTGTTATTCTCATGAATTTCATTCAGCAACACCCGTTCGATCTCATATCCGGTGATGTCTTTATAGTGTAAAACCCGGTGTTCGGAGTGCCCACCCTCCTTGGCTAAATCATAAAAACCCGAGTTATCTTTATCGAAGTTTATACCATAGTCAATGATCTCCTGAATACGCTGAGGTCCCTCTTTTACAACGATTTCCACAATTTTTTCATCACATAATCCGTCGCCTGCGATCAGCGTATCGTCTATATGTTTCTCGAAAGAATCACCTTTATCTACAACAACAGCAACGCCACCCTGGGCGTATTTTGTGTTCGATTCGTCTTCGTTCGACTTCGTCACAATTAAAACCTTACCAAACTTTGCAGCTTTAAGTGCGAAACTCAAACCCGCTATACCTGAACCAATTACCAGAAAATCTACTTTTCTCATTAATAAAAACATTTACTTTATCCACGATGTTAACAACTAGTTAATAAATGTTAACTCAATGTCTAAATTATCCTAACAAATAAATTTGAATGTTTAAAGCTACTCTAAAAACACAATTTGCCACAATCTTTTGCGCAATTTATAACCAGCTTTATACAAGTAATTAACTTTTTACCCACTTATAAACAATTAACATTCCAGTATTGATAAAAATTGAACGGTTTTTCGATAGTGCTGAAAATCAAACTTATGATATTAGAGAAATGTAATCTAAATGTTAGTAAACGATTAACAACTTATATAAAAGAAAGAATTTTCTAAACTTGCCAACAATATTAACACACTAATAAACAAACAAGATTTATTTATTTAAAATAACTTATTAATTATTGAGACGTGGAAAGCTTTATCTTTGGCCAACGTCAAAATTCAAAAAAGGAAAATTTAAAAATGAACATAGATGTCTTAGAAGAAATCAACAAAAAAGGTTTCGCAGAAGAGGAAATTGATCCTACCCTCGATCTTTTTGCGGAGATAGAGAAATTGAAAAAGGAAAAGAATGCCATTATCCTTGCACATTACTACCAAGAACCTGACATTCAGGATATTGCAGATTATATTGGCGATAGTTTAGGATTATCGCAAGAAGCTGCAAAAACGGATGCTGATGTAATTGTTTTTGCTGGTGTGCATTTTATGGCCGAAACGGCAAAGATTTTATCGCCAAATAAAACGGTATTGTTACCAGATGTAAAAGCAGGCTGTTCATTAGCAGACAGTTGCCCACCGCATTTGTTTAGAAAGTTTAAGGAAAAGTATCCAGATCACCTGGTCATCACCTATGTAAACTGCACGGCCGAATTAAAAGCTTTAAGTGATATTGTTTGTACGAGCACGAATGCCGTGCAAATTGTAGAGAGTTTGCCTAAAGACCAAAAAATAATATTTGGTCCGGATCGCAATTTAGGTGCCTATGTGGCAAAAAAGACCGGACGTGATTTGGTATTGTGGAATGGTGCCTGCATGGTACATGAAATTTTCTCTCAAGAAAAAATTACAAAACTGAAAGAACGCCATCCGAATGCTAAGTTTATTGCGCATCCGGAATGTGAAGAAGTGGTTTTAAAAATGGCTGATTATGTAGGTTCTACCACTGGTTTGTTAAAGTACACGATTACCAATCCGGCTACAGAATTTATTGTGGCTACCGAAAGTGGCATTATCCACCAGATGGAGAAGGCAAATCCGACTAAAACATTTATTCCGGCGCCGCCGAACAACAGCTGTGCCTGTAACGACTGCCCGTATATGAAAAGAAATACTTTAGAAAAACTATATTTATGTATTAAAAATGGTTTGCCTGAAGTAACAGTACCTGAACATATTATCGACCTTGCGCGGAAACCGATCCAGCGCATGCTTGATATTTCGGCAGAATTGGGCTTATAGAAATAAATCGTCATTGCGAGGAGGAACGACGAAGCAATCTTAATGCGTTCGCTGGTAGCGATGGTTGTAAGATTGCTTCGTACCTCGCAATGACGAAAAAATAAGTATATGGAAAAAAACAACATCCTAAAAAATTACGCGGGTTTATTATGGCTTTTGGCAGGTATAACTGTGGGAAGCATAGTGGGCTTAATTTTTGGAAAAAGTGTTGAAAGTATAAAACCTTTAGGTGATATATTTTTAAACCTGTTGTTTACAGCTGTTATACCCCTGGTATTTTTTGCAGTTTCATCGGCGATAGCAAATATTGATAGAACAAAAAAACTGGGCAGATTACTGACCGTAATGGTTTTGGTTTTTCTATCTACGGTATTAATTTCAGCTATTTTAACCTTGGTGGCTACCTGGCTTTTTCCGATCCATCAGCAATTGGGAAATACACCCTTGCCAACCGAGCCTGAAAAAATACAGTCGTTTGGTGAGCAGATGACCCAACTTTTAACCGTAGGAGAATTTTTCGAGATCGGTAGTAGAAAAAATATGCTGGCACTGATTATTTTTTCAGTATTGGTTGGCTTTTCGACACTTTACTCCGGAAAAGAGGGTGATGGTTTTAAAAATTTCCTGGTTTCGGGCAATGAAGTGATGAAAAAACTCATCATTTTAATTATGAAATTAGGGCCAATTGGTTTAGGTGCTTATTTCGCCTATCAGGTTGGTGTTTTTGGTCCACAACTTTTTGGTACTTATGCCAAGGCTTTGGGTTTATATTACGGTGTTGGGGCATTTTATTTTATTGTTTTTTTTACACTTTACGCTTTCGTAGCAGGGGGATTTAAAGCGATAAAAGTATTTTGGAAAAACAATATTGTACCCTCTTTAACTTCAATCGGAACCTGTAGCAGTATTGCCACTATCCCGGCAAATTTAGATGGCGCAACAAAAATGGGCGTGCCCGCTTACATTACCAATGTGACGATTCCTTTGGGCTCAACCTTGCATAAAGATGGTTCGAGTATCAGTTCTATCATTAAAATTGCGGTAGTTTTTGCCATTTTTGGAAAGGATTTGGTACATGTAGATACCATTATTTTGGCTTTAGGGATTACAGTTTTGGTTAGTATTGTTGAAGGAGGAATACCAAATGGTGGGTACATTGGCGAATTGCTGATGATTTCTGCTTATCAGTTACCGCCCGAAGCTTTACCACCAGCCATGATAATCGGTACTTTGGTAGATCCGATGGCTACTTTGTTAAATGCCACGGGTGATAATGTTGCAGCCATGTTAATTGCCAGATTTACGGAGGGTAAAAATTGGATGGATGATGTGTCATCCTGACGAAGGAAGATCTGTAAGCAGAGCATCTTCACCGGGGATTCTTCGCTGTGCTCAGAATGACAGCTGAGTTTTTGAAAATAAGATTATGGGCTTGAGCCTTTAGAAATATATAATTTAATTAAGGTCCTTTTGGGGTTTGGAAATATGTTTGAAAATAAAGAACGCACAGATATTAATGAATTAGGCGAATTTGGGTTAATTAAACACCTGACTACTAATTTCAAAATTAAAAACGATTATTCGGTAAAAGGTGTTGGAGACGATGCTGCAGTATTGGATGCAAAAGGAAAACAGGTTTTAATTTCTACTGATTTATTGTTGGAAGGGATCCATTTCGATTTGGCTTATGTGCCTTTAATGCACCTGGGATACAAAGCGGTACAGGTAAACCTGAGTGATATTTACGCCATGAATGGAAAGGCAAGTCAGATTACAGTTTCGCTGGGTTTGTCGAGTAAATTTCCATTGGAAGCTGTTGAAGAAATTTATAAAGGAATTGAACTGGCCTGCAACAAATACAACATCGATTTAATCGGTGGCGATACCTCATCGAGTAAACAAGGTCTGGTGATCAGCATTACCAGTATTGGTTATGCCGATGCCGATAAAGTGGTATACAGAAATGGCGCTCAGGAACATGATTTACTTTGTGTTTCAGGAGATTTGGGCGGTGCTTATCTAGGTTTACAGATTTTGGAGAGAGAGAAATTAATTTACCTCGAAAATCCTCAGATTCAACCAGACTTGGAAGGAAAAGATTACATCATTGAAAGGCAGTTAAAACCAGAAGCACGCATGGATATTGTGGCACTTTTAGATGATCTGAGCATTAAACCCACTTCAATGATTGATGTTTCTGATGGTTTGGCTTCTGAAATTTTGCACCTGGCAGAACAATCCGATAAAGGAATGACGATTTATGAAGAGAAAATCCCTCTAGATCCAATGACTTATGAAACTGCACGTGAGTTGGGTTTAGACCCAACAGTTTGTGCTTTAAGTGGTGGTGAAGATTATGAGCTGTTATTTACGATCAGTCAGGAAGATTATAAAAAATTGAAACATGATGTAGATATCACCGTAATTGGCCATGTTACCGATAAAAATTCAGGCTGTAAAATGGTTTCGAAATCTGAAAAAGTACACGAGCTGAAGGCCCAGGGCTGGAATGCTTTTAATAAATAATATTTATAAATAAACCATGCGTCGTCATCTCGATCCGATAGCTATCCGATCTAAATGACGACTTTTTTATGTGACGGTCACCCTGATCCGATAGCTATCGGATTCATTTAAGGGTCTATCAGGCATAAAAGATGCTGAAATAAATTCAGCATGACGACTTCAATTAACAGTTCTATACTCCGAAAAATAAAAAACAGCAAAAAAAAATCGTCTTGGGTTTGTCAGAAAAAATCACTAACTTTGCAAGTTTTGTATCGATGATTTTAGGTCTTGCTTTTTACAAGATCGGCGGCACTTTGCTTTTTATTCCAAAACTTATAAATCCAGCTGCTCATTACCATCTAAATACTTTGTGTCAATCTGTTTAGTTGCTTTTGCACCCAATCTTTTAATCTTTTCCGAAGTATTGGTTAAATTCCCTGATCCTACTGAGAGTTTGTTTATGGCTTTATCATAAGCATCCTGTCCGTTTTTAATGTATTTGCCGATATTTTCCATGTCAGCTACAAAACCTACAAACTTATCGTACATACTGCCACTTAAACGGGCTATTTCCATTACATTACGATTTTGTCGCTCCTGTTTCCACATGCTGGCAATGGTGCGCAAAGTAGCCAGTAAGGTAGATGGACTTACGATGACTACCCTTCTGTCCCATGCAAAATTGAAGAGTTCGGCATCTTTTTGAACCGCGATACTGAAAGAAGATTCAATCGGTACAAACAATAACACAAAATCAGGAGAATTGATTTTATACAAATCCTGATAGTTTTTGGAAGACAGTTCCTGGATGTGGTTTTTAATGGAAGCCAGGTGTTGTTTTACATAGCCTTCACGCTCCTCTTCAGTGTCGGCTGACACAGAACGCTCGTAAGCCACTAGCGATACCTTAGCATCAACGATAAGATGTTTGTCATCCGGAAGGTCGATCACCACGTCTGGCTGGTAACGACCGCCTTCGGCGGAGGTATGTGAGGCTTGAATGCGGTATTCCTGATCGCGCACCAAACCCGAACGTTCCAATACCTTTTCCAGGATTACCTCCCCCCAGTTCCCCTGTTTTTTACTGTCGCCCTTTAAAGCTTTGGTTAAATTATTGGCATCCTCCTGAATGAGTTTGCTTTGAATCTGTAATTCTGAGATAACCCCTTTTAAAATATTCCTTTCATCTGATTCGGCCTTGTAAACTTTTTCTACCTTCTCTTCAAAGGCTTTGATATTTTCTTTCAGCGGATTTAAAATAATATCCAGGTTAGTCCGGTTCTGCTCAATAAATCTGGTAGATTTTTCTTCCAGGATTTTATTGGCGATCAATTCGAAATCTTTGTTCAGTTTTTGTTGCGACTGCTCATAACTTAACTTTTGCTCAGTTAGTTTTTCTTTTTCGGCAAGGTAGAAAGATCTTGTACTTTCGAGCTCACGGTTGGCATCAGCAAGGCGATCGCGTTCGGCCTGTAATTCCTCAATTAAACGTTGCTGTTCCTGTTTAAGTAATACGGTAATGTGTTCTTTTTCAACGTAGAGGTTAGAAACACGTTCATCTGCTTTGGCAAGGCTGATTTTCAAGGTTTCATTTTCATTTTTCATTTTTTCGAAATCCTCTACCGATATAATAGAAAGCGCAGCCTGCGGTTTCTTCAAAAATAGAAGGATCAAAACAATTAAAATAACGATTAGTAAAGCGATGCCGGCGATCTCCATAATGATAAAAATTTTAGCAAAAATGGAAAATTAAAATAGATATACCAAAAAATTTTAGTTAACTCAATTGAGGTATAACGGAAAATATTTTTTATAATTGGCCATTAGCATTTTATAAATGAACGCATTAACAGTCCTTATATCCTGTCCCGATCAAGTTGGTTTAGTGACGAATATCACCCGGGTGCTTGCTGCACATCAACTCAATATTATTGCCATGCGCGAGTTTGTAGACGAGGCCAATAAAGCTTTTTTTACACGGATTGCCTGTACGGGAAATCTGGATGATGTAGAAAAATTAAAGGAAAAACTTTTAGAGAACCTTCCAAATGCTGCAGAAGTAAATTTAATTACAGAACAGGAGAAACAGATTGCCGTTCTGGTAACCAAAGAGTATCATTGTTTAGCAGAAATACTGATCAAAGACCAGTTCAAAACTTTAGGAGCCAATGTTAAATGTGTCATTGGCAATTATGAAAGTTTAAGGGATTTTACCGAAAAATTGGGTATTCCTTATTTTTATGTTGATCATAGCAATAAAGATAAAAGTGAATTTGAAGCTGAAATAAAAGAGATTATCAACCGGTTTGAGGTAGATTATTTGGTACTGGCTAAATTTATGCGGATCCTTTCTGCTGATTTTGTAAAAGATTTTGCAGGGAAAATCATCAATATCCATCATTCCTTTTTGCCTGCTTTTATTGGTGCCAATCCCTATCGGCAGGCTTTTGAACGGGGTGTGAAAATTATTGGTGCAACCGCCCATTTTGTAACCGATAATTTGGATGAAGGTCCGATTATTACCCAACACACCAATCATGTAGATCATAATTTTGGGGTAAAAGAAATGGTTCGGGCAGGGAAAGAAATTGAGAAAAAAGTATTGTTGGAGGCCCTGGAACTAATTTTTGAAGACCGCGTTTTTGTGAGTGGGAATAAGACTGTGGTGTTTAAGTAAAGCGTTTATCGATAGGCGTTTATGGTTGAAATTCAAAATTTTATTACTACATCAAACTAAACTTATTTAAGTATTTAGTAATATATCAGACTGAGTTATACCAGCGGATATTGATGCAGATAGAATGAATATTATGTTTTCTGGAATGAAATGATTCGCAAATATGAATAACATTGATATTCTTAAAATAAATAATTAATTTTATTCAACGCTCAAAATTTTAAAAATGAAATACATTTTAACGCTTCTCCTCCTTTGGTCTATTGGATCAAAAGCCCAAACCGAACTTAAATTCGACCATGCCTTAATTGATTGTGAAGATAAATGGGTTGCTTTTCCAATGAATAAAGACAGTACCTATAATTTTGGTTTTATTTATTTGGATAAAATGGCAGGTTTAACCCTCAATGTTGAAGGAACATTTAAAATTGATGCAAAGGGTAATTATGAAGCTAAAAAGATTATAAATTCATCGGTCAAACATCGTATTCCGCCAACTAAGGTTTTAGCAGCACTCATTCCATTAACTAAGTTTAGTGAACTTCAGATCAAAGAAATACCTGATTGGTTGCATTTTTACAAAACCAGCGATACAGATGTTAACCGGATTTTTAGGTTAGGTTTTGTATATAATCAATGGGATCTAGCAGAAAAAGCATTGATTAATCTGGAAAAAGTAAAAGCAATTAACCCGAAATACAATGGGCTTAGCTTTGAATTTGCCTTTGCTTATAATGTGTTAAAACAATACGATAAAGCCGCAAAGGTTCTAAAAGAAGCCATCGTTGAAAATCCAAAAGATTGTTTGCTGTATAAAGAACTTGTTTATGCCCAATTGAATGTTAAACTAACTGATGCAGAGGAAACCTATAGAGATGCTGATAAAAATTGCTCGGATAATGCCTATAAAAGTGAAATGGCACACAATATCGCATATCATTACTATCTGTTAAAAAATAAACAGAAGTTTAATTACTGGGGTGAAGAGGTAACTAAGTATAGTAAACCAGAAGATCAGTTTTCACAAAAATTGAAGCTCATGCGTGCTGAGATGGATAAATTATAATGTTTTTAGAACCAATTGAGCCACATCCTCGCCTGTTTGTGAACCAATCGCAATGCCCATCCCATTACACCTTGTGGCACAAAAGATGTTTGGTTTAATTTCTTCAATAAGCGGTTCAAGGCTTTTTCCAAAAGCCATGATACCGCTCCAGCGGTAATCGATCTCATAATTTACTCCAGATAGGATTACATTGTTCAGTAAGTTTTCGAGTGCGGTCTGAACCTTTTTGGTTTGGCCAAAAAAGGTAGTTTCTTCAGCTTTAAAATCGATATTCCTACCCCCGCCCAATAAAACTCGATTATGTATGTTTCTGAAATAGTAATAACCTTTATCGTAATGAAAGGTGCCTTTTATTTTAAGGTCTTTAATTGGTTTGGTAATCAACACCTGCCCACGGCCAGGCACAATATCGATATCGGGCAACAGATCTTTTATAAATGCGTTGGTGGTTACAATCAATTTTTTACATTTAAAGTTTCCGTGTTTAGTTATTAGAAGCGAAAATTCTGTTTCTTTTTGAATTTTGTTTACGGTAGCGTTATTAAAAATTTGGATACCCAGCTGTTGTGCATATTGAATTAGGGCTAACATCATTTTGCCGGTATCGATCTGTGCTTCGTACTGATTTTCGATTAAGGTTGACACACTTTTTATACCAAATGACCTAATTTTTTTATCGTTCTGTCTAAAAGCATCCTTACCAATAATATCGTTAACAAGACAGTTATAATGTTCAATTTTAGATACACATTTGCTTGCCAGAAAATTGTCATCCTTTCTAAATAATTCATAGCCGCCTAAACATTGGTAATCAATGGTTTTATCGCCCAATAAATTGCGCAGTTTGAGCAAACCTTTCCAACGTCTATCTATGATGGAAGCAAGACCGCTTAGTCCACCCGATTCTTCCTGCTCAATCAGTTCAGAAATGCTACCAAAGCATGCAAAACCTGCATTTTTTGTACTTGCACCTGTTGGTAAAAACCCGCTTTCGAGTAGCGCAATTTTTAAGGATGGGGCTGATTTTTTCAGGTGGATTGCGGCGTTTAAACCTACAATCCCACTACCGATAATAATGACATCGAAATTAAAAAAGGATTCTTTTTCCCAGTATGAAAGCTCAATTGACATGGTATAAATGTACCATTTTTTAACACCCAAATAATATGGGAACGCTTTTTGATATAAGCTCGATGAAAAACATACATAAGAAAATGGGAGTTTATTTAATATTAATCATCCCGGTATTATTGCTGAGCATGTTTGTACAATGGCGGTTTAGAAACAAGTTTTCTAAATATGCCGAAATGCAACTAAGCTCTGGTTTATCGGGCAAAGAGGTAGCAGAAAGAATGCTGCATGATAATGGGATATACGACGTGAAGGTGATGAGTACCGAAGGGCAATTAACAGATCATTACAATCCATCAGATAAAACCGTTAATTTAAGTACAGATGTATACTATAGCCGAAGCGTAGCCGCAGCGGCAGTAGCAGCACACGAATGCGGACATGCCGTTCAACAGGCCAAATCTTATAATTGGCTGCAATTGAGAAGCAGCATGGTTCCGGTAGTGAGCATCTCGTCTAATCTTTTACAGTGGGTTTTATTAATTGGCGTATTGTTAATTGGTTTTACCGGTAACCCTATTGTTTTGGCCATTGGTGTGGTAGGTTTGGCATTGGTAACAATATTTAGCGTAATTACCTTACCCGTTGAATTTGATGCCAGTAACCGTGCATTGGCCTGGTTAAAAAACAATAATGGTGTGATGCAAACACAAGAGGAGAATGCACAGGCTAAAGATGCGCTCTGGTGGGCAGCCATGACTTATGTTGTAGCAGCTGTAGGTGCTTTGGCAAATTTACTTTATTATGCATCAATGCTTTTCGGAAGAAGTAGAGACTAGAAATATTTAATTTTGAAAAACACAGGGCGGCCGGGATTATTCCTGGCCGTTTTTGGTTATAAGCATTTTATTTTTTAGTAAGATTAGCGTTTTTTGGAAAGCAACTATTGTGGTAATAGGCAAACTTCGGTCCCGCTCTCCGTTCTTTCCGATGAAGAATCGGAACCACTTCGATCGGGTTTAGGTGGCGAGATGAGTTCTACGATTTGGGGCTGCAGGGTTGAGAATAAGATGGAGGCATCATGCAGGCAAACCTTTCATAAGTGTAGCAGTACTGTGGTCTAAACCTGATTGAAGTGAAAAGCCCACAGCGTAGCGAGGACTGGAAACAGAAAGCAGGGCCTGGCCCTTAAAATGAAAGGATACAGTACCTTTTCAAAAACTAAGAATGGAGTACAACTTACCAATTTCTCTACTACGGTCGAATTGACGACCCGTGGCTGGGTGACAATAAGAAAGAATTAATTTAATTTATACGGCGCTACCAATTGAAATTCTGGAATATCGACATCAAATGCTGAACCATCAATATCACGTTTCATCAAATAGGAGCCTTTCATGCTGCCCATATCAGTTTTGAGGTTACATCCCGAAACATATACATGGGTTTCGCCTGGCTGAATAATCGGCTGTAAACCAACCACACCTTCGCCTTCTACTTCCCTGCGGCTGCTGTTCGAATCGAAAATTAGCCATTGACGGCGCATTAACTGTACAGCATAATCAGAAAGGTTAGAAATTTCTACGCGATAAGCGAACATAAAATGTTCATTGGCCGGATTTGAGTATTCTGGCTGGTAAACTGTTTCTACCGAAACTTTAACCCCGTCTGTAATAGCTGTAACCATGATGATTTACGAATGTATAAAAAAACCTTTCAAAAATCAAGCCATTACGCTAGTGGCATCGTAGTCGGCAAATTTTTCTGCCACTTCTTCTAAAATACTGTAAATGTTGTTGATATCGGGCTCTGCCACTAAACGCATGCGGTATGGTTTAAAATCGGGCAGACCTTTAAAATAGTTTGCATAATGGCGGCGCATTTCGAAAATTCCGGTTTTTGGGCCTTTCCATTCTAAGGATTTATCTAAGTGTGTACGGCATACTTCAATGCGTTCTTCAATAGTTGGTCCGGCAAGGTGTTCGCCGGTTTTAAAGAAATGTTTTACCTCACGGAAAATCCACGGATAACCAATGGCTGCACGGCCAATCATAATACCATCTACCTCGTATTCCATGCGCCAGTTTGCTGCTTTTTCAGGGCTATCGATATCGCCGTTTCCAAAAATTGGAATTTTGATGCGTGGATTGCGTTTAATTTCGCGGATGAGCGACCAATCGGCTACGCCTTTATATAATTGTGCTCTTGTTCTGCCATGGATAGTAAGCGCATGGATGCCTACATCCTGAAGACGTTCGGCCACTTCGCAAACGTTTTTGGTATTATCGTCCCAGCCAAGGCGTGTTTTAACCGTAACAGGTAAATGCGAAGCTTTAACAACGGCCTCGGTCATTTTTACCATTTTATCAATATCCTGAAGTAAGCTGGAACCTGCGCCTTTACAAACTACATTTTTAACCGGACAACCGTAATTAATGTCGACAAGATCTGGCCCTGCGGCAGAAGCGATTTCAGAAGCTTCGCGCATGTGTTCGATATCGCCACCAAAAATCTGGATACCGATTGGCCTTTCATATTCGAAAATATCGAGTTTTTGGATACTTTTTGCGGCATCACGGATCAAACCTTCCGAAGAGATAAATTCTGTGTACATCATATCAGCCCCGTTTTTTTTGCAAACGTAGCGGAACGGCGGATCACTTACATCCTCCATTGGAGCCAATAATAACGGGAACTCACCTAAATCTATATTTCCTATCTTAACAGACATTTTCTATCTTCAACGATTAATAAAACATACAAAGGTACAAATAATGAATTTTGTAACACCCATCAGAAAAGAAAGCCATCCACTTTTACAGATATTTTTACTTTGTGTTTACTGGGCGGCCGGAGCGGTAATTTGCACATTATTAGGCTTTATTGTGATTGCGTTTGTATATGGCACTTCGATATTTGGTGAATTTGGGTTAATTATAAGCGGGGATCCAAAGTTTATAACCGCTTTAAAAATTATCCAGATTTTTAGCTCGATAGGGATGTTTATTCTGCCCCCTATTGTTTTAGCTTACACCGAAGGACAAAAACCTAATACCTTTTATGGTTTTAATAAGCCAAGCTTTCTTCCTTTTATTTTGGTTTTTGCAATCATGATTGTGAGTATGCCAATTATGGAGTGGGTAGCTGTATTTAATCAAAAAATGGTACTGCCCGAGTTTTTAAAGGGCTTGGAAAGCTGGATGAAATCGAAGGAACAGCAGGCGATGAAAATGACCATTCAGCTGATAACCGTAAGGAGCAATTGGGATTTTGTCGTTAATCTGATCATGATTGCGGTATTGCCTGCCATTGGCGAAGAACTGTTTTTTAGGGCAGGACTGCAGGGTTCATTGCAAAAAATGTTGGGTAACCATCATGTGGCCATTTGGAGTGCGGCGATTATTTTTAGCGCCATCCATGTTCAATTTTACGGTTTTGTGCCCCGTATGCTTTTGGGTGCTGGTTTTGGTTATTTATATTATTTCAGCGGAAGTATCTGGTATGCCATCTTAGCGCACTTTATAAATAATGCTTATGCAGTTTGTTCGGCATTTTATATGCAATTGCACCATATGCCGCTCGATAAAGCTGATGAGCCTATCGGTTTTCCTTGGTATGGCTATTTAATTAGTGCAATAATTACCATAGCTTTGTTTAAATTTTTTAAAGACAACGCAACACGTGAGCGAAAATTGGGTTAAAGTATATACCACCAGCGATGCCTTTGCGGCTGAGGTATTGAAACAAGGGTTAACAGAGGCTGGAATCCCGGCAGTAACAATGAATAAACAGCTCTCGGCATATAATATTGGCGAAATAAATGTTCTGGTAAATAAGGTAGATTTCGATAAAGCCATTGAATATATTGTTGAAAACGAAATTGAGTAACCTGTTAAACCTTATCCATTTTACATCTCCCATCTTACATTTTTAACATGAAAACCAGGGCAATAACCGCTTTTTTCTTTACCATTGTAATGCTTGGCTCTATCTTTTTAGGGAGTTATACCTTTACAATCTTCTATCTTGTTTTAAGTGTTTTATCTCTTTTTGAGTTTTACAAGCTGATCAAAAACTCTGGCATCAGGCCACACCGCAATATTGGTTTGGCTGCAGGATTCTTAATATTTTTGATGGCTGCAGGTTTACATTATTTAAAGTATGATGTTAAATATCTGTTGCTCTGTATCCCACTGGTTTTTTCGGTTTTTATTACAGAATTGTATAAGAAGAATAAAATTCCATTTGCCAATATCTCCTACACCTTTGTGGGTTTTGTATACGTAACCATTCCTTTTTGTTTTTTTCACGCCCTTGGCTTTTTAAAAAACTGGAATGAATATAACTTTCATTTCCCGTTGGCATTTTTATTGATGCTTTGGGCAAACGATACCGGAGCTTATCTTTTTGGTGTAAAATATGGCAAGCGTAAATTATTTGAGCGCCATTCGCCTAAAAAGAGCTGGGAAGGTTTTTTCGGCGGGATGTTTACCAGCGTTTTAGTTGCTTTTGCTTTGTCATTTTGGTTTACCGAAAACCCGGCCTGGGTTTGGGCAGGTATGGCTGTGCTGATTGCAAGTTTTGGTACCCTGGGCGATTTAGTAGAATCGATGCTTAAACGCAGTTTGGATACCAAAGACAGTGGTGGTTTGTTGCCGGGCCATGGTGGTTTGTTAGACCGTTTTGATGGTTTATTGTTGGCCGCACCGGTGGTTTACGCCTATTTGTATTTGATTTTGTATTAAAATTGACTTTACCTTTCGTCCTCATTTGTAACGAGGATGAATGAGATCCGCATTTGTAATGCGTTTATGCTATTAGCGATACAATCACTATTCTCGCTAATCTTCGTTATAAACGAGGACTATGTTCAGCAGTAGCTGTTACAACATAATATGGTCTTTCTATCTGCTCTCCGGTTTTACTTTGAACCTGCTCTAATTTTTTAACAAAATCTTTAATTGTAAAGCCCGCTTCCTGTAATAATTCTATTACTTTTTCTACCTCATAAAGTGTAAAGCCATAAGGAGTAAAAGGTAGGTTTTGCATAAAGCTTTTGTCGGCAAAACATACCGTAAAAATTCCGGCAGGTTTTAAAATATTTCTAATTTCTTTAAGATATTTTAATGGGTTTTCCCAAAAGTAAATGGTATTTACTGTAAATGCTTTATCGAATTGTTCATCTGCAAAAGGTAGATGGATACCATTAGTAAGTTGAAAGTGAACCTGACCTTTATTTAAAAGGTCGGCATTAATTTTTTCCGCTTCAGCGATGATTGTTTCTGAAATATCGGCACCAAAGTACCTGAGGTTTTTTGCTTTTGATAATAGTTGAGCAATATGCCCACCATTGCCATGGCCAATTTCTAAAACGGTATCGTTGTCTTGTAGGTTTAAGGCGTCAATAGCAGCACTGGTCATGCCAATATTGCTGGCATGCATCATCTCCCCTGTTTTAACGCCATGTTCGCCTTCAGGGCAGCTTAATTGCTTCGCAATATTTTTTAGATCTTCTTCCGTGTGCTGATGTTCCATAATCAAAATTAAAGATTTAGGATCGATGATTTTTATAGCTCTTTAGCCAAAGTTTACAAGATTATTTAATCACCTGTACCGGTTTTTTATTTTCATCGATGGCTACAAAAGTAAAATCGCCGTGTACGGCGAGTTCTCTTCCTTCGGCATACATTTGCTCAATATAAATTTCTACATTAACCCTTAAACTGGTGTTACCCACATGGTTTACTTTGCCAATCAGTTCTACAATGGTGCCTGCAGGGATCGGCTTTTTAAAATCAATCCTGTCACTGCTTACGGTTACCATGATCTGCCTGCTAAAACGCGTTGCGGTAATAAAAGCAACCTCATCCATTAAATGCATGGCGGTTCCACCAAAAAGGGTATCGTAATGGTTGGTTGTGTTTGGGAAAACGGCTTTAAAAATACTGGTTTTAGAGTTTTCTATTCTTTCTTCTAGGGTCATGGGCTAAATATAGGTGCTGTAAAAAGCTTTGGCAAATTTCTGTTCATAATATTTAACCAAGGATTTACACAGGTAATCAGAGATGTTTGTATCTGTGGTTTGTGTATTAAGCTCATAAACTACTTGTAACAAATTTACAGCAAGCTGTTTTTGGAGCCGATTCTCTATTATATTTGGTTACCAACTAAACTTCTTATGATGATTAAAAACTACTTTAAAGGGCTCTGCTTTGCTTTTTTAATATTCAATAGCTTTGCGGTACTTGCACAAGAGGTGCCTTCTCCAAAATCGCATTTTGGTTTCGATATCGGAGCTGATTATCAACTGGCCAATTATACCCAAACGGAAGCTTATTTTAAAAAACTGGCTGCAAGTTCTAACCGGGTTAAACTGGTCGATATCGGTAAAACCGAAGAAGGCAGAAGTCAATACATGTTGATTGTTTCTTCTCCCGAAAACCTCAAAAAATTAGAGCGTTATAAGGAAATTTCGCAACAGCTCGCCCATGCCGAAATTACCCCGGAGCAAGCTAAGGCGCTAGCGCAGGAAGGTAAGGCAGTTGTATGGATAGATGGTGGTTTGCATGCAAATGAAGTGGTTGGGGCCCATCAGCTGATCCAAACGGTATATGAGTTTGCCTCCAGAACCGACCCCGAAACCCTGCGCATTTTGGATAATGTGATCATCTTGTTTACGCATGCCAATCCTGATGGACAGGAACTGGTGAGCAACTGGTATATGCGCGAGAAAGATCAGAAAAAAAGAACAACATCTGGATTACCTGTTTTGTACGAAAAATATGCAGGGCATGATAATAACCGCGATTTTTTTATGTTAAACTTAAAAGAAACACAGAATATTGGCCGTCAGCTTTTTATAGAGTGGATTCCTCAGATTATGTACAACCACCATCAGGCTGGCCCGGCAGGAACGGTTGTTGCTGGCCCGCCCTACCGTGATCCGTTTAATTATGTTTTTGATCCGACTATATTAACCAGTTTAGATGCCGTTGGTGCTGCTATGCACAATAGAATGAACGTGGAAAATAAACCTGGTTATACCCAACGGGGTGGATCAGTTTACTCCACCTGGTATAATGGAGGCTTAAGAACAACCACTTATTTCCACAATATGATTGGGCTGTTGACCGAAATTATCGGGAACCCAACACCATCCGAAATTCCACTGGTTCCTTCGAGGTTATTGCCAAGTGGAGATTCGCCAAATCCGATTAGCCCGAGGAAATGGTACTTTAAAAACTCTATTGATTATTCGGTATCATTAAATTATGCCGTTTTAAGTTATGCCCAACGTTATCGTGATGAATTGTTATTCAATATTTATCAGATGGGGCAGAATTCGATAGCAAGGGGTAAAAAGGATACCTGGTCTTTTTCTCCAAAAAAAATTGAAGCCATTAATAATGCGGCAAAAGCAGAAAAAAATACTGCTGTAGCAGGTGGTGATGCTGATTTTGGGTCTCGACGCCAGATCAGCATGAAAGCGTTTGATACCGTGATGAAAGCGCCTTTAAACAGAGATCCACGGGGATATATTTTATCGGCAGATCAGCCAGATTTTAATTCGGCGGTTAAATTTTTAAACGCTTTGATCAGAACGGGTATTGTGGTTCAAAAAGCAACGGCGCCATTTAGTGTTGCGGGTAAAAATTATCCTGCAGGTAGTTATGTGGTCAAAACCGATCAGGCTTTCCGGCCACACGTTTTAGATATGTTCGAGCCGCAGGATCACCCAAATGATTTTAAATATGAAGGAGGTGCACCAATTCCGCCATACGATGCCGCCGGATGGACATTAGCCTATTTAATGGATGTTAAATTTGACCGGATTCTCGACGATTTTTCAGGTCCGTTTGTGAAAAATCCATACGGTGTTTTATTGAAGTTTGAAAATAAATTACCGAATGGATCGGGTTATGTTTTAAGCGCAGCACAGAACGATTCTTATACCGCAGTAAATGACCTGCTGAAAAGTAAACTTGAGGTTTACAGATCTGGCGAGAATGGCGATTTTTATGTTTCATCAGCGGGGAAATCGGTATTAGAAAAAGCAAACATTAAATTAAAAAATGCAGCGGCCCCAAAATGCAAAATTAAGGTCTCAGTTGCCAGAATTGCTCTTTGGGATACTTATGGAGGCTCAATGGCCTCGGGCTGGGTTCGCTTTTTAATGGAACAATATCATTATAGCGCTACGGTGATTTATCCACAGGATATTGATGGAGGCAATTTAAAATCAAAATATGATGTAATTGTTTTTGTAGGCGGGGCTATTCCGGCATTGCAAGGCGGTGCCGGGAACAGGTCTTTCGGGCCAAAGGCAGAAGAAATTCCGCAAGAGTTTAGAAACCGTTTGGGCAGGATTACTGCCGACAAATCGATCCCTGAGTTAAAGAAATTTTTGGAAGCTGGAGGCAATATCGTAACCATTGGCAGCAGTACCAATCTGGCCTATCACTTAAATCTTCCGGTTCGCAATGCAATGGTCGAAATTGTAAACGGAGAAGAAAAGAGATTGCCTGCCGAAAAATATTATGTTCCGGGAAGTGTTTTGAACGTGGGTGTAGATACCAGCCTGCCAACCAATTGGGGCATGGAAAAAGAAGCCGATGTATATTTCGATAATAGTCCTGTTTTTAAGCTCACAGGAGATGCCATTGCCTCTGGAAAGATCAAACCGTTGATGTGGTTTGAAAATGCCACACCGTTACGCAGTGGCTGGGCCTGGGGACAAGCTTATTTACAAGATGGTGTAACTGCTTTTGAAGCAAAAGTTGGCAAAGGTAAGTTACTTGCTTTCGGACCGGAAATCACTTTTAGGGCACAAACACATGGCACTTTTAAGCTGATATTTAACCAGTTATATAAATAGTCAGATCTATTAATACCCGGCTTTGTTAAGACGTTTAAAATGCAGTTATGTTGATCCTTCGACAGGCTCAGGATAACACTTTATATGACAAGGGAAGCCACTATCCTAAACGATAGTGGCTTTTTACTTTGGGCTTACGATGGCCAATTATAATCAGCTTAATTTTGTGTTATGAAAGTAGAAATCTGGTCGGATGTAATGTGTCCGTTTTGCTATATCGGAAAAAGGCATTTTGAACAGGCGATAGAAAAATTGCCGTTTAAAAATGAAATTGAAGTAGACTGGAAGAGCTACCAGCTCAATCCTGAATATCACAATACCAATAATGAAACGGTATACGATTACCTTTCGCGTAGTAAAGGAATGCCCATCGAGCAAGCCAAACAGATGACCAAACAGGTAATTGATATGGCTGCAAATGCAGGTTTAACTATGGATTTTGATACGAATATCCCTGCCAATACCTTTAATGCACACCGTTTAATCCATCTGGCAGCAAAACATAATCTTCAGGATTTAGCAGAAGAAAAACTGTTTGAAGCCCATTTTGTAAATAGTAAAAATATTGGCGAAACCGATGTTTTGGTTGAGCTTGCTGTAGAAATCGGTTTAGATAAAGAAGAAGCTGAGTCGGTTTTAAATGGAAATGAATTTGCCGAAGCTGTTCGTTATGATATTTATGAAAGTCAAAATTTAGGAATACGCGGCGTACCTTATTTTGTAATGGACCGCAAATATGGTGTTTCTGGTGCTCAACCTGTTCAGGCCTTTACCGATGCACTTACCCAAAGTTTTACCGAGTGGAAAGAAACTCAACCGAAAACGACACTCACGTCATTAAATAAAAATAATGATGCCGTTTGTGATGAAAACGGTTGTGAGATTTAGATTTTTTTAAAATCGTCCTGCTGAACTTGGTTTATTAGTCATTTTACGGTTTTAATGACCTAATAGCTACTTCGTGGTCAGCATCTGCTGGAGTAGGTTCTAGGAATGGGTCCTAAAACGAGTTCAGGAGGACGAGTGACAAGGGATCCTTCGACTACGCGACTATTGACGGATTGCAGTAAAGCGGTCGTTATCCGATAGCTATCGGATGCGAGGTACGAAGCCTGCCTGCTGCAGGCAGGCAATCCTAAAGCGCAAGCTAGTAGCGATCGTTGTAAGATTGCTTCGTCGGCTGAAAAAGCCTTCTCACAATGACGATACTTTGAGGCGATTTACCACTCTATTCGATTTACCGCTGCTGATTTTTCAAAGGCGTTAACAGGTATTCCAATCCATTCACGCGTATTTCAAACATGGTCGCCAATAAATCGCCCAATTTTCCTTTCGGGAAGCCTTTGTCCTTATACCAAAGCAGATAACTTTCGGGGATATTGCAGATCAGATAACCTTTATATTTTCCATAAGGCATTTGCATTTTCACTAAATCGAGCAATAAGGTGGGGTCTAACATTATAATATAAAATCTAAATAATTTTCTTTGTTAATTACAGAAAAGGGTGCCTGAGGATAATTTTTAGCAAAAAAGCCAGGTATTTTCTTTTTTTGATTGCCCCATTTAAAATCAGTAGCTGAAATCTCACCGTTTTTAACTTCTATAAGGTCAATTTCCTGTTGATCATAAGTTCTCCAAAAGTAATAAGAGGCATTTTGCTGTTCATACTCCATTTTTTTGATGCGCTCGCTAAAACAGTAATTTTCCCATAAAAGCCCCTGGTCGTTCCGAAGTGCAATTAGCCTAAAATCATTAATTATCGCATTGCGGATGCCGTTATCATAGAAGTACCATTTCGAAGATTTAGTAATTTCTTTACGTAGGTTATTACTATATCCACCAACTTTATAGATGATGAAAACCTTTGAAAGTAAATCAAGATAACGGTCTACAGTGTTTTTACTGATACCCAGAGTGCGCGAAATTTCATCAATTGAAACCTCTGAGCCCACCTGGTAAGCAATAAGTTTTAATAACTCCAATAATTTAGTGCTATTCTGGATGTTTTCGTACATCAGAATATCTTTTAACAGGTATGATTTAACCAGTTCAGTTAAATATTGTGCCTTTTCAGCCAAAGAACTTAAATGGAATAATTCTGGGTACGATCCAAAAATTAAGCGCTCTTCGAGGTTTTGTGCGGTTTGTAAAGCATTTTCCTGCTTGTCCAACTCAACCTGCGCGATAGGATAAAGGTAATAGGTTAAACTTCGCCCAGTTAGCGGTTCACCTGTTTGGTTCGAAAGATCAAAAGTAGATGATCCACTTGCAATGATGGTTAGGTCTTTAAAAGTATCGATCAGCAACTTTAATATTTTTCCAATTTCTGGAATAACCTGGGCTTCATCAATAACCAGTAATTTGGCATCTCCTAAAACTCTTTTATAATTGGCGGCAGTTCGTGTAGATAATAATACCTGTACATCCTGGTCTTCTCCATTTAAAGAGAGATAAGGGATATTGGCATCTTTGATGATATTTTCTACTAACCAGGTTTTTCCTACCCTTCTGGTACCAAAAATAAGAATTACTTTATTCATCCCAATCTTACTGAGGATAATTGGCTGTAAAGATCTAATGATTCGACTTTCCATTTAGCCAAATATAGCAAAAAACGTTAATTCAGTCAATAGACTGACTGAATTAACGTTAATTCAGTCAACGAACTGACTGAATTAACGTTTTTTAGTCGATAAGCTCTAAAGTTTGAATAGCTTCTTCAACCGTGCTTACGTTATCAAAAGCAATCCTTAAGGTGTTTTTTACCTCTTTTAAATTGCACATACGTGGGTGGTTCTGTGCAAAAGTTAAAATTTTGGTAAAAGTATTTGAATCGAAATAAGCGGATTGTTTGTCACTTAAAAAATATCCGCGTAAACTATTTTTCTTGAAACTGATTTTTTCGAAACCTAATTTCTTGCCCAACCATTGTAAGCGCACGACGCTGAGCATGGTTTTTACCTGTGGCGGAACAGGACCAAAACGATCGGCCAAGTGTTTTTCGAAAATAGCAAGCTCAGCTTCGTTATTGAGTTTAGAAAGTTCGGTATATAAATTGTAACGCTCGGTGATATTGGTAATGTAAGCATCAGGGATATACAATTCAAGATCGGTATCTACCTGTGTAAAGCCTACAAACGGACGGGCAGGTTCATTTTCGAATAAGCCTTTAAATTCAGCCTCTTTTAATTCCTGAATGGCCTCATCCAATATTTTGTGGTACATCTCGAAACCGATTTCGGCAATGAATCCGCTTTGCTCGGCACCCAATAAGTTTCCACTTCCACGGATATCCAAATCGCGCATGGCTACGTTAAAACCACTGCCAAGATCAGAAAACTCTTCAATAGCACTTAGTCGTTTACGCGCTTCGGAGGTTAAGGTAGATAAAGGAGGCGAAAGCAGATAACAAAAAGCCTTTTTATTGCTCCGGCCTACCCTGCCACGCATTTGGTGCAGATCGCTCAAACCAAACATGTGCGCATGGTTAATGATGATGGTATTGGCATTTGGAATATCTAAACCCGCTTCAATAATTGTGGTGGCGACTAAAACATCTTTTTCACCATTGATGAAATCGAGCATTACGTCTTCCAGTTGATCGCCATCTAACTTTCCGTGGGCGATACCAATTCGTGCCTTTGGAACCAGTTTCTGGATTAAGCCACCCAGCTGCATTAAGTCATTTACGCGGTTATGGATAAAGAAAACCTGTCCGCCTCGGTCTAGTTCGAACTGAACGGCTTCCTGGATCAATTTATCATTAAAAACATGGAGTTCGGTGCTTACCGGCTGGCGGTTGGGTGGTGGTGTGCTGATGATGGATAAATCCCTTGCCCCCATTAAAGAAAAATGCAAGGTTCTTGGAATGGGAGTTGCCGTAAGTGTCAAGGTATCGACATTTACACGCACCGCTTTTAATCTTTCTTTTGCGGTAACACCAAATTTCTGTTCTTCATCAATAATCATGATGCCGAGATCCTTAAACTTTACATCCTTGCTCAATAAACGGTGTGTACCGATCAAAATATCAACCTTGCCGGCTGCAGCTTCGGCCAGGGTATCTTTAATCTGTTTACTGGTTTTAAAACGGTTGATGTAATCTACCGTAACCGGGAAATCTTTTAACCGGGAGGAGAAGGTTTTAAAATGTTGTAGAGCCAAAATAGTTGTAGGCACCAGTATGGCGGCCTGTTTGCCCTCTGCTACTGCTTTAAATGCTGCACGTACCGCGATCTCTGTTTTTCCGAAGCCCACATCCCCACACACCAAACGATCCATTGGATGTGGCGATTCCATGTCCTTTTTCACATCCTGCGTGGCCTTTAACTGATCGGGGGTGTCTTCATAAATAAAAGAGGCCTCTAACTCGGTTTGTAGGTAGCTATCTGGCGAAAATGCGGTTCCAGCCTGGGTTTTGCGCAAAGCATAAAGCTTGATCAAATCCCGGGCGATATCTTTAACTTTTTTTTTAGTGGTTTTTTTAAGCTTGTCCCAGGCATCGGTACCCAGTTTATTCATTCTGGGTACACCGCTTTCCTTGCCGCTATATTTTGCAATGCGGTTTAACGAATTGATGTTTACATAAAGCAGGTCATTGTCTGCATAAATTAAACGGATCATTTCCTGGGTTTTGCCGTTTACCTCAACCTTTTCCAGTCCGGCATATTTTCCGATCCCATGGTCGATATGGGTAACATAATCGCCCGATTTTAATTCTCTGAGATCTTTTAAGGTAATGGCCTGGCTTTTCTGATAGCCTTTTTTCAGTTTGTATTTATAATACCGGTCGAAAATCTGGTGATCGGTGTAAAATGCAGTCTGGATCTGAGGATCTATAAAGCCCTCACGCAGCATACTGTTGATCGGTGTAAATTTGGCCGTTTTATCAATATCCTCTAAAATGGCATATAAACGTTCGATCTGTTTTGGTGAGTCGGTAAAAATAAAATTAACGATTCCTGCTTTTTCATTCTCCTTTAAATTATGGATCAGGAGATTAAAATCTTTATTAAATGAAGGCTGTGGTTTGGTTTCAAACTCGAAACGGTTATCCGTTTTATAAAAAAACTGCTTGCCAAACTCAATAAGCGGGAAATCCTGAAGATGATCGCCTAATAATTTTTCGTCTGTAAAGGCAAACTTAGGGTCGATCCACTCCGGGTTTTGGGTTTTATCTGCCACAGATAAAGCTTTCCAAAGTTCAACAGCTTTTTTAAAACCTGCCTTAATAATATCAAGGGTAAATTCGACATCCTTAAACCACAACTGCGTATCCTGATCGATATAATCGAGAATGCTGATATTGCTTTCGGTTAAAAATTTCGCCTGAACGTTCGGTACAATGGTTAACGATTTAACATCTTCGACCGATAATTGGCTTTCAATTTCGAAACTGCGTATACTTTCTACCTCATCGCCAAAGAATTCGATGCGGTATGGAAGATCAGAAGAGAACGAAAATATATCTACAATACCACCGCGGATGGAAAACTGACCAGGCTCGTAAACAAAGTCTCTTCTGTCGAAATCGTAATCAATTAAAAATTCATTGATAAAATCGATACCTAGTTTAGCCCCAAGGCTTATTTCTAAGGTGTTTTTTTCCAGGGCAGACCTGTCGATTACCTTTTCGGCAATAGCTTCCGGATAGGAAACCACAATTTTGCCGTATTCAGAATCGTGGTTTAATTCGTTCAATACTTCCGCACGGGCCAGCACATTGGCCGTATCCACCTGTGTAAAATCAAAAGATTTGCGGTATGAGGACGGGAACAGTAAAACCTGCTTGTCTAAAACACTTTCCAGATCGGATTGAAAATATGCTGCTTCTTCCCTATCGGGTAAAATAAACAGGATGGGTTTGTGTAATAGAAAATAAGAAGAAAGTGCAACAATAGCGTCGGCCGAACCCACCAATCCCTTTAATTGTATCTTTGGGTTTTTGGTGCTGTTTAACGCTTTGGTAAATTGGCTTACCCTATCGTCGGTTTTGTATCTGTTTATTAAATCGCGAATGTTCAAGGCACAAAAATAAGCTTATCTTTTAATATTAACCCGCAATTTGTGTAAAGGTTTTTTTAACTATTTTTGGCTAGGTTACGGGCGACAATTCAAAACTGAAAAAGAAATAAGGATCATATTCTTAGATTGCATTACTCGTTTGGTCGAAATATATCCCCCATTCGTCGATTAAGGGCAAATTGATGTAACAAAGGTAGCCTGGTAGCCTCTAAATTATATAAAAAGTGAAACAATGAAACCGTCATGATTTCCAATACACTTAAAATAAATCATGATAGCTTCATCACCATTGAAAATAAATGATAACTGATGAAATACATTAAAAGCTTTCCGCTAGAACTTTTTTTCTGGGTAGCAGCTTTAGTATTACTGGCAACAGCGAATGGCCATGAGCATCACTTTACACTTTGTCCGCTAGCCAATTTAGGTTTTGAGGATTGGTGTCCGGGATGCGGAATTGGCAGGTCGATCAGTCATATTTTACATGGCGAGTTTACCGAAAGCTTTTCCGAACATTGGTTTGGGTTTCCGGCACTTTTGATTATAATTTACAGGATATACACATTGATAAAGAATAAAAAAAGATTTAAAATTTCAACCACTAATACATAGAAACCATGGATATATTTCAATCACCTCTAATGTCGTTACCAGGTATAACACCAGAGGAATACTCATACTTACAACAAGCCACAACCGGATTAACCGAACAACAGTTGCGTAACTTCTTAATGGTTTACAGCAGCAAAAGGAAAAATCCGTCAGATATGCTAATTTTCTGTTTAATCGGTTTATTCGCCGTTCCAGGTTTGCAAAGGTTTATTATCGGCCAGATCGGGATGGGTATTTTATACCTGGTAACTGCAGGTTTATGTTTTATCGGATCGATTATCGATGTGGTAAACCACAAAACCCTCGCTTTTGAGCACAATCAGAAAATGGTTTTCGAAAGCTTGCAAATGGTGAGAATGGGCGGCTTTCAATAGGCAGCTTTTTTAATATGCTTCATCAAATACATAGGTCCGTTTCGGTTTACATCGGGACGGACTTTTTGTTGGATTTCCAGACCTCGCAGGTTTTAATTTTAGCTAAGGACTATAGACCTTGTTAAATAAACCTGATAAAGCGTAAAGCTCGGAGCGAAGGAATGAGTGAGGACTTGAAGCGATAGCAGGACTTTCGCCTCCGAAGCGCAACGAACCCTGCTTTCCAAAATATATTGGCTACCTAAGCCGCCTGAGTACATCTAAGTTGAGGTATAATTAATGTTTAGGATCAATTTAGCTGAGCAAATTTTCGAAACCTGCGAGCTTTATTTATATTTATCGGATGAAATTAGCTGAAATTACCAATTACTTAGAAAGCATAGCGCCTTTAAATTATCAGGAAGATTATGATAATTCTGGTTTAATTGTTGGCGATCCGAATATGGAAATCCGAGGGGCTTTAGTAGCTTTAGATTGTGTAGAGAAAATTGTGGATGAAGCGATTTCAACAGGTTGTAATCTGATTATTACTCACCATCCTATTGTTTTTAAGGGCTTAAAAAAACTTAACGGTAAAAACTATGTTGAGCGCGTGGTGTTAAAAGCAATCAGGAATAATATTGCCCTTTATGCCATTCATACCAATCTCGATAGTATCCACACAGGCGTAAACGCAAGAATCTGCGAGCAGCTGGGTTTAACAGGAACCAAAGTACTTTCACCAAAAACAGGACTTTTAAAAAAATTGGTTACATATTGCCCGCAGGCACAAGCCGAGCAATTGCGATCGGCATTATTTTATGCCGGTGCAGGCAATATTGGGAATTATAGCGAGTGCAGTTTCAATGCAGATGGTTTTGGTACATTTAAGGGCAATGAAGATTCAGATCCTTTTGTGGGAGAAAAAGGCGTACGCCATCGCGAAGATGAAGTGCGTATTGAAATGGTATACCCCACGCAGGCCGAGCGGAAAATTTTGGTTGCATTGTTCGAAAACCATCCTTATGAAGAAGTTGCTTATGATATTTATAAACTAGAAAATAAACATCAATTGGTGGGCTCGGGCATGGTGGGCTGGCTGGAATACGATATGGATGCCTACGATTTTTTACACCTGGTAAAGGATAGGATGCAGACCAAGGTGGTTAGGCATACCGAGGTAATTGGCAAAAGGATTAAAAAAGTGGCCGTTTGCGGAGGCTCAGGGAGCTTCCTTTTAAAAGAGGCTATTGCTGCTGGAGCAGATGCTTTTATTACAGCAGATTTTAAATATCATGAGTTTTTTGATGCAGAGGAAAAACTGATCATTGCCGACATCGGACACTTTGAAACTGAACAATTTACCTCAAATTTATTGCTTGAAATTATTCAGAAAAAATTTACTAACTTTGCAATCCGTTTAACGGAGCAAAATACAAACCCCATAAATTACTTGTTTTAATGGAACAAACCGTAGAACAAAAGCTAAAGGCTTTATACGAATTACAAAATATCCACACAAAAATTGATAAGATCCGTCAGGTACGTGGCGAATTACCAATGGAAGTTGCCGATCTTGAGGATGACGTTTTAGGATTAGAAACTAGAATTGCAAAAATCAAAGGTGAACTTGATGATCTTGAGGATTCAATCGTAACCCGTAAAAATACAATTAAAGATGCCCAAGCGGCCATCAAAAGATACGATACTCAATTAAAAGAAGTTAAAAACAACCGTGAATACGATGCTTTAACGAAAGAAATTGAGATTCAAGGTTTAGATATCCAGGTATCTGAAAAGAAAATTAAAGAACATGGTTTCGAAATCACTTCTAAAACTGAAATCTATGAAGCTGCAAAAGGCGAATTAGATGGCAGAAAGAAAGATTTAGAAGTTAAAAAAGGCGAATTGGATGTAATTACTGCTGAAACTGAAAAAGAAGAGCAAGATTTACAAAAGAAAGCGGATAAAGCGGAGCCTCAAATTGATGAGCGTTTATTGGTTGCTTACAAACGTTTGCGCAAAAATGCAATCAACGGTTTGGCTGTAGTAACGATCGACCGCGATTCTTGCTCAGGTTGTTTTAACCAGATTCCACCTCAACGCCAGTTAGATATCCGTCAACGTAAAAAAATTATCGTTTGCGAGCACTGTGGCCGTATTTTGGTTGATGAGGCTTTAACTCATGAAGTAGCAGAAGCATAGTTTATAGCTAAAGAATTATTAAAACGTCCCGATTTTATCGGGACGTTTTTTGTTTACAGCTATTTTTGTTTACGCAAAACAAGAGTACGTTTTTAGCGTTTAATGTAGATATTTGTTTTCCATGTGAAAATTTGTTGTGCAACGCACAGAACCAAACCGAAATACATCCCGAATGAATAAAAGCTTCCGTTTTTTTATAACTTCTGCCCTGCTCATTTCTCCTTTGTTTTCATTTGCAAACTTTGATTTTAATAGCAATTGCCTAAATGCCTATAAAAGTATCTTTGAACTTAAGTTGGGTAATGCAAAGGCGTATATTTCTACCGAAAAAAAGCAGCATCCCAATAATTCCATTATTCCGCTGTTGGAAAACTATGTAGATTACTTTACAGTGCTCACTTCAGAGAGCAAAGCCGATTTCGACCGGTTGAAAGGCAATAAATCTGCGCGGTTAGATCAGATCAGCGATGATGATAAAAATTCGCCCTACTATTTATATGCTCAGGCAGAGATCAATCTACAATGGGCGTTGATCCGCGGCCGTTTTGGCGAATATTTTAACGCAGCAATGGAGGTTAAAAAAGCAAACAGTCTTTTACAGGAGAACAGTAAGAAATTTCCAAATTTTCACCTTAACCTTAAAGGCTTAGGGCTGATCAATGCCGTTTTGGGAAATCTTCCTGATGGAGCGCTTAAAACCGCACTTTCTACTTTTGGCATTAAAGGCAATCTGCAAAACGGACTGAACATGTTCGAGAAATTAGCCGATAACCTGCCGAAATCATCATACGAGCCATTTTACGAAGAGGTGGTATTTTATTATGCTTATGTGTTAACCGATGTGGCGCATAGTTCGCAGGCTTATGCCAAAACGATAAAATATACCGAAAGGATTGCCGATACAAGTTTGTTAAAGAGCTATTTGCAGAGTTATGTGTGCATCAAAAACGGGCATAGTGAAGAGGCCATCTCCATTCTTGCAAAGCGGCCCAATGGAGGCGTTTATCAGCCTTTTCCTTATCTCGATTACCTGGAAGGTATTGCGCATCTGAATAAGTTAGATCTCAATGCGGCAACCTACTTTAACCGCTTTTTGCAGACCACCAAGGGTGTTAATTTTATGAAGGATACTTATCTTCACCTGGGCTGGATCGCCTTTCTGAAAGGAGATAAAGCAGGTTATACGGCATTTGCAGCCAAGGCTGTTAACAATGGTTATACCTATGTGGAAAAAGACAAACAGGCAAAGAGTGAAGCTGCTGGCGGAATGCCTACAATTGATCTTTTAAAAGCCAGGCTTTTGTTTGATGGGGGGTATTTAAACAAGGCTTTACAGCTACTCGATAATAAGAAAGCAGGTGATTATGCCAGTGATAAAGACAAAACGGAATTAAATTACCGCCTGGGCAGAATTTACGATGATTTAGGGAAGGATGATCAGGCCCTTGCCGCTTATCAGGAAACGATTAATGAAGGGAAAAATCTCAAATATTATTTTGCGGCAAACGCAGCCCTGCAAATGGGCAAGGTTTACGAGAGAAGGAAAAATGAGGTAAAAGCAAAAGAGGCTTTCAATACGGCCATTTCCATGAAAAATCATGAGTTTGAAAGCAGTATTGAAAGCCAGGCAAAAGCCGGATTAAAAAGATTGGCGAATTAAAAGCGGTGTACAAAAGCATTAATGTGCATGCCCGCTCCTACTGATGCAAAAACAGCAACATCACCCGCTTTAACTTTATATCCCTCTACCTGCTCTTTTAAAACCAGGTCCAATAAGGTTGGGACGGTTGCCACCGAACTATTTCCCAACCACGAAATCGTCATTGGGACTAAATTTTCAGGCACTGTATCTTTGCCATAAAGTTTGAATAAACGTTTCATGATGGCGGTATCCATTTTGCCGTTGGCCTGGTGAACAAATACAATATTGATATCCTTAACGTCTAATCCTGCTTTATCAATGGCTTTTTTAATGACTTGAGGCACCTGAATTACCGCAAACTCGTAGAGCTTACGTCCGTTCATTTTTAAGTACATGTTTCCATTGGTTTCTTCAGGATGGGAGCTTTTTCCCATGATTAACAGGTTGCCATGGTTTACAGCATGCGTTTCAGTTTTATGTGCTAAAATGCCTCTTTTTTCTTCGGACTCTTCTGCCTCGAAAATTACAGCACCTGCTCCATCCGAAAAAATCATGCTGTCGCGATCATGTACATCGATAATACGGCTTAAAGTTTCCGCACCAATAACCATCACACGTTTGGCATCACCACTTTTAATATAGTAATCGGCTTGTATTGCACCCTGAACCCATCCTGGGCAACCAAAAATAAGATCATAAGCTACACAATCAGGATTTTGAATACCCAATTGTTGTTTGACCTTCGAAGCCAGGGATGGTAAAACATCGGTGCGGTTGCTGCCCAAAGGAATATCGCCAAAATTATGGCAGAAGATAATATAATCTAATGTTTCTTTATCAATGCCGGCATTTTCTATGGCTTTTTCCGCGGCCTTAGCACCAATATGATTACTTAATTGCTCGGGGCAAACATAACGCCTTTCCACGATCTCGGTAATTTCAGAAAATTTATGAATGATCTCCGAATTCTCTTTCTCCAATAGACTTCCATTCTCAAAAAACGTCGAATTTAAGAATTCATTACCTGAAATAATATTTTGAGGAATATAACTCCCGGTTCCGGTAATTACCGTATTTATTGCTCTGCTCATAATTATAATACCGCATACTAAAACGGTATGTAGTATAAAAATATCAATTATAATCGAGAATCGAAAATAAATTAATTTTTACCGCGGCTTATTTTCAAGTGCAAATTTTAATAAACCTGCTTTCCCGGTTACATTTAGCTTCTGTGCCATGTTTTTGCGGTGTGTATCTACCGTGTTTAAAGCTATAAATAATTTCTGGGCGATTTGTTGTGAGGTATAGTCTTCGCTGATCAATTTCAAAATTTCCATTTCCCTGGCGGTTAAGTTATGACTTTTTTGGAAATGATCATCATCAAAGATCGAACCTGATTGAATATCTGGTTTTACTTTCTGGAAATATTTTTCACCCTTTTGTAAATCAGCAATAATTTTAAATAGCGTTTCAGCATCAGTATCCTTTTGAATGTAGGCCTTAACCCCAATGCCCTCTAGCTTTGTGGCCAATTTAACCGTATAATACATTGATAGTACCATTATTTTTACTGATGGGAACAGTTGTCGGATTTTTTCAGCGGCAATTTCGCCATCAAGAACGGGCATATTTAAATCGAGGATTAAAATATCCGGCAGTTGATGGTTTAACAGATGCAAAATTTCCTTTCCGTTTGATGCCGTTCCGATTACTTTAAAATTTGGTTGCTCACACAGGATGGCCGATAATCCTTCAGCAAATAGTTTATGATCATCTGCGATCATTAACGTGATGGTTTTTTCTTCAATCGCGTCCATTATTTCAGTGGAATATCAATAGTTGTAGTTGTGCCATTTTGGTTACTGTCGACCTGAATTTTTCCATTCATATAGTTCACCCTCGACAGAATATTCTGAATGCCTAATCCTTTTTTATCGGTATCGGGATTAAAGCCGATGCCATTATCTTCGGCCATGATATTGATTCTTTCGTCGAATAATAGAATTTGAATGGTGGCTTTTGAAGCAAAAGAGTGTCTGATAATGTTATTTACCAGCTCGTTAACAATACGGTAGATCGTAATTTCCATGGAGCTTTCGATGGGATGCTCTACCTGGAAAACGAATTCAAAGGCAATTTTACCCGAATGGTTCAGGGTGCTAAAATGTTCGTTCAGCGTTTCAATTAAACCAAACTGTTCAAAGTTCTTTGGCATTAAATTGTGCGATATTTCCCTCAAATCAGCACAGGCCTTTTCGATCATGCCAATGGTTTGATCGTAAAATACACGCTCCTTTTCAGTAAGATTTAAAACCTTGTGCTGAAAAGCCGTAATATTTAATTTAATGATCGAAAGCGTACCGCCTAAATCATCATGTAAATCGCGCGCCAAGCGGGTGCGTTCATCCTCCTGGGCATTAAAAATACCGTCGGCAAGATCCACCTGGTGTTTGCTCTTTTCTTCGAGCAGGATTTCTTTTTCCTTTTTTAGAAAATTGTAGCGTTGTGTTAACGCAAAGGATAGGAATATAATTTCGGCCGTTAAGCCCACCACCAGGCCATTTGGTTTTAGCAGGTTAAAATTGGTTAGTCCAAGGGTGTTAAAAACATAATTGAAAACCCCAAATAACAGCATCACCGTTGCAATAAAATAGTACCAGCCCAGTTTATAGCCTGCCCTAATCCTTTCGATCACACAAATGATAATGACAATTACGGTGAGGAGCGCCAAAAAGTTATTGATGTAAAAAACTGTTTTTTCCAGAATGATGAACGATTTAAACAACATCAATACAGGGAGGACAGACATGGCCCAGCAAAATCGTTTGTAGTAGTTGGTAAAGCGGTACAACCGGCTATTGGATCGGTTTTGATTGACAAAGAGCTGCATCACCTGAATCAACAGCCCACAGCTCAGCGAAGCCATAATCAACCGCATATAATCCTGCAGTCCCGGCAGGTTTGGGTAAAACCACTGAAAAGCCAAACCCTCCTCTTCCAGGATAAAAATCAGGGTACAAAAAATGTAAATCGCGTAATATAAGTGAATATTATCCCTTACAGACACATACAATAACAGGTTAAAGATTACTGCAAATACAAAAATCCCGGTATAAAATCCAAAAAGCGTATGCTGTGGAATTTCAGCCTGAATAATGTCAATATCACGCCCGATAGACATTGGCATGTACATATTTTGCCCGCGTTTATCGGCCCACAAATAAAAAGTGGCTTTTTCATGAGGCGCAAGCACCAAGGGATAAATAAAACTTCTGTTGCGGTAAGGGCGCTGTTTAAAAGGGAAATGATCTCCTGTTAAGCCTAAAGCATTTTTTTTCCCGTTTTCATCAACTTTAAACAGCTGAAGCTGGTTAATGCTCGAGCTCTGTTCCTTAAACATCAAATGAACGGATTGATTTAAGGTGTTTTCAATATCAAAAGCGACCCAATAATAAGACTGGGAATAACCTTTGCTAAAAACTTTGCCCGGTTTTAATGGGGTTAATTTGTTGGCCTTTTTATATTTTACAATAGAATCGATGCTCAGGTTTAAGTTCTTATCCTCATAAAAATAACCGTGTTTGCTAATATTGAATTTTTTGGCCGTGTCAATCAATATCGGATTACCCTGCTGCGCAAAACATTGCCCAGCTGCATTCAGAAAAAATAGGAATAACAAGAAAAATTTATTCATGGATGAGCGGATTAGCGGTAATATTGAAACCTAAGGTAGGGCCGATATTTCATAAATATAAGGTATAAACCAAACATAAAAAATACCGAGTAAAGGGTATATAGACCACCTTTCCAACCGCTTATTTTTATGGTGAATTAAATGAATTAAAATGAAGAATTTCTTAACTACTATTTTGCTCCTGTTTATGGTACAGGTGGCACTAGCCCAATCGCATGTTTCAAAAAGCGAGTATGCCCGTTATAACTGTAGGTTTGCGCCTAAGGGCTCTAACAATTCAGAGGGTAAAAACATGTGCCCTGCCTGCGCAAAAGAGGATGAAGATGCTAGGAAAAAGAAGATAGCCGATGATAAAGCAGCTTATGAAGCAGGCAAAATTAGAAATGCAAAGCTTAAGGTCGAAAGGGAGGCAGACTTTAAAAAGAAACTGGCCGAGACTGCAGAGAAAAATAAAGTGACCGAAGTACACGTTACGATGGGGAAACTGCCTGTATCAGCGAGCAAAAAGGTTGAAGTGCCCGTAAAAAAAGCGCCATCTAAACCTACAAAAGATATATTATTTTTTGCTGACTATCCAGGATCAATGTCGATGAGTGGTAAAAGTTTAAACTACTTTTTGAACGAAAATGGCGATACGGTTTTAAAAAGCAAGGATTATGACAGCACTTTTGCTGCTTTTGGAGACAATAAAAATAATTTCCCTAAGAATATAGGAATCGTGATTTTGAAGGAAGAAAACACCTTAACCAATGGTAAAACGAGAAATGTTGCAGATCTAGTTGACCTGAAGGGAAAGCGGCTTTTTAATGATAAGAGTATCAGTACTATCTTTCATCTGATGAACGATTATTTTGTGATTGGCAGAAGCAAAGATTTTGGGGAGGATTCTAGCTGGGGCTATAATTACAGGCGGATTCAGGAAGTAGATATATTCAATGTTAAAACAAAGAAAACAATCACTTTAGACAAAGACCGTTCCAGAGTAGAACTTTATTTGACATTTGATCACCATAAATTGGAAAATGAAGGGTTAAAACCGTTGCTATCAAGAAGATATTCTAACTATGATGAAGACATATATTGCATAAACGCTGCAGGAGAGTTGGTTGTGAAGAGATTTCAAAGTTCAAAATAGTTTGGTGTATAATGCGAAGGGGTTGTATGGGTGGTAATTGTCTATCTACCCCATAGCATTAGCTAAAATCATCAATTAAAAACACAAAAAGTTCTTTGGGTCCGTGTGCGCCCAAAACCAATGTTTTTTCAATATCGGCTGTTCTGCTCGGCCCGGTAATATTGCTGATCATCGAAGGGATCTGGTTGCCATATTTGTTCTTCAATAATTGAAAGCCATCTTTAAGATCTAAAACCAGCTGACTCGTTCTCGCGATTACAATATGGTGATGTGGGAAGATGCTAAGCCTTCTTCCTGCCGCACCCTGGTTGCTTACCATTACGCTTCCGTTACGGGCAATTAAAGCTTCGCAAAGGGTAATCCCTACTTCAGCCTGTTCGAAATCTTTATCGGTTTGATAAAAAGGAAATTCATACTTGCTCAAAAACTGTTGTAGTTCTGGCTCCCAGCAATATATTTTGCGCCATTTAAATTTATCTGCCAGTTGGAGCATGTTTTCAAAAAAGTCGATGCCATCCTCACAGAAAATAAAATTGCCTGATATGGCTGTAAGTTGTTCGGCAAATAATACCTCTAGCTCATCTGTATTTTTTTTATACAATTGGCTCTCCTCTAAGTTGGGATAAGGGTTTTCACGTTTTTCTAATAGTGCTTTCCTTATCTTTTTTAGTATTTGTTCCTTCGCTGTCGTATTATCCTTCATTTATAAAAAAAAGCTACCCTAATTATTTAAATTAGGGTAGCAAATGTAATAATAGAAATTATTTATTTATGCTTCTACCGGAGTAATATGTCCGGGGGCTCCGCTTTCGCTTTGATTTTCGAATAAACGTTTACCGAAAATCACCTCTAAATCATCTTTGAATAAAACTTCTTTTTCAATCAAGATATCGGCCAGTTGAATCAACTTATCTTTGTTTTCCTGTAATAAGCTGATTGCTCTCTGGTATTGACCTTCAATCAGTGCCGAAATCTCTTTATCAATGGTTAAAGCGGTATCTTCTGAATATGGTTTAGAGAAATTATATTCATTCTGACCTGACGAATCGTAGTAAGTAATGTTTCCTAATTTTTCGTTCAAGCCATAAATGGTAACCATTGCTCTGGCCTGTTTATTCACTTTTTCTAAATCGCTAAGCGCGCCGGTAGAAATGGTATCGAACATTACTTTTTCAGCTGCTCTACCACCCATCGTTGCACACATTTCATCAAGCATTTGGTGAGGACGAACAATTAAACGCTCTTCCGGTAAATACCAGGCTGCACCTAAGCTCTGTCCCCGTGGAACAATTGTAACTTTAACCAAGGGCGCTGCATGTTCCAGCAACCAGCTCACCGTAGCATGTCCAGCTTCGTGAATCGCGATAGCGCGTTTTTCACTTGGCGTGATGATTTTATTTTTCTTTTCTAAACCACCTACAATTCTATCTACTGCGTCTAAGAAATCCTGTTTATCAACTGCTGATTTATTTTTACGGGCTGCAATTAATGCCGCCTCGTTACAAACATTGGCAATATCAGCACCAGAGAAACCTGGAGTTTGTTTTGCTAAAAACTCAGTATCTAACTCTTCTGATTTTTTAAGCGGCGTAATGTGAACCTCGAAAATCTGTTTACGTTCGATAACATCTGGTAAATCAACGTAAATCTGTCTGTCGAACCTACCCGCTCTTAATAATGCTTTATCTAAAACATCTGCACGGTTGGTAGCAGCCAAGATAATCACGTGTGTATTGGTGCCAAAACCATCCATCTCAACCAAAAGTTGATTTAAGGTGTTTTCGCGCTCATCATTTCCACCCATAACTCCATTTTTACCACGGGCACGGCCAATGGCATCAATCTCATCAATAAAGATGATACAAGGTGATTTATCTTTAGCTTGTTTAAACAGGTCACGAACACGTGATGCACCTACCCCAACAAACATTTCAACAAAATCAGAACCTGATAGAGAGAAAAAAGGAACCTGGGCTTCACCTGCAACAGCTTTTGCCAATAAGGTTTTACCAGTACCTGGCGAACCGACAAGCAAAGCTCCTTTAGGGATTTTTCCACCTAAGTCGGTATATTTTTTTGGATTTTTTAGGAAATCAACGATTTCCATTACCTCTGTTTTGGCTTCCTCTAAACCTGCAACATCATTAAATGTAATGTTTACCTGGCTTTCTTTATCGAATAACGTAGCTTTTGATTTTCCAATACTAAAAATCTGACCGCCACCGCCAGCACCACCGCCCATTCTGCGCATCATGAAAATCCAGAAACCGATTAAAAGTAATACCGGAAGGATAATGCTTAAAAACCAGCTTGCCAACGGGTTGCTGCGGTTTTCGGATTGAAATGAAATTGCTTTTCTACCAGCAGGTAATGCTTTTTGCGATTCGGCTAAAGCAGCCCTTAAATCAGCAAATTTTCCACCATAAGTAAAAAAAACAGTTGGACCAGTACCTACGTTGAAAGAACTAGTGCTTTTAAATGCTTTATACTGCGGTTTATTTAAACTGTCTTTTTTAATATAAACCTCAGCTTTAACTAAATCTTCTGTTTGATAGGCAACAATTCTGTCAACATCACCAGTTAAAAGCATTTTGCTTTCGAAAGTATCATATTTTACCTCTTTACCGCTGTCGGTGGTAAATAAAAACTGTGCTGCAATAATTGCAATAATAATGGCAGCATAAACCCAGAAAATATTAAATTTTGATCCTTTTTGTGGTTTTTTGGGGATATTAGGTATTCTCTTCCCTTGTTTTTCGTTTGTATTTTGATTGTCGTTCATTTGTCTTTGTCAAAATGGTTCTAAAGGTTATGCGCTCTGATAATTTGTGCTTTCTGCATCCCCCCAAAGTTCTTCTATGCCATAAAAGTGGCGCTTTTCGGTTTTAAAAATGTGCACAACCACATCAAAATAATCTAGAATAATCCAATCTGCAGATTCGAAACCTTCCTTATGTCGTGGATCGGCCTGAGTGGCCTTATATATTTCTTTTTCTACACTATCAGCAATAGCTTTTACCTGGGTACCAGAGGTGGCACTCGCAATGATGAAGTAATCCGCTACTGAAGTATGAATATTTCTAAGATCTAACCGCACTATATCTTCTCCTTTTTTTTCTTGAATGCCGTGTACGGCTAACTCAGAAAGGTATGTAGAAAGGGCTACTATTTTCTTTTTTACCATTAAAATGCTTTAATTTTGGAATTACAATATTATAAATTCAACACTTGCAAAATAACACTTTTTCGACACTATTTGTTGGTCAAAATTTAATCAAATTAAAAGAAGTTGATTCTACCAATAACTTTTTAAAAGATTTGGTGTCAAAATCCGAGCCATTAGCCGAAGGCACTGTAATTATGGCAGATAATCAGTTTGCCGGAAGAGGACAGCAAGATAGCGTTTGGCAAACTCAGGCAGGAAAAAACATCAGTACCAGTATTTATTTAAGACCTTCATTTTTACCCATGGATAAGCAGTTTTATTTGAATATGGCCGTTAGTTTGGCTGTTAGCGATGCTTTATCTTGTTTTGTAACACATGGGATAAAGGTGAAATGGCCTAATGATATGTATTACCAAAATAAGAAACTAGGGGGCATATTAATTGAAAATACACTGACAGGCAGTTCGATAAAATCATCAGTAATTGGCATTGGGTTAAACATAAATCAATCCGAATTTTCAGATAGTATTGGTCAACGTGCCACTTCCGTCATTCAAATTTTACAAAAAGATGTGCCTTTAATGGATATTATGGCAAAAATATTCATGTTTATGGAGAAATACTACTTAATTTTGAGAGCAGGGAAATATAGTATTTTGCAAAATGATTATCTTGCAAGGCTTTATAACTTTAATATTCCAGCGTTATATAAACAAGATGGAAAGGTTTTTGAGGGTACGATTAAAGGAGTTGAAGACGGTGGTAGGTTAACTGTTGATACAAACAAGGGTTTAAAAAGCTTCAATTTTAAAGAAATAGAATTTACACACACAAAATAAACACACAATGAAAAAAATCACCTTAGTACTTTCGATGGTACTTTTTACCATCGCTGGTGCATTTGCTCAGATCGAAAAGCCTGTTACCTGGGCTTATTCAGCAAAAAAAATCAGTAAAGATGAAGCGGTTATCTACTTAAAGGCAACCATTGAAGACAGATGGCATATTTACTCTCAGAATGTTAAAGATGGCGGCCCGGTAAAGACTACGTTTACTTTTACACCTTCTAAGGATTTTAGCCTGGTTGGCAAAACAGTTGAGCCAAAAGCAATTGTTAAATACGAGAGCACTTTCAAAATGAACGTAAGTTATTTTGAAAAAGCAGTAATTTTCCAACAAAAAGTAAAATTGAATAAAGGTACAACCGCTGTTAAGGGCAAGGTTGAGTTTATGGTTTGTAACGATAAACAATGTCTTCCTCCCGAAGAAGTTGAATTTAGTGTCCCGGTTAAGTAGTCATCATCAAAATATTTAAAAAAACAGTCCCAAAGTTTAAATTCTTGGGACTGTTTCTGTTTAAAGTAAAATCTATGTGCAAAACGGTCTTATAAAAAGCTCTTAATAAAATTATTCTTAATTTCACGGTTTCAAACACACACACACACAAATGAAAAAGGTTTTATTATTAATATTAATGGCTGCAATATTTATCGCATTGCCGGCTGTTAGGAGTTACGCCATTGTAACTCAAGATACCACGGCAACCGCTCCTCCCGATGATATTGTTTTTACCGAAGTGGGTTCTGCACAGGATAGTGCTGCAAACAGTACGGTAAAAGATTCGGTAAAAAAGGATACTTCGAAAGTAGAAAAAACGGCATTAGCTGCTAAAGCTGATCCAAAACAATCACTTTGGGTAACCTTTGGCTTAGGCCTTTTAGCGGGTATCGCAGCATTTTTCCTGCCATGTATTTTTCCGATGGTTCCGCTCACGGTTGGTTTTTTTACCAAAAGAGCAGAAAGTAGGGCAAAAGGGATTAGGAGCGCCATTATTTATGGCTTATCGATTATTGTCATCTATGTAGGTTTAGGTGTAATTATCACTTTAATCTGGGGTGCAAGTGCTTTAAATGAAATCTCAACAGATGGGTTTTTCAATATCTTCATCTTCCTTATACTCATCGTTTTCGGGGTATCATTTTTGGGTGCTTTCGAAATCACACTACCCAGTTCTTTTGTAAATAAACTCGATGCGAAATCAGATGCAAAGGGTTTAAGTGGTATATTTTTTATGGCTGCTACTTTAGCAGTTGTTTCTTTCTCCTGTACTGGTCCGCTCATTGGAACATCGTTGGTTGCTATTAACACCGATTTGCTTACACCAGTGGTGGTAATGTTCGGTTTCTCTTTATCTCTGGCTATAATTTTTACCATGTTTGCCATTTTCCCAAGTTTAATGACGGGATTACCAAAATCTGGCGGATGGTTAAACTCCATTAAAGTTTTTCTTGGCTTTTTAGAGTTGGGATTGTCTTTAAAATTCCTTTCAACAGCTGATTTGGCTTACCACTGGGGAATATTGGACAGAGAGATTTTCTTAGCCATCTGGATTGTACTTGCATTAATCCTGGGTGTTTATTTATTAGGGAAAATTAAGTTCTCACACGATAGTGATCTTCCTTATGTTTCAGTGCCCAGGTTATTTATTGCAACCGCAACTTTTGTATTTGCAATTTATTTAATTCCAGGTTTATGGGGAGCACCATTAAAAGGTGTAAGCGCATTGGTTCCACCTTTATCAACCCAGGATTTTATCATTGGGCAGGATAGTGGCGGTGGTACCAACCAAACAGGAGCACCTACTCATGCCAAACGTAAGTATTCAGAATTCCTGCACATTCCGCATAACATTGATGGCTTTTTTGATTACCAGGAAGCATTAGCCTATGCCAAGGAAGTAAAAAAACCGTTATTTCTCGATTTTACGGGCCATGGTTGTGTAAATTGCCGCGAAATGGAGGCCCGGGTTTGGTCTGACCCAAGGGTACTTAAAAAATTGAAAGAAGATTATATCGTGGTGTCACTTTATACCGATGATAAAACTGATCTGCCGGCTGCCGAACAGTTCGACTCTAAAATTTTGAGTACCAGGGTAAATACGGTTGGTAAGAAATTTAAACATTTACAGGCCGAAAGATTTAATACCATTTCGCAACCATATTATGTACTTTTGGGTACTGATGAAAAAGAATTAGTTTCCCCTCCTATCGGAGTAGAATTTGATATAGATAAATATTTGCAATATCTGGATAAGGGACTTTCGGAATTTGCCAAGAAACAAACAAATGAATAAGATTAAGAATATTGGTGTTTTAACCTCTGGCGGCGATTCGCCAGGCATGAACGCTGCAATTAGGGCCGTAGTTAGGGGCGCTATTTATTATGATATTGAAGTAACCGGATTTATCCGTGGCTACGAAGGGCTGATCAATAATGATTATATCCCTATGGACCGCAAATCTGTAGCAAATATTATTCAGCGTGGAGGCACCATTTTAAAAACCGCACGTAGTGAAGCCTTCAGAACTGTTGAAGGTAGAAAAACAGCTTACGAAAACCTAAAAGCCTTAGGGATTGATGCGCTGATTGTAATTGGTGGTGACGGAACGTTTACCGGCGCCAACATTTTCTCAAAAGAGTTCGATTTTCCAATAGTGGGTTTACCGGGCACAATTGATAACGATTTAGCCGGTACCGATTTTACCATCGGTTACGACTCTGCTATTAATACCGTTATTGATGCGGTGGATCGGATCAGAGATACGGCAGAATCGCATGATAGGCTTTTTATCGTTGAGGTAATGGGACGCGATTCGGGTTTAATAGCTTTAAGAAGTGGAATTGGTGTGGGTGCAGAAGCCATCATGATTCCTGAAGCCAATATGAATGCAGATGATATTTTGCATAAACTGGAACATAGCCGTAAAGATAAAGCCTCGAAAATCATTATCGTTGCCGAAGGTGATGATACTGGTGGGGCATTTAAAGTAGGCGAAATTCTTCAGGAAAAATACCCGCATTACGATACTAAGGTTTCCGTTCTAGGGCATATACAACGTGGAGGAAAGCCAACCTGTATGGATCGTGTGCTGGCAAGCCGATTAGGGGTATCCGCGGTAGAAGGTTTAATTAATGGTGAAAGTGGCGTAATGGCCGGTCAGATTAACCGTGAGATCGTGTTTACGCCTTTTAATCATGCGATTAAACACATTAATGCTGAAAAAGTAAGTGCTAAATGGTTAAAACTGATTGATATCCTTTCGTTTTAATCGAATAATAGAAATATGATATAAAAGAAAAGTCTTTCCCGCACCGGAAAGACTTTCTTGTTTTTGCTTAGTTTTCGCAATAAGCAATATCTTAATCTTCTAATATAACAGCAGTACCATTGGCGCTTACCATTAACATGCTGCCACCACTGCCAACGGTTTCATAATCTAAATCTACCCCAACAATTGCATTGGCACCTAATGCGGCAGCATACTGTTGCATTTCATTTACCGCCGTATCTTTTCCCTCCCTTAAAACACGTTCATAAGAGCTCGATCGGCCTCCTACTATATCCGTTATACCAGCAAATAAGTCTTTAAAAATATTTGCGCCAATAATGGTTTCCCCGGTAACCAGACCTATATATTTTACGATTTTTCTGCCCTCCACCGAAGGCGTAGTGGTTACTAACATAGTTTCAGTTTTAGTCATTAGAATAATTTTTTATTGAAATGTTACATCTTTCCAAAAAAGCTCTTTTTGGATGTTAATGATGTTTTTAGCGGCATAAAATCAATCAACGAGCATTGCTTTTGAAAATAAATTTATGTAATCGCCAATGCTTTTGCATCACTATTTAAAATTAAGTTATGAGACCATCTAAAACCTTACTCATCCTTCCCTTATTGTTGGCTGTCTTTTTTGTTCAGGCACAAATGCCTGTATTGAAGGTACAACAGGCCGAAACAAGCGAACAAAAAGATGCCGTTAAACTTAAAAAGTTAGCCATCGACGTGCAGATTACCGGAAACATCGCCACAACGGTAATGACAATGACCTTCCATAATAATAGCAACCGTATTCTGGAAGGCGAACTTACCTTTCCGATGCCTGAAGGGGTAAGCATTAGCCGATATGCCTTAGATATAAACGGCAAAATGCGTGAGGCTGTTCCTGTAGAAAAAGCAAAGGCAACCGAGGTTTTCGAGAGCATCGAACGCCGCAGGGTTGACCCGGGTTTATTGGAAAAAGTGGAGGGAAATAATTTCCGGACCAGAATTTATCCATTGCCAGCCAATGGTAGCAGGACCATAATTGTAGGCTATGAGGAAGAACTTGGTTTTACGAACGGGAATGTACTTAAATATCATTTGCCTTTGGATTATAATCAAGCGATAGAGAACTTTAGTTTAAAAACTACTGTTTTCGAAAGTATCATTAAACCAGAGCTTGGCGAACAGCCCGATGGCAGCTTTGATTTAAAGGCCAATGGAAGCACTTATATAGGCGAAATTAATAAAAGCAACTACCAGCCAAAAAACGGCCTCACCATTAATTTGCCAAAAAGGAACAATTTACCCGAAGTACAGATGCAAAAAGCCTCTTCGGGTTATTATTTTCTGGTTAATGTTTTTCCCAGAATAGAAAGTCGGCAGAAGTTATGGGCAAACAATATTGGTTTAATCTGGGATGTTTCTTTAAGTGGCCTGCAGCGTAATACCGATCAGGAGATAGAACTGCTTGATTTAATCATCAAACAAAAACAAAATCTGACGATACAGCTGGGCCTGGTTAATAACGGCTTTAAAAACGCGGGAACATTCGTCATCACTCATGGTAACTGGACGCAATTAAAAGATAAATTGAAAAACTTAGTTTATGATGGCGGTACAAATTTCAGTGCGATAAATACGAGATCTCTCCAGGCTGATGAGTATATTTTATTCAGCGACGGGCTATCCACCTTCGGTAAAAACACGGTAGCACTAAATAAACCCATTCATTGCATCAATACCGCGCTAAAGGCAGATTATAGCACCTTAAAGTTCATCAGCATGAAAACAGGAGGACAATTTGTAAACCTGAATTCCATTTCAGTGAGCGATGCTTTTAAACAATTGAATCGACAAAACCTTCAGTTTTTAGGGATTAAAAACGGGAGCAGTGTACGGCAAACTTACCCATCGATGAAGGTAAATGTAAACGGGCATTTTTCGCTGGCGGGTATTATGAACGAATTTAATACTGAATTCATCTTACAGTTTGGCTTTGGGAATACTGTGGTTTCTGAGCAGGTAGTCCGTTTAAATGCCACAGAACATACCTTAAGCAGCATAGATGTAAGCCGGGTTTGGGCACAAAAGAAAATTGCCGAAATGGATATTCAATACGAAGATAATAAAGATGATATCAGTGTTTTGAGCAAGCAGTTTGGCATTGTTACGCGCAATACCAGTCTGATCGTTTTAGAAAATCTTGATGATTATTTACGGTACGACATTGTACCTCCTGTTGAACTGCAACAAGCCTATAATGCTGTTTTAAAACAGCGCAGAGCAGCTATTTTAGAACAGAAGCAGGATCTGATCAATGCTGCGGTAGCCATGACAAAAGAGTTAAAAACCTGGTGGAACACCGATTTTTACTACAAAGAACCAGAAAAGAAAAAGGAAGGCTATCCTGATCCTGGTCAAAGAGATGTAAAAGGAGACCCTGCAGCTGATATTGTAATGCCAACGCCAGCAGGAGAAGCACGCAGGCGGGAAGTAGAAGTTGCAAAAGTGGCTGAGATGGTTGTTTCTCCTGCACCGCAGGCAGTGAGGCTTGCGCCGCCTACGGGAGCCGCCAGCAGGGATAAAGAAACGAATCAATTAAATGAAGTGGTAGTGGTGGGCTATGCTGCCCAACGAAAAAGTTCTCTTACAGGATCTGTAACAACCATCCGGGGAACTGCCTCAAGTGGTTTTCTCGAGGGTAAAGTTGCAGGGGTTCAAGTCGCAAACACCACTAGGGCTGCTCAACAACCCGCAATTGTTATTCCCGAATTTAAAAGTGATAAAGATTATATGAAAGGTTTGGTAGGAAAGCCGGATAGTGCATACCAGGCTTATTTAAAAATGCGATCGAAGTATATTTCTACGCCTATGTTTTATTTTGACGTAGCCAATTGGTTTTACCAGCAGAAAGATAGTGTTCGGGCCTTAACCATTTTAAGCAATATAGCCGATTTGGATCTGGAAAACACCGATCTATACAAAACTTTGGCTTACAAATTAAAGCAGACCGGAAATTTTAAAGATGAGATTTTTATCACCCAGAAGATTTTGCAATGGCGGCCGATGGATGCACAAAGTTACCGTGATTATGCTTTAGCCTTAGCAGACAATGGACAATATCAGGCTGCCATGGATAATTTATACAAAGTACTTACCCAAAGTTATAATAGCCAGATTGCGGATAGAGATCAAGGGATTGAAGAGATCGTAATATCTGAAATAAATAATCTCATCGCGAAGCATGCCAATAGTTTAAGTACGAAAGGAATTGATAAAAGATTAATTCAGCCCCTACCTGTAGATGTGCGTGTGGTATTAAACTGGAATAAAAATGATACGGATATCGATTTGTGGTTAACGGATCCAACGGGAGAAAAAGGCTATTATGGGAATTCGAAAACAAAAATAGGTGGCAGGATCAGCAACGATTTTACTTCGGGCTATGGCCCGGAGCAGTTCATGATCAAAAAAGCAATAAAAGGAAAATATAAAATTGAGGTAAATTATTATGGCGATAGCCAGATTAACATTAGTGGGCCAACAACTGTAACGGCTGAGATTTATACCCGATATGCCACGGGTAAACAGCAGCGAAAAGTAATTGTATTGCCGCTTGCTGCTGGAAGTAGCGGAGGCAATTTGGTAGGGGAATTTAATTTTTAAAAGGTGATTACACCGATTAAAAGATTCCACAGATTTGAGATTAGAGTTGTCAAATTAATAGCGAGCCTGCTAGAAAGTTGACAACTCTTATTGGAGAGACGAATAAGATCCTTGTTGTTGCTTCATGAATAATTTAAAGCAATAATCCCGCTACCTCTTCCCAGGTATTTACACGCTCGTATTCGGTGATGAGCAAGTTATGTGGAGAGGTAAATAATAAGGGCCTGCCAGCAAAATTCATAAAATTTTTGGTGCGGTCATCAATGATGATGTCGACATTTACAATTTTATTTCCGCAGAACATAATGTGCTGCCAATCAACAAAAGGAAAATGTTCTGCCATCCAATCATACTTATCAACCAATGAGTTGCGGAACTCCATTGCTGCCGAAACAATGTAAACATCATATTTTTCCTGTAAGGCTTTAATTACCCGCTGGCTATCGTCTATCACCTCAAGATCGCGAAAAAAGCCAGGTTCATTGATATATTCGAACCATTTTTGGTTAACATCCTGTGGAACGTGGTGGTAGATCTCGTTTCCGGCATCGATCTTTAAATCAAGCGGAACATTAAAATCCCGGTTATATAATTTAATAAATTTTCCAACGGCGTCGGCAATCACCTCGTCCATGTCAATCGCAATTCTTTCCATTTTGTATCTGCAAATATTTTGGCGCAAATATCCTGAAAACAAAGAAATTAAACTATGTTTTTAATTTACAGTATTTTAGTTATCTTTGCAGCCCCGCAGCATGAAGCTCCGGGAACTATGTTGAATACATAAATACAAAAGACAATGGCAACTAAAATCAGATTGCAAAGATTCGGTAAAAAAGGGAAACCTTTTTTCCACGTTGTGGTAGCAGATTCCCGCTCTCCACGTGATGGTAAATTTATTGAGCGTTTAGGTTCTTATAACCCAAACACCAATCCTGCTACCATCGAAATTAACTTCGAAAAAACTTTAGCTTGGGTTAACAGTGGTGCACAACCAACTGATACCGCTCGTGCTATCCTTTCTTACAAAGGTGTTTTATACAAAAAACACTTAGAAGGTGGTGTTAAAAAAGGTGCTTTAACTCAAGAACAAGCAGATGAAAAATTTACAGCTTGGTTAGATGCTAAAGCAGGTAAAATTTCTGGTAAATCAGAAGGTTTAGCTACTTCTAAAGCAGATGCGCGTAAAGCAGCTTTAGTTGCAGAAGCGAAGAAAAAAGAAGATAAAGCAGCAGCTATCGCAGCTAAAAATGCACCAGTTGCAGAAGAAGTTGTTGAAGAAGAGGTTACTGAAGAAGCACCAGCTGTTGAAGCTGAAGCAACTGAAGAGACTCCTGCAGCAGAAGCTACTAAAGAAGAAGGAGCAGAATAATTTTAATTATTTTGTCTCATAAAATAGCGTTCCGAATTTCGGAACGCTATTTTTTTAATACCCCCTGTCCCTAAAGGGGGGTGTTAATAAGTCCCCTTTAGGGGATTTAGGGGGGATATGAAACACGAAGAAGCATTTTACATAGGTTACGTTACAAAAACCAGAGGTTTAAAAGGAGAAGTTCAGGTGTTTTTCGAATTCGATGAATATGAAAAGCTCGATTTTGATGTGGTTTATGCAGATATGAACGGCAAACTGGTGCCTTACTTCGTGGCATCAGCAAAACTGCAGGCCAATAAAACAGGCTATTTTAATTTTGATGATGCTGATCATATTGATAAGGTGCAGCCCTTATTAAAAAAGAAACTCTACCTTCCAATTGCCCAGATGCCAGAGCGCGATGATTCCGAGTTCTTCTATACCGACTTAAAAGGTTTTATGGCTGTTGATGAGGCACTTGGTAAGCTCGGTGAAATAATAGAAGTAAATGAATATCCCCAGCAATTTGTTGCTACTGTAATCTATAAGGAAACCGAAATTCTTTTCCCCTTAAATGAAGATTTTATTGTAGAAATCGATGATGCCGAAAAAATCTTAACCCTGGATTTGCCTGAGGGTTTATTGGATATCTATTTAGAAAATTAAAAGGTTCTTTATAAACCTTTTCGATGGTTTTTCGTTATGCTTTTATGAAGCGTTTACTTATTGCTTTTGCTGCGGCAATGCTATTGATAAGTTGTAATCAAAATAAACAATCGGAAGATAATGCTGGCGGCGAAAAAATCCTGCCAAAAACAACGCAAAAGGATTCCATTCAAGCGGTCGAGATAAAAGCTTTAAAGGCGCTGAAAGAAAAGGATTACAATGTATTTGCGTCCTGTTTTCATCCTATAGATGGTGTGAGATTTTCTCCTTACGGATTTATAGACCCTACTCATAAACATGTTTTAGCAAAGGATTTTTTAGAAGCTATCAATAAAAACTGGACTTTAACCTGGGGCCATTTTGACGGAAGTGGAGAAGCGATTAAAATGAAGGTTAAGCCTTATATTGAGCGGTTTATCTATAATTCCGATTATTTAAGCGCGGAGAAAAAGAGTTATGATGCTTTTATCGGTCAGGGGAATTCCATCAATAATTTGAAGGAAAGTTATCCTCAGCTCCATTTTACGGAACGTTATTTTAAAGGTTTCGATGAAAAATACAAAGGATTAGACTGGACCAGTTTGAGGTTTGTTTTTAAAAAATATCAAGATCATTATTATTTAGTTGCGGTGATACACGATCAATGGACAAGTTAACAGCAGCAAAATTCGAATCAAGCTAAAGACTTCAGACTAAAGCCTTACCTTTGTGCCATGCGTTTCGATATCATAACAGTTCTGCCCGCTTTATTAGAAAGTCCGTTTGCCCATTCTATTTTGCAGCGTGCACAAAAAAAAGGCATTGCCGAAATTGTGGTGCATAACCTTCGGGATTATGCAACCAATAAACAGAAAAGTGTAGACGATTATCAGTATGGTGGCGGTAGCGGCATGGTAATGAGTATTGAACCCTTTGCAGCCTGTATCGAGAAACTTCAGGCTGAACGCGAATACGATGAAATTATTTTTATGAGTCCTGATGGTGTTACTTTGAATCAAAGTACCGCAAACGAACTTTCCATTAAACAGAATATCATCATTCTGTGTGGCCACTACAAGGGTATAGATCAGCGTATACGCGATATCTTTGTGACCAGAGAGATATCGGTTGGTGATTATGTTTTAAGCGGCGGAGAGCTTCCTGCTGCGATCGTGGTTGATGCTGTTGTACGTTTGATCCCTGGTGTGTTAAATGACGAAACTTCTGCCCTATCTGATAGTTTTCAGGGCGAATTGCTTGATGCGCCCATTTATACCCGCCCGGCAGACTGGCGCGGACATAAAGTGCCAGATGTTTTATTAAGCGGCCACGAGGCAAAAGTGAATGAGTGGAGGCACGAACAGGCATTAGAGCGCACTAAAATCCGTCGTCCCGACCTTTTGGAATAAAAATTTCCTTGTTAATTATTAAGGTAAATTCTTATTTTTAGGGGAACGCTTCTAGAGTCCCGATATTATGCCCAAACAGATTGTTATTTGTGATGACCATTTACTTTTTTTAAATGGTATTTCCGAATTGCTCAAAAATACGGGGAATGACTATTGCATTTTTAAATTCAGCGATGTGCATTCCTGCAGGCATCATTTAATGCAGAACGTTACTGATGTTTTCATCTGTGATTTAAATATCAACCACTTTGATGGATTCGTGCTTTTAGAAGAACTCAAATCCCAGCTGAAGAACACCAAAATCATCGTGCTTACTGCTTATTATGAAGATTTTTTAATCCAAAAGGCAAAAAAATTGGGTGTAGATGCTTTCCTGAAGAAGGAAACACCAGCAGATGAACTCATCCAGGTTATCGAATCAAAGAAAAATACAACGTTTTATACCAATAAGAATTATAAGAGCGGCGATAGTGTTTATAGCGCTATCGATGGTCCGATTATTAATAAGTTCCGGATTTCTAAACAAGAAAAAGAGATCATTAAATTAATTATTAAGGGCTTAACCAGTAAAGAAATTGCCGATGTGCTGTTCATCAGTAAAACAACAGTAACCACACATCGAAAAAACATCCATCGAAAGCTGGAAATCAATAATAGCAGTTCGCTGATTAAATTTGCTCATGAGAATAATCTACTTGATTAGCTTTCTGCTATTCCCTCTCCTCTCCTGCGCACAAAACACAAGTAGGTCGATATCGGTAACCTCTGATTATGCAGTAGACGAAAACTCATCATGGAGCAAGGCGACTATTGAGCATAAAAAATTTCGATCATTTAGCGAAAACGACAGGGTTAATATCGGTTATAACAAATCCGCTGCGGTATGGTGTATCTTCAAGATTAAGAATACTGATGCTTCAAAAGGAGTTAAAACATGGTTATGCTTTAATAATAACCATATTGATAGCCTTACGCTCTATGATGGAAAAGTAATTAAAATCATTGGCGATAGAACAGTTGGTAAGAGCCCTTTCATCGAAACCCTGGCATTCGAGCTTAATCTGGAGCCAGGCGAAGAGAAGTTATTATGGGTAAGGGTTAAAAAACAGACTTCGTTTTTAGATTTTTCTTACAGTTTAGATGATCAGGACGATTTGGAAGCCAGATCATCTCAAAAAATAGCGTTAACTTCTTTTTTTATCGGGATCGTCTTTTTGCTATTGATGATCAATGGAATATTGTTTTTGATGACCAGAAACAGATTATATGTTTATTACATTGGCTATTCTATCCTGACAGCATTTTATACCGCAATTACGACCAATTTTGCCAAGCATGTTTTGTTTCCGGAATTTAGGTTTTTTAGCGAAGGCAGGATTTACACTGGAGCGTTATGGTTTATTGCTTTAAGCTATTTTTTGAGTTTCTTTTTAAAACTGAAACAAAATCAACCCAAGAAATATAGGTTCATTAACATATTCAATCTAATAAATCTTTCACTTTTCTTTTTATCAATATTTCTTTTATTTTTTTACAGGGATTTTGATTTTAGATATTTTTTTATTCTGGGGTATATCATTTTCCTTACCTCAATTATAACACTTTTCTGGGCTTCGCTAATGCATTTAAAGACGGAACAGACACAAGCCATTTATGCCTTGTTTGCATTTGCCCCGCAGCTTATTTGGGTGGTATGCATCGTGCTCAAAACCTTCGAAATCATACCGAAATCACTGGGAGATAATTGGATGGTATTTATGAGTTTATACGAGGTGTTTTTATTTGGGTATGTACTGTCAAGAAATTACATACAGATCTTCGTAAAAAACAATGAGTTGATGCAAGAGGTGATCGTTGAAAAAGAAACCTCGCTGAAAGCAATTAATGAGGTCCAGCTGCGGGAGCGGAGAAATATTGCCAATATTATTCACGACAATGTAGGCAGTAAGATTGCTCATATTATTCATCTTTTTGATATGAAGAACGCTGAGTTGGCTAAACAAAATGTAAATGAACTGGCGAAAGATATCAGGGAAATATCCCATAAAATACTGCCAAAAGCGCTTGATGAAGGGGCTTTGATATCCAGTCTGCAAAGCCAGATATCCAGTTTAAATGCCGGTTTAACAGCTGCAAAAATTGAACTTTTCTGTTACGATTTTCCTGATAAAATTGATGAGAAATGGATTTATGATTTATATCTTATCGCACTTGAGCTCATAAATAATGCCCTAAAACATGGTAAAGCGGAGTTAATCACCGTCGAACTTTATAAATATGCCAAACATTACCATTTTCAGTTTACTGATGACGGGATTGGTTTCGATTCACAAAAAATAAGCAAGGGCTTTGGCCTTGACAATATTGAAAAAAGGGTAAATTACTATAAAGGTAATTTCGAAATCAGCAGTGCTAACAATGAGGGAACAGTTATTCAGATCAATATCCCATTCAATCGTTAAGTTATAACCATTTTTCCTGCTTCTGTATCTGTAAATATACCCTTTACTGGGTATTTATGCTGGCGTATATTACCTATACTTTAGCTTAATATAAACAATACACCCTCTAAATTAAGCAAAATGAAACAACTCATTGCGGCAGCATTCAGTATGCTAGCCATTGCAAGTTATGCACAAGATTTAAGTCCAAAACAGAATGAAAGCGGAAAATACGGCTTTGTAGATAAGGCCGGGAAAGAGGTTATCCCCTTTAAGTATGAGAAGGCTGGGTACGGTTTTCATGAAGGATTAATCGCGGTTAAACTGGGCGGAAAATATGGTTTTATAGATCAAACAGGAAAAGTGGTTATCCCTTTCAAATATGATGATGCAATTTATTTTAAAGATGGATTTGCCCAGGTGGAACTAAATGGTAAATCGGGTTATATAGATAAAAAAGGGAAGGAAACCACAGCACTAAAATATGATGTTGCCTTCGATTTTTATGAAGGTTTTGCGAAGGTGAGACTAAACGAGAAATATGGTTTCATCGATATTACCGGTAGAGAAATTACCCCTTTAAAATACGAGGATGGAAATAATTTTAAAAATGGCTTTGCCAGTGTTAAACTGAACAACAAATGGGCTTTTATAGATAAAACGGGGAAAGAATTTACAAAGTTTAAATACGACTATGCAAAAGATTTTTCAGATGGCGTTGCTCCGGTTGAAAAGAATAAACTCTACGGCGCCATTGATAAAAACGGAAATGAAATTATTCCTTTCAAGTATAGGTTCATTGCCGATTTTGAAGAAGGTTTGGCGAAAGTGGGTCTGAATGGAAGAGAGGGCTTTATCAGCAGAACAGGTGAAGAGGTTATTCCCATTAAATATGATGCGGTTGGAAGTTTTGAGAATGGAGTGGCCCGGTTTAGATTGAACGGCAGGTGGGGAGTAATGGATAAAACAGGAAAAGAAATTACACAATAAACGAATTTGATATGAAAAATTTAATAATGCTGCTTTTTTTATTGCAGGGATCAATCGCCTTTGGCCAGACCAGTTTTGAGAACAAGAAATTGGCCCTTATGAATGATATTTTTTATAAAACGACACGGCAGGATATCAACTCCTTTATGAAAGATAAGGGTTTCAAAAAGGGAGAAGTTGAGGAAGGAGAAGGCGATGTGAAGGAAATACTGGCCTTTGACTCTCAATTTGATATGATCGAGATATCTTATGGCAAAGACAATAAAATTTCTACCATCGTATGCATTTTTGCTGGCGCGATCAATACGGCTTTTATTGAAATGGAAATAAAAAACAAAGGTTATAGCGCTAAAGTGGTTAAACAGACTATAGACGGCCAGCCAGTGAACAAGAATATCTGGAGTAAATCGGGCGCAAAATTCAATTTTATTACTTATGCTGATGAAAAGGAAAAAATAGGTGTTCTGGGCTATGGCGTGTATTAGAAACGGATGCTAGAATGAAAAGTTGTTAATCATGAAACTCAAAGGGGCAGAAAAACAGTTCTGGTGGCATTTTGGGCATATCACTGATTCGAAGCATATCCCTACAGAACTGCCGGGCTTTACCAGTATTGATTCGTTGGTTGATGATGACTATCTGGCCATGCTTTTCGCGAAAGTTTCTGTTATGCGTAGCGTTTATTTGAAAGAAACGTTGATTACTGATGAAGGGGTAAAATTGATCAGCAATGTTAAACAGCTTAAACACTTAACGCTGATGAAACATGAAAACATTACTAAAGCCTGCTTGCCTTATTTGAATAAACTGACCGATCTGGAATACCTAGATATTTGGCGCACTCAAATCAGGTTAGAAGATATCACGGTTTTAAAAGATTTAAAAAACCTTAGAGAGCTACATATATCTCCTCATAACGAGGGAGTGGAAGAAAGTTGGGATACTATTTTGGAAAAAATTATCAAAGCGGAGGAAACGTTGCCCAACTGTATTATTAACACCTGATAGGATCAGCATATAAATAATTTGCCTCAGAATCTTGAATACTACATTTTGGTATAAATTGGCGAATAAGTGGCATCCTGACCTTTTGGAATAGAAGCATTTAACCTGATCGAATGTGGATTTCGTAAAGATTGTGGAAAAAATTAAAATAGGTTTTTTTTTCTCAAAAATAATCCCTAATATTGCAATCCGATTTTCACGGGATGAAATATCGATTTAATAGCTTAAAATCATGGATTTAGTAAAATTTGTTGAAGAGCAGGCCATCGCGAAAAAAGATTTTCCTGCGTTCAAGTCTGGCGATACAGTGAGCGTGCACTATAAAATTCGCGAAGGTAATAAGGAACGTATCCAAATTTACCAAGGTGTTGTGATACAACGTAACAGTGCTGGTGCTAACGAAACTTTCACAGTTCGTAAAATGAGCAACAGTATTGGGGTTGAGCGTATTTTCCCTATCAATTCTCCAAACATTGAGAAGGTAGAAGTAAATAGCTATGGTAAAGTTCGTAGAGCGAAATTGTTCTATTTACGTGCTTTAACTGGTAAAGCTGCCCGTATCAAATCTTTGAGAAAATAATATTCTTTATTATAAGATATAGCCTTCACGATTAATTTCGTGGAGGTTTTTTTGTTTATACCTTTGTTAAATGTTAGATTCTGCTTTTTTCGACCAAATTTTTTGGGGCAACACCGTAAAGGCCTATTTCCTCTTCGGGGGCATACTTTTTTTAGGCTTAGTTTTTAAGAATATTGTTTCTAAGTTATTAAGCAGGTTGCTGTTTAAACTGTTCAGAAATTTTTCTAACCAATCGCATAACGATGCTTTCGTTGCCCTATTGGTAAAACCGATCGAGGTTTTTATCCTGTTAACTACGCTTTATCTCTCCATCAACCAGTTAAAACATCCATTGGAGGTAGCTGTATTCCATTACAGTAAATTAATTGGTAAGGTTAAAGAATTGATCCCGGTAACGATTGGCGATTGCATTGACAGGATATTTCTGTTTGGGATTATCCTGTCGATCTTTTGGATCATTTTAAGGATAATCGACTTTATTAGCCACGTTTTGCTTTATAAAGCTTCTCTAACGGAGAATAAGGCCGACGATCAATTGGTCCCCTTTTTAAAAGAGTTATTTAAAACGATCGTAATTTTTATCGGTTTTTTTACGCTACTGGGCTTTGTTTTTGAGGTTAATGTTTTAACGCTGATCACCGGATTGGGCATTGGTGGTATTGCGATTGCCCTGGCCGCTAAAGAGAGCTTAGAGAATCTTATAGGCTCTTTTACGATCTTTTTAGATAAGCCCTTTACGGTTGGCGATCTGGTAAAGGTTGATGGTGTAGAAGGAACGGTTGAAAAGGTTGGCTTTAGGAGCACGAGAATCAGAACCTCTGAAAAAACAATGGCCACTATTCCCAATAGAGGGATGATTGACGGCGTTTTGGAAAACCTTTCACTTAGAAATTCGCGTAAGGTATCTTTCATCATTGGGCTTACTTACGAAACCAATTCGGAATCACTCAGAAAAATTATTACCGAAATAGAAAGTTATATCAACAACCATCAGGGGACCAGCGATGATGGTAATGCGTCATTTAAAAGTTTTGGTGATTCTGGTCTGAATGTGGAAGTTAATTATTTTGTAACTGTACTGAATTATGCTGAGTTCCTTAAGATCAGACAGGAGATTAACCTGGAGATTATGGATATTGTGATCCGTAATAAGTCGGATTTTGCCTACCCTACCCAGCGTTTGATCAGTGACAGGCCAGCTCCGGCAGGTGATAAGGAAGAGGTGGGTAATGATGCTATGGATTAAAATCTACCAGTTATGCCCCCGTGGTCTGTGTCCTCACAGACCACAAGCTTATACTATTAAATCTGATGGTATTAGACGTTTTAGATAATGGAAAGAAAATTTTTCTTTTTCGGAAAGCAAGTATAGCGGTACTATTGAAGTTTGTTCCTGCTCCCGCTTCTGCCGATTGAAATATCGTCATCTCGCTTAGGTGAGGTTTATTTGGCAACTTTTGTTTTTCAAAACCCTCAACTACCATGGCCGGTGTCTTCGCTGACAATCAAAATGCCCTGAAAAATTGTGCTATAACAGAAAAGCCGTTCCAATATAAATCGGAACGACTTTTTTATATGTTTATATTGTTCTTCTAACTTAAAGTAGCCAGAGTAGTTATTCCGCCTTTTACCACCTGATTAAGTTCTACGTCAACCTTTGTTCCTACAGGAAGAAAAACATCAACCCTGGAGCCAAATTTAATAAAACCAAATTGCTCGGTTTGTACCACCTGATCTCCTTCTTTTACATACCATACAATTCTTCGGGCCAAAGCACCCGCAATTTGACGGAACAATACAGGTGTACCGCTCTTATGCTCAACAACGGTTGTAGTGCGTTCGTTTTCAGTTGACGATTTTGGATTCCAGGCCGCAAGGTATTTTCCTGGGTGATATTTAAAGAATTTTACCACGCCCGAAATCGGGTTACGGTTGATGTGCACATTTACAGGCGACATAAAAATAGAAACCTGTAAACGTTTGTCTTTAAAGTATTCACCTTCTTCTGTTTCCTCAATTACAACTACTTTACCATCCGCCGGGCAAATGACTAAGTTTTCTCCTGAAGAAAAACTGCGGCTAGGATTGCGGAAGAACTGCAGTACAATAATAAATAAGGCGGCTGAAAAGATATAAATGAACCAGCGTAGCCAGGTGATGTCGTGATATTTGTAATCAACTACTGCGTTGATTACGAAAATAAACAATATGCTTAAGGCAATGGTAGTGTAGCCTTCTTTATGTATGGTCATTGTGTTCGGAATTATTGGGCAAAGGTGCGAAAAATAAATTAATCCAATCTAAAAATTATGCCTCGGTTGCTCTATAAATATCGGTTAAGTTTCTGCCAAGGCCATTGTAATCTAGTCCATAGCCCACCACAAACTCATTAGGTATTTCAAAACCGACATATTCCAGGTCTTCAATTTCGTATTTTAAAGCACTGGGTTTAAGTAAAAGTGAGGCTACTTTAACGGATGCCGGATTTTTTCCCCTGATCGTTTTTAAAATATGCGTTAAGGTTAGGCCGGTATCTACAATATCTTCCACAATAATAATATCCCTTCCTTCGATATTTTCTGGCAGACCAATTAGTTCTTTTATGTTTCCTGAACTTGAGGTTCCCTCGTAAGAAGCCACACGCATAAAAGCCACTTCGCAGGGTACATCAACTTCTTTGATTAAATCAGCCATGAATAAAAAACTTCCATTGAGCACGCCAATAAACAACGGGCATTTCCCTTCATAATCAACATTGATCTGGATGCCCAACAAACGGATCCGCTTGTTTAAAGTATCGTTCTCTAAAAATATTTCGAACTCTTTATCTTCTACTTTTATTTTGTGCATGCCGCTGTTGAATGGTTTGTTTTAATATTGGTTAATTGTTTAAATCGGTTAAGCGGTTAATTGTTGGGATTAACTGAGAACTGTAAACTCCTAATTGAAAACTGTTGTCGTTTCATCATCTCCAAACTCCAAACACCCGACTGCAAACTACTATTGGGTTTTTTCCAGCTCCTTTTGTCGTTTCCGCTCTTCCCTGCGTTCTTGCCTCAATTGTTTTTTGGTTTTAGTGGTGTCTGCCGGGCTGCTTACCGGTTTGCTTGTGGTATCTTTTTTAGCTCCACCACCAAAAAGGCGTTCGAAGAAACTTTTATTTTTATCGTGTACAATTACAACTGGCAATCCATCTCCGTCATCATCAAAAGCAGAGGTGTCGATAACAGCGGTATCAGGTGCCAGGTACTGGCGCAGGCCTTCCCTTAAACGAACATTATAGAAACCGTAACCAGAAGTATCGCTGGCCACTAAACCTCTCCTTGCCATAATATTTCCCATAAACCTGAAATAGTTGAACATGTAGGGTTTTAAGCTTCCATCTGCCATAAATTTATACATCGATGCCTTTGGTTTCGGGACAATGCTGGCCAGGAACAATCCGTCGCCTATGGTTAAATCGGCGGGTTGTTTTCCAAAATAATACCTGGATGCCTCGCCTATTCCATAAATATTCTGGCCCAATTCCATAATATTGAAATACACCTCGAGCATTCGTTGCTTGCTTACCAGGTGATTGTGTTCGATCAGCCAAACAATTAATATCTCTTCTGCTTTGCGGGCTAAGGTTTTCTGACGGCTTAAATACACGTTTTTAACCAGTTGCATGCTGATGGTACTGCCACCACGCTTAAATTTCTTTTCTTTAAAGTTTACGGCAATCGATTTACGGATCGACTCTTCAACAAAGCCATTGTGTGTAAAAAAGGAAGGATCTTCTGCTGTTAAAACGGCGTTTATAAAGTTTTTGGAAATAGCAGATAACGGTGTAAAATTTGAATTTGATGGACCAATAGTGATATCGCGCATCGGTTTGCCATACTCGTAAGGCGTATAAACGAATGGGCTGTTGATTTTCTGTAAATTCGTTTTGCCCCATTGTACAATTTTAAAACCCACAGGGCTTAAAGTCGAGCTAAAACGAACACTATCAGGCACTTTAGTGTCCAGATAAAAATTAAGGTTGTATTTAACCTTGCCCTGTACTTTTAATCCTTCCAGAGATTCGAAAAGACCTTGTGGAAAAGCATCTAAAACCCCCTGTGCGTCTTGCTCTTCGGCATTTAACTTTAACTCGTAAATCTTGTTCTTTCCTAATGTGTATTTTACATAAGGATGAATCTGCGCATTTTTAAGGTAAGCGGTTGATGTACTATCCAGGGCAATGTAATTTGGACCAACTAAAATATCTGCATCTAATTTTGCACTTTGTACAATGATATCGTTTGAAGCAATCCGCGGTTGGTTAATCAACATATTTTTTACCGCCCAGGAACCCGATATCTTATAATCATCGCCACTGTATTTCGCATTTTTAAGTTCAGTTTGTAAAGTATCAAAGCTGATTTTTGCATGGAGTTTATCGTTCAGGTATGGCAGTTCGAGTTTCTTTCCATCCGCATATGCCGTAAATCTTAACTCTTTGCTTCCCGGATTTACATAACCATCAACATGCCAGGTAGACTCGCCGTTGTTTACATTTATTGCCGATTTCAAATTGCCACCATCAATTGTTGCCATGGTTGCAAAACTTAGTTTGGCGGTATCATGATCGTTTAATTTAAAAATCATGTTCTGCACATCCATATCATCAGGTATTTTGTACAAAACCTGATTTAAGATATTGCTGGCGATTTCTGACAAATTAACTTTGCCCTTGTTTTCTGTACTGTCTTTTTTCTTTCTTTTTAAGATGAAATCGATATTCGTGGTCGAATCTTTAAGCACCACACTTACAAAACCGTCGTTCAGTTTTACTTCTGATAATTTTACATTTCCGAAAATCAGCGGAAAGAGTTTTACGCCTACACGGAGCTCCCCAATGTTCGAAAGGGTATCCCTATCTTTTGGGACAACAGAAATATTGGTCATTTTTACAGTACTTAATCCTGTAAAACCAGCGGAACCGATCTTCACTTCCAGCCCATAATCCTTGTCGGCCTTGGCGATTGCCTTGGCTACCATTTTTTTAAGAAGCGCTTCCCTTTTGCTGTAGGCCACTGCACCTAAAGCAATACAAACGACTAAAAAAACACCTAAAACCCAGGCTCCGATTTTTAAATATTTTTTGGGGATCTTAATTTTTGGTATTCGCATATAGTCGTTAAAATGGTTAATTGCTTAAACGTAACAATTAAATGTTTATTTCGTGTTAAAATTACAGTTAAAAAGCCTAAATAAAAGTATATGTGGCTATGTTTTGTTAATTTTGAATTTAAATGAATACCATGCAGATTAGCCCGCAACAAGTTTTAGATGCGCTTAAAAATGTTGAAGATCCTGATCTTAAAAAAGATCTGGTTACTTTAAACATGATTAAAGATTTACAGATCACGGATAACCAGGTCAACTTTACATTAGAACTTACTACGCCAGCATGTCCGATGAAGGATATGCTAAAAAATGCCTGTACCAATGCGATCAAACATTTTGTATCGCCAGCGGCAGAAGTAATCATCAATGTAACTTCGCGGGTTACCCAGCCAAGTAATTCATCATCACTAGATAACATCAAAAACATCATTTTGGTTTCATCTGGAAAAGGAGGTGTTGGTAAATCTACTGTAGCGAGTAATCTGGCCGTTGTATTGGCTAAAGATGGTGCAAAAGTTGGCCTTATCGATGCCGATATCTATGGCCCGTCGGTACCCACGATGTTCGATCTGGTAGATGCAAAACCAGGTGCTGAAGAAACCGCAGATGGTAAAACTAAAATTTTACCGATTGAAAAATACGGGATCAAATTATTGTCTTTAGGCTTTTTTGCTGATCCCGGGCAACCGGTGCCTTGGCGCGGACCAATGGCTTCAAACGCGGTAAAGCAGTTATTTAACGATACCAATTGGGGCGAACTGGATTATCTGATTGTAGATCTTCCACCGGGGACGGGCGATATCCATATTACCATTACGCAAAGTTTCCCGATTTCGGGAGCAGTGGTGGTGACTACACCTCAGCAGGTTGCCCTGGCCGATACACACAAAGGTTTAGCGATGTTCAGGATGCCGGGAATTAATATTCCAATTTTAGGTGTTATTGAAAACATGTCGTATTTTACACCTGCAGAATTGCCGGATAATAAATATTATATCTTCGGAAAAGGAGGCGGTACCAAACTGGCAGAACGGTTTGATGTGCCATTTTTAGGAGAAATTCCGATCATACAGAGTATTTCGGAAGCCGGAGATAATGGGAAACCAGTAGCTTTGAACCAAAATCCTTTGCTGGATGTGATATTTGGTGATATTGCAAGTAAAATTGCACAGCAGATATCCATCAACAATGCACAAATGGTGAATTGCTAAAAAATTACTATTTTTATAAATTAAAATATACATAATGAATTTAACAGAACAAGTAGAACAGGCATTAGAAACTATCAGACCGTATTTAAAGGCTGACGGAGGTGATGTTTCTGTTGAAGAAATTACATCAGAAGGAACGGTAAAGCTTAAACTTTTAGGCAGCTGTGGTTCTTGTCCAATGAGTTTCATGACGATGAAATCTGGCATCGAACAGGCAATTATGAAAGCTGTTCCACAGATTACTTCGGTAGTTGCCATAAACATGGTAGAGCAAGAGTAAGCTTTAACACTATTTAACAAGGAAGTTTTATTAATAAAATTACTTTTGTCTTAATGAGATATTGTATTGCCCTGATTTGCTTAATTTTTTCTGTAACCGCTTTTTCGCAACAAAGGCCGGCACAGGATAAACTTATCCAATTTTCCGGAATTATTACGGATATCGATAGCTCAAATGTGATTCCTTATGTTACCATCACCAATCTTTCTACCAAGAGTAAAAGGGTTGGTGCCGATTATAGAGGGTATTTTACTTTCATTGTAAATCCTGGCGACACCATTTTATTTACAGCCATTGGTTATAAAAAGTTTTCTACGGTAATTCCCGAAAGTACGCCAGACAGCAAATACACGATTATGGTTAAATTGAAATCCAATGTGATCGATTTACCATCGGTGCGTGTTTTCCCCTGGGCCACAACTGAAGAATTTACCCGCGAGTTTTTATCGATGAAACTGGCGGATGATGATATGGCCATTGCCAAAAAGAACCTGTCACGCGCATCAATTGATGGTTTGATCCAAACGTTGCCTCGTGATGGGCAGGAAATCGGCAGCCAGAATTATCGTTATAATTTCGATAGGATGATCAATAAAAACATGGTGCAAACCAACCCCCTACTTAATCCTTTCGCCTGGGGCAAGCTGATGCAGCAGATTTTTGATGGAGATAAGAGCCGGACAAATTAGTCTGGAGTCTTGAGTTCGGAGTCTTTAGTCTTGGGTGCCTAGCCGATTACTTGAAAATAATTACTTGATTTATTCATCAGTCGCCCTCCTGAATTTATTTCAGGATCTATGGCGTTATTAAGATCCTGAAACAAGTGCAGGAGGACGCAAGAGGGTGATTAATGAGGGTGGGTATTAAATAATAAAAGGGAAAACGTTTCCATTTCCCCTCTAACATCTTTCAGCAAATATTATCTTTTTTTACTCTTATTCGGAAACTTCATTTTGTAATCTGTTTTGATATTTCCTTTCGAAATCGCATCCAGCTTACTTTTCAGCATTGTTTTACGGAGTACGCTTACTTTATCGGTAAATAATTTACCTTCAATGTGGTCGTATTCGTGTTGAATTACGCGTGCAGGCATTCCATCTACATCATCTGTATGCTCTACCCAGTTTTCGTCAAAATAAGTAATCTTGATGTTCGGTTTACGCATGATGTTTTCGCGGATATCAGGAATACTTAAACAGCCTTCGTTAAAACTCCAGGCTTCACCTGTTTCTTCCAAAATTTCTGCATTGATAAATACCTTTTTGTAACCGGGCTTCCCATCGTCATCTTCACCTGTATCTACAATAAAAAGGCGGATAGGCAAGCCAATCTGAGGAGCCGCTAAGCCCACACCATTTGCATAATACATGGTGTCGAACATATCACTGATCAATTGTTTTAATTCTGGATAATCTTTATCGATATCGGTTCCTATCTTTTTTAAAACAGGATCGCCGTAAGCTACTATTGGTAATTTCATTGTATTATAGTTTTTCAGAAATAAATCTGAGCTTGTTAATTATTGTAAAACGCTGTCAGTCTGAGCTTGTCAAAGACCCATGGTTAAGTCCTTCGACGGGCTCAGGATGACAAAACGAAAGATTTTGACTTACAAAAATAAGAATTATTCCTCTATTGGACAGAAAGTAAAGATATTCAGTTGCTCAATATCTAAAATCTCGTCGGTAACTGCTGCCATTTGACTTGTCGTAACCGCATTTATTTTCTCAAAAACAGTTTCCAAAGAATCTATTTTATTGTGATCAATCAGGCTTTTGGCCATCGATATAATCAAACCAATCCTGTTTTCTTCTCCCAAGGCAATTTGTCCGATAAATTTGTTTTTGGCTTTTTGTAACTGTAACTCGTTTAAAGGATGTTCTCTGAGTTTTTTGATCTCCTTGAAAATCAAAGAAAGGGCCCTGGTCTGTTTTTCTTTATCGGTTCCGAAATAAATAGAAAAGATACCAGTATCGCTTAATGGTGAGAAATTAGATTCAATGGTATACGCTATACCGTATTTCTCTCTGATCTGCAGGTTCAAAACCGAACTCATTCCGTTGCCACCAAAATAATTGTTCAACAACATCAAAGGCACCTTTTGCGATTGATGTGTAGAATAAGCCTGAGTGCCCAAAATACAGTGTGCCTGCATAATCGGTTTATAAATGGTGGTATTGCTTTGCGCAAGTGTAGCTGGTTTTACCCTTATTTTACTTGGATTGTTCTCTTCGACACTGGCAAAATGTTTAGTCCCTTTATTTATAACACTGTTTAAAGTATAATTACCCAAAACAGCTACTACAATTTCGTTTGTGCGGTAATTGGCCTTTCTGAAATTTATGACATCCTCGCGGGTGAACTGTTGAACAGATTCGGTTGTGCCTAAAATATTATTCCCAAGCGCATGACCAGCGAAAAGCATATCCTCGAAATCATCGTTAATGGCTTCTTCCGGTTGATCTAAATAAGAAGAAATCTCATCCAGGATTACACTTTTTTCTTTATCCATTTCTTCTTCCGGAAAAGTAGAATGGAACATAATATCGTTGAAGAGATCTAAAGTTCTATCGAGATATGGATTTAAAAACGAGGCATGTACGCATGTATATTCTTTTGTGGTATAGGCATTTAAATCTGCTCCAACGCTCTCTAGACGGTTTAAAATCTGATTTGTGCTGCGTTTTTCAGTCCGTTTAAAAATCAGATGTTCGATAAAATGGGCTAAGCCAGCTTTGTTTTCAGGCTCGTCGCGCGACCCTGTATTAACGATGATGCAAGCGTGAGATATGGCAGAGGCCGAGGGCACATGCAATAAGCGTATGCCGTTTGGCAAAGTGTGAACATTGTATTCCATTGAAGGGCAAAGATAAGGCTAATTGCTTACAATGACTCTGTATCTGGGTATTGCAATTGTAAAGCGGAGATCAATTTATCTTTTGTTGGCCTTTTCAATACCAAAAAAATAAAATTGGCTATGCCGAAGATCAAAAAGAACGAATTATGCGTAATAAAAAATCCGACAATGTTGAAGAGCGCACCCCCTTCTAGCATTGCAGCGCTAATGATAAATGCACTTTGGTACATATTGATCTTAGTATCGGCGGTTGCATTTTTGTCGATTTTTGCTATTAAATTTCTGTGAAAAAAGATGCTTGCCGAAATGGTAATCAACCCCATAATTGGAAATATTGGATTAAAAGGTGAAGTGGTTTTGGGATTGGCATCAAAAAACATCATTTCACGATTAAGAAAGATAGTTACCAATGCAAAAAGAAAAACGCCCGAGCATAAAGCAAGGTGAATAATTTGGAGTGTTTTTAGTTTGGTGTTCATTATGGATTTAGAATAATTTGGATTAAAATAGATTGTCATGTTGAGCCTGTCGAAACATTATCATAAGGTTCTTCGACAAGCTCAGAATGACAAAGCAACTAAAATTATTTAGTTATGCCTTCCAACGAGAATAAAAAAGCCCAGCGCAACGACACATCTTTTAAATAATCAAACCGGCCTGATGCGCCGCCGTGACCAAATTCCATGTTCGTTTTAAGCAATAAAACATTTTTATCAGTTTTCGTTGCCCTTAATTTAGCTACCCATTTGGCTGGCTCAAAATACTGCACCTGACTATCGTGCAAGCCCGTAGTAACCAGCATGTTTGGATAAGCTTTCTTCTCGACATTTTCGTAAGGCGAATAACTTTTCATATAATCGTAGGCCGCTTTTTGTTTTGGATTTCCCCACTCGTCGAACTCATTTGTAGTTAAAGGAATGCTTTCATCAAGCATGGTGTTAATTACATCGACAAAGGGAACATCGGCAATAATGCCGTTCCATAAATCTGGTGCCATATTGGCAACTGCGCCCATCAATAATCCACCTGCACTACCACCATGCGCATATAAATGACCTTTTGAAGTGTATTTCTGATCAACCAGATATTCCCCTGCCGAAATAAAATCGGTAAAAGTATTTTTCTTTTTCATCAGTTTACCATCTTCATACCACTGGCGGCCCATTTCCTGCCCGCCACGGATATTGGCAATGGCGAAAACAAAACCACGGTTTAACAGGCTTAATCTTGGCGAAGAGAACGTAGCATCGGTACTCGACCCATAAGATCCATATGCGTAAAGTAATAAAGGCGCGTTTCCGTTCTTTTCAAAGCCTTTTTTGTAAACCAAAGCAATAGGGATTTTTGTGCCATCTTTTGCCGTAGCGAAAATACGTTCTGTTGCATAATCTTTAGGATCGTAACCGCCAACAACTTCCTGCTGTTTCATCAGTTTTTTATCCTTTTTCTCCAAATCGTAATCGTAAACTGAATTTGGAGTGGTTAATGAAGTATACGAATAGCGCAATGTTTTACTATTATATTCCGGATTTGCACCTACGCCAGCAGCATAAACTGGCTCTTCGAACTTGATATAATAATCGCTACCATCTTTTTTGAGCACGCGCAATTCGGTTAAACCATTTTTACGTTCTGATAAAACCAGATGGTCTTTAAATTCTTCTCCATATTCCAATAACACATCTTTGCGGTTTGGAATAACCTCTTTCCAGTTTTCTTTTTCTGTCTTATCCAAAGGGCATTCCATCAAGCGGAAATTTTTGGCATTCCAGTTGGTTATAATGTAGAATTTATCATCTACAGGCAGAATATCGTATAAAACATCTTTCGAACGGGGAGAAAATACTTTAAAAGCCGCTTCAGGATGGTCGGCATCAATCATTCTATATTCTGCTGTTAAGGTTCCCTGCGAGCCGATAAAAATGTAACGCCCGTTTTTTGATTTCATCACCCCAATGTAGTTGCTATTGTCTTTTTCATTGTAAACAACCGCATCTGTCTTGGCATCGGAACCTAAAGTATGTTTTTTAATTTTTTCGCTTAAAAGTGTAACGGGATTTTTTGACGTATAAAAGAATGTTTTGTTATCATTTGCCCAGGCAACGCCACCTTCCGTATTGGTAATGGCATCTTTCAAAATCTCGCCTGTTTCTAAATTTTTAATGTTGATGGTGTACTGACGGCGCGAAACCTGATCAACCCCAAAGGCTAAAAGTTTGTTGTCGGGACTAACACTAAAACCTGTTGCACTATAATAGGAATGGCCTTTTGCCAGATCATCTACATCTAAAAGTATTTCTTCGGCTGCGGTTAAACTTCCTTTTTTGCGGCAATATTTAAAGTATTGCTGTCCATCTTCTGTTCTGGTATAATAGAAATAGCCATTTTTGAAAACAGGAACAGATTCATCCTTTTCTTTAATCCTACCCTTCATTTCTTTAAACAGATCTGCCTGAAACTGATCTGTACTTTTCATCATGGTATTGAGGTAAGTATTTTCGGCTTTTAGATAATCGACAACTTTTGTGCTATCAGGTCCTTTTTTAAAGTAATCGATCATCCAATAATAATTGTCTACTACGGTATCGCCATGTACAACTCTTTGATGAGGAATAATTTCTGCTATTGGAGCTTTCGCATCCGGCCATTTTATCGGTTTCATTTCTTTTTTTTGTGGATGGTTACAAGCCGTAATTGCACTAAGTACGATTAGACCGGGTAAGATACGTTTCATAGTGGTTTGATTTAGGTTGTTTGCAATTTAATAATTTTTTAGTTCAGTAGTTCATTTGTCATTGGTTGATTAGTGGGTTGATGGTCTACACCCATCTCAGAGCACTTAGCGCCAAACAAAATTATCATTTTAACAAAAATCCATTATGCCTATAGATAATCATCTGAATTAGAAAAATTGATGTTAAATTGCCACATCCAAACGGTTTGAAGATCACAATGAAATTAGGGTACAAAAAAATAGTTGTTAAAGTAGGTTCAAATGTAATTACACAAGCGAATGGTTTACCTGATGAAGCCAGGATTAAACATCTTGTGAATCAATTGGCTGAGATTAAAAAACAAGGCATCGAAGTTATTCTGGTTTCTTCAGGTGCAGTAGCATCGGGCAGAAGTTTGATCAAAGTTTCCGAAAAACAGGATGCCGTTACCACGCGACAACTATTGGCGGCCATTGGCCAGGTGAAATTGATTAATACCTATGCTAATTTCTTTGCAGAACATGCCATACAATGTGCTCAGGTTCTGGTAACAAAGGAAGATTTTCGCGACCGGGCACATTATCTAAACATGAAAAACTGCCTTCAGATTTTACTTCAGAATGAGGTTATCCCGGTGGTGAACGAGAATGATGTGGTATCGGTTACCGAGCTGATGTTTACCGATAATGATGAGCTGGCCGGACTGATCGCTTCGATGTTAAATGCAGATGCACTGATCATTTTATCAAACGTAAATGGTATTTATAATGGTGATCCCAAAATTGAAGGATCGGCTGTTATTGAGGAAATTAATGGTTCGGTTGCTAACCTGGCCTCCTTTATACAAACGGGCAAATCACAGTTTGGCCGTGGTGGGATGATCACTAAATCGACCATGGCACAAAAAGTAGCGAAACTGGGCATCACGGTCCATATTGCCAATGGAACGAACGACAATGTACTTACCTCTTTATTAAATAACGACCTGGTGCATACGCGCTTCGTACCCGAAAAAAGTAAATCAGGCAAGAAAAAATGGATTGCCCATTCTGAAACAGCCGCAACAGGTGTGGTGAAATTAAATGATGGGGCAAAAACAGTATTAACCTCAGGCAAAGCCACCAGCTTATTGCCCGTAGGAATCATCGAAATTCAAACAGATTTTTTAAAAGGTGATATTATTAAAATTGTCGACGAAAAAAATAACCTGATCGGCCTAGGTATAGCAGAATACGGATCGGATAAGGCCAGAGAAAGAATCGGGCAGAAGAAACAAAAAGCACTGGTGCATTACGATTATTTTTATTCAACGATTTAAAAGCCTTACCGCAAAGGCCACAAAGGAAATGCAAAGAAACGCAGAGTTAGATAAACAAGCGTAAATATGCACCTGACTTAGCGTTTCTCTGCAAAAACTTAGCGCTCTTTGCGGTTAATAAGACAAAAATGGATTACAAACAATACTTCGAAAAAGCAAAACAAGCCAGTCGTAAATTGATTAGCTTAAGCAAAGAAACAACTGATGCTGTTTTAACAGATCTGTCTGTTGCTTTATTGGCTAATACAGCTGAAATACTTGCAGAAAATGCAAAAGACTTGGCTAAAATGCCCATCGAGGATCCAAAATACGATAGGTTAAAGTTAAGCGCAACACGTATTTCAGATATTGCTAACGACCTTAAAAATGTTGCAGGTTTAAACAGCCCGTTGGGTAAAATTCTTTCAGATAAAACCTTAGAGAACAAACTCCATATTAAAAAAATAAGTGTGCCACTGGGTGTTGTTGGCGTAATTTACGAAGCCCGTCCGAATGTTACAGCCGATGTCTTTTCACTCTGTTTTAAAACCGGAAATGTGGCGGTGCTGAAAGGTGGAAGTGATGCTGAATGCTCAAATCTTGCTATTACAAAGGTGATCCATGGTGTATTGGATAGGTATGGAATTAGTCCCGACGTTTTAACACTTTTGCCTGCGGAAAGAGCAGCAACCGAAGCCTTGTTAAATGCACGCGGTTTTGTCGACGTTTTAATTCCAAGGGGAAGCCAGTCGTTAATTAACTACGTCCGAGAAAACAGTAAAATCCCTGTTATTGAAACCGGGGCAGGAATTGTACATACTTATTTTGATGAATCAGGAGATTTAGAGAAAGGCAAAGCGATTATTTTTAACGCCAAAACCAGAAGGGTAAGTGTTTGTAATTCTTTGGACTGTGTGCTGATCAATCAAAACAGGCTTAACGATGTGCCTGCACTTTTATCTCCTTTGGCTGATGGAAATGTGGAGCTATTTGCTGATGAAAAAAGTTATGCGGTACTAAAAGCTTCTTACCCAGCACAATTGTTAAACCAAGCCAAGTCTGAACATTTTGGAACCGAATTTTTATCACTAAAACTGGCTGTTAAAGTAGTAGCTGATTTGACCGAAGCATTGAACCATATTGCTGATTATAGTTCTAAACATAGTGAAGCCATTATCTCAGAAGATGCCGCTAACATTGCTCAATTTTTAAACGAGGTAGATGCTGCTGCGGTTTATGCCAATGCCTCAACCGGATTTACGGATGGTGCACAATTTGGCCTTGGCGCCGAAATTGGTATTAGTACACAAAAACTACACGCCCGCGGACCAATGGGGTTAGAAGAACTAACCAGTTATAAGTGGGTGGTGCAAGGTGATGGACAAGTGAGGGGTTGATGTTTTATGGAGGATGTAAAATGGATGATGGAAGGGAATGAATTATCGATCATTAATTTACAATGACCAATGAATGCTGTTCGTGTCATCGTAATTCGGGCGGACCCGATGGCCAATGGCCAACTGAACTAAAGTTCAAAAACCTCTCCCCTTTCAGGTACAGCTACATTAAAACCATCTTCTTGTAAAGCCAGCGATAAACTTTGCAGACTTTTGTCTTCACCGTGGACCAAAAATACCTTTTTGGGCTGCCCCGTTTGTTTTATTGTTTTTACCAGATCGTTATGATCGCCGTGGCCACTTAAAAGATCGGTTTGGTGTATTGTGGCATAAACCATCATTTCGCGGTCTTTAATGCGTACAATTGGTGCACCACTTAATAATTTATGACCCAGCGTTCCTTTTGCGCAATAGCCAATAAAGAGAATGGTACAATAATAATTCTGAATGTTATAATACAGGTGATCCTGGATTCTTCCACCCTCTAACATACCAGCAGATGAAATGATAATGCAGGGATCAAAGTAATTGGAAACATCTTTACTTTCTTTCATCGTTTGAACATAAGCCAAATGCTCAAATTCAAATTCATCGCCCATGGTTTGGTAAAAATCTTTTGCTTCCTGGTTTACCAGGCTGTGGTGTTTCCGGTAAACCTCTGTAGCTTGAATGGCCATAGGGCTATCTACAAAGATTTGAACGGGCGGTAAAAGTTTTTTGGTAAATATCTGGTTCAGGGCAAATACCAGTGATTGTGTTCGGCCGATGCTAAATGCCGGAATAATCAATCGACCAGGGCTTTTAATGCAGGCTTCGGTTATTTCCTGCACCAATCGTTCTTCCAGTGTTTGGTCTTTGGTGTGCATTCTACCGCCGTAGGTTGCTTCACTTACCAGATAATCGACTTCTGGCAAGGGTTCTGGATTAACCAAAACGGGGTAGTTTTCTCTACCGATATCACCGGTAAAGGCGATTTTCTTTTCAATGCCATTATCGTTTATGGTTAGAATGGCTGCGGCGGCACCAAGTAAATGGCCAACAGGTATAAAAGTTAAGCTGATATCGCCATTGATTTTAAACGTTTTGTTAAAGGCTATGGTTACAAAACGATCTATCGTATCCATCACATGTTTGTGCAGGTACAATGGTTTCGGGCCGCTAAAATTGCCGCGTTTAGTGCGTGGTTTGCGGCTAGCCTTTCTTAGAAAAAGTTCGACTGAATCGAATAATAATATCGAAGTTAAATCGGCAGTTGGCGGTGTACAGAGTACCTGGCCATCAAAACCCAGGCGTACCAGCGTAGGTAAATTGCCAGAGTGATCGATATGGGCATGAGTTAGAATTACGAGGTTAATGCTTGCCGGATCGAATGGGAATTGTTGGTTTTCTTCCTGGTAGGTATCCTTCTCATAATCTAACCCGCAATCTATCAGTATTTTATAATGCCCAACCTCCAGCAAGTGCATACTGCCTGTTACTTGTTGTGCCGCGCCCCAAAACGTTAACTTCATCTTCTTATCTGTACAGTAAATTCTTTAGCCGTAAAGTAGTATAATTGATGGGATTTTTAAACAATCAGGCGTAATTTTTTAATTATAGTCTGTCGTTTTCCCTGAATTTTAGAATCCTTAAGATTTCAGTTTTGGCTTCTTCTGAAAAATCTTCTAAATCAGCTTGTGTGATTGTTTTGTCTAAAAGCATAGCGATGACAGTATCAAAAAACCAGGAATTTTTGAGGCCGTCATATCTTCTGGCGATATGTTTGTCAAAATCCTTTAGTGCAGTAAATATCTTATAGTAGTCATCCCTATTGTCTTCAGGCTGTTGCGTTTTCCATTGATCCAAAACTTCAGCGAATTCGTGCATGCCTTTTATTAATTCTCTTTGTAAAGCTACCTCAAATAATTTTCGGGCTACCTTGTTATCTGCTTTTGAAAAATCCATATTTATCAATTGATCCCATAAAGATAAGAATGTATGATATATCCGGTCAAGCTCAAAGTCAACGAAAAGATTTTTTATCTTTGTAAAAAAAACATTCAGCATGCAAGAGCCTTTTGATATCGAAATCGGACCGATCAACTATTCAGTTTTCCCTGAAGGAAATGATTCTTATACCATTTTTAAAGATGGCAGAGAATATATTCAGATTCAAAAAGATACTTCATCGATCTGGTTAAAAATGGATTATAAAACCGAATTGCCAATTTTTGAGGAAGACGAAGAAGTGAATGCCATCGGTCAGGCCATTGAAAAATACGTGCCTGAAGAAGAGGATGAGGACGAAGAAGAGTTATAGCCATAAAAAAGGCCCGATTTTTTAAGATCGGGCCTTTAGCTTTATTATGGTTTTTACCTGGTGCAATTTGCCGTCCAGGTTTGACCATCTTTTACAACCAGAACTTTGAGGTTGCTGGCATCAATGCTAATACCAGTTAAGCCTGAGCCTACACTTACATAACTATTGTCGCTTTTCTTTTCAAACTTCACACCTGTAATGTCAGGAATGTTGTTGCCAAAATAAAAATTATACGTTTCGCCAACTTTGCTTACGGTTACTTTACCGTCAGAACTGTTAATGGTTGTTTCGCCATTACGGTAAGAAACGGTTCCATTGTAGGTACCTACGAAGAAATCTTTGTCTGCGGGATCGGTATCTTTTTTACACGATACCATTACGGTTAATGCTATCAATAGCATGCTGAAAATTTGAACTGTCTTTTTCATCTCTTTCACTTTTTTTATTTTTTAATAGGATAAATGTAACAGCCCTATGACAATGACTATGCCAGAAGATCATTTCTATTAAAGAAATAGGCCTGTAAAATCTGATGAAATGAAATTATTTTTTATTTTAAAATGCTGTAATACAGCGGATTTGTCTTTTTTAAAAAAAAACAAAAGATTAATTTTTTTTAATTGCTGATTTGAGAGATAGTTTTAAAGATTTAGGACTGTAAAACTGTTCAGTTTAAAAGAACTTGTTTAATTTCGCAACTGATAGAGTCCAACATTTGCAGCATAGAGATAACTTTTTCCACTCAAGCCAATCAACTTTGGAAAAGTCATCGCGTTACATTTGAATTTTTGGTTCTGCATTTGATAATAAGACAGATATACCGGGTTGGGTAGCTTTCCGTTGTCCCACCTGATCAAAATATCATCGTCGAATTTTGCAACTTCTTCTGCGACCTTTGCAAAGTCATTTTTAAAAAGGTCGGGTTGTCTTACTACCAAAGCTCCGTTTATAATCTCGAAAACATCACAATTACCACTTTTTAGCGGAATATTTTCGCAAGGTTCTAAACCGTACCTGGCCTGTAATTTTATATTGTATTCTTCAATGGCTTTAGTACTTAAGCTATCGTTTAAGTTTTGTAGTGCTGCCGATTTTGCTGTCAGACTATCTTGAATCACCACCGTTTTAAAGTCCTCATGTTTTTTGTAATCGGGGAAGAAATATTTTTGCCGGTTAAAATATAAGTTTCCTTCTTTATCGATATAAAACGGGAGTTTCCAATCGAATACTTCCTCGAGAATAACATTATTGTTTGCATCGATAATTTTAAAAGCCAAACCACTTTGATTTGGTATCAGCATTATTCTATCGTTTTTCAGGAACATAATTTCCTTTACCTGATCTGCTCCTGCAATTTTTTTAAATTTACTACTGTCTTTTAGTAAATCACTTAAATAGGGCACCTCGGGATGGCTATCTTTTTTTGGAATAGGGTTACAGGCAAAAAGTGATAAAACGAATAAGCAAACGAGATATTTCATGTTATTCTTTGGTGTAATTAGATGGGCCATTAATATTTACGGTTTCGCCTAAAAAATGAGGTTTTCTACCAATCATCAGATCGATTGCCGATTTTACGACAGCAAAATATTCTCTAAAGGAAACATATTTGAAGCCCTGGTATGTTCCCTGATCAGCTGCAAAACCATAAGACTTCACACCCAGTTTATTGCCAATGTTAATACATCTATGGAGATGATATTTTTGCGATACCAGGATCGCGGTATCAATCTTGAAAATAAATTTTGACCTGTACAGCGTAGAGTAGCTATCGAAACCAGCGTAATCAAGGTAAATTTTATTGGTATCAACACCATGTTCATAACAGTAGAGTTTCATTACGGTTAATTCGTCGTGTGCATCACTACCGTTATCTCCCGACAGCAGAATTTTATCAATCTTATGATTTTTGTAGAGTTTTATGCCAGCATCAAGCCTGTCTTTTAAGTATTTGCTCGGTTTATTGTTGTTTATGCCTGCTCCAAAAATAATGGCCACTTTGGTTTTTGGTGCATCTTGCTCATTTGAGTAAATCACCGGATCTGTCTGGTGTTTTACTAACAAGTTTATCCCCAAGACGACAATAAGCCCTAAAATGAAGGCGAAGAATAGTAATTTTATGATTTTTTTAATATTCATTTTTTGATGCGCTAATGGTTTATCTTTTGAACTGTGGTTTTAGATTATTGCCTTTCTTTAAGATAGAGGTAATTTTTTTATCCAGATCTAAATTTTCGGTGTCTTCAAATGAATCCCCAATTTCATATGGCGTAAGCTTTTTATCGAGCCTGTACAACTGATAATAATTGGTGCCTGTTAAACCATAACTCACAATTATCTTGTACTTTTTGTTGTAGCTAGGGTTAACAATTTTGTCGAAATCTTTTACTTTGGTTAAGGTATGGTTTTTGGGATTAATGAGGTAAAGGTTATAGAAAGAATTTCCTCCCCTTGCACCGGTATCTTCGAAAATTAACAGATCTTTTATGGCATCGTTGTTATAATCTTCGTAAGTAATATTGTCGGTGATCTGGCGCATATCAATGTTTTCCTTCCAAAATATTTTATCTGCGTTTTTACTGCTTTTACCAAAGTAGATGTTGGCATTCCGGATATCGTCAAAAGATTCCCGCTCAATGATGAGGTGTTGTATGGCCAGTACATAACTTTTGTCTTTAAAGGGATAAATGTATTGCCAGGTGCCTTTTGCATTGGGCTGATGGAATATTTTTTGGGCAAACGAATGGCTAGTGAGGAATATAAAGGATAAAAAAAAGATCTTTCTCATGGTAAGTTTGGTGAGCCTTAGTAATAGAAATATTTACCGTTTGCCGGGATTTTTAATTCGATCTGACCAGGTATAAAACCATCCATTTTAGGAATGGCCTTAAAAGGATATTTAAAGTTATAAAAACTATCCTTAGGTATCTTTTTGCCATCATCGCAATCGCCATAAGTATAGGCAACACTCACTTGTTTTGTAGAGAAATTAATATCGTATTTATAGTCAAAATCGCAGGTATCGTAATCATCGTAGGTAGAGCCGATCAGATACCAATCTGCATTTTGATAACGGTAAACATTTTTCCAGGTGCTAAAATGCCTGCTGTTGTGGTTAAAACTCTGTTCGGTTAGGAGTGTATTGTTCTTGATTTTTACCGAAAGATTTACCCCTGCATCGATACAAAAGCCACAATCCTGATTACTTCTTAAAATACTGCTATTACTTTTCCATAGTTTGATTTTACCGTCAATCCTTTTGCAGATATAAAGGATTCTTTTTAATCCGTTTTTCCCGTCAGGTTTATCTGTATCAAAAACATAAACGATTTCGTCAATACCATCTTTATCGAGGTCGCCTTTGGTTTCGGTAACCATTTTATAGCTTTTGGCTGGAGCGAAATCAGCGAATGTTTGACTGAAAGCATTGAATGAGGTGATTAAGGCACCAATAAACAAGAGCGGTAATTTTTTCATAGATGATATTTGCCTACCAATAAACTTAATGTTTATCAAGATAACAAATAAATAACCATCAATTTTTTCCAAGGCGTTTAACCCGCCCAACCGTCTCTGTCTAAACTCCTGTAATTGATCGATTCGGCTAAATGTTCGAGTTCTACATTTTCACTTCCCGCTAAATCGGCAATGGTCCGGGCTACCTTTAAAATCCTGTCGTAGGCCCGGGCAGATAACCCTAACCTTTCTATCGCCGTTTTTAGGAGGACGGTTCCTTCGTTACTGACCTGACAAACTTTACGCACCATTTTAGGACTCATTTGCGCATTATAATGTAAATCTTCATTATCGGCAAAACGGATATCCTGAATTTCCCGGGCTTTAATTACCCGGGCCCTGATTTCATCACTTTTTTCTGCTTCCTGGGCGGAAGCCAATTCTGTAAAATTAACCGGTGTAACTTCTACATGAAGATCAATCCGGTCTAAGAGTGGCCCTGATATTTTACTCAGGTATTTTTGAACAACCCCGGGTGCGCAAACGCAATCTTTTTCAGGATGATTTTAGAAGCCGCATGGACATGGGTTCATCGAAGCCACCAGCATAAAACTGGCAGGATATTCTACCGATAATCTTGCTCTTGCAATGGCCACTTTGCGGTCTTCCAAAGGTTGCCGCATCACTTCCAAAACAGTACGTTTAAATTCTGGCAGTTCATCTAGAAACAACACCCCGTTATGTGCTAAAGATATTTCGCCGGGTTGCGGGTTAATTCCACCGCCCACCAACGCAACGTCGCTAATGGTATGGTGGGTCGAGCGATATGGGCGTACGGTCATTAAAGCATCGGCAGCAGAAAGTTTTCCGGCAACGGAATGGATTTTTGTGGTTTCCAAAGCCTCTGTTAAATTTAGCGGGGGTAAAATGGTTGGAAGCCGTTTGGCAAGCATGGTTTTCCCGGCGCCAGGTGGACCGATCAAAATAACATTGTGCCCACCAGCTGCGGCTATTTCCAATGCCCTTTTAATATTTTCCTGTCCTTTAACATCCGCAAAATCGTGTTCGTAATTATTGATGTTTTTAAAGAATTCTTCCTGGATATTCACCTGAACCTGTTCAAGTGGCTCCGTTTTATTAAAGAAAGCCACTACCTGGGCCAGATTTTCTACACCATAAGCAATTAAACCGCTTACCACGCCAGCCTCACGAGCATTTTGTTTAGGCAATATGAAACCCTCAAAACCATCTTGTTGTGCTTGTATGGCGATCGGTAAGGCCCCTTTTATGGGCTGGATACTTCCATCTAAAGAGAGCTCGCCCATGATAAAGTAGTTCTCCAGTTCATCATTGGGGATTTGCCCTGAGGCCGCTAAAATACCTATCGCGATTGGCAGATCGTAAGAGGAGCCTTCTTTTTTAAGGTTGGCAGGTGCTAAATTGACTACGATTTTCTGCTTGGGCATTCGAAAGCCCGAAACATTAATGGCGCTGGCTACACGCCGCAAGCTTTCTTTTACGGCATTATCAGGCAGACCTACCATGTAGTATTTGGTACCTGCACTAATATTCACTTCGATTGTTATGGTTAGTGCATTTACACCATAAACAGCACTCCCGTATGTTTTTACAAGCATTAATTTTTAATTAAAATAAATAGGGATGTAAACTATTCGGGATGAATGTTGATGACTAATATAGAGATTGTTTAGATAATGATCAAATTTTAGTCAGCATAAGCGCTAAACGTGCCGTTTTCAACAATCGCTGTTAGATAACCTGCTTTCTCTATGAAACGGCAACACTCAATCTAAAATCTATGAAAACAAAAAATCCCGACCATTGCTGATCGGGACTATATTCTCGGGTTGTTGACCTTACGCCTTACGCCCTCCACCCTAAACCGTCCTAACTATCTGCCAAACGGCATTTTAGGCATACCTTTCATCATTGCTGCTGCGGCTGCTGGGTTCGAAAACTGCTTCATCATTTTACGCATATCTTCAAACTGTTTAATCAGCTTGGTAACTTCTTCCACTTTGCTGCCCGAACCTTTTGCAATACGCAAGCGACGGCTTTGTTGGATGCTATCTGGATTTTCTTTCTCAAATGGGGTCATCGAGTTGATAATGGCTTCTATTGATTTAAAAGCATCATCCTGAATATCCACATTTTTCATCATTTTGCCTACACCCGGAATCATGCCCATCAAATCTTTCATGTTACCCATTTTCTTGATCTGCTGAATCTGGTTGTAGAAATCGTTGAAATCGAATTTGTTCTTGCGGATTTTCTTCTGAAGTTCTGCTGCTTCTTTCTCATCAAACTGCATCTGTGCACGTTCAACAAGGGAAACCACATCACCCATACCCAAAATACGCGATGCCATACGGTCTGGATAGAAAACATCAAGTGCTTCCATTTTCTCGCCGGTACCGATAAATTTAATCGGTTTGTTAACCACCGATTTAATCGAAAGGGCTGCACCACCGCGGGTATCACCGTCTAACTTGGTTAAAACAACACCAGTAAAATCTAAACGATCATTAAATATTTTGGCTGTATTTACCGCATCCTGACCAGTCATCGAATCCACTACGAATAAAATTTCGTGTGGTTGAGTTTTGGCCTTAACTTCAGATATTTCGTTCATTAAAGATTCGTCGATCGCTAAACGACCAGCCGTATCGATAATGATGACGTTATTTCCATTTTGTTTACCATGTTCAATACCTTCTAAAGCAATGCCAACAGGATCGTTTGATGCACGGTTAGCATAAACTGAAACACCAACCGAGGTTCCTAAAACCTCTAACTGATCTACAGCCGCCGGGCGGTACATATCGCCGGCAACCAATAAAGGTTTTTTACCCTTGCCTTTTAAGTGCAATGCCAATTTACCAGCAAAGGTAGTTTTACCCGCACCGTTTAACCCTGCAATTAAAATAATGGTAGGATTTGCCTTGGTATCTAACTCTGTAACCTCGCCGCCCATTAAGGCTGCAAGTTCATCGTTCATTATTTTGGTAAGCAATTGTCCTGGCGAAACAGCGGTTAGTACATTTTGTCCTAACGCTTTTTGTCTCACATCATCGGTAAATGCTTTTGCTGTTTTATAATTTACGTCGGCATCCAATAACGCTTTACGAATCTCTTTCATGGTTTCTGCCACGTTGATTTCCGTAATGCTGCCTTGTCCTTTTAATACTTTAAATGCTCTATCTAGCTTGTCCTGTAAATTATCAAACATAATTGGGTACAAATTTTTGTAAATGCAAAGATATTGTTTTTTTGCCTAAAAGAGAGTTCAATCGTAATTAAACGGCAATTTTAAAGCCTGATTATTAAAAATATAGTCATTTAAAAATTAAAAGTAACGCAAAAGTTACTTTAATACTAATCGATTAGTATTGCTATTAATAAATTAGTAGTATGTTTGTTTATCAATTTTTACAACATGATTAAACTAGCAAAAAGAGAAGAGCAAATTATGCAGGTGTTTTGGGATGTAGAGAAAGCATTTATCAGGGATATTATCCCTTTGTTGCCAGAGCCTAAACCCCATTATAACAGTGTTGCTACGATGGTAAAAATTTTGGAGGAAAAAGGATTTCTAGGTCATGACGTAATCGGTAACATGTTCTGTTATTTTCCGGTTATTGGGCGGGAAGAATACCAAAAACACGCGTTAAAGGATGTAGTAAGCCAATACTTCGACAATTCTTATCCACGTATGCTGGCTTTTTTTGCCAAAGAACAAAATTTATCAGAAGACGAATTAACTGAAATTGTTAACCTCATTAAAACAAAGAAACCATGATGTTCTACGTGTTGAGTGTTGCCTTAATTTTGACAGGCTGCCTGGTGTTTTACAAGCTTTTATTGCAAAATGAAACCTTTTTTCCGTTAAACAGGTATGTGCTGCTAATTTGTTTGGTGCTGTCTTTTAGCTTGCCTTTTTTGCCTGTGCCAGCGCAACTGTCATTTAGAAAAGCAAATGTAGAAGTGCCTCTTACCATTAGTGAGCCAATAGCAACTGCGGTAGACGTACCTCAGCAAAAGCCAAGGGTTAAAGCAGTAAACAGCATGGAAAACAAGCAAAAGGGTTCTTTTTTTAAAGATATTGCTATCCTAAAGCTGGTTTTATGGGCGTATTGGTTGGGGGTAATTGTATTTGCGATCAACTTTGTTTTTCAGCTTTGTGTTTTGCTCTATCGTGCTTATTCCAGACCTGTAATTATTGATGGCCGTTTCAGAATTGTTGAACTAGCCGGCAACCAGGCACCTTGCTCGTTTGCCAACAATATCTTTATCAATCCCGAAAAATACGATTGGGATACCTACAACCAAATTATCCTGCACGAAAAAATCCATATCCAGCAAGGGCATAGCTATGATATTTTAATCGCCGAACTGGCCTTGGTTTTTCAGTGGTTTAATCCTTTTGCCTGGATGTACAGGAGGGCAATGGAAGACAACCTCGAGTTTTTGACGGATAATGAACTGCTGGCAAGTTCTAATATAGAACCAGCGAGTTATCAAATGAGCCTGGTAAAAGTGTCGGCGCCACATTTTCCAGCCAGTTTGACCACTAATTACAATCAATCCATCCTTAAAAAAAGATTAGTTATGATGAACGCAAAAAAATCAAACGTAAATTCTACCTGGAAATACCTCTTTATTGTACCCTTGTTTTTAATATTTACCGCTTTCCTGAATGAGCCAGTGGCTTATGGAAAAAATGATAGTCAGGCAAAAAAGGGCGAAAAATTTAATTTGATGGATAACGATGGCACCTGGTTTGCCACCATCAATGGAGATAAGGTAAACATCCGTTTCGAATCAGACGAAGACGGGAAAAACAACAACAGCAGTCAGTCTTTTTCATTGACTGAACTTAAAAACCTGCCGAGAGGAAACGAAGGGACATTTTCGGTGAGCCGCGATGCCGGTACCATGAACTTTAAGGGCAAATTCGAAAACAATACCGGCATGGGTACTTACAAATTTGGTTCTAATGCAGACTTTACCAATTTCCTTACTAAAGAAGGCGTAACGAACATCAAGGCAAAAGATAACCTGGTATTTTTCATGATCAATGTAAAGAGAAACTACGTTGCCGGGATAAAAGCATTGGGTTACGATGATATTTCTAAAGATAACCTGATTCCATTAGTAGCTTTAAATGTCACTCCTGAATACATCAGATCTTTAAAAACTGCAGGATTAACAAATGTAACCCTGGGCGAGCTGATCCCGTTAAAAGCCTTAAATGTGGATGCTGATTTTGTAAAAGGCATCAAAGAAGCTGGTTTTACCAAAATAACAGCCGATAAAATGATCACCTTTAAATCGCAGGGCATCACGGGCGAGTACCTGAAAAATGCAAAATCGGCTGATGAAGAAAGCCGAGCTGCGATTGTACAAACAGTTCCAACAAAAGCTAAATCGGGTAAAACTCCTCAGAAAAATACAAATGAAGATACTGATGAGGATGAAAAACTGAATAGGCTGATTACCAGAAAAGTAATGAACATTAGCCCTGATTATGCCAAAAGCTTTTCGGCCCTTGGTTTAAAGGTTTCTGAAGATAATCTGATCGCCATGAAATCGTTGGGCATAACCGCCGATTATTATGCAGGTTTTTCGGATCAGGGGCTAAAGATTTCTGACGATAATCTGATTGCCATGAAATCGTTGGGTGTTACTCCAGCGTATTTTACAAGCTTTAAAACCGCTGGTCTAACGGGCTTAACAGCTGATCAGATTATATCTTTAAAATCTTTAAGCGTAGCTGCTTCCGATTTTAGCGAGTTTAAAAAACTAGGCTTCAAAGATTTAAGTGTCGATGATATCATCTCGGCAAAAGCCACCGGAACCTCTCCTGTATATGTTGCCTCCATGAAGAAAAAAGGCCACAATTATAATTCCATAGAGGATTATATCAAAATGAAAGTACTTGCTATAGATTAGTTAAACCACAAACCAACCAATTATTTTTGGTGCCTTGGTGCCAAAAATAATTGGTTTGGCTTTATCTTTCTCAAAATAACAAACCCAATCATTCCTGGAACTTTTGTTTGCTTAGTATTAAGCGAAACGACTTTTTATTGCCTTTACCCAAACAGGTAAATTGAGGGGCAACGAAAGCCCGTTTACAACAATGTAGCATAATCGATATAATAAACCCGAAGGTTATATTTACGTTTTGATGCAACATTTTAATTTCGGCACGGTCTTATACCTGATTAACCTAAACCAATGAAACGCTGCATCCCAATTTTTTTCCTGTTTATCTGTGCTTTTTGTTCTGCCCAGGACATTGCTAAACAAAAGCAACTGAATGCCAAAAGAACCTTCCAGATCCCTAAGATTGATGGTATTTTAGATGAAGAATGCTGGAATAATGTGCCTGTTGCTACCGATTTTATTGAAAATAAGCCAAACCCCGGAAAAATTGAAACCCATGACCGCCGTACCGAAATGAAGGTGATTTATGATGATGTTGCGATTTATGTTTACGCCCGCATGTACGATCATCCCGACAGTGTATCGCACGAACTGGTTTCGAGGGATAATATTGGTAATGCCGATTTCATTTCGATTATTGTAGATCCATTTTATGATAAGATGAACGGAAATGGCTTTTTTGTAACGGCGGCAGGTGTGCAGTTTGATGCCAAATACTCGCAGGTTGGTGATGAAGATGCCAACTGGAACGCGGTATGGGAGAGCGCGGTTAAATTAGACGATAAAGGCTGGACTTGCGAAATGAGAATCCCTTATTCGGCGCTACGGTTTTCGGGTAAGGATATTCAGAACTGGGGACTGAATTTTAGCAGGCGCATACAACGGAGCAATACACAAACTTTTTGGAATTTTGTTGATCCTAAAGTAAACGGTTTTATCAATCAGGAAGGGCTTTGGATGGGCGTTAAAGATATTAAACCACCTTTAAGGTTATCCTTTTCGCCATACATTTCGGCTTATGTAAACCATTATCCGGTTAATTTGCTGGGCGTAAAAAATACAACTTCACGTTTTAACGGGGGGATGGATGTGAAATACGGAATCAATAACAGTTTTACCTTAGATATGACTTTGGTGCCCGATTTTGGTCAGGTACAATCTGATAACCGGATATTAAACCTCACCCCTTTCGAAGTGAAATTTAACGAAAACCGGCAATTTTTTACTGAAGGAACGGAGCTTTTTAATAAAGGAGATTTGTTTTATTCGAAACGTATCGGTTCTATCCCTTCTTTCTATGATTACAGTGGAGTGGGCAACGGCGACAAGATTATAAAAGATCAAACGGAAGCCAAGGTGCTTAATGCCACAAAAATTTCGGGGCGTACGGCAAAAGGACTCGGGATCGGAATTTTTAATGCGATAACCAACGGCATGCAGACCGAAGTGGAGGATGCGCAGGGCAATACCCGTGAAGTAGAAACCCAACCGCTTACCAACTATAATATTTTGGTTTTCGATCAGTCTTTAAAAAACAATAGTTCTGCAACATTTATCAACACCAATGTGTTGAGGCAAGGCACCGCTTACGATGCCAACGTAACTGCTTTACTATTTAACCTGAACAATAAGGGCAATAAATATTTTGTCAACGGAAGTGGCAAAATGAGCTATTTAAAGGGTAAAGAAACCAGTACCGGATATAGTTATGGACTTAAGTTTGGTAAACAGAGTGGTAATTTTCTCTGGAGTTATTCGCAGCAATATGCCGATGATAAATTCGATCCCTCTGATTTAGGCTTTTTTACCAATAACAACTTTTTAGATCAGGTTGCAGATTTCCATTACAACGTTTATAAACCAAGCAGTTGGTACAATCAGTTACTTAGCTATTTTAATGTTTTATACTCGCGCAGAGCGATGCCGGGCAGCTTTCAAACATTTTCTGTAGAAGGCGGTCCTTATGTTCAATTCAAAAACCTTTGGTCGGCAGAAATAAATGGTATTTACACAGCCGCAAAAAATGATTTCTACGAATCGAGAAACGGGCAGGTATATAAGGCGCCCCAAAGTTATAGTTTTGTTTTATACATTAACCCCAACCGTGCCAAGGCTTACAATTTTGGTGGAAACATACGCTACAGGGAACAAGAGCTTTTTAAGGGTAAAGAATACAACTTTTACTTTTTCCAAAACCTGAGGTTAAATGATAAAATCGCTTTTGGTTTGGATCTTAATTTTAATCCGAACTACAATTATGTAAACTGGGTAAAGGCACAGGGCGATCAAGCGATTTTCTCTAGATACGACCGTAGAACGGTGGAAAACTCCTTTGATGCAAAATATACTTTTACCAATTTAATGGGCTTTACGGTAGTGTTGAGGCATTATTGGAGCGACAGAAGAAATAAAGAATTTTTCCTGCTTAAACCCGATGGGAATTTGACCGGTTATAACGGAGCGCCGTTAAACGGACTGGACAGAAACTATAATGTGTTCAACATCGATTTAATCTACACCTGGCAGTTTGCACCTGGAAGCACGTTATCTGTTTCTTATAAAGATGCTGCAGAAACCTCCGATAATTTTTATACACAGCGCTACAATAAAAACCTGAGCGGAATTTTAAATGCCCCGCAGAATAACAGTCTTTCGGTAAAGGTTTTGTATTATGTCGATTATCTTGATCTGAAGAAAAAAAGGAAGAAGGTTTAATATTGCATTTAGGCTAAATATTCTTAGCCTTGGGTTTAAACCATAGGCTAATACAGACGTTCAAACCCCAAACCCTAAACCTCAAACTCAACGCGCTTTCCCCGGACTGATCCCAAATTTCTTGCTAAAGGCATTGCTGAAATGTTGAACAGAAGAATAACCCAGTTCGTCGGAAATGTTCTTGATGTCTTTACTGTTATCGGCCAGCAATTCTTTGGCACGCATCAGTTTGTAATCGCTTAAATAACCAAAAACAGTATTTTTAAACACTTCTTTAAAGCCATGTTTCAGTTTAAACTCGTTTATGCCTGCAATTTTGGCCAGTTCGGTTAAACATGGAGGGTGGTTTGCATTGGCTAAAAGATATTCTCTGGCATAATAAATACGCTCTTTATCATATTGTTTAAGGGAAGGGCTTTCAGTTTTCTTAGCCGCCTCTTCAAATGCCTGTGCCTGTAGGGCCAAAAGCTCCAAACATTTAGATTGAAGGAACAACAGTTTTAACCCGCCTGTAAAATGGCAGTTCATAATATCGTTGATGCAACTGTGCATGGCCAGGCTGATCGGCAGGTTTTCTGAAGAGATTTCCACCGAACGGTTATTCATGATGTTTTCGGCAAAATTCTTTAACAGGATACTGCTCTCGCTGGTTAAATCGATAAAACGTGATCTTTCGAAATTTACCTCAAAAAATTTATGTGTAACGCCCCCTGTAAACTCGGCCATCCCGTCAAAATCAGGACTATAGATAATATTGTGCTGATTGGCTTTGATATCCAGGCGTTTATTGGTGAGGTAGTTTTCCATGATCCCACCCCCTGTAATCGAAAAATGAAGCTCTACCATATCAGGCTCATCAAAAGATTTAATGCGCAGGCGGCTCTTTTTCACAAGCATATCGCCGTAAACAATGTAAATACCAGAAAAAGCGATCTCTACAATCTCAGCATCACCAAAAGGAAAGCTGTATTTATCTCTCCGCTCGGTTACCAATGCCTGATTTAGGGCAATATTGTCGATTGTGTTCCCTACAATATAATATCTCTCGTCGCCATCATAAATGTTTAAGGCCATAAAATCCTTTTGATATAAACTTTAATCCTTTTGGTATAAAAAGATCCGTTTGTTAGACAACTACTTTTGTTCAAAGTTACTAAACAAAAGAATACGATGCCTAAATTACCTTCATGGCTGGCCAACACAATGGAAAAAGTGATCAGCAATAAAATATATCAAGTAGAAGTTGTAGAAACTAAAATGTTGAGCAGCAACTTAAAGTGTGTTACTTTCAAAGGAGATTTTTTCGACGCCAAATTTGTACCCGGAAACGAAGTGTTATTTAGGGTAAATGCCAATGAATACAGGCATTATACCCTATCTGGCTTTGATGAAGTGAACGAAACCTGCGAAGTGATATTCTATCTCAACAGACAGGGGCCAGGCTATAGTTTGGCTGTAAATATCCAAAAAGGTGACCTTTTAAGGCTCATTGTAGACCGGGCAAAGGTGAAGTATAATGAAGAAGCGAATCAGCATTTCTTTTTTGGTGATGAAACCAGTTTGGGTTTATACGAATCGTTAGGGAAAAAAGTAATCGACGAGGATGTGGAATACTTTGGTGTTTTGGAATTACAGGAAGAAAACCTCAGTTCTGTTGATCAGCTTAAGTTATTAATCGATACCGTACCCGCTGATGTGAATGCTCCTGCAAAAAATGCCATTAACTGGATGGAAAATATGCACCCCATCTGCTGGGAAATGTGGCAAAATGCCACGTTTTATCTAACAGGCAGGGCCAAATCGGTACAAGAGTTTAAAAAGTACCTCAAACAAAGAGGCGTAAACTTTAAGCAGATTATTACCCTACCCTATTGGGAGATTGGTAAAGTTGGTGGCGGGTAATTACACCGCTACCTCGGGAAGGTAAAAGCAAAACCCAGGGCCAACGTCTGGTTGGCCTGTATTTTGTTCGTACCGGTATCATCATCAAATAATAGTACGCCTGTTAAACTGGTATTCATAAACCGGTTGATTTTTGCTGTTAAAGCAATATCTAACCTGTGGTCAATTTTACTCGCCTTAAAATCCTTATACGGGATAAACATCGCATAACGGGCTTTTAAGTTCGTATTGGTGAAAATATCTTTATCAAATGCACTTACCACCTGGAAGGCCAGCTCATTTTTAAACTTTTTTCCTTTTTCAACCGCATAAACCTCGTTTTTGCTGTCGTAAACCGCTGTATCGAGCACAAAGGTCTGCCGGGCTGTACCCGTACCAATACGGGTGGAGAAATAGGTAACAGGTTTATATTCAAAACCGATCGATTCTGTTAAATAACCAGGTGCCATAAATTTTGAAATTAAAACCGCCTGCTCGTCCCCATTTCCATCTCTATAATATCTGAAACCTTTATCAAACTGGGATTCGAAACTTACCGAACCGAAGAAGAACCAGCTTTTCGACAATTGAAAAGAAGCCTTATTGTCCCAAAAAATACGGTCGTTGGTTTTCTTTTGTAACTGATCTTTGTTTTTTATTTTTCCGTACTGCAAAACAAGCTCGCTTACATAGCTATAGCTATTTTTGTTGTACTCTGCTTTCCAGTTTACCAAGCCTCCAACGGCAACAGAGTTTGTACCCCCACCTTTCCAGTTATTGCTAAACTGTGCCTGATTTACGTTGATGCCGATATTGGTTCTGGTTTTCCAGTAATTAATCTTGGCGTTTACAACCAAAGGTTTAATTTTTACGGGCTCAAAGTTTAAGGGGCCCTGTCTGCTTGGCAGTGGACTGCGTTTCAATTTAATGTTCAGGTCTTTGGTATTGATCGGGATCGTATCAATTTCCTGTGCATATAACTTTGTAGAGCAGAAACTTAGAATCAGGATGATGGCAGCTAAACAGTTCTTCATTACCTACAAAGAAAAAGAAAAATTTTAGAGATAAAAAGCATTTACTAAAATGATTGTCAGATTGACAATTGAAATTGAGATGAAAAGCCCAGTTTCAGATCTTTTTGATCCAGCCATACCAATTACCATTTTTCAGGTAATTCAAGTCATTTTCATGATCATAAGCTTCCTTTTCGAAAACGATGTTCCGGTAAGCTAAATCGTGATTTCTGTATTTGAAAAGGTTAATCAGGTAATTCAAAAGATATAGGATGTAAAATGGAAAGATTAACAATTCCAGCTGTTGGCGTAAGTGGATTTTTTCGTGGTTAATGATCTCCCGATCGCTTTTAAGCCTTGCCGATTTTAGCAGAATAAATGGAAATAGCGCCATGCCGGCTGCCGGAAGTTTTTTAACGATGAGGATTGGCGCTTTCACAGCTTCTCAATCGTTATTTTGGGTAATGTAGGCAATTGTAAGGCTTTCGGGTTTAACCGGTAACTTTTATAGGCATTTCGGATAAATAAATTAAAGGCATAATCCGTCGCGTCTAATACAAATTGATATGTTGGACGGTATTGCTGCATAAAATCCGTCAGTTCATCATCTTTTATGCCCAAAACCTGACGTACCAAATTGGCATTAAAACGGTAATCGATCAGATCTTCACGATAATCTTTTTCAAGGATCTTTTGCAGGTGACGGGCATTCCGCCCCTGTTTACTCAATAAATTATAAATGGCATCGATACCCAAACCAACTCCACCATTACCCAGATTTAATAGATCTTTACTGCTGCCTTTCATGGTTTGGTAGCGGTATTCCTGAACATTTTTCTCGTATTGCTGCTGAGGAGTTAATCGTTTCCTTTGAATAACCACGTCTCTCAATCTAATTCCCAGCGATTTCAATTGAAAATAAGCCGCCGTTTGCCCTTTATACACCATGGTATCTACCCCATAACCAGACAGAGCGGCAACCAGGGTATCGCCCGGGATCGCATAAGTACTAAATTCTCCCTTGGTATTGTTGTATAAACCATCGCCCGTGCGGATATTGTAGATGTATACCTTGGCCAATCGCTGCCTGGTTTCTTTGTCAATAACAATACCCTGCACAGGTTTTGTTTGTGCAAAAAGCAGTGTAGAACAGCCTAAAACGAAAATAAGGGTGAAGATAAATTTCATCAGACTACAAAACTACAAATATCTGGCAGGCAATGTTTGTACTTAACATTATTTAACCTTAAGGATCTGACCTAATTTAATGGCATCAGTGCTCATTTCGTTCAGCATTTTTAACTGATCAACGGTTAAATTAAAACGTTTCGCAATATTGTATAAGGTATCGCCTTTAACAACGGTATAGGTACCATCAGCAAGAATTGGTTTCGCACCTGGAGGAGGGGTTTCAACAGGGGTAAACTTGGCTTTTTCTTGCGGGATATTCTGATTGATTTCTGTAAAAACCCTATCCTCACGCGCAATCTTCTGCTTTTCACTTTCAGATTGATCGTATTGATAAAGCTGGTATTTTTCGATGGTATTGATCAAAAGATCAGGGTATTTTGGATTGGTGGCATAACCAGCTGTTTTTAATCCCTGTGCCCAGCTTTTGTAATCGTTTTTATCCAGCTGGAAAAGAAAACTATAACGTTTACGCTTTAAAAATTCAGAGTGGTCACGGAAAGATTCGCGTGCATCTTTATATACCCTGAAACAATCGTTTTTCTGGTCATCATCCCGGAAATAATTTTTCCCTTTCCAATCGGAAGTACATTTAATGCCAAAGTGATTATTGGCATATTTGGCCAGATCGCTGTTTCCACTACCCGATTCTAAAATTCCCTGCGCCAAAGTAATACTTGCGGGAATGCCGTTTGCATTCATTTCTTCTACCGCTACTCCTTTAAATTCATCAATATAACTTAAAGTATTGTAACTTTTGTACGAATTGTTATTGGCCTTATTGGCTGCTTTTTCGATCTGTTTATTGTTTTTGGAAAACTTCCGCGAACCGCATGCGCTAAATAAAACAAGGATTGCCGCTAATAGAATATAATGATTGGATGAACGCATTGGTGGTGTATATGGTTAATTGTTTAAATCGTTTAATTGGTTAACTGTGAACTGAAAATTGCAAACTGGGCTTTGGACTCGAGACTAGGGACTCCCAACTCAAAACTTAATTCTCTGTCCTGGTTTAAGGTTAACCTTTTTCATGCCATTTTTCTGCATCAGTGCTTTAACCGTAGTGCCCTTCTTTTTAGCGATTGCACCCAGGTTATCGCCAGATCTAACGGTATAAGTTTTGCTTGTTCTTCTGCTTTTTGTGCGGTGGCGTACTGGCGTGGCATACACGGGTTCTTCGTAACCTTCTGGCCGTTCGTCGTATTGATAGAGTTCGTATTTTTTGATCAAACCAATTACCTGACTCGCCCAGCTTCTGCTGCTGGCATACCCACAGCGGCGGATGCCGTTAGCCCAGCCCCGATAATCGTATTGATCGTATTTTGCAAAAAGGTTATTAAAAGGCTCCCGCGTTTCCATAATTTCGACAAAATGGCTGTAAGATTCATCCGCATTTAAATAATCGCGGTATGAGGAGCGGATTTCGGCATTGTTGTTTGGCCCTTTTACCCCAAAATGATTGTTGAGGTGTTGCGCAATCTTGCTGTTGCCCGCTGCCGATTCGTGTATGGCAACCGCTAAAATAATACTGGCCGGAATTTTATGATCGTGCATTAAACCCTGTGCATATTCTACATGCTCGGCAATATATTCTTCTGTGTCTTGCGCCTTTGCGACAATTCCTGTTAAAAGGAGCAAGCAAAAAGTAAAGATTTTTTTAGTCATGGTTAACTGTACAAATTGTTTAATTGGTTAACTGTACGATTAACCGATTTAAACAATTAACCGATTAACCACTATATGTTAAGCTTTCTTCCTAATCACAAACAAACCATCCCGAACGGGTAATATCAGTTTTTCAACCCGTTCATCTGCAGCTATTTTTACATTAAAACTAGTAATATTTCTGGTGTCTTTGTCTTGTTTCTCGTGAAGTACTTTTCCACTCCATAGTACATTATCCACAATGATAATCCCACCAGGGCGCACGCGGTCGAAAATCAGATCGTAATAAGTGCCGTTATTTTTTTTGTCCGCATCGATAAAAACAATATCGAAAACTTCGTCTAAACCGGCTATTGTAGCGGTAGCATCGCCAAGGATGTATTGGATCTGATCGTGATATGCTGATTTTTCAAAATGGCTGCGCACCATATCTTCCAGTTCTACATTAATATCCAAAGTATACAGCAAACCATCTTTAGTTAGCCCTTCAGCCAAACATAAGGTAGCATAACCGGTAAAAGTGCCGATTTCTAAAATGCGTTTTGGCGAAACCATTTTGCTGAGCATGCTCAAAACCCTGCCCTGATAGTGACCGGAAAGCATACGAGGCATTAAAACTTTAAGGTTGGTTTCGCGGTCTATCTGCTGTAGCAGCTCGCTTTCAGGTTCGCAGTAGGCAATTAATAAATCTTGTAAATCGTCGTTTATCAGGCTCATTTGTTGGTTATAAACGGTTACTTTCCATAAAATATTGTAAAATGATGGTTGCGGCAATGGTATCCACCCGGTCTTTATCCCTTCTGTCCATTTTCTTTAGGCCACTTTGCATAATCGCCTGATGGGCCAGTTTAGAGGTAAACCGTTCATCCACCCAATGCCTTGGGATATCAGGGAACGACTTTTTTAACAGCGTGGCGAAACCCTTTACATGTTGAGCCGAATCAGACGGAGACCCATCCATTTGTTTCGGATCGCCCAGTACAAAGGCCTCTACCTGCTCAGTAAGCATATATTTTTTAACGTATTCGATCACATCTTTCGGATGCACCGTATCCAGGCCTGTTGCAATAATCTGCAAAGGATCGGTTACCGCAATACCGATGCGTTTTGTGCCATAATCAAATGCGAGGATCCGTGCCATGTATAAATAAGCGTTTGGTGTTTGGCGTAAGGCGTTTACACCATTGAAAAAAATAAAAGCCAAAGGTAAGGTTTTTTAGGAAATGGGTTTTTTCGGCAAAAAGCTTCTTCAGGACCAATCTAAACCCTATTGCAGCGGCATCCCCAAATTAGTTGAATTTGGGATATAGCGGAAAGAGGGACCGAACCGAACAAAAGCAAACCGGAGCCTGCTTTTCTAATAAATAAAATGTCGTTTTAATCTAAAAAATAAAGATTCTGAAACAAGTTCAGAATGACGAGGCTGTGAATCTCATATCTATTTACTATTTTGCACCAAATGCAGTTTAAAGAAATCATCGGACAGGAAAGAGTGAAGCAACAATTGGTGCAAACGGTTAAGGAAAACCGAATTAGCCATGCACAACTGTTTTTGTCGCCCGCCGGTTCTGGTGCGCTGCCTTTGGCCATTGCCTATGCACAATACATCAATTGCCTTAATAAAGGTGAAAATGATAGCTGTGGCGAATGTTCGAGCTGTAGAAAATATGGACGTTTGATTCACCCTGATCTTCATTTCTCCTATCCCTTTTTTGCCTCAGCAAGCGTAAAAATCGCGGTAGATGTGCTAGAAGAATGGCGTAATATGGTGATGCAGGATCCTTATTTCGACATCGATATCTGGCGGTCAAAACTCGATGCGGCCAACAAACAAGCCAATATTAACATTGCCGAATGCCACGATATTATTAAAAAACTAAGTTATAAGGCCTTTGAGGCCGAAACCAAAGTTTTAATCATGTGGCTGCCCGAATATTTGGATAAAGCGGGCAATGCACTGCTTAAATTAATTGAAGAACCACCTGCAAATACGCTGTTTATTTTAATTGCTCAAAGTCAGGATCAGATTTTAACCACCATTTTATCCAGAACGCAGATTGTGAAAATTCCGAAATTATCATCAGAAGAGGTGACGGGATTTTTATTAAATAGCAGCGGATTAAACGAACATCAGGCCATTGATTATTCCTTTTTGGCCGATGGAAACTTAATTGAAGCCAAAGCTTTGGCTGCTGATACACAAAGCGACAGTTCTGGCACCTTTACCGCCTGGTTGAGGATGGGTTTTGGCAATAAAGTTCCCGATTTGATCGAGTTTACGGATGAGGCGGCGAAGTGGGGAAGAGAAAACCAAAAGAATTTTTTAAAATATGGTGTAAATTATTTACGCGAATGCTGTTTGATTTTAAGTGGTGCCGAAGAACTGGTGAAATTGCCGCCATTGACCTTCGAAACGGCAAAAAAGCTGAGTACACACGTACTTACCCTGCAAATGGCAGAGGCCATAATTGGCGAGCTCGAAAAGGCACATTACCATATTGAAAGAAACGCAAACCCGAAAATTCTGTTTTTAGATGTATCTTTACAATTGGTAAAAATTATCAAGTTTAAAACGCTCCCTGCGGGGACTCAATATATATACAATTAATATGGGATGTGGAAGTTGTTCAACAGGCGGTGGTTGTACCCCTAATGGATGCAAAAGTAATGGCTCATGCGGCACCGGTGGTTGCCAAACAATGGAAGTTCACGATTGGCTATCTAATTTGGATATGCCTGCTAATTATAAACCTTTTCAGGTTACAGAAATCAAATTTAAAGGTTCACGCAAGGAGTTTTTCCTGAACAACGATAACATTTATCTCGAAATCGGAGAACTTGTTGCGGTTGAAGGGCCAACTGGCGGTTTCGATGTTGGGCATGTTTCGCTTACCGGCGAATTGGTGCGCATCCAGATGAAACGCCGTAAAACTGCGATGGATCAGGTAACCAAAAAAATCTACCGCAAGGCTACAGAGGCTGATGTGGAGAAATGGAATGCCGCCAAAGGGATGGAATGGGAAACCATGCACAAAGCCCGTAAACTAGCACTCGATCTCCGTTTGCAGATGAAAATCAGTGATGTGGATTATCAGGCCGATAAAACCAAAGCCACTTTCTTTTATACCGCTGATGGTCGTGTAGATTTCCGCGAGCTGATTAAAAAGATGGCCGAAAGTTTCCGCATCAGGATCGAAATGCGCCAGATCGGAATGCGCCAGGAAGCTGGCCGTTTAGGCGGAATTGGTTCATGCGGTCGCGAATTATGTTGCTCTACCTGGTTAACCAACTTTAAAACAGTTTCAACAGCTGCTGCGCGTTATCAAAACCTATCATTAAATACGTTAAAGCTTGCTGGTCAGTGTGGCAAGTTAAAGTGTTGCTTAAACTATGAGCTGGATACTTATCTGGATGCTTTAAAAGATATTCCGGATAGAATCGAAAACTTAGATACTGAGGCGGGTTATGCACGCCACCAAAAAACAGATATTTTCAAAAAAATCATGTGGTTTAGTTACCAGGGCGATGAAAACTGGATTCCGGTTAAAGCTGCCCGCGTAAAAGAGATCATGGCGATGAACAAAGCCGGCAAAAAGGCGCCTAACTTAAAAGAAGAGGCTGTTCAGATTGCTGCGCCAGTTGTGGTAGAGAAATCTTTCGATTATGAAAATGTAGTTGGTCAGGATAGTTTAACCCGTTTGGATGAACGTTCGCGTGGTAAAAACAACCAGAACAAAAATAATAATCAGAAGAATAACCGCAGCAACAATAATCAAAACAGAAGAGACCGGGTTCCTGCTGGAGATAAAAATGTAGGACTAAACAACAGGTCGCAAAAACCTCAGCAAGCTGGTAAAGCACAACCAAACGGACCAAGACCTCAACAGCAGGCGGTGCCAAAACCTCAGCATATTAACGGGCCAAAACCGCAAAATAATAAGTCAAAACCACAGCAGCAAGGGCCAAAACCCTTAGCAAAGGCAGATGGAGAGGTTTCTGCGGATGGTGTTAAACCAGAACAGAGCAAAAACAAGAGCAGAAATAACCGTAGGAAAAACAATAACCGCCGAAATAATAACAATGGCTCAGAAAATAAACCTGCTGCAGAGTAAAAAGCAACTATTTTTGCTTGGTTTTTTATTGGTGACTTCACTGTTTGTTGGCTGTAGGGAGAGTGTGGTTGATAGTAATGTAGAAATTACCGATCGAAGATGGAGTTACCGCAGGCATATTCTTACTTCTTTTGAAATTAAGGATAATACCAAAGCCTATAATATTTATTTTAAACTGCGGCATACTGCGGATTATAAATACGCCAATATCTTTATTCTTGCCCATTTTAGAGATGGAAAAAATATGCTCACCAAACGTTATCAATATAAGCTGGCCAAGAACGATGGCGAATGGCTAGGCAGTGGTTCGGGGAATTTATTTACGTATAACTTACCAATGCTTACCGGTTATCATTTTCCAAAAAATGGCAAGTTTGCTATCGAAATTGAACAGAATATGCGCGATAATCCTCTTTTGGAAGTGAGTGATGCCGGGGTTTTGGTTGAATTTGCTCAATAAACGCCCGTTTTATAATTAATTCTTAGTCGATCATTCTGTAATTCGATTTTCCAGATCAACAAAGCGCAGTTATTTGCTTCTGCAGTTGTTTTTCGAAATTTTATTCGGGAATAACGGCTTGTTGCATAAATATTTGTAATAAAATTGTTATTATTGTTTATAAACCTATGAACTATGATCAAAATATTACTCAAAAACTCGCTACCGATTTTCTTTCTTTTAATCACTACCCAACTATTTGCGCAAGGCTTAAAGGGTAAGGTTACTGACTCTGCCGGTCTGGCTATTCCAGGTGCTACCGTTCAGGTAGTTGGCTCAAAAGTGGGCACCTCTTCTGATGGAAATGGGCTTTATGCCTTAAAATTTCCGGCCGCTGGGGCATATAAAATCCGGATTTCATTTACAGGTTACCAAACGGCCGAAGTAGCTGTTGATATAGACAATACAGTAAAAACAATGGATTTCGTCTTGCAGGATGCGAAAGAACTCTTAAGTGATGTGGTGGTGATCGGATCAAGATCCACTCCGCGGACCAATATTGAAAGTGTGGTTCCTGTAGATCTGATTTCATCTAAAGATGTTAAGGTGTTTGCCCAAACAGATTTAACACAGATTTTAAACTTCGTGGCGCCCTCTTTTAGCTCCAACCGGCAAACGGTTTCTGATGGGACAGACCATATCGATCCTGCATCTTTACGTGGTTTAGGCCCCGATCAGGTGTTGGTACTGGTAAACGGAAAGCGCAGGCATACCACAGCCCTGGTTAACATCAACGGCACATTTGGGCGTGGTTCTGTTGGTACCGATTTAAACTCCATTCCCGTTTCGGCAATTGAGCGGATCGAGGTATTACGCGATGGTGCGGCGGCACAGTATGGATCAGATGCCATTGCCGGTGTAATCAACATTGTATTAAAAAAGGTAACACCTTATAGTTTCTCTAGTTCCTTTGGCCAATCTTCATCAAGTGCCTTAGATCGCGATTTTAGTGATGGCAGAACCTTTCAGGTTGATTTTAGCAAGGGTTGGGCATTTAAAAACGATAAGGGTTTTATCAACTTTGCTGCACAGTACCTTCAGAGAGGTTATACCAACAGAGGTGGTTTAGATACCCGCCCATTATTATATTCTGCAAGTCCAACCAAAGGAGCAACAGAAACTGAAGCTGCTTTTCAGGCCCGCTTTGCCAGCTTAAAGGCTGCGGATGATGCCAGGGCAGCAGCAAACGGTCTGGATAGAAACAATATGCGTGTGGGGAACTCCGATTCTAAAAACGGTGGCGGTTTCTTAAACGGACAGTTTAATTTTGGCAAAACAACCCAATTGTACTATGCCGCAGGTTTTACACATAAAACCGGAAGCGCGGCGGGGTTTTATCGCCTGCCTACCCAAACTACGCAGATTGATTTATCCATCTATCCTAACGGATTTTTGCCTTTCATCGATACCAAAATCAATGATTATTCATTTTCTGCGGGAGTAAGAGGTAAAATAGGCACCTGGGATTACGACCTGAGCAATACTAGCGGGGAGAATACCATCGCATTTAATATCAATAATACCGTAAATGCCTCCTTGCCTACCGGAACAAGTCCAACTTCCTTTTACGCCGGCGAATTGCTGTTCAGACAAAACACAAGCAATCTGGATATTAGCAAAAAACACATTTTCGACGGGGGATTTTTAACTTCGTTAAATACGGCTTTTGGGGCAGAATTTAGGGTAGATAACTATCAGATTAAAGAGGGTGAATTGTTATCTTACTCAAATGGCGGAAGATTGATTGGCACTTCCCCTACCGCTTCGGGCGCGCAGGTTTTTCCAGGTTTTAAACCCAGTAATGCATTGGACAAATCGCGGCACAATGTGGGCGCCTATGCCGATCTTGAAGCTGAATTTGGACAAAGGGTAACTTTAGGTGCTGCTGGCCGTTACGAAAATTATAGCGATTTCGGTTCCAATTTCTCGTATAAATTTACGGGTAAGGTTAAACTTTTTGGTGATGTTTCACTGCGTGGGGCTTATGCTACAGGCTTTAGGGCACCGTCTTTACACCAACAATATTTTAACAATGAGAGTACGCAGTTTGTAGGTACCAATGCAACCCAGGTTTTAACCGTAAATAATGCCAATCCAATTGTTGCCCAGTTTGGTGTTGGGGCATTAAAACCAGAAATTTCGAAATCAGGGAGTTTAGGTTTGGCCGGTAAAATTGCCAAAACTTTTACCTTCACCATCGATGCCTATAATATTGATATCAAGGATAGGATTGTTTTCTCAAGCCAATATGCCCGCGAACGTTCTGGTGGTGTTTTAGTGCCTACAGGTGTAGTAAACCAGATTTTAAATACTGTAGATCCATCGGCACAAATTAACAGTGTGCAGTTTTTTACCAATGCCATAACCACCAATACCGCTGGGATTGATGTGGTGTTAACCAACAGGTTTAATTTGGGTGCAAAAAGTAGTCTGATTTTAAGTGTTGCTGGCAATGTAAACAAAACCGTGGTGAGAAGTATCCAGGGCTCCGATAAAATTGAAAGCGATGCGACTTTGAAGGCAAAACTTTTCGATCGTTTAGAACGCTCCCGTTTCGAAAGTTCGGTGCCGAAGAACAAGCTGAATATTACCGCAACTTACAATGTGAATAAACTCTCATTTGTGGCCAGAACAGTAAGATTTGGTGAGGTAACCTATTTAAACGCCATCGATCCCAATATTGCAGCTAACGCTTTGCCGACACAACTGGATCAAACCTTTGCACCGAAATGGGTAACCGATTTTTCGGTGAGTTATGCGGCGAGTAAAACCTGGTCGGTTACCGTGGGTGCCAATAATATTTTTGATGTTTATCCTGATAAATTGTACATCGATCCACGCGATAATGAAAATAATTTAAGCGGTGTATCCACAAGCAATTATTCTGGAGGATTAGACAATACTTCAAATGGCAGATTCCTTTATCCAAGGGCGGTAAGCCAGTTTGGCTTTAGTGGCCGATATGTATATGGTAAAATTGCCTGTACGTTTTAAGGGAATGTCATCAATTTCAGTATTTTAACCAAAGATGCACACAGATAAACACGGATTTTATCTGTGTGCATCCTTTTTATCTGTGGTTAATTAAGGTTGCGCTGTATAAAGTTGACGTATTTGGTCTAAGAAATTTAATTAACTATAAATATTGCAGCAAACTTTCCAGTTTCATCCCGCGTGATCCTTTTAGCAATATCAAATGGTTTAGAACGGGGTTTTCCTGCAGATAAGCTGCGGCTTCGGCTGGTGTTTCGAAAAAGGTGCCTTCTACCTCATCTTTAAACGCGTAAAAATCTTTTCCGATAAAAATAATCTGATCAAGGCCGCTTTCGCTTGCCTGTTTGGCGATCAGTTCGTGCTGGCCAGGCGATTCAGGCCCTAATTCGAACATATCACCTAAAATGGCGGTCTTTTTATCGGCCGATAACACAGCGATATTTTTCAGCGCAGCCGTCATGCTGCTGGGGTTGGCATTGTAGAAATCGCAGATGACGGTATTTTTTTCTGTTTTGGTAAGTTGCGAACGGTTATTTTTAGGCTGATAGTTCGATAAACCCGCATTGATTTCTTCAGGGCTCATGTCGAAAAAATCACCTATGCAGATGGCCGCAAGGATATTTTCGAAATTGTAACTTCCCGTTAAATTGGTTTTTACAGATGATGAAACATCATGGTTGGTCCAGTCTACTTCAATAAAAGGATCACTGCTTTTTAATGCACCCTTTATGGTATTGCCGTTTTCCGTTCCGTAATAAATCAGTTTATTGAGGCAGGCAACAGTACTCATTTCGAGTAAATATGGATTATCCCTATTGATAAAGGTGTAGCCCTGCGTTTCTTTCAGATAGGCATACAATTCTGCCTTGCCTTTTTTTACGCCTTCAAAGCCGCCAAATCCGTCTAAATGCGCCATGCCAACATTGGTAATAATGCCATGGGTGGGCTGGGCAATGGTGCATAGCAGTTCTATTTCTTTTTGGTGGTTTGCCCCCATTTCGATTACCGCAATCTGCACATCATCGGTAATAGACAAGATGGATAAGGGAACACCAATGTGGTTATTTAAATTGCCAAAAGTGGCAAAGGTTTTATAGCGCTCTGCTAAAACCGCATTGACCAGTTCTTTGCTTGTTGTTTTCCCATTACTCCCGGTTAAACCGATCACGGGAATGTTTAACTGTTTGCGATGGTGGCTTGCCAGATCCTGCAACGTTGCTAAAACATCGGCTACCAATACACATTTTTCATTTACTGCATATTTTTCTTCATCGATAATTGCATAAGCCGCCCCTTTTTCGATGGCCTGAACCGCAAATTCGTTGGCATTAAAAAGATCTCCTTTAAGCGCAAAAAAGATGCAACCAGGTGTAATGTTTCTTGTATCGGTAGAAATAACGGGGTTTTCCAGGTAGTATTGGTATAATTTTTCGGTTGTGATCATGCTTATCGTAAAAAATATGATGTAAAATTAAGCTTTAGCAACAACAAAAAACAAAATTAGTACATTAGGTAAATTATTTTCCTATGAAGAGACTGTTAACGTTCTGCCTAATCTCCGTTGGTTCCGTTTTATTCGCACAAGCACAGCTAAAATCGCCCGATGATTTTCTGGGTTATGAACTGGGTTCTCACTTTACGCCCCATCATAAAGTTGCCGATTATTTCAGGCAAACCGCTGCAGCATCTCCTCAAAATATTAAACTGATTGAATATGGTAAAACAAACGAAGGCAGACCGCTTATGGTGGCCGTTGTTTCTTCGGCGGAAAATATAGCGAGGCTCGAGCAGATCAGGAGTAACAACCTGGCTTTAACATCAGGTACCAACAGCAGTGTCGATTTAACCAATCAGCCGGTTATTCTTTGGTTAAGTTATAATGTGCATGGAAATGAGGCAAACTCTACAGAAACCGCCATGAAAATGCTGTATACGCTGGCTTCCGGTACGAATAAACCAGCAACAGGGTGGTTAAAACATACCGTTGTGGTAATTGATCCCTGTTTAAACCCCGATGGAAGAGACCGTTATGTCAATTATTTTAACAGTGTTGTGGGTAAAACACCTAATTCGGATCCATCATCAAGAGAACATATCGAACCCTGGCCAGGTGGCAGGCCAAACCATTATTACTTTGATTTAAACCGCGATTGGGCCTGGCAAACACAGATTGAAAGTCAGCAAAGGTTAGCCTTATACAACCAATGGATGCCACAGGTACATGTCGATTTTCATGAGCAGGGTTATAACGAGCCTTACTATTTTGCACCTGCGGCAGAACCTGTTCATCAGGACATTACCCCGTGGCAAAAGAGTTTTCAGGTGGTGGTTGGGAAAAACAATGCCAAATATTTTGATGCCGAAGGCTGGCAATACTTTACTAAAGAACGGTTTGATCTGCTTTATCCTTCTTATGGCGATACCTATCCTTTGTACAATGGATCAATCGGAATGACTTACGAGCAAGGTGGCATCAGGGCCGGATTATCGGTGGTAACCAACGATGGAGATACTTTAACTTTAAAAGACCGTATTGCACACCATTTTACCACAGGGATGTCGACACTTGAAGTAAGCTCTTTAAGTCACAATAAATTATTAGAAGAGTATAAAAAGTATTTTCAGCAGGAATTAACTACTGCTCCGGGCATTTATAAAAGTTATATCATTAAACCGACTAACTTATCGCGGTTGAAAAAATTAGCAGAATTACTCACTAAAAACAAAATAGAATTTGCTTTTGGAGGAGATAAAAGCGGAAGGGCTTACGATTATGATACGCAGAAGGAAGAGAATTTTAACATTGGCCGTAACGATCTGATTGTGAATGTGCAGCAATCGAGGGCCGTTTTGGCCAATGTGCTCTTGGAACCGCAAACCTTTGTAACCGATTCTAATACCTATGATATTACCGCATGGGCCCTGCCTTATGTGTATGGCTTAAAAGGTTATGCCAGCAAAGAAAGCATTAAAGGCAAGTTTTCTGCATTGGAAGAACCTAAAGTGGCGAATACGGATGTTGATAAACCATTGGCCTGGTTATTTGGCTGGGGAACCAATGAGGATGCCCGCCTTTTAATTGCGCTGCAAAAAGAAAATATAAAGGTGCGACAGGCCGATCAGCCATTTGCTGTAAACGGTAAGGATTACCCTGCCGGCACCCTGATTGTATTGCGGGCTGAAAATGAACGCTCGATAAAAGGGATGAAAGATAAAGTTGCCCTGATTGCCAAAATGCTCGATAAACCCGTTCAGGCGGTTAGCAGTGGTTTTGTGGAAAAGGGTAAAGATTTCGGCTCTAATGTATACCCCCTGTTAAAACAACCGAAAATTGCCATTGTATCGGGCATGGAAGTTTCATCATTAGCATTCGGCGAAGCCTGGTTTTACCTGGAGCATGATCTTAACCTTTCGCCAAGTATCATCAATGTGAAGGACATTAATAATTTAGACATTAACAAGATCAATACTTTAATCCTGCCCGACGGAAGTTATAGTCCTTTCATTGGTGATGGTTTAACCGCCTGGTTAAACAAGGGTGGAAAACTGGTCTTAATGGAAGATGCCATTGAAAGTGTATTGGAGAAAAAAGGATTCGATATTAAAAAGAAAGAAGCAGTTGTAAAAAAGGACGAAAAACCTGAGGCAAACAAACAACTATTTAAGGATAAGGATCGCGACGATTTCGAAACTACCATACCAGGGGCGATTTATAAGATCAACCTCGATGCCACCCACCCCTTCTCTTATGGTTTAGGTAAAACCTATTACAGTTTAAAAACAGACCGTAAAATTTACGAACCCTTTGCTAAAGGCTGGAACGTGGGTTTGATTAACGACAAAAGTTTAATGGCTGGTGTGGTAGGCAAAAAAGCCAGGGAAGAGCTAAAATCCGGTCTTTTGATCGGTGTGCAGGACTTCGGCCGGGGGCAGGTGGTCTATTTAGCGAACGATCCCTTATTCAGGAATTTTTGGGAGGGTGGTAAAACGCTTTTCGGCAATATAGTGTTCTGTAGCTATTAGTACCCTTGATTTCAAAAACTGTAAAATATTTTTATATACAATATTGTATTTGTAATAATACATAAAATATCAATTTAAAGTGCTTTTAAATAGTTTTAAGTTAATAAATATTAAAATAAATTTGGCTTAACGTGTAACTCTATTTTCGTTACATTATTTTAATACATCATTAACCTAAATCTACTATGAAAAACTTCTACCGAGTTTGTTCATCTGTATGTTTTTTGCACTAGCGGCATGGGCACAGGATCGAACAATCAATGGAACAGTTACGTCTTCAGAAGACAAACTGCCAATCCCTGGCGTAAGCGTAAAAATTCAGGGCGCCACAGGGGGCACCTCAACCAATGCTGACGGAAAGTTCTCCATTAAAGTCTCACCCGACGCTAAGGTTATTGTATTTTCCTCCATTGGATACGCGACTCAATCCAAACCGATCGGAAGTTCGGATGTAATCAACGCCATCTTATCTTCAGATGCTAAGGCCTTGGATGAAGTTGTGGTAACCGCTTTGGGGCAAGTTAGGAAGAAAAATACATTATCCTATGCTGCACAGCAGGTGAAAGGCGAAGAACTTACACAAACAAGATCATCGAACGCGGCGTCTGCTCTATCAGGTAAAGTATCTGGTTTACAGATCATTCAGGGAAATGCAATTGGTGGATCAACGAATGTCGTGATCAGAGGTAATAAATCTTTAACAGGGAATAATCAGGCGTTATTTGTAGTTGATGGTGTTCCGGTTGACAATTCAAATAATACTTCGATTGACCAGAGAAGAGGAAGGGGCGGTTATGATTACGGAAATGCGGCAGCAGATATCAATCCTGACGATATAGAATCCGTCAATGTTCTTAAGGGAGCTGCGGCAAGTGCCTTATACGGCTCCAGAGGGGCAAATGGTGTAGTTATGATTACTACAAAAAGCAGGAAGGATAAGGGTATGGGCATTACCGTTAATAGTGGTTTAACCATAGGAACTATTGATAAATCAACTTTCCCGGAGTATCAAACTGAATATGGTGCCGGATATTCAAATGGATATGAAAGTGGAGATGGCTTCTTGTTGATTGATGTTCAGGGTAACGGTGTTAAGGAAAGGGTAGTTCCCACTTCTGAAGATGCGTCTTATGGAGCTAAATTTGATCCAAACCTATTGGTGTATCAATGGGACGCCTTTGATCCGTACTCACCTAATTATAAGAAAAAAACGCCATGGGTGGCTGCGGCAAACAATCCCTCAACATTTTATGAAACAGCAATTTCTAATAATAATAATATCATATTTGATGGTGCTTCCGATAAAGGGACAATCAAGCTGGGTTATACCAGAAGTGATGACCGGGGGAACACTACCCAATAGTAAAATCGTTAAAAATATATTGAATTTTGGCTCTACATACAAAATTACAGATCGGTTAACCGCATCTGCACTTGCAAATTACTCAAAAGTTGAGGGTTTGGGTAGGTATGGGTCAGGATATAGTGGCTTAAATGTGAACCAGAATTTTAGACAATGGTATCAAACCAATGTAGATATAGTGGCCCAAAAGGATGCTTATTTTAGAAATAAGCAAAATGTTTCATGGAACTGGGCTGATCCTTCTTCGCCTGAAGGATTGGTTCCTAAATATACTGATAATTATTATTGGATAAGATACCAGAATTATCAGAACGACACAAGAAGCAGGATTTTCGGGAACGCATCTTTAAATTATAGAGCTACTGACTGGCTAAATATTCTCGGACGTGTTTCTTTAGATACTTACAATGAATTTCAGGAAGAAAGGGTTGCTGTAGGGAGTCAGGGAGCAGCTTCTTATGCCCGTACGGATAGATCGTTCAATGAAACAAATTTTGATCTTATTGCAAACTTTGATAAAAATGTAACGGAGCAACTTAATTTGAAGGCATTGCTTGGCGTTAATATCAGAAAGAGTTTGTTGAATAGCGCTTTTTCCACTACGAATGGGGGGCTCATTGTGCCAGGGTTGTATAGCATTTCTAATTCTGTTGGTGCCGTAGCGGCCCCAATAGAAAATTACGAACCTAAAGAAGTGGATGGCTTTTTCGGTGGAGCTACCCTAACCTATGATGAATATTTAACCTTGGAAGGTACTTTTAGAAGAGATAAATCTTCTACACTTCCCGAAGGTGAAAACGCATATAACTATTATTCGATTGCTGGCAGCTGGTTGTTTTCTAAGCAGTTAAAGGATAAGGTAAACTGGATATCATCAGGAAAACTCCGTGTCAACTATGCTACGGTTGGAAATGATGCACCCTGGGGAAGTACTAAAAATGTTTATACCTCTCAAAATCTATTTGGATCAAGCATTTTATTTGCCTACCCTTTTACCACAAATAATCCTTCATTGAAGCTAGAGCAAACCGAAAGCAGTGAGATTGGTTTAGATATGGCATTTTTGGGTGACCGCATTGGTTTTGATGCATCATATTACCTGACAAAAACAAAAAATCAGATTATACCAGTTGCAGTTTCTGCTGCCACAGGCTTTACCAATACCTATGTTAATGCAGGTGTTATAAGAAATAATGGTGTTGAGGTTTCATTGTATGGTTCTCCTATTAAAACACAAAACTTTTCCTGGAACATTAACATTAATTGGACAAAAAATAACAGTAAGGTCCTGGAGCTGTATAATGACAGTAGAAACCTCCAGTTGGCTAGTTTTCAGGCGGGTATAAGCGTTAATGCTACTTTAGGTGAGCCATATGGTACTATTCAGGGCAAAGATTATGTCTACAATGCAAACGGTCAAAAAGTTATTGATAAAGAGGGATATTATAAAGTAACTACAAGTACAAATAATGTTATTGGCAATATTAACCCAAAATGGATCGGCGGTATTTATAATAGCTTTAAATATGAAAACGTGTCCTTGGGATTCTTAATTGATATCCGCTCTGGGGGCAATGTTTGGTCGTTAGACCAATTTTATGCTACCTATACAGATATTTGCCAAATACCGTTGGTTTAAACGATTTGGGTAATCCTGTAAGGAATCCGGTAACCAATAGTGGAAATAGCGGAGGGGTTATTTTAGATGGTGTAACTGAAGACGGTAAAGTGAATACTAAACGTGTTGTGATAGACGCAAATTCTACTACCCTTCCGCAAGCGGCATTTTCATACGATGCCAGTTATGTAAAATTAAGAGAAGCTACATTAACGTACACTTTCCCGAAAACTATGATTTCAAAATGGGGTCCTGTCAAATGGATTGATCTGTCTGTTTTTGGCAGGAATTTGTGGATTATACATAAAACCTTCCTTATTCAGATCCGGAAGAGAACCTGTCTTCTGGGAATGCACAAGGGATACAAAGTGGAGCATATCCAACAACCAGAACAATAGGTATTAAGGCAAAGCTATCATTCTAACTAATCAACAAGAAAATGAGAAAATCAATCATATTTTTTGCAATGCTCGTCTCTTTTGCAACTTGTAAGAAGAATATTACATCACTTAATATTGATACCAAAAGACCATCGGAAGTTCCAGCTGCGACTTTGTTTTCCTACGCAACCAAATCTTACAGCGATGTTGTTACGAGTGCTAGTGTTAACACCAATGTATTCAGATTTACGACCAGTCATTGGGCAATGGTTACCTATCAGGAGGAAGCTCAGTACGACTTCGGTACCAGAAATATTCCTCAAGCGTGGTGGACTACGATGTACAGAGAAGTACTCCAAAATTTAACCCAATCATCAACCATTATAAAGGCCAATGTGACATTAAATGCTGGGATAAAATCGAATCAACTGGCAATTATTGATATCATGCAGGTACTTGCTTATAGTACACTTGTTAATACATTTGGCAATGTGCCTTATAGCCAGGCCCTAGATCAACAAAATCTTTTTCCGAAATATGATGACGCAAAGACGATTTCTTTAGTTCTATTGAAAAGGTTAAATACCGACATTGCCCAACTTAATACAGCCAGTGCAGGATTTTCTGCAAGTGAGGACCTTATTTTTCAAGGGAATATCTCAAAATGGATAAAGTTTGGTAACTCTATGCGGATACAACAAGCTTTAATTTTAGCTGATGCAGACAATGCAGTTGCCAAAACGGCTATCGAAGCATCAGATGCAGGTGCAATTTCTGCCGATGTGGATAGCGACTTTTAAATATCTGGCGGGTGCACCAAACCAAAATCCGCTTTTTGTTGATATCGTAACCGGTGGACGTGGAGGTTATGTAGCTGCAAAAGATTTGGTAGACAAATTGTTAGAACTGTCTGATCCTCGTCTGGCCCAGTATTTTAGTACTAACGCAAACGGAGCCTATGTTGGAGGGATAGTTGGGAAAGTGAATACGGTGTCAGCTGTTTCTAAACCTGGTACAAAAGTTTATGCTGCTGATGCTCCAACCCTACTGATGGATTATGTAGAAACTGAGTTTAATAGAGCAGAAGCAGCTGAAAGAGGATATGCTGTTAATGGTAATGCAGAAACGCATTACAATAATGCGATTAAGGCATCGATTTTATATTGGGGAGGTACTGTTACTGACGCATCCACTTATCTCGCAAATCCATTAGTTGCATACACATCTGCAGCCGGTACTTGGAAAGAGAAAATAGATGTCCAAAAATGGATTGCGCTTTACAATAGACCCTTTAATTGTTGGACAGAATTAAGAAGATTAGATTTTCCAAAAATTACTGCGCCAGTGGGCGCTAAATCTGGTTTCCTAACAGGCTTAACTATCCAAGCAATGAACAGCAATTAAACGGTAGTAATTACGGCCAGGCTTCTGGTGCAATTGGCGGTGATGTTGTAACCACAAAATTGTTCTGGGATAAGTTTTAAGCCACGCCATCGCAATAAAAAATGCCATGTGGGGTAGGATTTTTAAACCGCCTCTATTCAAAAAGCACCTTTCAAATTTGATTTGGAATGTGCTTTTTGTTTTAATATACCCTTGACTGAAAAATTAACCTTCGCAAAAAAAAATAATTTTTGAAGGCAGGTGCTTAAATAATAGCTTAAAACAGTATAATGCCTATCTTTTTAGTTACAAACATTAGTTAGCAAAAAAGTTACGTTAAGAAATACGCATTGGATAGTATTTAAGGCGCTATTGGTTAAAAAATGGTTAAAATAAATTTGCTGGAACTACTAACTAACTCTAATTTAGCCCATTATTTTAAATACATTAACTAACTTATTTCTACCATGAAAAAACTTTTACACAGTTTGTTCATCCTCATGTTTTTTGCGATAAGCGCAATGGCACAGGATCGAACAATCACAGGTACAGTTACGTCTTCCGAAGACAAGCTCCCAATCCCCGGAGTGAGCGTAAAAATTCAAGGGGCCGCTGGTGGTACCTCTACCGATTCGAATGGAAAATTCTCCATTAAAGTTTCCTCAGATGCTAAAACAATAGAGTTCTCCTCGATTGGATTTGCAACTCAAACCCGTCCAGTTGGGAGTTCGAGTGTAATCAATGTTGCGTTAACTACCGATGCTAAGGCCTTGGGCGAAGTTGTGGTAACGGCATTAGGTGTTAACAAGGCTACAAAAACTTTGGGTTATTCTCAAAGTACCTTAAAATCGGCAGAGGTTAATGCTTCTGCACCGGCAAGTTTATTCGGCGGTTTGCAGGGTAAAGTAGCAGGGGTAAACATTTCCAATACCTCTGGTGCTCCGGGCGGATCAACCAAGGTTATTTTACGGGGTTATTCATCAATAACAGGTAGTAACCAACCGTTGTATGTTGTGGATGGTGTGCCTTTGGATAACTCAACTGCTGGCTCGAGCGATAATTATGATTTTGGTAACAATGCAAACGACATTGATCCTAACAACATTGAAAGCATCAGTATTTTAAAGGGATCTGCAGCAACAGCATTATATGGATCACGAGGATCGAACGGTGTTTTAATCGTAACCACAAAAAAAGGAGCTGCCGGTAAGTTGAAAGTAGATCTTTCTACCTCGACTACCCTAACCAATGTTGCCTCAATTTACAAACCTCAGGATCAGTTTGGTCAAGGTTGGGATGGTACTTATATTCCTTCTGAGAATGGGAACTGGGGCCCGAGATATGATGGGCAATTGAGAACCTGGGGCGCAGTAGTTGATAACTCTCAACTGTTAAAGCCGTACTCGTTCATTAAAAACAATGTGAGAGATGCATTAAGCACTGGTATCGAATTGAACAATAATATTTCCTTGAGTGGTGGAAATGAGAACAGCACGGCATATTTTTCTTATGGAAATATCTACAGCGATGGTTATCTTCCATCAGATAACGATTCTTACAAAAGAAATAACTTTACCTTAAAAGGATCAACCAAATACGGAAATTTCACTGCTGATGCCTCTTTAAACTATGTTGGTAAAACCACAAAATTTATCAATCAAGGTGGAGGTGATTCAGGAATTGGTTCTTCATTTTATGAGGAAATCCTACAGATCCCTGGCGATATCCCGATTAAAGATCTTCAGGATTATAAAAACAAGTTTTTTAACGTAGATAATTATTTTACCCCATATGCAGAAAACCCTTATTATGCCCTATACGAAAATGGAAGTAGGTATAAGAGTGATCGTTTATATGGAAATATTAATTTAAACTATAAAGCAACAGACTGGTTAAGCTTTCAGTTCCAGCAGGGTGCGGATGTTGATAATGCCATTAGCAAAATCTGGCACAATAAAAATGCACCGAGTATAGGCAGCTACAATGCTGGTGGCAATATCGAAGGATCGGCGAGAGCAGCTGATGCAGGTGATGTAGTTGAAGGATCCGTAAAAACGTTTGAATACGATACAAAATTAAATGCTCTTTTCAATAAGGAACTAAATAGCCACTTCGATTTAGACGGTTTAATTGGTGTGAACTATAATGATCGTGGTTCAAGAATATTGAGTACGCGCATTGAAGATTTGGCCATACCAGGTTTTTATCAGATCAATAACTCGGCTAATAAACCAACATCTACCAATGCAGAATCTCACCGCCGCTTATTTGGTGCCTATGCTTCTGCTACCCTGGGTTACAATAAATATTTGTATTTAACCCTAACGGGAAGAAACGACTGGTCGTCAACACTTCCTCAGAATAATAACAATTACTTCTACCCTGCTTCCAGTTTAGCATTTATTGCTTCTCAGGCGATCGATTTAACTAAAACACCGATCAGCTTTTTAAAGTTAAGAGCGAGTTATGGTGAAACAGGTAGTGATACCGATCCTTACCGTGTATTTAATACTGCAACCAGAACATCATCGCCATTAGGTTTCGGAACTTTGACCTTTCCTATTTTTGGTGTGTCGGGTTATTCGATTTCTAATCAGTTAAATAGCAATAACTTTAAGCCAGAGCGCGTTAAAGAGGTTGAGCTAGGTGCGGAAATCAGGTTTTTAAAAGACCGTATCGGTATTGATGCAACCTATTACAATAAATTAAGAAAAGATCAGATTATCCCATTGCCTATTGATCCGGCAACAGGTTATTCTTCTTACATTGTCAACTTTGGTTCGGTTCGTAACAAGGGTATAGAACTTGCCGTAAATATCAAACCGATTAAAACGACAGATATCGACTGGACCTTGAATTACACCTTTACAAAAGAAAACAGTAAAGTAACCGAATTACCTGCCGGATTAGATAAAGTGGTATTAAATTCCGCTTACGATGCTCAGTTTGTAGCCCGTGTTGGTCAACCATTAGGCGTGATCGAAGCACCATCACGCACTTATAGCCCAAGCGGACAGGTTATTGTAGATGCAAACGGCTATCCGGTATATTCTTCAGAAAATGTAAGCTTTGGCACTACACTTCCTGATTTCGTAATGGGATTAAATAATCAGTTCCGATATAAGGACTTTTCACTTTCATTTACCTTAGACTGGCATAAAGGTGGCGTATTTTATTCAGGAACTGCCGATTTATTGAACTTCGTAGGTGCTGATGCCAAAACAACTTATAACGATCGCCGTCCTTTTATTGTTCCCAATTCGGTTCAGAAATTAGCCGATGGTACATTTGTAGAAAATACCACCCCGATAACGGAAGCCAATACAGATGATTTTTATTATACGACATCAAATAAGGCTGATGCTTATGCTAACCGTATTTTAGATAGGTCTTTCCTGAAATTGAGAGAAGCTACTTTAAGTTATAACCTGCCAAAATCTATTGTTGGTAAAGTGGGTGCGCAAAGAGCAAGTGTATCTGTTTTTGGAAGAAATTTGATCACCTGGCTGGCTAAAACTAACAAAACGATCGATCCAGAGGTTTCTAACTTTGGAAATGATTTAGGAAGTGAATTTGGTGAGTTTAGAACTGCGCCTCCGGTTAGGTTCTTTGGCGCATCATTAAAAGTTTCATTTTAATCTACCCCGTAATGAAAAATAATCATATAAAATATAAAGCGCTGATGTTATCAGCAGTGGTGTTTCTGGCTTTTGGATGTAAGAAAACACTTGATATTAACGTAAATCCAAACAATCCCCTAATTGAAACCACTACCCCCGAAGTATTGTTTCCTTCAGGAGTGATTTCAACAACAGGGCGTGTTGGTGGTGAACTTACAATTCTGGGCGGTATTTGGTCTCAATATTATACACAGGCAAATGCTTCCAACCAGTACAAAACAATTGACGCGTACGCATTAACCCGTAACGACTTAAATGGAAGTTATGATGAGCTGTTTGCTGGTGCTTTGGCCGATTATCAATTGGCGATTAACCTAGCGGTTGCAAGAAGTGATTGGCGTTATAATTTAATGGCTACGGTAATGAAAGCTTATACCTATCAGGTATTGGTAGATTTATACGATAAAGTTCCTTATACGGAAGCATTAAAAGGTCTTGATAACCTGCAGCCAAAATTCGATGACGGTTATACCATTTATGTAGGTTTACTTGCCGAAATAAATGCGGCCCTTGCCAAAGATTATACCAGTGTTCCATTAAATAGTGACCAGGAAAAAACAGATTTTCTTTTTGGTGGTGATATGGACCTTTGGACTAAATTTGCCAACACCCTTAAGTTAAAAATGTATTTGAGGATGGTTAATGCGAAACCTGCAGAAGCACAGGCCGGGATTACAAAATTATATACTGATGGGGCAAATTTTTTAACCACTAGTGCAGGCATTGCTACATTTGAGGGTTCGCCAGATAACAGTAATCCTTTTTATGAATATAATGTTCGCCGTTTAAATACCACTACAAATTTAAGGGCAAGTAAAACTTTTACCAGTTGGCTAGAGGAGAATAATGATCCGAGAGTAAATTATTATTTTGGAACCGCTACTCCTGTGCCGATGAATCAAGGTGATTATACCGCCACCGCAATCGAACAACCTACTTATGCAGGTGCAACTGTTTTTGCACAAACAGCAAAAGATCCGGTTTGGTTTATTTCTGCAGCAGAGTCTTATTTGATGCAGGCCGAAGCTTTAGAGCGTTATTATGGAGGAGCAGGTGCTGCGGCGATGTACCAAAATGGTGTTACAGCAGCTTTTGCACAGGTTGGATTAGCTGTAGGAGCAATTCCTGCTCCATATTTGGTATATTCAACTGGTACCTTCGAAGAAAAATTGGAGCGGATTATTGTGCAAAAATGGGCCTCTTTTGCAGGTTCACACAGCCTGGAAGCCTTTTTTGAGCAAGAACGTACCGGATATCCTAGAAAAAGTAGTGTTTATTCAACTGATGACAGCTATATCCCTGGCCAATGGGTGTACTCAAAAAATGGTGTTACTTCGGGTTTGTTGCCTAAACGTTTGGTATTCCCTGCATCATCAAGAGATAGAAACAGCAACACGCCTGCGGAGGTGCCAATTACAACTAAAGTTTGGTGGGGTAAATAGTATTTATAATTGATAAAGAGATGAAAAGATATTTAACAATAATTATATTGGGAGTTATAAGCATGACTTATAGCTCTTGCAAAAAAGAGTCCTTTGATTATCCGGAAGGTTATGTAGGTATCTCTAAAGTAACTATATATCCAATACTGACCATGAAAGGTGATAAATATGTGGCAGTAGCAAAAGGTGCAACTTATACTGATGCGGGTGCAACAGCAGCGGCAGGTACGAGCACCATTGAGGTGAAGGTTACAGGTTTACCAAATACGGCTACAGCGGGGGTATATTTAATTACCTATTCGGCTACAAATACCGATGGTTTTTCGGCAACAACAACAAGATCTGTAGTGGTTTATGATACTAAAGCTGATGCCTTAGCAAATGATTTTTCGGGTAATTACTTTAGGGCGGCTACCGGAACAATTACAAAATGGACCAAACTGGCTCCCGGTGCCTACCTGGTGAATAATCCTGGTGGTGCAGCAACTGGTACATCGGTTAATGTAATTGCCGTAAACCCTACGGGCAGTGTAATCGATATTCCACAGCAAAATACCGATAGCGGTCCTTGGGGATCAAATACGGAAAGTAAAAATTTAGTTTCGGGCAATTATTCATGGGCAGTTGAAAACCCTGGTTATGGTGATGCAGTTAGAACTTTTGTTAAACAATAATCATAGAACGATGAAAAAATATTTTTATATACTAACCCTTTTTGTACTAAGCATATCTGCTTGTAAAAAGGATGAACCAGTTGGCGGTACAGCGGTGCAAGACCTGTCTGGCGAGTGGTGGGTACAGATTGACGGTGAAGGTGATTATTATGGGATCTCTACCTATAATACAGCTGATAATTCATCTAGCCAGATGTGGCTAAATTTGACTAATCTTTGGTCTCCATCAACAACGGAAACAATTTTTGGCAAAGTAAATATAAACCTCGATAGCAAAACTTTTTCCGGGCAGAATATTGCCAATGCAGGAACTTACCCTGGAGGCTTAACTTTTACGGTAACCAATGGAAAGGTCACGCCTAATGGCGCGGTTGGCCCATCATCCAAAGCAACAACTGATGCGATAGCATTGGATATTGTGTTTTCAGATGATACAACCCCAGGAACGGTTTACCATCTTAAAGGTTACCACCGAACCAAGTTTGTTGGCGACGATCATTAAGCCTCGTTACAACTGTTAGATAACAAAGCCTTCCAAAATTTTTTTTGGAAGGCTTTGTTGTTTTTAGATCATTATTAGAAAAACTTCAAATATTAATTCTAATTAAAAAAGCACTATATGTTTTCTAATTTAGAAAGCTTAATCCTTATAGCCAGAGATTTTGTAAGTTGCAATGAACGAAATACTGGTTGTGCCCTAAATAGGGAGCATCTGCATAAGCATCTTTAAAAATGTTTTTTGGCATAGTTTTTTTGCTATCATTTTTATTGCTTTTGTGCATTTATTGCGTGTTTTGGGGTAAAATACAGTTATAGGTGGGTAAAATATTCTACAGTTTGTGGGTAATTTTCCTTTAAATGCCTTTTTACTCAGACAGTAAGATTGTCAAAATAAAGTCATTATAAATTTTGGTTCTGTTAAAATTTGTTAAAATACACTTGATCTCTACTATATTTAGCAATTCAAAAAATCATTAACTAACCTATTTTCAAATTATGAAAAAACTTCTACAAAGTTTGTTCATACTTATGTTTGTCGCAATTTCGGCGATGGCACAAGAAAGAACAATCACTGGTACAGTTACATCCTCGGACGATAAATTGCCGATCCCTGGTGTAAGTGTAAGAGTAAAAGGCACACAAACAGGTGCCGTATCAGATGCTAATGGAAAGTATTCCATTAAAGTTCCTTCGGGTTCATCTGTTCTTGAATTCTCCTTTATCGGTTATGCTTCGCAAAGCAGAACAATTGGTTCAGCAGGCTCCTTAAATGTTGTTTTAGAATCTGATTCGAAAGCACTAAGCGAGGTAGTAGTTACTGCGGCCGGCTTAACAGTTCGTAAAAAAGAGCTCGGTAGTGCACAAACTACCTTAAAGAATGAAGCCCTAACACAAGCAAAACCAACAAACATTGCTTCAGGGCTTGCAGGTAAAGTTGCTGGATTAAATATCCAGGGTGTAAGCAGCGGTGTTAACCCAAATTATCGTGTGACTTTGAGAGGAATGCGCTCATTAACGGGTAACAATGAAGCCTTAATCGTTATTGATAATACCATTGTTCCTAATGCCATTCTTGGAAACATTAACCCTGATGATGTTGAAGATGTTACTATTTTAAATGGCGCGAGTTCAGCGGCATTGTATGGCTCGGCAGCATCAAATGGTGCAATAATCTTAACAATGAAAAAGGGCAGAAAGACCCCTGGCCTTGATATTAAGATTGATAATACAACAACTATTGAACAAGTTGCTTTCTATCCCGGCTTACAAAAACAATTCGGATCGGGATCTGATAATGATATTCAGGTTTATAATCCAATTGAGAATCAGCAGTATGGCCCTGCTTACGATGGTGTTATTAGACCAATCGGACGTCCATTGCAAAATGGCGCTATTCAACAAGTTCCTTATGAATGGACTGACAGCAAAAATAAATTTTGGGATAATGGTTTGACGAATATGACAAATTTTTCTGCTTCTTCAGGTGGAGAAAACGGAAGTTTATATGCCTCTGCTCAATATTTAAGAACTGATGGTACAACCCCAGGGGATAAATATAACAGAGCTACAGTAAGATTGGGCGGTACGCGTGTTTTATCAAAGGTTTTAGATTTCACCTATTCAGCATATTATGCTCAAAACCGTACGGATCAAACCACTCAAACTTCAAATATCTATAATTATCTTTTGAATGCTCCGGGCAATGCTCCATTAACAGATTATAGTGATTGGCGGAACAATCCTTTTGCAAATCCAAATGGATACTTCAATGCTTATTATAATAACCCTTATTTTATGGCTGATAACTACAGACAAACAATAAGAAATGATTATTTTATTGGTAATGCTGAATTAAAGTATAAGCCTTTAGATTGGTTAGATTTTACTGGCCGTATTGGTTTAACAACGCGTAACCAGAGTTCAAAAACATATTCAGATATCTTTACTTTTAGCGAGTATACTAAAAGCATTGTTGGATCGAGTGAATACAAAAAACAGGATATTCTAGGTGGTAACTCTGATAATTTATTTTATAACACCAATATTATTACCGACTTCATCGCTCATGCTCAGAAAAAGGTAAATGATTTTAGTTTTGATTTAACTGGATTATTTCAGGCACGCCAGGATCAGTATAAAACTACAACAGCAAGTATTTCCGGACTATTAACGCCTGGTTTGTTTAATCTAGGTAATAGTGTTAACACACCAACTGCATCTGGTGCAGATGCATTAGCCAGATCTTATGGTGCCACTGGAAGATTAAAAGTAGGTTATAAAGATTATTTATTCTTAGAAGCAACTGGACGCAATGACTGGGTTTCAATTCTAGCCCCTGAAAATCGTTCATTCTTTTATCCAAGTGTAAGTTTGTCTTTTGTTCCAACGGATGCAATTCAATTCTTGAAAGATATTAAAGAAATCGATTTCATTAAATTAAGAGGTAGTTGGTCAAAAGTTGGTCAGGTTAACTTAGGTAACTCAGCAACTTTTGGTGCCTATAGCTTACAGCCTACTTTCACACAAGGATCAGGTTATCCGTTTAATGGTGTTGGTGGCTTAACTGTTGGCGATAGATTAGTGTCGGAAAGCTTAAAGCCAGAGATTACTCAAGGATATGAGTTTGGTGTTGAAACTGGCTTATTCAAAAATAGAATTGCTTTTGTAGTAAATTATTTCAATTCAAAAACGAAAAATCAAACTGTAGCAACAGGGGTTTCAGGAGCTACCGGTTATAGTTCTTATCTCGTAAATACCGGACAAACAAGCTCAAAAGGTGTCGAAGCGAATATAACCTTAGTGCCTGTTAGAACTGAAGATTGGGACGTAACCTTCAATGCGAACTTTTCACACTACAGTAATTTCGTTGATTTCATTAGTGGTGATTTAAAGCAACTAACACTTGGATCATACACTGGTGGTGCAGGTTCATATGCAATAGAAGGTCAACCTTTCCCGGTGATCCAAGGTACAACCCATGCACGCGATCCTCAGGGAAGAATTATTGTTAACCCACTTACGGGATACCCTTCTGCTACAAGTGGTGTTAGTGTTTTGGGACAAGCTCAACCTAAAAACACATATGGGTTTAACTTAAGCGTAAAATACAAAGCATTTAGCCTTTATGGTAGTGCAGAATACCGCACAGGTAATGTGATTTACAATAATGGTGGCAGTACATTTGATTTTAGTGGTGCTGGTATAAATTCAGCGGCCTACAATAGAGATCGATTTGTTATTCCAAATTCTTCTTATTTAGATGCAAATGGTCAATACGTTGCAAATACCAATATTACAGTAAGAGATGGTGGTGCAGGTTACTGGTCAATTGCTGGTCCAAGAACGGGAATTGCGGAAAACTATATCACCTCTGCGGCGTTCTGGAAAATCCGTGAGATTTCATTAGCGTACGATATCCCATCAAAATTTTTAGCTAAATCGAAAGTTTTAAAAGCTGCTAGAATCAGCGTTCAAGGTAGAAATTTATTTATCTTCTTACCGAAATCTAATGTTTATACAGATCCTGAGTACAGTGCGGGTGATAATTTAAATAGCGGTAATGCAATTGGTCTCACTAGTTTGGATCAAACGCCTCCATCAAGATTTTATGGAGCTACTTTATCTCTAACTTTATAAAAATATAATTATGAAAAATATTTCAATATATATATTCGGAGTAATACTTTTAAGTTCTGTTTATTCGTGTAAAAAGGACTTGGATATTAATACAAATCCGAATACTGCGACAGAGGCTTCAGTTAAAACTGTTTTGCCTACTGCTTTGGTATCAACTGCTGCAAATGTCGTAACCTATAATAACAGTGTTTCTGGTGGCCAGGTTGCTGGTTACTATGCAAATGGAGGTGGGGTTAGTGGATGGGGTTCTATCATTTCATACAACTACCAATCGTCAGACGGGCAGGCACTTTGGACGAATACTTATAATACTTTAACAGATGTTAAGTATGTTTTGGATAAATCTAATGGAGATGCAACATTAAAAGAATTTAATGCTGCCGCAAAGGTACTTAAAGCATATAATTTCCAGTTATTGGTTGATGTTTATAATGATGTTCCTTATACAGAGGCGAATCAGGGAACAACTATTTTGCAACCCAAGTACGATAAAGCAACTGATATTTATAAATCAATAACAGATTTATGTGATCAGGCGATTACAGTATTTAAAGGAGTAACAGCCGCCACACCGGCATTTGTTGCTGCGGACCCACTTTACAAAGGTGATCCTAAAAAATGGGCTGCTTTTGCCCAAACTTTAAAGCTTAAATTAGTTACTAGAGGTGGAACTAAAGTTGCGTTTACAAACAAAACTTTTGATACAGGTGTAGGCTTCATTACTGATGATGCAATTGTACAGCCGGGCTATGCTAAATTAGACGGAAAGCAAAACCCAATGTGGAACTCTTGGGCTTACGGATTTGATGGAGCCGTAGTTAGTTCGGGTAGCCAATATGCGGTAACTAACTGGATTGCTTCTTTTTATAATGGAACCAAAATTACTGATACACGTCGTTCGGCAGTTGTTTATAAAACCATTGCTGCTACAACGCTGAATCAGTTGGGTTATCAAGGTGCTGATGCTGGTAGAGGTCAGTCTCCGAATTCTTGGTTTATTGGAACTAATGCAACCACTTATAGCAAAATTGGAATTTTTAAAGGACCCGATATGGGACAACCAATCATGTTAGCCGCAGAAAGTTACTTTTTACAGGCTGAAGCAAATGTGTCTGGTTTAGTGCCTGGGGCAGATGCAACCAACTTCAGAAATGGAATCGTTGCTTCTTTCGCTTATCTTTATAAAGATAATACTGGTGCAAACACCGCAGGTAAAAATGCTTCTGCTGATGCTGATGCATATATTGCCGCAAATCCACTTAATGCTGTAGTAAACTACAGTTTAGCAACAACGAATGAAAGCAAAATTGAAGCAATTATTACCCAAAAATACATTGCATTTAACCAGTTATTTGGACATGAAGCATGGAATGAATTTAGAAGGACCGGTTATCCATCAATCGTAGAAGGTTCATTGGATAAAACTGCAACTTTCGCTTCAAACGTTTCAGAAGCCACGGCTGCAAATAAATTGCCAACCAGAATCCTATATCCATTAACAGAGTTTCAATTTAATACTGGTAATATCCCAAGCGGTATTAATAAATATACTTCAAAAATATTTTGGGCTAAATAAAATTAAATATTAGAATTATGAAAAAGATTATCAATATTGTGATGGCTCTTACCTTCATAACAGGATTAAGTTCTTGTTTAAAGGATGATACCATCATTGGTCCAGATTCCCCTGGGGCGATCAAGAATATTATAGAATTTAAAAATATTGCTCCAATTAATTCATCTCCTACTGCACCTGTTCCCGTATTTATTCCTTTTACGTTGAAGCCGGATGCTGCTACTGCTGAAATTGAAGCAATTGTTAATTATGCTGGCGTTGATGTTGCACCAAGTGACATTGTTGTAAACTTGGCAGTAGATCCTTCGTTAATTGCTACATATAATAGCAAAGTTTCTGGAGCTGCTTTTAGCCAGTTAGCATCATCATCTTATACATTTCCTGCGAGTGTAACTATTCCTGCTGGTCAGAGAGAAGGTAAGTTTAAGATAACGGTTAAACCAAATTCTTTTGATGCAAGTAAAGAAAATGCATTGGGAATTAAAATAACATCTGCCTCGTCGGGCACTGTTAGTGGAAACTTTGGAGCAGTTATTTTCAGCATGCCACTTGAAAGTATATGGCAAGGTACTTATAGTGTGAGCTATAGTAATAACTATGGAACTATCGATGCCAATATTGGAACTTTCGATGATACAGGAATTAAGTTATCAACTGTTGGCCCCAATAAATTACAAACGTTAAGTGTAGCGGATACTTATAGTGGGTCAACCACTTTTCAGTTCAATGGTACCAATACTTCCATCACTAGTGTTGTTGTTATTAGTGGATCGACTAATTTTGCAACTTCTATACAAAGTGTAGATATCATTGATCCAATAAACAAAGTTTTTGGTCTTCACTACACATGGGGAGGAAGAGGAATGGTCGAGAAATGGACTAGAACAGGTGATTAATTTCTACTGAATTTTAAGAGCAAAGGGAGTTTTCGAAAGAATAGCTCCCTTTGTTTTTAAGAATCAATACTCTCAACTGCTTATAGGATTAGCTGAAGCAACAGTAGCTGGTATTGATAATCTTCAGGCAACGATAGATCCAGTAACAAATTTAGTTACAATGAAATCTATTGGAAATGCAACACTTGCTAACATTCCTGGTTCAGTTAATAAATATGACCCGGCAACGAAAACATTCACTTTGAATTTCGACTGAAATCCGACTGCATCTAAAAGAGTTTACTCGTTAGTCGCTATGTATAAAGGTGCTAGATAGTAAAAATCATAATAACTGTTTAATAAAAAAAGAGAGGCAAAACTT
>NZ_JAVTSN010000015.1:0-144296 GCF_032678585.1 Pedobacter psychrodurus | reverse complement strand
ATAAATCGGGAGATTTATACTCCTATCCCTCATGCAAAAACCTAAAGCCGATAAGAAATTGTCGGCTTTTTAATTTTAGAGTTGTCAACTTTCTAGCAAGCTGGTTATTAAAGTTGACAACTCTTCATATCATATTTCTTTCCTTTAGCCCCTTTCCGTCATTGCTAGGTACGAAGCAATCTTACAACGATTGCTACTAATATTTTTTACCCTTCAGCTCATCCTTGCCTCGGCTCGCCGCCGCCGAAAAGCTCTTTCTTTTTGGCGTCAAAAAGAAACAAAAAACGCCGGCTGAAAATTTTTCTTTCAAAGCGAGTGGTTTGGCTAGTTCAGTTTCTGCCGAAAAATTTGTTAGGCCGGAATTAAGTAGAACGGGGATGTGGTGCTTAGGCCTAGCTGATTGGAAATGCATAATGCATACGATGTTCACTAAAAATCCGAGCAGGTTACACTGTAGTTTATTTAATATTTTCTTAATAAAATGATAACAAACCGCGCCTGAAAAATGGCGTTATGTGCGGCTATTTTTGCGGTTCAGATATTAAACGAACCATGAACTGTAAAAAACTATTTGGCGCCATCCTGATGGCATCATTGGCATTTGCTGCCTGCAAAAAAGATTCAACTGATGATCCGATTGTAGATCCTCCTGTAGAAGCTGTTGTTCCTGAGAAAATCGACAGCTTTAAAGAAACGGTTTCGATTGATCTAGGTGGAGAATTTGCTTCAGAAATTTCTGCTTACGATCCGTTAACCAAGCAATTATTTGTAGTAAGTAACGATGGCGGAACCAAGGTTGATGTGGTTGACATGAGCAAATATCCAACGGTTACCAAACTGAAAACACTTTTATATCCAAATAATGCAGGTATCAACAGTGTGGCAGTAAATAACGGTTTATTGGCAATTGCTTTAGATGGTGCAGATAAACAAGGTAATGGTGATGTTGTGGTTTTAAAAACCTCCACTTTAGAAGAAGTTAAAAAAATAACGGTTGGTGCCATGCCCGATATGGTAACTTTTAGTCCGGATGGAAATTACATCCTGTCGGCTAACGAAGGTGAACCTAATCTTGCTTATACCGTTGATCCTAAAGGAACCATTTCGATCATCAGCATCAAAGACAACTACTCTGTAAAAACATTAGATTTTTCGTCTTTCGAATCACAAAAGGCAGCTTTGCTTGCTGCTGGTTTTAGGATTTACGGTTTAAATGCAAGTTTTGCACAAGATATCGAACCCGAATATATCGCAGTAAGCACCGATTCAAAAAAAGCATACGTTACCTTACAGGAAAATAATGGCGTTGCAGAAGTAGATATTGTTGCAGGAACGATCACTAAAATAAATCCCCTGGGCACGAGAGACATCAGCCTGGCTGAAAATGCTTTTGATGTAAGCGATAAAGACAGTAAAAAAGTTTTAGGTACCTGGCCAATCAAAGCTTATTATTTACCAGATGCCATCTCCTATTTTACGGCTGGCGGTACAGCTTATCTGGCCCTGGCCAATGAAGGGGATACCAGACAGGATTATACACCAAAAGATGCAAAAGAAGAAGTACGCGTAAAAGATCTTATGTTAGATCCGGTTAAATTCCCGAACGCGGCAACCCTACAGTTAGATGCCAATTTAGGAAGGCTTACAGTAACCAATACCGCTGGTTTTACCATGGTTGGTACGAATAAAGTATATCAGGAGCTGTACTCAACAGGTGGCAGAAGTGTGAGCATTCTGAATGCAAGCACCGGTGCTTTGGTAGCCAACATTGGTAAAGATTTAGAGCAACATGTAATTGATGCGGGTAAATATGACGACGACCGTTCAGATAATAAAGGTGTTGAGGTAGAAAGTGTAACTGTTGCGCAGGTAAATGGACAAACCTTAGCTTTTATAGGGATGGAACGTGCAGATATGATTGCTGTTTACGATGTAACTACACCAGCCTCACCAAAATTTGTCCAGTTGTTCTCTACAGGTGATGCCCCTGAAGGTTTACTTTTTGTTAAGGCAAAAGATAGCCCTAATGGAAGAAGTTTATTAATTGTTTCGAACGAAGGCGATGGTACCGTTAGGTTCTTTCAGCCAGATAAAATATAGTCTCTATCCCTTTATTAATTATTGTGTTTTAGCCCCGGTTTTATACCGGGGTTTTTGTTTTTGGAATTGTCAGCTTTAATAGGCTTTCGCTATTAAGTTGACAACTCTTTACATATCATAACAAAGAATAAAAACTAAGCCCTATATTGCGCTACGAAATAAAACTTTAGGGGTGCCTTCAAATCAGTTGGCTGAGAATATACCCGTTTTATAGGTGAAAGCTAAAAGGTAAAAGGCGGAAGGTAAAAACCCTATGCCCTAAACCCCACACCTTATACCTTATAAATGAACCTGATCCGGATCATGCCGGCGTAGGAAATTAGTTTGTCTGCAAAAATTGCGTAAATGCATACTGCATTTGAAGACTCCTGAAGTTATAGTATAACAAAATGAAGTCTTTTAGCAATGAAGTATATTAATGTATTAACCATAGCGGGTTCCGACAGTGGGGGTGGTGCTGGTATTCAGGCCGATTTAAAAACCTTTTCTGCATTGGGGTGTTTTGGAACCTCGGTAATTACCGCAGTAACCGCTCAAAACACCATGGGTGTAAGGTCGGTATTTGGCATTCCCGCAGCAATGATTAAAGATCAGATCCAGGCCGTATTGGAAGATATAAAGCCGGTTGCCATCAAAATCGGCATGATTAACCGTGCAGAAGTGGTACAGGTAATCGAAAAGGAGTTAAAGGCCTATAATCACAGTGTTCCGGTTATTTTAGATCCTGTTATGGTGGCCACTAGTGGTCATCGCCTAATCGAACCTGATACCGTTAAGCAACTGGTAGAGAAATTGTTCCCCATCGTAAATCTGGTTACACCAAATATTGATGAGGCCATTATACTTTCAGGCTTGGGGATCAATAACCTTGATGAGATGATTGCTGCGGGTTATAAAATTATCGAAAAAGGGGCAAAAGCTGTTTTAATAAAAGGCGGACATTTACTAGGGCCAACGATTTACGATGTTTTCATTTTAGGAAACGAAACGCCGGTGGTATTGGAAAGTGCCTACATTGTCTCGAAAAACCTGCATGGAACAGGTTGCACACTTTCATCGGCCATAGCCGCTGAGATGGCAAAGGGCCACGACCTATTACCGGCCATTAAAATAGCCAAACATTACATCAGTGCGGCATTACAAGCAGGAAGCGAGATAACAACAGGTTATGGAAATGGGCCGTTAAATCACTTTTTTGACCCTTTAAAATTAATTATACAATGACGTGGAGCGAGAAAGCGTGGGAAAGGGTTAGCCCTATTTATGCTAAAATTTTAGAAATGCCTTTCAATGCAGAATTGAGCAATGGTACTTTGCCTAAAGAGAAGTTTATATTTTATTTAGCACAAGATGCTTATTATCTTTTAGCATTCGGCCGGACATTAAGCACCATCAGTAGCCGCATGCAGGATGCTGATCTGGTTTTGGCCTTTGCCGGATTTTCTACTGGCGCCATTTTCGCAGAGCGTAGTTTACATGAAAGTTATTTTGTAGAATTTGGTCTGGATAGCGAAGTGCACCCCCGCCCATCTACGTTATTGTATACCAACTATATCCTCAGTGAGGCAGCTTATGCCAATGTAGAAGTTGCCGTGGCGGCTGTTTTGCCTTGCTTCTGGATTTATAAAGCGGTGGGTGATTCTATTTTTTCGCGTCAGGAAGGTGATCAGAATCCTTACAAAAGATGGATTGATATGTATGCGGGTGTGGAATTTGCTATAGCAGTGGAAAAAGCGATCACCATTACCGATCAACTGGCGGCGCTTGCCAATGCCGAAACCCAGGAGAAAATGTGGTTGGCTTTCGAAATGGCCACGCGGTTGGAATGGATGTTTTGGAATAGTGCCTATGAAGAGGAAAAATGGAAAATCTAATATATTAACCTGATGCGTTGCAAATATTTTGATATAATGTTAAAAAATTGTCGGTATTTCCAATAGATTTAAGGAACTTTGTAGCTTAATCATTAATTTAAAACATCATTTTGGAAGAAAGCACGCAAGAACAGGCAATTTTAAGTACACCAGAAGATCAACCTGTAACAGCGCAAAGCTCTCCAAAACAAGTACGTTTCGCAATATCGGCCTTCTATTTTATGCAAGGGGTCTGTTTTGCGAGCTGGGCCAGCAGGATTCCAACTTTTAAAGCTTCGATGGGTTTGAATGATGCTGAATTGGGTTCCATTCTTTTCGCATTACCTGCCGGGCAGATTATTACGATGTTTTTTTCTGCAAAACTCACCACACATTTTGGTAGCAAAAAAATGCTCAAGGCCACTGCGCCATTATATGCAATCGCCTTAACTTTTTTGGCCCTCGCTACTACGGGATGGCAGCTGGCAGCTTTTTTAGTGTTGTTTGGTATAACAGGTAATCTCTGCAATATTGCTTTAAATACACAAGGTGTTGCGGGCGAAAATTATTATGGCAAGCCCATTATGAGTTCTTTCCATGGTGCCTGGAGCATAGGGAATTTAACCGGGGCATTAATTGCCCTGGGTTTGGTTAACCTAAAATTAGGGATGTATACGCATTTTTGGATCATTGCCTTACTATCGTTAAGCAATGTTGTGTTTAACTCGAAAAAACTATTACACTATAAAAAGCCTGATACCCCGATTGAGAAAACAAAGTTTTTTACCATGCCACAGGGGATTTTGGTATTGCTGGGAGTTATTGCGTTTTGCAGTATGGCCACCGAAGGAACGATGTTCGATTGGAGCGCCATTTATTTTGAAGATGTAGTGAAACTGCCACATAATAGGGCCATTATTGGCTATGCCTCGTTTATGTTTATGATGGCCAGTGGAAGGTTTTTAGGCGTATTCCTGATCAGTAAATTCGGGCGGAAAAACCTTTTGCAGATCAGCGGTGCGATTATATCGATTGGCATGGCATTAGCAGTAATATTCCCCAATATTATTGTAGCCATCTTCGGCTTTATGTTAATTGGTCTGGGTGTTTCGAGTATTGTGCCGATGGTATATAGTATTGCGGGTAACAACAAAAAAGTGCCTGCCGGCAAAGCAATTACGATGGTTTCGAGTATTGGCTATTTTGCGTTTTTATTCGGCCCACCCTTAATTGGTTATGTTTCGCAATTGTCCAGTCTACGTTATTCTTTCGGGATCATTTCTGTTTTTGGTTTATTGATCACTTTTCTAGTGACGAAAATAAAGGCGATAAATTAATACTGATGTTAATTTTTTGAGTTGGTTAACTCAGAAAATACTAGAATAATCGTCACCCTGAATTTATTTCAGGGGCTATTTTGCTGGGGAAGATGCTGAAACGAGTTCAGCATGACGATCGAATCAGATAAAGAAGATAAGAATAAGCATTGCCAATAGATATTAATTGATGAAGCTTATATGGTTACTCGTTCTTCACCAACCCATGTTCTTTTAGCGTTGCGATAGCAAGTTCAATCAGCCTTAAATTTTCATCCTGGTGCCCATGCTGTACTTCTACATTGATATAAGGGATATTATTCTGCATGGCATAAACTGAAAGCGAGCCGTCATTAGTAGCAAATTTAGATTGCAGGATTACGTTTACGTTTGCTTTTTTTAAACTCGAAAACAATCTGGGTTCAGTTACGTAAATCAGGTCATCGCCATCCATCTGGAAGTTAATGTATACAGAATCGGCTGTGCTGGCCAAATCATATCCTGGTAAGTAGGAGGAAATTCCGAAACCGCCATCAGCATTGTTGTGTAGGGTTAAAAAATAACCTGTAGCTTTTGGATCATAAAAATCGACAATCTGTTTGCCCGCACTTAGTATGGCTTTCTCCACTTCGTTAGAGCTAAATAAATCTTTCTTTAATCGCGTATTTACACCTATTTCGGTATAAATCGCATTGGGATCTATACGGTATTGATCGTCCATATAAGTGAAATAATAATCCCTTACGCCACCATATTGGCTATCGATCAGTTCTCCACCACTCCAGCGGATATAATCAAAACCTGCTTTTACACCGGTATCTTCATTGTCGTGCACCACCAAAAATTTTATTCCATTAGGTTTATAGCTGTATTTCACCAGGGTAATGTCGAGGTTGTAAACTTTAACAAAGCTCGAATCAGTAGTCATTGCCGGAAAAACAGGAGGATGTTGAGCTTTTACTAAGAGGGTAGCGCAGATCAGGAACAGGCTAAAAATGATTTTGAACATAATGCCTAATATACAATGTTGCTACATAATTTGTTTGGATACAGTATTGTAGAATTATCTGCGCATAAAAAAAGGCCGCCTTTGGGAGGCGGCCTTAGCTGATTGTTAATCTGGATATTTATTAATGTTTTAAGTCGATATCATATTCGAGCACATCTTTGTGGTCGTATGGTTCTTCCATCAATTCATCAATTGTTTTAGTTTTTTTGTTGAAACCTAACTTATCTAACATAATGTCGAAAATTAAGTAAACTACTGGTACAACAATTAAGGTTAAGAACAGCGAACTGGTTAATCCACCAACGATAACCCATGCCAAGCCATTTTTCCATTCGGCACCTGCACCGCTTGCTAATGCAATTGGAAGCATACCGAAAATCATGGCGATGGTGGTCATTAAAATTGGACGTAAACGCGCATGGTTGGCTAAAATTAACGCTTCGATAGTCGATTTACCCTCAGCTTTCATGTGGTTGGTAAAATCGACCAGAATGATCGCATTCTTTGCTACCAGACCCATTAGCATGATAAAACCTAAAATGGTAAAGATACCGATAGAGTTATTGGTTAAAGCCAATGCTAAGAAAGCTCCGATTAACGCCAGTGGCAACGAGAACATCACCACAAATGGATAAACAAAACTATCATATAGGGCTACCATAATCAGGTATACCAAAATGATCGAAGCCAGTAAAGCGATACCTAAAGTACCAAAACCTTCACTTTGGTTTTCCTGATCCCCAGCCCAGGTATAACTTACCCCGATTGGTGCTTTTAACTTACCATTTTTTTGCATTTCCTGTAGTTTCGTTTGAAACTCAGCCACTACAGTTCCTGTTGGCCTACCAATTGATTGGGCCTGAACAGATACTGAAGTTGATTTATTTAAACGCTCTAACTGACTTGGTCCGGAACCTTCGGTGATATTTGCAAACTGCGATAACTTAATCTGTTTGCCATCAGCGTTTACAAAAATCAGGTTACGTACATCATCAATATTTTTTCTGTTGAAATCCTGATATTGGATATTGATATCGTACTCGTATTCACCTTTACGGTATTTTCCATCGGTATTACCGGCAAATGCGGTTTGCATGGTCGAACCTACAGTTTGTAATGTTAAGCCCACTGCCGACATCTTATCGCGGTCTACCTGAACGTTAATCTCTGGTGTTCCTTTTTCTACTGATAGTTTAATCTCGGTAGCTCCGGGAATTGTTCTCAGTAATTTTTGAGCACCTTCGGCATATTTTAAAGCGCTATCTAAGTTAGAGCCCATTACTACCAAACTGATAGGTGCATTTTCAGCGATACCCAAAATACTAATTGGCACCGTTTTAACTTTTGCCCCAACAAGCTCTTTTGCCAAAGCACGGCTCATCTTGGTTGCAAAAATATCCGATGACATGCCTTCGCGTTTATCGCGCTCTACCAGCTTAACGTTAATTTCTGATTTGTATGCCGTTGCCTGGGTTCCACCAAAGTCGCCACTGGCCTGACCAACAGTCGTAATTAACTGTACAATTTCTGGCTGTTTATCTAAGTAAGCTTCTGCTCTTTGCGTAAAGAAGTTGGTTTGTTCTAGCGGCGCATCTTTTGGTAATTCAATCTGAATTAAGAATTCACCTTTATCAGATTTAGGGAAAAACTCCGATCCGATAAAACCTGCCCCCGCTAACCACATTGCAGCAACGAATAATACAACTACCGCCAGGATGGTACGTCTTTTATGGTTTAACGACCATGTTAAGATGCTGGTAATCCAAATGGTGAATTTTTTTAGCTGTTTTTCGAACCATAAAATAAAGCGGCCAAATATGTTTTTGCCTTCTATATGCTCTAGCTTTCCAAAACGTGAGAAAAGTAATGGTACAATGGTAAATGAAGCAACCAACGAAAGTAGGGTTGCAATAATTACTACCACACAGAACTGACGTAGAATGTTAGATACCAAACCTGAGCTGATGGCAATAGGGAAGAATACCACCACGATTACCAAAGTAATCGATACAACGGTAAAACCAATCTCTCGTGTTGCATCAGAAGCAGCCCTTACTTTGTTTTTACCCATCTCCATGTGTCGCTGGATATTCTCCAGTACCACAATCGCATCATCCACCAGGATACCTACCACGAGGGAAAGTCCTAAAAGAGACATTAAGTTTAGTGTAAAACCAAATAAACTGATCCCGATAAACGTTGCAATTAACGATGCCGGAATCGATACCATTACAATTAACGCATTACGTAAACTGTGCAGGAAGAAAAGCATTACAAATGCTACCAGAACAACCGCCAAAATTAAATCGTGGATAACGGCATCTGCAGATTCTAAAGTGAAAATCGAACTGTCGTTAACAATTTTGATGTCGAGTTTGTTGGCTTTATATTCTTCTTTAAGTTTCGCGATAATGGCGTGTGTACCTTTACTTACTTCTACCGCATTTGCATCACTTTGTTTAATGATCTGGATTGCGATAGAGGCTTTACGGTCAACACGGGCCAATTTCTCGGTTTCCTTTTGCGAATCCTGAACATCAGCTACATCACCTAAACGAATCTGGGCGCCATCTTTTGAAGTGGTTAAAACCAGGTTTCTTAACTCCTCGATGCTTCTGTATTTACCCGATAAACGGATTAAAACATCCTGATTCTGGGTTTTAACACTTCCGGTAGGGAAATCTAAGTTGGAGGTTAAAATCAATTGCTGTACCTGAGGAACAGAAAGATTATAACCTTGTAGTTTATCGGCATCTAACGAAACCTGGATTTCACGTTCAGAACCGCCAATTAAGTTTACCTGCGCAACACCGGTAACCCTCGAGATTACTGGGGCAATACGTTTATCAATTAAATCGTAAAAGGTGATATCATCCATATTTGCCGAAGCAGTCATGGTGATCACCGGTAAATCATCTAGCGAGAACTTACTTAACGATGGTGTTTTTACATCCTCTGGTAATTGAGAAAGAATGGCATTTACCTTACGTTGGGCATCATTCAGTGAAATATCGATGTTTGCGGCATCGGTTAAGGTGATGGTAACGGTTGATAAACTCTCGAATGATACAGAGTTGATTTTTTTGATGTTTTCCATCGATGATACCGCATCCTCAATTTTTTTGGTTACGGTATTTTCAACCTCATTTGGTGAAGCACCAGGGTAGATGGTCGAAATAGATACTACGTTGTTAGAGAATTTTGGAAGTAATTCATAACCCAACGAAAAGTAACTTAGTAGCCCGAGCAAGGTCAGTGCGGTAAATACCACAATCACCAGCGAAGGCCTTTTTATAGATATATCTGTTATCTTCATTTTAATTAGTATTGCGTTTTGCGATTGGCGTACCGCGTTTTAAAAGCCAATTAAATCCCTCTAAATTATTTTACGATACTCACGGCAGTACCATCAGCAAGGTTAATCTGGCCACTGGTAATTACAGTTTCACCTTCTTTTAAACCGTCAAGGATTTCAACATTGTCGCCTAAAATACGGCCAGCTACCACGGTACGGGTTTTAGAAGTATTGTTAGATTTATCCAGCATAAAAACCTGGTTGCTGCTTACACTACCTACAAATGAGGTACGTGGAATAAGAATGCTTGGTGCCTGTTTAGGAAACTTAAATATGGCAGTTCCATACATACCCGCTTTCAAGGTATTTTTGTGACTGTTATCTACTTCAACCTCGATTGGGAAGTTTAAGGTTCCATCAGCTTTAGCAGCGATGAAAGTTACCTTTCCAGAGAAATTATCTGTAGGGAAAACAGAAGATTTGATCTCGATGTTATCTCCAACTTTAAGGTTGGCCACCTGCGATTCGTTTACGTTTACTTTTAGTTTCAATTTAGAAACATCAACCAGTTCGAACATTTGGGTACCTTGAGTATTTACAAATGCACCAACTTCGATGTATCTTTTGTTCACAATACCGTTGATTGGTGATTTAATGTTTGCATCACTTAATTTACGTTGTGAAGCCTGTAAACGCAATTTTGCATTTCTGGTAGCCAATTTAGCCTGATCTAACTGTTGTTGGGTTACACCACCAGTAGAGAACGAGCTTTGATATCTGGCTTCATCTCTTACTGCATTTTGGTAGTTCGCCTCAGCAGTTTCTCTGTCTGTATTGATGATCTCAGCATCCACACGTGCAATCACCTGACCTTTGCTTACGCGGTCACCCTCATCAACATAAATAGCAGTAACACGACCGGCATTTTCTGATAAGAAGTTAAGTTCTTGTTTAGGAATAAAGTTTCCGTTTGCACTGAAATCTAAATTCACCGCTTTTTTCTCTACTTCAGCAATACGAACGGCAACTGCACCACCACCTTTAGCAATGAAAGCAGTTTTTTCTTCGTTCTTCTTTTTATTGTTGCTTAAAACATAAGCGATTGCGCCAAGGGCAACAACAATTACGACAATTATGATAATTACTCTTTTCATTTCTATTTAACTAGCGATTTAATATTTCCGTTTGATTTGATTAATTGTATTTCGGCTATTTTGTAATTCAATAAAGCCTGTGTATAGCTGTTTTGTGCTTCTGTAAGTGCGTTTTCTGTATCCAGAAGATCGGTTAAGGAAGCTAAGCCATTGTTATAGTTGTTTTGTGTGCTTTTGTAAATCTCCTGCGCTAAATCGGCATTTTTACGTTGCGATTTTATGGTGTTGATGTTGTTGCGCAATTGGATTTTCGCGTTCTCGTAAGCCAGGTTTAATGAATTTACTGATTCTTTTCTGCTTTCTTTAGCTTTTTTGATATCTACATCTGCCTGGCGGATTTTTGAACGTGTTAAAAAGCCGTTAAAAATGGGCACTTTTAAGGTTAATCCAACCGCTGATGCGCCGTATCCGATTGCGGCAGCATTCGATTTTAAGAAATCGAAACCATCGCTTTGGCTTGAGTAGGTATAATTGCCAGTTAAAGCCAGTGATGGATAATATTCGGCAACATAAGCCTTTCTTTGCAGGGATAACAATTTATCCTGGTTATCCAAAAGTTTCACCTCAGTTCTGTTTGCCAGATCGATAGAATCGGTGAATACCGGTAAAGTAGTTACTTCTGTTAATTCATTAGCAGGTAAGCTAATTGGCGTAGAAACCGGCATACCCATCGAGAATTTTAACTGATTCTCCAATTGGGTAATGGCATTGATCACCTGCTCACGTTGTGTATTCAGGTTGGTTAAATTTACCGTGATCCGGTCAACGTCGATTTTTCTTGCCAAACCGTTTTTAAATTGGTTTGAAACAATTTTTTCTACAATCTTTACATTTTTAATGTTGGTATCGATTACATTTAACTGTTGTCTGTTTACCAAAACCTGGTAGTAATTGTTGGCAACCAGTTCGATAATCTGCTCTTCTGTTAATTGCGAAGTCAGGTTATAATACTCTTCGCTGGATTTAGCAGCCTGTAAGCCGGTAAAAACCTGTTGGTTGAACAATTGTTGCGAAAGCTGAACACCTGCAGTCGAATTCCAGTTCTGACCCAATTTGATCGCCTGTGTTTGCCCACCGAAATTAGCAACCAACTGACCAATAATTGGGTTGTAGGTTAAGCCCACATTACCTGTAATTTGGGGTAAGGCCTGTGCCCTAACTTCCTCAACCTTGTATCTTCCGCCTTCAATATCCAGTTTCGCGTTGCGAACCTTGGTGTTGTTTTGGAGCGCAAAGGTTAGCGCATCTTTTAAGGTAACTTGCTGCTGAGCAACTACCAGCTGCGGTAAAACCGAACCGATTAGGAGTATGAGCATTAATTTTACCATTTTTACTCTAAGCATAATGTATTGTTTTTTGTTTTTGGGTTCTTATCTATTTAAGTTCTTCTTTTGTAGGTATTTCGTTGCTTAATCTGTGCACCTTAATCCCCTTACAAATATGGTAGTGAGGTTTTTTTGTTTCAATGTCATTCTATTAAATGCCTTTTTATCCGGGAAAAGATCTTTGCCTGTTTCCATAATGCACATCGTACAAAGGCCCATCAAACTTTCGAGATAGAGTTCTGCAACATGGGCAGTATCCTCGTGCTCTATTTCTCCCTTTGTTTTTGCCTGACTAAAAATCTCTGCAAAAAATTCTTTTTCGGAGCCTTTAAGGGCCTGAAGTTTGCCTTTTATTACATCATCGTTCAGTAAATCAGGGATGCCTTCCGTAATCCTTAACATGTAATATTTTTGGAAGAAGGTGTTTCTAACATCTATGGTGCTAAAAAGGATCTCTTCCAATGGCTGATCGGGATTGTATTTCTTTTTGATCAACTCAAAAAAATCATGAAATACCCTTTCGATTACCCCAATAATTAAATGCTTTTTATCCGGGAAATAATAATAAAGCGATGGTTTGGAAACGGAAAGATCTTCTGCAATATCGTTCATCGTGGTTTTTCCAATACCAAAATGGATAAAGCGTTTTATAGCGCCATCAATAATTTGCTCTCTCTTTTTATCGGCTACAATCATTTTACTTTTCTACTTTCTGACTTTTTTAATATTTTAGTCAAAAATAGTGCTAAAAAATGATTTGTCATGAAAGGTTTGTTGAAAAGCGCATTAAGCTTACAATTTTATGACACAATTTTGCATCTTCAGCTGTTTATATATCTTTACAAACCAATCATTTAGAAATATTGTCAATATTAATCAGTCTTTTAGTCTTGCTATTTACCATCGTTGCGATGGAGTGTTTGTCGTGGTTTATGCACAAGTATTTATTTCATGGGCCACTATGGTTTATGCATAAAAGCCACCATCAAAAAGCAAAATCTTTTTTCGAGTGGAACGATCTGTTCGTTGTGCTGTTTGCAGGCTTGTCTATACTTTTAATGTATATCGACAGGGAGCATCTGGGTTACCGGTTTTTTATCGGTTTGGGTATTACTTTATATGGTATAATCTATTTTGTAGTGCACGATTGGTTTGTGCACCGCCGCTTTAAAACTTTTAAAAGCAATAATACCTATTTGCAAGCGGTGAGGAAAGCGCATAAAATCCACCATAAAAATCAGCACAAAGAAAAAGGAAAGGCTTTTGGATTGTTGTTTGTTAGAAGTAAAGTACTAAAAAGCTAAAATACCTACTATGAAAAATTATTACCTGGCTATTCTTCTTGGAATTATTTCGTTGACCTTATATTCATGCAGCAAAAAAACAGATAAAGACCGCGCCATCGCTCTTGTGGAAGCTAAATACGCAAACAGTGATCATGATCTGGATTTCGATAACACAAGTTTAGATAGTCTTTACAACATCTCGCCAAAGGCTTACGCTGATAGCCTAAAAAAAGGAAATGAACTCGATGCTACATTAGCCCAACTAGAGGGCGAGATCGAACATTTAAGTCAGGAAGCATCTGATAGTGTTGGCTTGATCAGTGCGAAGCTCACAAAAGAAAGATATCGTTTATTGGATCTTGCCAAAACCAAACCTGTTTTTACCGGCTGGAAACTTTCGGGTGTTAAATCAGACGAAGCAAAAAGGGAGGAGTTAAGTTTTAATTTTGATAAGGGAATTACGAAAATTGTACAATAAGTACTAATTTTAATCATCTGCTAGCCAAATCTTAACCTGCTCTCACATGAAAATATTGCTTCCTTTAGTTTTTGTATTTATAAGTTTAACAGGCTTTGCTCAAAATGATGCTTCAAAATTTAATTTATTGGGTAAAACCGATTTGAAGGATGGTGAGAAAATTATACTCGAATATCATGGGAACAAAGATTCTGCCTTTGTAAAGGATGGGTCATTCAGATTTAGTGGTCATTTAAATGAACCCAGTTTGGCCAGTTTGAAGCATGGGCAGACTAATATTTTTGAGGGACCAAGGTCTGTCCGGTTATTTTTAGAGCCTGGCGATCTGAAGGTAAACGTTATTGCTGGCCAGTTTTTTAAGGCAGAATTGCTGGGGTCGCAAACACAATCGGATTGGGATAAGCTTAGGCTTAAAAAGGAATACGACGAAATACTGGATAAGATTGACGTGTTAAATAAAACGATTAAAGAAAAGGGCAGTTCTGATGCGTTGAAAGCAAATCTTGATTTAAGTTATGCCGAAAGATTAAGGGTAATTAAAGCTGGAGAAAAAAATAGTTTAACTTTTATTCGCAAAAATCCTGATTCTTACCTAAGCCCTTATTTGCTTACCGCGTTAATTAGATATTTGCCCAGAGATTCCATTCAGTTTTATTATCGGAGTTTTTCGGGTCCAGTGTTAAACAGCGCTTGGGGAAGGGTAGTTTATAAAGCACTGGCTTTTGAAGAATTAAGTAAGGTGGGGCAAACAGCCCCAAATTTTTCTGCGAAACTGGCTAATGGAAAAATGATCAACCTTGCCGAATTTAAAACCAACCAATACGTCCTCTTAGATTTTTGGGGGACTTGGTGTGTGCATTGTAGGGCATTGAGTTCTGATTTGATCGAAATGTATAAAAAATATAACAACAAAGGACTGGAAATTGTGAGTATAGCCACCGACCGAGATCGTAAACTTTGGCAAAAAACAATTGAGGATGACCGTACTGGCTTATGGAAACACATTTTACTTATAGATGCCAGTAAAAGTGAAAAGGGGGATGATTTGGTGGTGCAGTATAATGTTGCAGCTTATCCAACATTCATTTTGATAGACAAAGACGGTAAAATAGCTGGTCGTTATGACGGTGAGGGGAATGATTTTCATGTTAATTTAAAAAATAAGCTGGCCACGATTTTTCAATAGTAGGCTATAGGGGCAATCAATTATTAATATAAAGTCTTTTTATTTTACTTTTGCAGCATAACACAAAATCAATATGCTTCAGATTCAGGAAAATATTTCATTAAAACCATATAATTCATTTGGCATCGATGTTAAGGCCAATTATTTTGCTGAGATATTTGATGAAGCAGGTCTGATTAAGTTATTTAAAAATGAGGTTGTAAAATCTAACAAGCTTTTGATTATTGGAGGTGGCAGTAACGTGCTTTTTACTGAAGATTACAAAGGTTTAGTCATTAAAATCAGCATCAAAGGTATCCAATCTGAAGTTTTGGAGGATAAGGTCCTGGTAACTGCAGGTGCCGGAGAAGTTTGGAACAATTTTGTGAATTATTGTGTGGCACATCATTTTGCGGGTGTAGAAAATCTTAGTCTTATCCCGGGTACAGTAGGTGCCTCGCCAATTCAAAATATTGGTGCCTATGGCGTAGAGCTTAAAGATGTTTTCGAAAGTTGTACGGCATTTGAGATTAAGACCGGGCAGGTTAAAACTTTTACTTATGCTGATTGTCAGTTCGGTTACCGCGAAAGTATTTTCAAAGGAGCGTTAAAAGGTCAGTATATTATTACGTCGGTTACTTTCCGTTTGTCGGCAGAAGCGAAAATTAATACTTCTTACGGTGCAATTGAAACCGAACTCTTAAACCGTGGCATCGAAAATCCAAATATTGCGGATGTTTCTGCGGCGGTATCACATATTCGGGTAAGTAAATTACCTGATCCTTCTACTATTGGTAACGCGGGTAGTTTCTTTAAAAATCCGGTGATCGAAAAATACGAATTTGCCGATGTTGTGGCTAAACACCCCGATGTGGTGCATTATCCCACAGCTGATGATAAGATTAAACTGGCTGCGGGATGGTTAATCGAACAGTGTGGCTGGAAGGGCAAAGTAGTGGGCCAAACAGGCACCTGGAAAAACCAGGCTTTGGTTTTAGTTAACCATGGAGGTGCAACTGGCACAGAGGTGTTCCAATTTTCTGCACAGATTATAGACAGTGTAAAGTCCACTTTTGGAGTCACTTTAGAAAGAGAAGTAAATATTCTGTGACGAAACCATGCTGTAACGTGGTTATACGCTTTTGGCACCGTGCCAGAAATTTTTGGTACTAAGTTTGTTTAGGTTTAGGCGAATGAACATTAATTCATTTGTTTTTTTTAATCTTCCTAAAGCTAAACATCATGACAAAATTCGAATTCAATCATCTGGTTAATCATCACTCGGTATCACTTAGATCTTATGCTTTAAATTTTACAAAAGACGCAGAAGACGCGAATGATTTGGTTCAGGATACCATGTTGAAAGCGATCACTTATTACAATAAGTTTAAAGAGGGTACGAATTTGAAAGGTTGGTTATTTACCATCATGAAAAATACTTTCATCAACAACTACCGTCGTTTGGTAAAAACGAATACTTTGATTACCCAGAGCGAAGATATTTCTTCTGCTAACCTTTCATATAGTGCAACAAAAAACCAGGCTGAAAGTAAATTTGTACTGGGCGATATTGATAAAGCCCTTTCACAATTGCCTGAAGAGTATTATGTGCCTTTTATCCGTTATTTTGAAGGATATAAGTATCATGAAATTGCAGATATGTTGGAAATTCCGATCGGAACGGTTAAAACACGTATCCACGTAGCAAGAGGAATCCTAAAAAAATACCTTAAAACATATTCAAAAGAAATTGCCATTAGTGAAATGGCTTAAGATACATCCATCGAAAAACTAGGGGCTCAGATTTTATCTGGGCCTTTTTTGTTTGTTTACTTTCTGCATGAAATCTACTCAAGCAGATTTCTCCGTTCCGCGTTGCTTCAGTCGAAATGACGATCAGATATTGACGCTAGTTATTTCCAAAATGTCGTATAAAGCAAAAGGCCTGAAAATTCAGGCCTTTTTGCTTATCATATATTTGGTTAGTTGATTCTTATTTTTTCTTTCAACAATTCGCCTTCTCTCTTATTTCGAAACAAATGCAAACCCCGAACAATTATGTGTTTTAAAGCTTTATTGCAGTGTTTTTGTTTTGTGGTTATAAAGATAAGGGAAATTTTAAATTTGTCAAGCTTTTTTTAACTTTTTTTTTATTTCTTTTGCTACCACTTGCCCGGAGATGATTGCAGGTGGCACTCCGGGGCCTGGAACGGTTAATTGTCCGGTGTATAAAAAATTTGTTACCTTACTTTTCATCTTCGGTTTTAAAAAAGCAGTCTGTTTCAAAGTGTTTGCTAATCCATATGCATTTCCTTTATAAGCATGGTAATCTTCCACAAAATCGTTCATGGCATAACTGCGTTTAAACAAAATGTTAGCGCTGATGTCATTTCCTGTTAAATCTTTGAAACGTTTAAGCAATACATTAAAGTATTCTTCTCTTTTGCTTTCGCTATCTTTTAAATCGGGGGCAAGCGGAATTAAAAAGAAAAGGTTCTCGCAACCTTCCGGTGCTACGCCTGGATCGGTAACCGAAGGGCAGCAGGCGTAAAACAATGGTTTTGATGGCCACTCCGGATCGGTATAAATTTCTTCGGCATGCTGATCAAAATTCTCGTCGAAGAATAAGTTATGGTGTAATATATGGTCTAGTTTTTTATTTAACCCGATATAAAATAAAAGGCAGGAAGGCGCCATTGTTCTTTTATCCCAATATTTTTCGCTGTAATTGCGGTAAGGCTTTTCAAAAAGATGTTGGTCGATATGGTGATAATCGGCATTGCCCACTATAAAATCACTTTTGAAACTACCCTTATTGGTGATCACTGTTTCTGCAATGTTGTTCTTAACTTCAATTTTGCTTACTTCTGTATCGAAAATAAATTTCACGCCCTGTTCTTCAGCAATGGTTTGCATAGCGCTTACAATTTTGTGCATCCCACCTATCGGGTACCAGGTGCCTAAAACAAGGTCGGCATAGTTCATTAAACTATACAAAGCAGGTGTGTTTTGTGGTGTGGCACCTAAAAATAAAACCGGAAATTCTAAAAGTTTCCTTAATCGCTCATTTTTGAATAATTGATGTACATGTTTCCGCATATTGCCCAAAAGCTGCAGCTTGATTCCGCTAATGGCCAATCGCGGATCGAAATACTCCATTACGCTATGCGAAGGTTTAAAAACATATTCGTTCATGCCCACATCGTATTTGTATTTGGCCTGATCGAGGAAAGTTTGAAGGTTTTTACTACTGCCAGGTTCTAGTTTTTCGAACAAGGCATACAAATCAGCTAATGTTGCCGGAACGTCGATCGTATCTGTTTTGCCAAAATAAATACGGTAAGATGGACTTAATCTCTTAAGTTCATAAAAATCGGAAGTTGTTTTATTAAAGAGTTGGTAGTAGTTTTCGAAAACATCGGGCATCCAGTACCAGCTTGGTCCCATATCGAAAGTAAAGCCGTCTTTTTCCCAGGTTCTGGCCCGGCCGCCAGCCATTTCATTTTTTTCGATTACCGTAACTTCGCAACCATCCTTGGCCAACAAAGCGGCTGCGGCCAAACCTGCAAAACCGGCACCAATAACGGTAACTTTGGGTTTTTTATCCATGCTGTAAATAAAGGAAATTTATTGCGTTTTGTTTTTGTTATTTGTTCCTTGTTTGGTGGCGCACCAACGCTCGTGAACTCCAAATATCCCGTCCTGGCGGGCATTCCAATGTCGTTAAGTAAGTCTTAGTTATTGGTAAACACAATTTAACCACAGATAAAAAGGATGCACACAGATATAATCCGTGTTTATCTGTGTCCATCCGTGGTTAAATCCCATAATGTAATGAGATTGGGAGGACACCCCTCTAAAAGAAGGGAATGGAGTGCCGCTTCATAACAACATGCCAAATACAATTAGCTTTTCTTACCTTTGCGCCCAAACATGATCAAATTACGCATTATATTTTTTCTGCTCTTTGCAGCTACCAATATTACTTACGCCCAGTTATCAACCCAGGAAATTGCGGCGCTGAAAACCAATATGGTTAAAGCGGTAGAAAACTCGAAGTTAACCGATTCGTTATTTAATAAGCTAAACAAACTCCCTAATAAAACAGCTCTGATTACAGGTTATACCGGAACGTTGGAAGCGTTGAAAGCTAAACATTCATGGAATCCCTATAACAAGATTAAATATGTAGGCCGATCGCTTAAAACCATGCAAAAAGCGATTGATATGGATAAAGAGAATATGGAAATCCGTTTTATGCGGTTTTCGATCGAGTTTTATACCCCTTCTTTTTTAGGTTTTAGTAAGGACCTTGCCGAAGATAAAAAGGAGATAGTTAAACATTATCAGAATGAAAATTTTGGCCTTGCCGACCACGAGCTGGTGAAAAATGTTGCCAAATTTATGATCGACAGTAAAAGATGTACCCCGTCAGAAGTTAAAATTTTAAAGAAACACCTATAAATGAATTATACTTATTTACTTATAAACCTTGCCGTAATTTTCTTTCCACTGGTTTTATCATTTGATAAAAAGGTTCATTTCTTTAGTAAATGGAAATTTGTATTCCCCGCCATATTGATTACCGGTGTGGTATTTTTAATTTGGGATATCCTGTTTACCAAACTAGATGTATGGTCTTTCAATCCCAATTACATCATTGGCATAAATCTTTTGGGTTTGCCTTTAGAGGAGATGCTTTTCTTTTTGACCGTTCCCTACGCCTGTGTGTTTATTTATGAGTGTTTAAATGTTTATTTTCCTAAAAATAACCTGCAGAAATATAGTCTGGCGATAAGCAATTTATTACTGGGTATATGTGTGGCCATGTTGTTTTTCGGTCATGGCAGGTGGTATACCTTCATTAATTTTGGGTTTTTGCTTGTGGTATTGGGTTATGTAGAGTACATCAATTCGAAACATCGGTTTATGTACCGGTTTTTTAGGGCTTATCTGGTTTCACTTATTCCTTTTTATATTGTAAACGGATTTTTAACCGCTATCCCGGTAGTGATCTATAACAGCCGAGAAAATGTAGGTTTTAATGTGGGCAGTATTCCTTTCGAAGATCATTTCTATTTAATGAGCCTGCTGTTGATGAATGTTTACCTGTACGAGGTTTTTAAAAGCAGAGGTGCTAAAAGGATAGCTTAAAATAAATTGTTTTTTTTGAAAATGAATGTGCAGTAATTCTTCGGAGGCTACAATCCCGCTTTTAGTTGCAAGTCCTCGCTGCGCTGCGGTCTTTCCACTGCATCTGATAGCTATCAGATCGGGTTTAAAACCAGGGGTTTCTGCACCCTGCAAATCTACAAATGAAATGCTGTATTGGCCACCTAGCCCTGGTTGGAGCGGTACCCTGCAGCAACGAGGTACGAGGAAGCGAAGCGTACAAGCGTAAAACGGGGAGAAACTTATTTTTTTGCTCTGGTGTTGCGCTTCTAAATAGTCTTCGACTGCGCTCAGACTTACAGTCAGCGTCCTTTTAAAAAATGGTGTCATCCTGAGTATAGTCGAAGGACAATCTTTTTTTTCTTTATCTTCAACGCGAAATTAATCTAAATGGATTTACCAGGTTATACCAAGCAGCAGCTCGCTTTACGCAACGGACAGGATAAACCGCAGATTTGGGTGGCTTATAAAGGTTTGATATACGATATGACCGATAGCAGGCTGTGGCGGAATGGCAAACATTACGAGCATTGGGCCGGGCAGGATTTAACGGATGAGCTACCCGACGCACCCCATACCGAAGCTGTTTTTGAAAAGTTTATTCCTATAGCCAAACTTATTACACCAAATTAATTTTGGTTAGGGTAGATTGCTTCAGTTCCTTAAATTCTGAAGGCCTTTTGCCCACCATCTTATAAAAAGTATTGCTGAAAGAAGAAATACTATTATACCCCACCTGATAAGCAACCTCGCTGATCGTAGCATCACTTTCCAATAGTTTTTCCATTGCTTTAATCATCCTGGCTAATTTCAGATACTGAAAAAAAGAAGTATCTAAGGCCGATTGAAATAACCTGGAAAGTGTACGTTCGCTAAATCCCATTGCTTTGCCCACGCTTTCTAAACTCATGCCATCATCGGCAAGTCCGTCAACGATATGTCTTAACACAGGTCTCAACCGCTGGTTTTCTGTTGTTGGTAATGCAATTGGGAGTGGGTGTTCGCTCACTACGGGCAGAATATTTTTAAGGGTGTTTAAAAAATCATATTCTTTGGTTTGTGGTACAATATTACCGTTCCAGCGCTCAGAAAAGAGGAACATTTCGAGTAAAAGATTATTTACAGGGTAAATGCCAATCTGTTTGTAAAAAGGGTTTTCATCATCCGTAGTGGTATCAAAATAGATATTCCGCACAATTGCGGCATGATAGCGGTGCTGTAAGTGGTGTTCTACCCCAGCTGGGATCCAAACATAATGCCTTGCTGGCAGGAAGTAAGATTTCTCTTTGGTGTATAAGAAAATAATGCCGCCCTCTACATAAGTGAGCTGTCCTTTTAAATGCGTATGGTCTTGAAATCGGTCTTCAAACCTGCTATGCCAAACATACATGGTTTCTGGTTTTTCGTCGATTGCAAATAAAAGGTCTTCGTTGCTAACTTTTATCATTTGGCTGGTTTAAACAAATATCTGTCGGTTTAGATAAAACAAAGTAACAAATCTGTAGCGAAATTTGCATCATTAATTAACGAATATGAATTTTAACAGGAGTAAAAGAATATTTTGGGTGTGCATGCCCTTTCTTTTATCATCAATTTTTGTTCATGCACAAGCTGTTCCGGATCAAAGCAATTTTACCATCAGCCAGATTTGGGCACTTGCGGATAGCAACAATAAAAAAATCCAGATGCAGGGCCTCCATGTGCAGGCTGCTGATGCGCATGTAAAAGTAAGCAAGGCTGAAAGGTTGCCAGAGATAGCTGCCGAAGGACTTTATGCGCATGTTTTTCCTCTGCCGATTTACGAAAATGGACTCTTCCATACCCCGAGTCAGTTTCCGGTTGCACCAACCTATTATAAAGCGAGTGCCGATGCCTATTTCAATATTTATAATGGTGGGAAAACCACTATTGAAATTAATGCATCGAAAGTAGAAAGCGAATTGAGCAGGATACAAAAAGGGCAAAGTAAACAGGAAATCCATTATACCGCAGCGGTTTATTTTTACGACGTTTTTCGTAATATTTCCTATCAGGTTTTGTTGGAGCAAGACATCCGCGACCGCGAAAAACAACTGGCCGAAATTAACCAGTTGTATAAAAATGGTACGATATTAAAAAGTGATGTATTAAGGGCCGAACTGCGTCTTTCGAAACAACGTATGCTATTAACCGAAATCAGCAACAGCATTAAAATTGCGAAACAGAAACTCAATATTTTGATCGGAAGAACGGATGATGCACCACTGAATCCACAGATTTCGGACAATGAAACCGATGCGATCGCACTTAAACAGGTTGATGAATATTTTAACGATGCCAAAACATCTTCTTACCAAATACAGCTTTCGGAAAGAGAGCAGGCTTTGGCAAAATTGAAATTAAAGAATGTAAAATCAAACATTATGCCTTCTTTGGGTTTCTTTGGTGAGTATGCTTTTGCTTATCCACAGATTCAGTTTTATCCTTATGCCTTATCGCTTTATAGTACCGGAATGGTTGGACTGAAGCTTAAAATCCCGGTTTCTTCCTGGTATACCAATCAACACAAAGTGAAGGAAGCGGAGATTAAGGTGCATCAGCAGGAGGTTGAAGACGAGGATGTGAAAGATCATATCCGCCAGGAAGTGGAGGAAAATTATATCCGTTACAAAGAATCGGTACAACGCATAACACTGGCCGAAGAAAATATTAAACAGGCTGCAGAAAGTTACCGCATTGTACAGAATACCTATTTCAACCAGTTGTCGCTTTTAACCGATCTGTTGGATGCGGAAACCCAGTTATTGCAATCGCGGTTCGAACTCACCACCGCAAAAGTGAATGCCAAAATACAATACTATCAGTTACAAAAAGCCGTAGGAAATTTATAAAATGAACACACAGAAACAAAGCAAGGCCGATAAAATCATCAGTAGGATAACCACGATAATAGCGCTCATCGTTTTAGTGGTGTTGATGGTATGGGGTGGTAAAACGCTCTTTGGCTATATGAAATATGAGGAAACGAACGATGCCCAGGTAGATGAATACATCAATCCGGTAACGGCGAGGGTAAGTGGTTATATCAAAGAAGTAAAATTTGAAGAAAACCAGGATGTGAAAAAAGGAGATACGCTGGTTTTGATCGATGATGACGACTACACAGTTCAACAAGATGAGGCCTCGGCTTCGTTATTAAATGCCAAAGCACAGGTTTCGGTACAACAAAGTAATATTAAAACGGCACAAAGTACCGCCCTGGTTGCCGAAGCCAAAATTGCTGCAGCAAAAGCAAAACTTTGGAAACAGCAAACGGAGTATAACCGTTATAAAAAGCTGTTCGATGCCGAATCGGCTACCCGGCAACAGCTGGAAACCATTGAGAGTTTGTTGCAGGTTGCACAGGCAGAGTACCAGGCAGCTAAAGAAGATTATGTAACCGCTATCTCCAGAACGAACGATATCAAAGCGCAAAGCGATGTACTGGAGTCTGAAATAAAAAGAAGACAAGCCGTTGTGAAAAGAAACAACCTGAATACCTCTTACACCGTAATTGTAGCCCCTTATGATGGCAAGATGGGTAGAAGAACCATCCAGGCAGGGCAATTGGTTCAAACCGGCCAAACCATCGCTTATATTGTGGATCGGAGTGCCGGTAAATGGGTGGTGGCTAATTTTAAGGAAACCCAGATTGCTCAAATGCATGTTGGCGAAAAGGTAAATGTTGAGGTTGACGCTTTTCCGGGTCAATCGTTTATTGGCGAAATCGAATCACTTTCGGGCGCCACAGGATCGAGGTTTTCGCTATTGCCGCCGGATAATGCGACCGGAAACTTTGTAAAGATTGCCCAGCGTATCCCTGTGCGTATCCGTTTAGATAAAAAAGACGATGGCATCGGTCTTTTGAGTGCCGGAATGAGCGCAAGTGTTAAAGTGAAAAGGAATGGGAAAAATGACTGATCAGTTGCCCATATTTAAAGCAAGAATACCCGAATGGTTGGTGATACTGAGCATTTTCGCCGTGCTTTTATCCTCGGTATTGCTTTTTGCACTTTCTACTGCCGATGGCACAGCAGCTGCCGGTTATTATGGTGCAAGTGCTTCTGATGTTCAGTTTTCACTGTTGATGTTTTATGCAGCAGTTGCGAGTTTTGCCGTGGTTGAGCGCAGGTTCTTCGCCCGGGTGGTCACCAAAGATTACCTTTTAATTTGTATTATTTTAGAAATCCTGATTGCTTATTGGTGTTATCATACACGCGAAATCTGGCTCGTTTTTACACTGAGGTTTCTGCAAGGCATCGTAAATTGTGGTTTAACCAGCATATCTCTGAATCTGCTTTTTAGCAGGTTAAAATCAGAACATGCGAAAGAAACAGGTTATACCATTTTTTATGGAATGATCCTTTGTGTATCGCCCTTAACAGCGTTGTTCTCCGTACCTATTGTAGAGAATTTTGAATATAACGTGGTGTACAAGGCCATTATATTCTGTTTTCTGCCCAGTGCCGTTCTGTTGTTTAGTGTAATGAACAGGGTACATCTATTGCGCAAAACGCCATTATACAAGATCGATTGGATGAGTTTTGTGCTTTTTTCTACCATGCTGGTGTGTATTGCCTATGTTTTGGTTTATGGACAGCAGTACGATTGGCTGGATGATGCCAGTATTCTATACTCCATTTTGGCTATCCTGTGTTTGTTTGTGGTTTCGATCGTTAGACAACTTACCTTAAAAAGACCAGCAGTTGATTTAAGTATTTTCAGGTCACGGAATTTTGCCATTGGCATTGTCTTTTTGGTGATCCTTTATATCATACGCGGTGCTTTTAGCTTAACTTCCTCGTACTTTATTAATGTTTTGGGAATGGATTCGTTGCATGCCAACGAGATTATGATCTTCAATATTGCCGGGGTGGTAGTAGGCTCAATCATTGCCATCCGTTTTCTGATCCGCCAGAAACATTTAAGGGTACTATGGGTAACCGGTTTTGTATTGCTTTTTGCATTTTTTTTATGGATGTGCCAGCTGTTTGCCAGTGAGGCAGGAACAGCGAATTTTTACCTGCCGCTATTTTTGCAAGGAGTAGGGGCCGGAATGGTAATGTCGCCGATTGTAATGTTTATCATGTCTTCGGTTCCCGATCGTATGAGCCAATCGGCATCATCTGTAGGTGTGTTTGTTCGTTTTTCGACCTTTAGCCTCAGTTTGGCTTTTATCAATTTCTACCAGCTTTATTTTAAAGGAAAACATGGCGACGATTTGCGTGGCGGTATTACCCTGTTGGATTTTAACCTGCCAGAAAGATTAAAAATGTATCAATCCGCTTTGAGTAGCAGAGGGATGCCTCGAGATGAAGCAGGTAAGGTAGCTGTTGGTTTGCTCAATAAAGCCGTTCAAAAACAAACTTTTTTGCAGTTTTGTGTAAGTTATTATGAATGGATCGCGGTACTTTGTTTATTGTCGATCGTGTTTATTGCCTTGCAGCCGATAATCAGCAGAACGGTAATTAATTTGAGGGGTAAACAGCCTGCGGCAGTTGGGTTTTAGTGCAGTTTGCAGTTGTTCGTGTTGTCACCCTGATCCGATAGCTATCGGATTCATTTCAGGATCTTTGTAGCAGGAAGGATGCTGAAATAAATTCAGCATGACGATCGGGTTAAATGAACTGTAGGCAATTAAAAAGCCGCAGATTTTCAGAAATTAATCTTTAAATCTGCGGCTCATGTATGTGCAATTAAAATTGAAAACTGTCAGCTGGGAATTGCCAACTGATTAAGCTTCTATTGTAAATGCACTTAAGCTTACAAATTCCTGAATTCTGGCCGCAACTTCTTCGTCGGTTAGGTTTAATAACTTTTCCGTTCCAAATTTCTCTACGCAGAAAGATGCCAGTGCCGAACCATAAATGATTGCATTTTTCATATTGTTAAAGCTAATGGTACCTACTTTAGCCAAATAACCGATAAAACCACCCGCAAAAGTATCGCCAGCACCAGTTGGATCAAATACTTCAGCCAAAGGCAATGCCGGAGCAGAGAAAATCTGATCTTCATGGAACAATAAAGCACCATGTTCACCTTTTTTAATAATCAGATATTTTGGGCCCATGGTAAGGATTTTCTTTGCCGCTTTAACCAATGAGTATTCGCCAGATAACTGACGCGCTTCAGCATCATTAATGGTTAATACGTCAACCAATTTAATGGTTTCCAGTAAATCGTCCATCATAATGTCCATCCAGAAGTTCATGGTATCCATTACAATTAACTTAGGACGGTTTTTAAGGCGTTTAATTACCGTTTGCTGTACCTGAGGGGTTAAGTTGCCCAGCATTAAATATTCGCAATCCTGATAGCTCTCTGGGATAATCGGGTCGAAGTTTTCCAATACGTTTAATTCAGTGATCAAAGTATCGCGACTGTTCATATCGTTATGGTATTTTCCCGACCAGAAAAAAGATTTTTCACCTGCTTTAATCTGTAATCCTTCGGTATCAATGCCGTGGGCAGTGAAGATATCAATGTCTGATTGATGAAAATCATCACCAACAACTGCTACGATTTTTGCTTTATTATAAAAGTAAGATGCGGCTAAACTTGCGTAAGTTGCTGCTCCACCTACAATTTTATCCGTTTTTCCGAAAGGAGTTTCAATAGCATCAAAAGCTACAGTACCTATGATTATCAGGCTCATATCTATGTGTTAATTTTTTTTTAAAATTTTTCACTGCAAATATTGCATAAATAATTTAAAAGCCCTAATATTGCATTCCCAAAACGAACAAGGCTATATGTACTGCAAAGCACAAAAGACCTCGTTTTAGGAAACGACCAGTACTCCTTCTTAGCTCAGCTGGTTAGAGCATCTGACTGTTAATCAGAGGGTCGCTGGTTCGAGCCCAGCAGAGGGAGCTTCAAAAACCCGCAACGAAAGTTGTGGGTTTTTTGCGTTTATAGCTGGACGGGATTTTATCCTGAGCGCAGGCGACGAGAGCCTAGCAGAGGGAGCTTCAAAACCTGATTAACACCTAAATCGGCGCTTATAAAAAATATAGGTTCTTTAAAGAATAGGTTTATTTATTTTAATGGAAGCTCAACGAAAAAAGTTGTACCCTGGTTTAATTCACTTTCAAACCATATTTTACCTTGATGTGCTTCAACGATCTGTTTGGAAATGGCTAGTCCCAGGCCTGAAGAATATTCGCCCATAGTTCCTTCTCTTTGGGCTACTGTAAACAGATCAAAGATGGTATTTCCTAGCTCGGCTGGAACACCTATGCCATTATCCTCAATGGTTACCATAACCGTTTTTAGCGTTTCTTCTGTTGTTATTTTTATTTCTGCTCCAATAGGACTGAATTTTATGGCATTTGCAATCAGATTGCTGAATACCCTCCATATTTTTCTTCCATCTGCCTGAATGGTAATGTTCTGTACCTTGAGGTTTAATTTTTGCTTTTTTTCGAGTGCCTTAAATTTAAATAGGTTAGCGCAATAATTTAACAGTGTATGCATTTCAACAGATTCTTTGATCAGATCGGCAGTTTCGGCGTTTATATTTAATAAATTAGTAATCATTTCCAAAGATCGCTGGCTCGAAACTTCTAAAAGATCTAGCATTTCAAGGTCGGCCTGGGGTAGGGCTGTTGTTTTAAGTATCCCCGAAATGCTTATTGCTGCGGCTATCGGACTTCTCAGGTCATGGGCCATAATTTTCATCATGCGGGTATTTTCCTGTTGCGTTTGCTCTAAAGTGGACAGCAGTTTTTGCATATTTAAATTTTGAGCCGTAATTTCCCTGTTCATCACTTTTAATTTTTCCCTGTTAAACAATATCAGGCTCAGTAATGCTATTGTGATTACTGTGAAGAAAATAAATATGATTAAATAATTTTTTTTGATTTTATTGTCTTTGTTAAGCAAAGCTATTTTGTATTCCTGTTCGCTGGCCTTAAACGATAAATTGATGTCTGCTTTTCTCAGGCTCTCATTCTCAGTGTTCAATGAATCGTCGAGCTGATGATAAAGTTGCATGTGCTCAATGGCCTCGGGTACGTTATGAATCTGATCAAAGTAACTCCATTTTAGCCGATATAATTTGATCTGGCTACTAACCGTCATTTTCTGATCCTTTAATTTTCCGTCCAGTACCAGCTGAAGTTCGTTTAATAGAATTTTTGCTTCCTTAAAGCGTTTCAGGTCAAGATACAGTGAGGCCAGCTTTATTTTGGCAGTTTGTGCATCTGCCTGATCATGACTGGGCTGGTCGTTAATTTTAATACTTTCTTTCAGGTATTTTTCAGCTTCACCATCATGTTTGATTTTTGCATATACGCCACCTAAGTTTCCGTAAACAACTCCATGGGCGATCGTTAAAAAATCTGCTTGCTGAGGATACTTGATGAGGCTTTCGTCCAAAAAAGCGATTGCTTTTCTATAATAATATATGGCGCTGTCTGGTTTGTTTGCCTTTTCAAAACAAAGGGCAATGGTGTTGATGTAACTTTGCCGGGATATAAATGTTGCCTTTAGCGATTCTTCGTGATCGCAATTTTTACTTTCAGAAAATGCTTTTTTAAGATAGGTAACTGCGTCGAGATATTGGTGTTGATTATATTTTAAAAGCCCCAATCTATAGTTAAAACCATAAGAATCACAGCTGTCGAGATTTTTTAATGCAAGTTGCCCGGCATTATAGTAATAATTAAAAGCTGTATTGTACATTTTAGTTAAAACAAGAGCATCTCCTTTAGTAAAAATGGCATTTGCATAGGCTGATCTGTATAGGCCTTCCTTCCCTTTTAGTATATAGTGCATGCTGTCTGCATAGAGGTTGGCTTTTGCTGTATCTGGTTGTCTATGATAATAATATACAGCTTTCGCATAATATTTGTTATAGATGTCCATCAAATTTGGCGCTTTTAGCTTGCCATATGCAGAATCAAGATAGGTTAGCGCTTGCTCATTAAACCCCGCGTAGATAAGGGAGTCCATGTGTGCCACTATCTTTTTGCTTTGTGGAGATTGTTCTACTTTTTCTGTCGAGGCTGTTTGTTTGCAGGCGAATTGAAAAAAGAATAAAAGCAATAAAATAAAAGGCGGAACACTTTTTTTGCAAAGGGAGTTACGGGTCATCGCTTTATTTTTAACATGCTCAAACTATCATTACCCAAATTACATTAAAAAAGTGATAAGGTGAAATGAAGTACATGAGAGCATTCAAAGAGATGATAAAATTACCTGAATAAGTACTATGGGGGATATCGCTAATATCTGCTGATATGACCAAAAGCTTGATCTCAAAAAAAATCAGATAAACTTGCGTAGTTAAATGACTTCATTTATATTTGTAGTCAAATAGCTACATAATGAATTTAAGAAGAGATGTATTTCAGGCCATTGCCGATCCTACCAGGCGGGCAATACTGTTGCTGGTGGCCACACAATCGATGACGGCAGGGGCAATAGCCACGAATTTCGATACCGCGAGACCAACTGTTTCTAAACACCTTCAAATTCTTACCGAATGCGAGCTGCTTGAGCAAAAACAAAATGGCAGGGAGATCCATTACCACACGAACGCCAAAAAGATGAAAGAAATAGCTGATTTTATCGAGCCTTTCCGCAAAATGTGGGATGGTCGGTTTAATAAATTAGAAGATATCATGAAAAACTATAAACCAACCAAATAGCATAACATGGAGCAGAAAACAAAAATCGATGCCGAGAACGGCAAACAGGAAATCGTCATCACCAGGGAATTTGATCTGCCTTTGGCCCTCCTTTTTAAAGCTTATGTAGAGCCTGAAATTGTAGCGCAGTGGATGGGTACCAAAGTGCTGAAGCTAGAAAATAAAAAGTACGGCAGTTATCAGTTTGAAACCTCCGATGCTAAAGGGAATGTTGCGTTTGTGGCTACCGGGGTAATTCATGAATTTGTTGCTGAAGAAAAAATAACACGGACATTCGAAATGGAAAATACACCCTTTGGGGTTCAGCTTGAGTTTTTAAGCTTTGAAAAACTGGATGATGATAAGAGTAAGCTCACCATGCATGTTATTTACAGATCGGCTGCAGTTAGAGACCAGATACTTGCTTTACCCTTTGCACAGGGCATTAATATGGCCCATAACCGTCTACAAGATGTCGTAAACCAATTAAAATAATACATCATGACAAAAAGAAACAAAATTATCTACTGGATTGCCACAGTTTGGCTTGCATTGGGCATGTTATCTACTGGCATAGTACAATTATTGAAAACGAAAGAAGAAGTGGCCCTGTTTACCCAATTGGGCTATCCACTGTATTTTTTGAGCATATTGGGGATTTGGAAAATTTTAGGCGTGGTTGCCGTGCTTATTCCTAAATTTACTTTACTAAAAGAATGGGCTTATGCTGGCTTTTTCTTCGTCATGTCGGGTGCTGTTTTCTCACATCTGGCCACTGAGGATCATGGCTTTTCTGCATATTTTGGTCCGATTTTACTATTGGTATTAACTGCGTTATCCTGGTATTTCAGACCTGCAGATAGAAAAACCGTTCCTCCTAATTTATGATGTTATGAATCCAAAAGTTGATTTTTATTTTAATAAAGCAAATAAGTGGCAGGAAGCGGTAAATTTACTAAGGACGATTGCCCTTGATTGCGGACTTACCGAAGAATTAAAATGGGGCTGTCCATGTTATACACTTAACGGAAGCAACATTGTCTTGATACACGATTTTAAAGAATACTGTGCTTTTTTATTGTTTAAAGGTACTTTATTAAAAGATAATGAGGCTATTTTGATCCAGCAAACGGAAAATGTGCAATCGGCGAGGCAGATCCGGTTTACTACAGCATTGCAGATCGTAAAAATGAAAACAATTTTGAAAGCCTATATTCTGGAAGCTATTGCGGTAGAAAAGGCAGGATTTAAAGTGGAACTGAAAAAAACCACAGAGTATAACATTCCGGAAGAGTTTCAAAATAAATTAGATCATATACCAGATTTAAAAGCTGCATTTGAGGCCTTAACACCAGGAAGACAAAGAGGTTACCTGTTGCATTTTTCGGCACCCAAGCAATCCAAAACGCGGGAGGCGAGGGTTGAAAAATATATGCCGCAGATTTTAAATGGTAAAGGATTGGATGATTAGTTATTCTCCATTTGTGGTGCCGGATGTTACCATCCGACACAGATGTAATCCAAATTTGCTGTAATTGCAATTCCAAGATTTAATTACCCGTCAGATGGTAACATCTGACGGCACAGTTATTCTCCATTTGTGGTGCCGGATGTTACCATCCGACACAGATGTAATCCAAATTTGCTGTAATTGCAACTCCTGGATTTAATTACCCGTCAAATGGTAACATCTGACGGCACAGTAAAGGATCGGGTTTATGAACAAGAGTTTGTTCGCCTTGCAACCCTTAAAATGAAACACTGCTTTGGCCACCTAGCCCCGGTTGAAGCGTTTACCCTGCAGCAACGAGGTGCGAGGAAGCTAAGCGTATAAGCGCAAAACGGGAAGAAACTTGTTTTTTTGTACAGGCCTTGCGCTCCATATGGCAATTGAGGATTTAAACAAATGGAATTTTTAACCGAAATATAAAGTTTATGAATAAAATAAAGGACAATAAAAAAGAGCTATCGGCAGTACAGACCGAAGAGCTCCTTCATACTTTGAAAGTTCGTTTTGAGAAAAACATGATCCGTCATAAAGGGATTGAATGGGCAAAAGTACAGGCAAGGTTAGAAGCGAATTCCGCAAAACTATGGGTGCTTGATGAAATGGAGGTGACGGGTGGTGAGCCAGATGTTGTTGATTATGATAAAGCTACTGGCGAATATATTTTTTACGATTGTTCGGCAGAAAGCCCCAAAGGCCGTAGAAGCGTTTGTTACGATCTCGAAGGTCTGGAATCGAGAAAAGAGCATCAGCCTGATAATAACGCGGTTGATATGGCCGCTGCGATGGGTGTCGAACTTTTAACAGAGGCGCAATACAGGGCCTTGCAGCAGCTCGGTAAATTCGATACCAAAACATCCAGCTGGATCGTTACCCCTCCAGAAATCAGAAAACATGGTGGGGCACTCTTTGGCGATCGCCGTTACGATCATGTATTTGTGTACCATAATGGCGCGCAATCCTATTACGCTGCAAGGGCATTCAGAGGTTCGTTAAGGGTATAGTTTGGTTATAAAAGCTTTTCGTAACAGAAAAAACGGAGTCCGGGTCGTTTGGCGAGACTAATTTCGCCGCTAAATGTGTAACCAAGTTTTGGGAAAAGCGCCTGGGTAGCTTTGTTTTCGCTATTGGTGTCCACCCTTAAAATGGTAATGCCTATTGTTCTCGCCACCTCTTCGGCTTGCACCATTAAAGCTTTGGCGATGCCCATACCCTGACGATCGGGATCTACTGCTAAGCGGTGTGTTACAATGGCTTTGTCGTTAATGTCCCAGCCTGCATCAACATATTCCGGATCCTGATCTGTTGTAATAGCAGAAACGCCAACAACTTCATCTCCCAGTTCAGCAACCCACAACTGGCTAATGGCAATATCCTTTGTAAATACTTCAGGGTTTGGGTAATCGTTTCCCCACTGAAAGTTTCCAGCAGCCTGCATCAGCGGGACCACTTTACTTACCAGATGCATGATTTTTGGTATATCTGCTTTTCGGGCTAATCTTATTGTCATGCTGCAAAGATAATGTATAGTTCATTGGTTCAATAGTCATTGATTCATTGGTCATTAGTTCATGTTTATTGCCTAGCAGGTTAATCGGTTAATTGTTTAACTGAAAACTGTCAACTGTGAATTGTTTAATCGGTTAAATGTAAACTGCCAACTGGTTAATCGGTTAATTGTTGAAGTCGGTTAACTGTAAACTGAAAATTGTGAACCGCCAACTAATTCGGTTAACTGCCGCTAAACGCCCATCTCCAACCGCAAAACCGCTTAATTGTCGAATTGGTTAGTCGTTAGTTGTTTAATCTTTGATCTACGCCAAACGCCCATCCCTAAACGCAAGGCCCAAAACTTCATCAAATCTTCATCTTTGAGTTTGATATTTGAGCATATTGCTCATCAATACGTTCCGGCCTGTAAAGAGGTTGTTAAGGAATTATTTTTCTATTGTATATTTCCGATTTCCACATTGTTAACATTAGGTTAAACTTAATTTTCTGTTAATATTGAATTAACATTAAGGCTGTTGTTTTGTACCAAAATAAAATAACAGAAAATGAAATCACGTATACTATCCCTAGTAAGTATTCTGGTGCTCTTGGTCACGTTTGCTCAGGCACAGGTTACAACATCTAGTATTAACGGAAAGATTAAGGATAACAAAGGTATCATCCCAGGGGCAACCATCGTTATGGTGCACGTTCCAACAGGTACAGTATCTAAAGGTTCGTCGAACGAAAGCGGACTTTACCGCATTGGGAACTTAAACCCGGGCGGACCATACAAAATCACTGTAACCTTTGTTGGTTATAGCCCGGTGGTAAAAGAAAATATTTACCTAACCCTAGGTTCGGATCTAAAACTTGATATCGATCTTCAGGAGCAAGGTAACCAATTGGCTGAAGTAAGTGTTAAAGGACAAAAAGGCGGAACAAAATCTGGTGCAGGTACCAGCATTGGCGAAGGTCAGATCAAAACCTTGCCAACCATGAACCGCAGTTTGCAGGATGTAACCAGAGTTACCCCCCAAGGCAGTAAAGACAATACCTTTGGCGGTACCAACTTCAGGTACAACAACGTAACTATCGATGGTGCAATTAATAATGATGCTATCGGCTTTAGCCCATCATTGGGTGGTCAGAGCGGTAGTTCTGGTATGCCTGGGAGCAGTACACGTACCAATCCGGTTTCGCTTGATGCGATCCAGGATGTTACCGTTTTACTTTCTCCTTATGATGTTAAGGTAGGTAACTTTTTAGGTGGTAGTATTAACGCCGTTACCCGTGGTGGTACCAATGAAGTAGTGGGATCGGTTTATGGTTATGGCCGTAACGCATCATTAATCGGCAAGAACAAAATTGGCGATAACAGCAAAGAGCCTTCTGCTTTCCACGATTATCAAACTGGTTTCCGTGTGGGCTTCCCGATTATAAAAGATAAATTGTTTTTCTTCACCAACGAAGAGATTACCCGCCGTCAGGATCCGGTAATTTTAGGTGCTGGATCGTCTGATATGAAATTGCTTACCTTAGCTCAAGCACAGCAGATTTCTGACCGCATGAAAAATGTGTATGGTGTAGATGCAGGTTCGTTTGGCGATTACAACATCTATTCGCAGTCTAACAAATTCTTTAACCGTTTAGATTGGAATATCAGCGAGAGCACCCAGTTAACCATACGGAATAACACCATCATTTCGAAAGCCACAAACTTAGAAAGAGATCAGTCTAACTTCAGGTTTGGTGGTATCGATTTTAAACAGAACAACAACCAATCTTCAACCGTTGCCGATCTGAAAACCCGTTTTGGGAATTCGGCTACCAACAACTTAATCGTAGGTTATTCTACTGTTCACGATTATCGTGATCCGCTTTCTAATCCGGCTTTGCCACAGATTGAGATTGCTTCTAACGGAGGAACATTATTTTTAGGTACCGACCGTGAGGCGAGTATCTTCAATATGAAACAAAATACTTTCGAATTTACCGATAACTATACGTATAGCAAGGGTATCCATACTTTTACAGTTGGTACGCACAATGAGTTTTATAACATCAACTATGGTTTTGTAAACTCATGGAATGGCCGTGTAGCTTATAGCAGTGTTGCCGATTTCCTGGCTAATCAGCCAAATAGGGTACGTACCAGCTATAACTATGACAACAATAGCCGCGATAACATTATCGCCAACCCAACTGCAGAATTTAATGTAAACATGTACAGTGTTTACGGTCAGGATGAGATCCGCATTGGCGACCGTTTTAAATTAACACCGGGTTTACGTTTCGATATGGCGAACTTGCCAGATATGCCTTCGTTGAGTACAAAAACGACAAACTCTCCTGTTGATGCCAATTATGGTACAACTTATACTTATACCCAACCCTCATCAATTACCGGAAAATTCCTGAATAAAATTCAGATTTCGCCACGTGTGGGTTTCAATTTCGATGTATTGGGCAACCAAAGTTTGGTAATGCGTGGTGGTACAGGTTTGTTTACCAGTCGTGTTCCTTTTGCGTGGATCGGTTATGCGTATTACAATAATGGTGTAAACTATGGTGCATTCGATAAATCATATGTGTATACAAATGCAGACCCTACTAAAATAGTAAAACCTGCGGCAGGTTCAGATCCGATTAAAGATGCTTTAACGGGTAATGGCGAAGCAGGTTATGTAACCAACCAAGGCGTTAATGTTAAAGATGCTAAAGGTGCCACACAGGTAGATTTGGTTGACAATAACTTTAAAATGCCAAAAGCATGGAGAAGTAATTTAGCCTTCGATTATAAAACAGACGACCAGTGGAAATTTACGGTTGAGGGAATTTTTAGCCAGGTGATCAAAGATGTGCAGTTTCAGCAGATCAATTATGTAGATAACCCTACCTACATGGTTTATGATACGCAGAAACAGCAGCCGATCTATTCGGGAACCAAAATCAATCCATTGTACACCAATGCTTATCTATTGTCGAACACGGATAAAGGATATAAATATAGTTTAACTGCTCAGGTAAGTAAATCACTTCCTATGGGCTTAGATCTGATGGTGGCTTATACCTATGGAAGATCAAAAGATATTGCCAATGGTATCCGTAATTCGATGGAATCTAACTGGCAGTTAAACCAGGCCCTTAACCCGAATAACCCAGGTTTGGCTTATTCTAACTTCGATATCCGCAACAGGATTATTTCCACCATCAATTACAGATTGGACTGGGCTAAAAATGGCAAATATGTATCAAACTTCTCATTATTCTTTAGCGGTCAGTCAGGTTCGCCGTATTCATTGGGTTTAGTGAATACAAGAATCAACGGAACCGGACAAACGGTAAGCTTGTTATATGTGCCGACAGCTGACGAAGCATCTAAATTTTTTACTGCTGATATACCAGCAACATCTACAACTCCGCTTATTACAGCAGCAGAGCAAAGAGCCGCTTTTAACGCCTACGTTGATGGCGATAAATACCTAAGTACCCGTCGTGGCAATTTTACAGAGCGTAACGGTGCACGTACCCCATGGAATGTTCAGGCTGATTTCCGTTTCTCTCAGGACATACAGGTAGCGAAAGGAAAACACCCGCATATACTTACGTTAACTTACGATATTGTGAACTTAACTAACCTGGTAAATAAAGACTGGGGAATTCAATATTTTTCTCCTAATACCTATAACTCTATGGCCAGTGTAGGTGTTAAGGTAGCAACAGCAGGCACACCTACAGCATATCCGGTGTATACCTTTGCTCAAAAAGATGTAACCTCATATTCAAAAGATTTCTTTGCTTCACGTTATCAGATGCAATTGGGATTGAGATATAGCTTCTAATCTTTTTTTTAAATAATAAATATAAATAGCGGTCTGGCCTGAATAGGGTCAGGCCGTTTTTTTTGTCAATGGTCCGTCGTCACCCTGAATTTATTTCAGGGTCTGTCATGCAAAGAAGATGAAATAAATCCGATAGGTATCGGGTTAGCATGACATATCTTTTTAGTTAAAGACAATTAAACCTTTCCTATCCTCGCCCTGTCAAAATAATACACACAGCATAAAGCTTGAATTATTTTTTCACTTAAAAAGGTTAGGTTATGAAAACGATTGTAAATGCATTGCTCTTATTGGTTATGGCGGTTAATTTTAGTGCATGCGTAGTAAGTGCACGTGCGCCACGCGCTCATTGGGTGCCCGGCCATTATAATGTAGGCCCCCACGGTGGCCGTTATTGGGTAAAAGGCCATTACCGTTAATTTGGTTATTATTTGATGGCTATATCATAAATCAATCTTGATTGGCATCTGTCACTTTGAGCCTGTCGAAATGCTTATATACAATTAAGCAACTCCTTCGGCAGGCTCAGGATGACAATCTTAATTGAATTGCATTTCTCTTAAAAAAAAAGGCTAAAAAATGTTAATGCGTAACTAATGCGATAGTTGGATTCAGATTACAGGAATAAAATAATACATTAGCGGTATTAATATCTATTTCCTGACTTCAGCGTCAGGTGACGCAAGCGCAATTTGACGCTCTGAGAATCGTGTAGATGCTTGTTTTTAAAAATCATGATACTTTTATCCAATTCAAAAAGCTTCAAGTTCAAATTGGGTGACGCATTGCTGAAGTCAGGGCATTTCTCTTAAAAAAAAAAAGGCTAAAAAATGTTAATGCGTAACTAATGCGATAGTTGGATTCAGATTACAGGAATAAAATAATACATTAGCGGTATTAATATCTATTTTAATATGCAGGAAGAAATTCTTTTACAGATTAGCGTTAAAATTAAAGAAAGGCGTAAGGAGCTCGGTATTACCGTGCAAGAACTAGCTGATAAAGCGGGGGTAAGCAAAGGCCTTATTTCGCAGATCGAAAACAGCAGAACCATCCCATCGTTAATGGTGTTGATGGATATTATTAAAAGCCTGGAGATCGATTTAAACAGCTTTTTTAAAGACATTAACTTTCATAAAAAGGATGCCCCTGTTCTGGTAAAACGGCAAGAGCAATATCAGAAATTTGAAAAAGAACAGGCTGTCGGCTTTAACTATTCGCGTATCTTAACCAAGAATATTAAATTTTCGACTGCCGATTTTGTACTGCTCGAGCTCGAAGTTAACGCGCACCGCCCGATGGTTAAAACCGAAGCCTTCGAGTTTAAGTATATGATTGAAGGTAAGGTAGAATATCAGTTTTCGAAAAAGAAAATTATCCTCGAAAAGGGCGACTCCATGCTTTTCGACGGAAGACTTTCGCATACCCCGGTGAATATTGGCGATACCAAAGCTTTAATGCTTGTTGTTTATTTTTTCGAGTAACAATTTGGTAAACAAAGTTTATTAATACTTAACAAACATCTATCTTCATCTTCATAAATCAATCCTAATTTTGATTGGTAAAGAATATGAATATGAAAAAATTTTTGAAAAGCACAGTTTTGTTGCTTTGTGTAGCCGTATTTGCGCAGGCACAACCTAAAAAAGTTAAACATGTAATCCTGATCGGTTGCGATGGTTTTGGCGGCTATGCCCTGCAGGAAGCCAATATGCCCAATCTTAAAGCTTTAATGGCTAACGGCTCGTGGACCGACAAGGCGCGTTGTGTATTGCCATCATCAAGTGCGGTTAACTGGGCCTCTTTGTTAATGGGCGCGGGGCCAACCGAACATGGTTATACCGAGTGGAACAGCAAAGTACCCGAAATTCCTTCTATCGCCAAAACTTCATATGGCTTGTTCCCTGGGATATTCAGTGTAATCAGAGATCAGAAAAAGCAGGCTAAAACCGCTATTATTTACAGTTGGAACGGTATTGGCTACCTGTTCGAAAAAGAAGCTGTAAACATCATTGTAGATGGAAAAGAGAAAGACGATTTCTGTGCCGACACCGCTGCAGCAATTATCAAAAAAGAAAAACCGTATTTTACTTTTTTACATTTAGACGAACCTGACGGAACGGGACATTCGATCGGTCACCGTACACCAGCTTATTATAAACAACTGGAACTTGTAGATCAACGTATTGGGAAAATTGTGAAGGCAGTTCATGATGCCGGTATTGCCAACGAAACCATTATCTTAGTTACGGCAGATCATGGTGGTACAGGTAAAGGTCATGGTGGTAAATCGTTGGATGAAGTGCAGATTCCGTGGATAATTTCAGGTCCTGGAGTGCATAAAAACCACGAACTCACAGATGCGATTATCACTTACGACACGGCTGCTACACTGGCATGGATAATGGGTTTAACCCCGCCGCAGAGCTGGAGAGGAAGACCTGTTTTAGAGGCGTTCAGTAAATAATATTTGCCCGCTTGTTAAATTTAACAATTTGATAATCTTGATTTTGTTTACAAATAATAAACATTGTTTACTATTGTTTTCTTTAAAAGGAAATATCTTATGATAATCATGTTTGTAGAATTCGATAGGGTGGGCAAAGCCTTCGCAGCAGCAGGGAAGGGAGCTGATCAGTTTAAGAATACGGTATTTGGAATTATAACAGACTAAAGATGAATTTGCTTCAGATTGCCCGTAAAAAAGCGTTGAATTGGCCATATTGGTTAATCACAGTGCTTGGTGGTGTTGCTGCCTTTGGTTGTTATACCAGTATGTATGCTTTCAGAAAAGCCTTTGCTTCTGCTACATTTGAGCATCAGGAATTTCTGCACATTGATTATAAAGTGTGGCTGGTTATCGCGCAGATGGTGGGTTATACCCTGAGCAAATTTTATGGTATCCGCTTTATCTCCGAATCCGGGAAAAGCAATCGCGCCAGAAGTATTATTTTTCTGATCCTTTTTTCGTGGCTTGCCTTGCTCGGTTTTGCACTGGTACCGGCTCCTTATAATATTGCATTTCTTTTTCTTAACGGTTTTCCGCTGGGAATGATCTGGGGTTTGGTATTCAGTTATCTAGAAGGACGGAAAACAACCGAATTTATGGGCGCTTTAATGTCGATCAGTTTAATATTTGCCTCTGGTTTTGTTAAAACTGTAGCACGTACATTGATGAGCTTTGCTGCGGTAAGCGATTATTGGATGCCTTTCCTTACCGGACTGGTTTTCTTGCTTCCGCTGTTCCTGTTTGTTTTCTGTTTGGAAGTAATTCCGCCGCCATCAAAAGAAGACCAGGAGCTCCGTACCAAACGGGTTCCGATGGATGCGAAACAACGTAAGGCTTTTATCACCGCTTTTTTGCCTGGTATTATCTTAACCATTATCATTTATGTGCTGCTTACCTGCATCCGCGATATGCGTGATAATTTTGAAGTAGAAATCTGGAATGGTTTAGGGATCCACAACAACCATATTTACACACAGATTGATACCTTGATTTCTGTTGTGGTATTGGTGTTGATGGGGCTTTTGATCCTGATTAAGGATAACCTGAAAGCCTTTACTGTAATCCATATCATGATTATTGCAGGTTGTTTATTAATAGGTGTAAGTACTTTCTTTTTTGATCGGGGTTATATCGGTCCGGTTAGCTGGATGGCTTTACTGGGTATGGGGCTTTATATGGCTTACATTCCGTATAATGCCATTTTCTTCGAAAGGATGATTGCCAATTTTCATTACAAAAGCAATATCGGCTTTATCATGTATGTAGCCGATTCTATTGGTTATGTAGGTAGTTTTTCGGTATTGATGCTCCACGAATTTGGCGAAACCAATATTAGTTGGATGCATTTCTTTAAACAGTGTTTGTTCGCTGTTCCATTAATTGGTGGGGTATGCAGCGTACTTTCATTGATTTATTTCAGAAGGAAAACATTAGCTACCAATAAAAAGATGCAAGCGGCAGGAAGCGTGGTTTTAACGGGGAAATAAAAAAAGTTTTGGCTGCTTTTTACCATTTATCGTCATTGCGAGAAGGCTTTTTCAGCCGACGAAGCAATCTTTATAGTGGCCGTAAAGCATGAAAGATTGCTTCGTCGTTCCTCCTCGCAATGACGACTTTTCTATTTGGAATTTGTTAATGGTAACGGAGCGCAACGAAGTCGAGGCGGCTTTTATAAACAGTATCATCATTCCTAATCCGATAGCTATCGGATCGAGATGACGACCCTTCTTATAATTGAAATGACGTGAGATAACGTGGTTAAAAAAATATTAACATTACAGGTGCATTAAAAGCATCCATAAAAAAAATAAACAAACAATGAATAAACATTTCGATCTTATCGTAATCGGTGGAGGTATATTGGGTACTTTCCATGCTTACCATGCCTTGCTTTCGGGTAAATCTGTATTGCAGCTCGAAAAAGACAATTATCCTGTAGGGGCTACAGTACGTAACTTTGGCCAGGTGGTACCATCAGGCATGGAAGCCGAGTGGTTCGAATACGGTGTAGCCGGATTGGAAATCTACAAATCCATTCAACGGGAATTTGATATCTCGGTGCAGCAGAACGGTAGTGTATACATCGCATCAGATGATGACGAATGTACTTTGATCCATGAGCTGAAAGCACATTACGACACCATTGGTTACGAAACCGATCTGCTCGATCAGGAGGCTATTTTAAAAAAATATCCCGCCATTAAATCATCTTATGCCAAAGAAGCTATCTTTTTTCCGCAGGAGATCAGTGTAGCCCCAGATCAGATGATCCACCGCCTGCATACGTACATGCAGAGCAAGTTTGAAAAATATACACTTCAATACAATAGTCCGGTTACAGCTTGCGAAAGCAAAGGTACTGGTGTGGAGGTAGGCCTGAAAAACAATGCTGAACTTTTTACGGCAGAGAAAGCCATCATTTGCAATGGCTACGAATTTAAACTGCTCTATCCCGAACTGTTTAGTGAAAGCGGAATTGTGGTAAGTAAATTACAGATGATGCGCAGTATCCCAATGCCGGATGTAGCTTTGGAGGGCAATATCTTAACTGGTTTAACCACCAGGCGTTACGAGAGTTTCGAGCATTATTGCCCTTCGTTTAAAAGCATTAAAACGCCTGCGCATTACGAAGAACTGAAAAAATGGGGCATCCATATCCTGTTTAAAAAAGCAGCAGACAATACCATTATTATTGGCGATTCGCATGAGTATGCCGGTGTAAAACATTTCGATGATCTGGGTTTCAATTTAAGCTATCACATTAACGAGCTGATGCTGGAGGAAGCGGCACGCATTGTTGATCTCGATGTGCGTAAGCTGCAAACTACCTGGGCAGGATATTATCCGCAACACCCCACTAAACATATTGTAGAATATGATTTAGACGATCGCATCCACATCCGTACGGCCATTGGCGGCAAAGGAATGACGGCGAGTGCAGGTTATGCTGCCGAAAGCATTAAGAAAATATTTAGTTAACAAATACTAAACAAGAACAGGTAGTTTTGTTAACTAAAAGTTGGTATTAGGCTAACATGCACATCTTATCATTGTATCTATAAAACCTAAAAAACTTATAGATAAATGAAACATCTCTACAAGATGAAGATGTGCATGGTAGCTTTATTGTTATTATGCCTCACGCCCTGTTTTACCTGGGCGCAAACAAAAATTACCGGTCTGGTTAAAGATGATGCGCAACAGCCAATTCCTGGTATAAGTGTATTGTTGAAAGGCACTAAAAAAGCCACTTCAACCGATCAGTCGGGCCGTTTTACCTTCGAAGCCAAAACTGGCGAAACACTTGTGCTGAGCGCTATCGGTTTTTTAACACAAGAAGTTCAGGTTACCGGGGCAAACCTCACCATAACCTTAAAAACAGATTCGAAAAACCTGAACGATGTGGTGGTTACCGCACTCGGTATCCGCAAAGAAAAACGGAACCTTGGGTATGCCATTCAAGAGGTTAAAGGAGCTGATCTGGTAAAAGCCCGTGAAGCGAACCCTGTAAACGGCCTGGTAGGTAAAGTTGCCGGTTTAACCGTTGGGGTATCTTCAGAACTTCTGGGCCGCTCATCGCTTTACCTGCGTGGTAATGATGTGAACCTGGTTGTGGTAGATGGGGTACCGATCAATTCGGATACCTGGAACATCAATCCGGATGATATTGATACCTATACCGTACTTAAAGGGCCCGCTGCGGCCGCGCTTTATGGTTATCAGGCTTATAATGGTGCATTGTTGATTACCACCAAAAGAGGCAAGCTGAGCGATAAAGGTTTCACTGTAGAACTCAACTCGAGTACACAGTTTAACAAAGGATTTATTGCCCTGCCAAAAAGCCAGGACGAATACGGCCCTGGAGAGCACAGTGCCTATGCTTTTGGCGATGGTAAAGGCGGAGGCTTAAATGATGGTGATTATGATATCTGGGGCCCTAAATTTGATGGCCAGTTAATCCCTCAGTACGATAGCCCAATTGTAAACGGTGTGCGCCAGGGTACCCCATGGGTGGCCCGTGGTAAAGACAATTTAAAACGCTTTATCGAAACCGGATTACTTTCTGCCAACAACATCGCTTTATCTTCAGCAACTGATAAATACAATTTAAGGGTTTCTATTTCTAATAATTACCAGAAAGGTATTATCCCGAACACACAGCTGAACATTAATAATTTTAATGTAAGCGGTTCTTATAACATCAGTCCTAAATTAAGGGCCGAAGCGTACATCAATTACAGCCGTCAGTTTTCTGATAACATTCCAGATGTAAACTATGGTCCGAACAGTGTAATTTATAACATGACACTTTGGGGCGGTGCGGATTGGAATATTGATGATATGAAAAACTACTGGCAGCCGGGTAAAGAAGGCATCCAGTCTATCTATGCCGAATATCAGCGTTACCACAACCCTTATTTTATGTCGTACGAATGGTTGCGCGGACATAAAAAGAATGATATTAACGGTTATGCCTCATTAAACTATAATATATCGAAAGGATTAGATGTGTTGTTAAAAACACAGATCTCTACCTACGATCAGTTAAGAACGGAGAAAATGCCGTTTTCTGCTCACCCATACGGACGTGAAGAAGGTTTGGGCGATTACAGGGAAGACCGCAGGAGCATGTTCGAAAACAATACCCAATTGATTTTAAAATACAATAAAAACGTAGGTGATCTTTTCGAAATCAGTGCTTTTGGTGGCGGTAACGCCCGTAACTTCAGTTACAACTCAAGTTTTACCACTACCGATTATTTAAACGTTCCGAACGTATATAACTTCTCGAACTCTAAAAACCCGGTAAAAGCATTCGACTTTAATTCGCAAATGTTGGTGTTAAGTGCTTTTTACTCCGTTGATTTAAGTTTTAAAAAGTATTTAAACATCAATACCACGGGTCGTGTAGATAAAAACTCGGCACTTCCTCCAGGGAACAATGCAGCGTTTTATCCTTCGGTTTCGTTAAGCTCGGTAATTTCGGATTATGTGAAAATGCCTGCTTTTATCTCTTTTGCAAAAGTAAGGGCATCGTATGCCAACGTTAAAGACCCAGGTTTGGGTACACAGGATTTTATTGGGGCAACGCCATTACAAACTTATCCGATAGGTTATGGTGCTGAATATACTTCATCGTACGGCGGCCCAGGTTATGGTTTGTCTTCACCATATAGTATCAGACCTACCTATAACAACCAAACCGGAGCCTATTATACCAACAACCTGATTGATCTGAATGCCGTAAAAGCACAGAGCAGAACCAATTATGAAGGTGGTATCGACTTAAAATTCCTGAAAAACAGGTTAGGTTTCGAGGCTACTTATTTCAGGTATATCGACGGACCAAAAATTATCAAACAAAATATCTCAGCAGCTACAGGTTACCAAACCAATACCATCAACGGTCGTAAAACGCAGAACAGCGGTGTGGAGTTAAGTTTATCGGGCGCACCCATCATGACCGATAAATTTGGTTGGGATGTGATGATCAACTGGTCTACCTATAAACAGATTTATAAAGAACTGGCTCCAGGCGAAACATCGGTTGATCAGTTCTTTAAAACCGGCGACCGTATCGACAATATCTATGGCTCAGTACTGGCCAAAACACCAGGCGGACAGGTGATTCACACCTCGAGTGGAACACCGATTTCGTTACCGGTGAACCAATTGTTAGGTCATGCCGATCCAAACTGGGTATGGAGTATCGGGAACAAATTCAGGTACGAAAATTTCTCATTCAGCTTCCAGTTAGATGGTAAAGTGGGTGGGGTAATGCAAGATTACGTGCGGTTGAAATCATTTCAGGGTGGCCGTCAGATCGAAACCATTCAGGGTAAAATGGGCGAAGCCCGATATCAGGATTATTTACGTGTAAACGATCCAAAATACAAAGGTACCTGGGTTGGCGAAGGTGTGGTTGTGGCCAACAATGGTAAACTCAACTTCGATCCGGTTACGGGTGTAATTACCAATTATGGCGATTTAACTTTCGCGCCAAATACTACTCCGCAGTTATTACAAGATTATTTGGGCGTATTTTATGGTGCCAAAGAAAATACCATGATGAGCCGTACCTATGCAAAATTACGTGAGGTGACCTTCGGTTATCAGTTGCCTAAAAAATTATTGGAGCGTACGTTTATCAAACGGGCCAATATTTCGGTAGTAGGGCGTAACCTGCTGTATTTTATCAATTCTACCTACAATGATGTGGATGTAGATCAGTATTCGGGCAGAGAAGGTACTTCTACGCTGCAAACACCAACTACCAGAAGTGTAGGCTTTAACCTGAATGTTACTTTTTAATAGCTAGAAAATAAGATCATGAAATCAATATATAAAATCCTGTTTCTTTTCATCATCGTTGCGGTTTGCGGCGGATGTAAGAAAGAATTTGAAGACAACTTTAAAAACCCGAACCAGGCCGAAACCGTTCCGCCAAACTTATTGTTGAACGGCATTTTGTTCGATATGTACGAAGCCCCATTTTCGGGCTCAGAAAGATGGAACCAATATACTGCCGCCAACTATTTCTATTACGCAACCAACAACTACGATTGGACGGGCGCCTCGTTAGATTACACGACCCTAAAAAACGTGGTGAAAATGGAAGAGGAAGCCAACCGTTTGGGTGGTGCCGTGGCTAAGCCTTACCTGGCGCTGGCTAAATTCTTTAAAGCCTATTACTTTGTGAAAATGAGTTTGAAAGTGGGCGATTTGCCAATGACGGATGCGCTAAAAGGTTTCGCCAACTTAACGCCAAAGTACGATACCCAGAAGGATATTTTCAAACAATCGTTAAGCTGGTTAGAAGAATCCAATACCGATTTGGCCGCTTTAATTGTTGCGGGCAATAAAGAGTTAAAAGGTGATATCTACCTGAAAAATGATCTGGTAGCCTGGCAAAAGGTAGTGAATACCTTTAAATTGCGCACTTTGATCAATTTGAGCACAAAAGCAGACGATACCGACTTGCAGGTAAAACAAAAGTTTGCTGCGGTGTTGGGTAACCCGACCAAATATCCGGTGATGGACAGTATGGCCGATAACCTGCAGTTTGTATACAACGAAAGTTTTAACAAGTATCCGAATAACAAAGATAATTTTGGTAACGATGCTTTACGTTATAATATGGCAGGTACGTATTTAAATACGCTTTCGAGCCTTAAAGACCCGCGCGCCTATATGGTAGCAGAGCCGGCAAGGGGGATAGCAGAAGCCAATAGTTATACCATTACCGATTACCGCAATTTTATTGGTGCACCTACAGGCGAAGATCAGGGGGTAATGTTGGATAGGGTACAAAAAGGTTTGTATTCGCTGATTGGCCGTTACCGTTACTATAGTGGTTATACCGCCGAAAATACTTTTATTATTGCTTATCCTGAACTTTGTTTTATCAAGGCTGAAGGCATTAACCGTGGCTGGGCTACTGGCGATGCCGAAAGCTGGTATAAAAAAGGTGTCCAGGCTTCTATCGGTTTTTATGGGATAAAAGATGGCGTAAATGTGGTTACCTTCCTTAAAAAGGATGGAAAACTGGGCGAATTTGAAAACTTCAATGTTAATTTCTCTTTCGAAAACGATTATTATGCGCAGGCAGCAGTTAAATATGCCGGTAATACAGCTGATGGTTTAAAGCAGATCCTGACGCAAAAATACCTGGCTTATTTCCGTAATTCGGGTTTCGAAGCCTATTACCAGTACCGCAGGACAGGCGTGCCAACTTTTGATGTAGGTCCGGGTGTAGGTAACAGTAACAGGATCCCTAAACGTTTTCAGTACCCTGATATCGAAAGAACAACCAATGGCGAGAACCTTAAACAGGCCCTGCTCCGTCAATTTAACGGAACTGATGATATTAATCAGGCCCCGTGGATTGTTAAGTCGTAACTGTTAACAGTTTGATAGTCAGTTTGAAATTGGTGAAACGATCCTCCTCAGCAAAAGGAGGATCGTTTTCTTTGATAATAATTGATTTTATTTTTGGATAAATAATTTAAAAGCGCTAATATTGCACTCCCAAAACGAACAAGGCTAAGGTTGCTGCAAAGTAACATTAACCCCGTTTTAGGAAACGACCAGTACTCCTTCTTAGCTCAGCTGGTTAGAGCATCTGACTGTTAATCAGAGGGTCGCTGGTTCGAGCCCAGCAGAGGGAGCTTCAAAAGCCCGCAACGAAAGTTGTGGGTTTTTTGCGTTTATGGCTGGGCGAGAAGTTTATCTTGAGCGCAGGCGAAGGGAGCCCAGCAGAGGGAGCTTCAAAAGCCCGCAACGAAAGTTGTGGGTTTTTGCGTTTATGGCTGGGCGAGAAGTTTATCCTGAGCGCAGGCGAAGGGAGGGGTTAATCAGAGGTCGCCGAGGAGTAAGATCCAGATTCTTCAGGGAGCCCAGCAGCGGGGTGGATTTGGGCATCTCCAATATAAAAAGCTAACCCTTGGTAGCTGACAGGTTAACTACGAATCAAATAGTAATTCATATATAGTCCGCATTTTACCAGTAAAATGCGGACTATATGCGGACTTGCTGCGGACATGCTGTTAATCTGATAAGGCTCTGGTAGCCAGTATGTATATCCCGAAACGGGTTTCGAAAACCTTTCGCATTTCTCTTATGCCTTTAAAAAGCATTATGGCTATGCACCTACGCTACTTGCTGAGAAAGGGGGGAGCTAAGTTATGATATGCAAATCCAACACGATTTTTTCCAAATCGTAAGTTTGGATACAACAAGCATAAGTTTGGATACATCCGTGTGCTTGTGGCTGCCGACCTTTGTGATCTAAAATAACAAAACATGAAAATAGTTGTAACAGGATCTTTAGGAAACATCAGCAAACCACTTGCACAGGCCTTATTGCAAAAAGGACATGCGGTAACCATAATCAGCAGCAGTGCCGATAAAATAAGGGATATTGAAGCTTTAGGTGCTATTGCAGCCATAGGATCGTTAACCGATACTGATTTTTTAACGGAAGCCTTTCGTGGTGCAGACGTGCTTTATGCCATGATACCACCCAATTTTTATACAGCCGACCCGCTAAGCCATTATGAAACTGTGGGTAACAGTTATGCAAAGGCTATTGCACAATCGGGTATGAAACGGGTAGTGAACCTGAGCAGTTGGGGGGCGCATTTGGCTGAAGGCACTGGAATAATTGTAGGCTCACACCGCGTGGAAGAAATTTTGAAAAAGTTGCCAGGTGTTGCCATTACCTTTTTACGGCCCTGTTCTTTCTACTATAATTTATACCATTATGTAGATATGATCAAAAATGCAGGTTTTATGGCTACAAATTTTGGTGGCGACGATAAGGTGGTGATGGTATCTACACAGGATATTGCCGCTGCTGCAGCCGAAGAAATAGAACAGTTTACCCTCAGCAATAAAATCAGATATATCGCTAGTGATGAACGGAGCTGTAACGCAGTCGCATCGGTTTTAGGTGCAGCGATTGGCAAACCTGATTTGAAATGGCTGACTTTTCCTGCTGAACAGGTAAAAGAAAACATGGAGAAAAACGGTGTGCCGCCACAGATTGCAGACTTATTGATTGAATTGAATGCCGCTATTGGCAGCGGTTTAATGCGCGAAGATTATGATCTGCACCAACCTGCAACCATGGGTAAAATAAAACTGGAAGATTTCGCCAGAGAATTTGCAATAGCTTATCATTCAAATTAGTATCTTGTATTATGACCAGCATGCAGCCTCAGCACAACAAAAACATAGCCGCTTATCATAAACTGATGCAGCTGCCAAAGCCACAACATCCTTTAATCAGCGTAGTGAGTTTTGAGGACATTAAACAAGTGCCGGGTGCCGAACCGGTGAGTTTGGTAAATGAATTTTATTCGATCGGACTCAAACGGAATTTTGATGCCAAGATGAAGTATGGTCAGCAGGAATATGATTTCGACGAGGGTATGATGACCTTTATGGCGCCCGGTCAGGTGTTGCGGATTGAGGTGGATAAGGATAAAGAACTGAAACATTCGGGATGGCTGCTGCTCATCCATCCCGATTTTTTATGGAATACGCCCTTGGCCACCAATATCAAAAAGTATGAATATTTCAGCTATGCGGTAAATGAAGCCCTGCATCTTTCCGAAAAGGAAGAAGCTGCGGTCCAAAATATTGTCAAAAGCATTAAGCAGGAATATCACGCCAATATAGACCAGTTTAGCCAGAGCCTCATCATCGCACAACTGGAAGTATTGCTTACTTATGCCCAGCGATTTTATAACCGCCAGTTTATTACGCGGAAGATTACCAATCACCGCATTTTGAACCGTTTGGAAGAAATTCTTGATGGGTATTTTCGGGATGAAAACTTGGTAAAACAGGGACTGCCCACAGTGGCCGATCTTGCCGAAGCTTTAAACCTATCGCCTACTTATTTTAGCGGTCTGCTCAAATCCTTAACCGGCCAAAACCCTCAGCAGCACCTGCACCATAAACTGATTGAGAAAGCAAAAGAAAAGTTATCGACCACGGGTTTATCGGTAAGTGAAATTGCTTACCAATTGGGATTTGAACACCCACAATCGTTTAGCAAAGTTTTTAAAAGTAAAACCAAACTTTCGCCAATGGCGTTTAGGCAATCTTTTAAATGAGGCATTCGCTTTTTTCTATCCACAAATGAACACAGATTTTTAGATTTCTTAACTAGTCTTAGCATCCCGCTAAGACCAGATTAATATTATGGAATCCTGTACTTTAGTGCATCTCTCTAAGAAACCTAAAGTATGAAAAGTCTACAATTAGTACTCACTAAGCCTTGTACGCAGCAGTGGAGCGGCATCGAACGCGCGGATGGAAACCACCATTGTAGCCGTTGCGAAAAAAATATTGTAGACCTCACCACGAAATCTGATAAGGAGTTAATTCAGTTTTTCAAAAATAAAAGTGACCATGTATGTGGTCGTTTGCTTGATAGTCAGTTAAACCGCGAGCTTGTTCTGCCTTCGCCAAAACTGAACTGGCAATGGCTGGTGCCATTTGCTTTCACTGCATTGATCGTTAGCCCGGCCCAGGCGCAACATTTTAAACCTGCTGTCGTAAAAAGCAATCAACACCCTAAATCTCCTTTAACAGCGGTTGAATTATCGAAGACACTGCCGCCTTTAGATACCATCATCACCGGGAAGGTAGTGAATCAGGTAAATGGCAATACCTTAGCTGGTGTGGAAATCAGGAAAAAGGGAGAGGAAAAGGTATTGGCGGTAACTGACTCCAGTGGCCGGTTTGATCTCAATGTGACCGATCAGGATAGGTTAAGTAAGTTTACCTTTAATTTAGCCGGTTTCTCGAAAGCAGAGACCGAAATCAATGATAAAATTGTGGTGAAATTAAGTGCTGAGCGCAGGATCATGTTGGGTGGCATTTCAACGTTGTCGCTCAATAAGCAGCCGCTTTACTATGTTTTAGCCGGTAATAAAAGCTGTGTACTCGACCCTTCCAGGATGAGTGAAATATCACATGATTGGATCGAAAAGATAGAAGTATTAAAAGACGTAAGCGTAACAGCACTGTACGGTAGTAGAGGGGCCAATGGTGTAATCCTGATTGAGATTAAAAAGGAATACAGAAAAAAGATTAAATTCTCGGAATAACAAAATTACATAGCGACACGCAATACCAAATTTCAGGGGTATAAACGCAATTTAAAAGGATAATCGGAATTCTTGAATGGGATCGGAGTATTAATATAAATCTTAGATAACCTAGACAAAAAACCTTTAACTTTACCGAAAAAAATTATGAAAACATCTATTTTAACATTGCTACTCGCCTTTGTGACAACATTTTCTTTTAGTCAGGAGAATAATAGTTACAAAACATCATTAACAAAACTAATACATGTATCAGGTTCAGAAGCTGCTTACAAGGGTGCTTTAAATCAAATGATTTCTATGTTTAAGCAACAGCAATCAAATGTTCCTAAAGCGTTTTGGGATGAGTTTACTGCTGAAGTAAATAAAGATGCCATCAATCAGCTTGTTAACCTGATATTGCCAATATACCAGAAGCATTTAACAGAGGCGGATCTTCTAGGGGTAATTGCTTTTTATGAGACACCTGCGGGTAAAAAATTCGCTGAAAAAACCCCTCTGATTACTCAGGAGTCCATGGTTGCAGGTCAGGAGTGGGGTAAACAAGTAGGCCAAAAAGTGGTAGACAAACTTAAGGATAAGGGGTATTTGAAAGATTAGTAACTGCATTATGAAATAAAAAGGACATGAACAGGCCTTAGCGTCTCGCTATATTTTGCAGACATAATCTGTAGGACTGTTTTTGTTTTAAGCTATGAAGGGCATCCTCCTCATTTAGGAGGGGCAGGGTCGTTAATGAGAAGTCTTCCCTTTCAGAAGAAAGGTATCGATAGGCGGATAGGGATTATTGTATTATGGAATCGTATATTTTAGTGCATCCTTAATAAAATCGTAAATATGCTCAACAGGTACATGCTTGCCATTATACTGTTTTTAACAACAGGAATTTCATCTGCACAAATAAAAGGTACCTTCGTGTATGCTCCGGGCTTTGATGGTGGAGCACGGACGTTGACTTTTAGCGATTTGGGTTTTACCGATCAATCAACCTGCCATGTGGGTGTAAAATATGGAGCGGGTTCATTTAAAATCAAAAACGATAGCCTTTACCTCGCGTATTTTAAATTGGAGGATAAAGATTCATCTCAATATAAAATCAGTAGTGAAGAGGCCCGTTATGGATACACGCATATCTATGTTCAGTCATTTGATGGAAAAATTCCGATAAGCGGGTCACTAATTGCTTTAAGAGATCAGGATTTTAATATTATTTTCGCCGCAGATGCGGTTTCAGAAGGGAAAGCCAGTTTACAGGTGCGTAAACAGGAAAAAATCAGCTATCTCACCGTAGATTTTATAGGTTATAACCAAGTGGTCATTCCATTTGGTAGATTACAGGGAAAGCGAAGTGATATTTTTGTTGGCTTTAAGCCGCAGCACACCCTGATCCAACCACCACATATCGAGGTTTACCGCGTGATAAAACTGGAGGAAAAGAAATTGATATTGCAAAATGCAGCAGGTACCGAACTTGTATTTGCTAAAAGAGGGGTAAACTGAAAGGAGTATGAGATTGTCATACAATATAATTTTTCTGAACTGACTTAATAAGATCTTAGAGTATTTAAATACGGATGATAATGAATATGAAGGAAATCCTAAAAGCCAGTTTATTTGCGTTTTTCGACTTGCTCTCTCTATTTGGTTATAGTCAGTCTGGTCCGCCGGTTATTCTTATTGGACCTCCAATGAACCGTTTGGAGGTAATGCGGCTTGAATACAATAAACCCGTTGGTCTTAACGAGATCCGTATGAGTGAATGTTTCAAATCCTATCCTAAGCTGAACACCCTTATTACTTGTGCATACAGCCAATTTGAATCCAAAGACAAACAGTTTTTTGTGTTCACAACTCTGTATAGACCTTTAAGCGCAGAAGATTCTGTTTTCATGTCCAAAATTTCCCCAAACAAGATAAAGACTTTGGACTGGATGCATGAAGCAAATATCAAAGGGAACATCAGAGAATCTTTAGGGGAAGACTCTGCTGCAAATTGGAGATCGTTTGTACATTATGGCACTTTGGGAAACGCAAGGAAATTTTTTAATGCCGACTCACTTTTAACCTACACGATTAAATTAGATCCCATGGACGCTTACCAGGGTAAATTTAATCACCTTGAGGTGTTATGTATTGCAAAGAAGCGTAGAGGTGTAATCTATCTTTTCGAGCTCTACACAGATGAAGGTAAAAGAAATTTGATGACGTATCAGAAAGAACTGGAAGGAATATTTAGATTTAAGGAGTGAGCATCCCAGCTGAGACACATATATTCTAGCAACAGGCTGTGGTTGGTATTAAAATAGATCTAGTAAAGCTTAGCGATGTAAATTTGCAAGGCGTTTTTCTTGACCTAAAAGTACATGGAAACGGTAGAAATAAAGTAATGTAACAGAAAAGACCCTAGTCTTCATCAATATGATGATGAGAAAAAATAGAACTCGTAAATATGAAGAGGAATCTCAAAAAAACTAGATTGTCTGATGAAATAATAAGGGCAATTTATGGCAATAATACCAAGGAAATTGAAAATTGGATCAGTAAGGAAGGAATGGATACTGTTGATGCAGATGGCAAGAGTATTGTCATACATTCAATTATAGCAAAAAACAATAATACCTTAAAACTGGCTTTAGAACTTCAAGAAAATCCTAATATCAAAGATCGAGATGGTTGGTATCCATTACATTATGCTGCACAGGATTATGCATCAGAGGCAACAGATATTATATTACAGTATGGCGCTATGATTGATTGTGAGGATGATTATGGCAATACCCCACTTTGGAGAGCCGTTTTTTCTTACAGGGGCGAGGGCAAAATAATTGAATTTTTATTGAAAAAAGGGGCGGATCAAAATCATGATAATCATTCACAAATTAGTCCTATCAAATTAGCAAATACAATCGTTAATTATGATGCGAGGCGGTTTTTCTTGAATAAAATCTAGATCAACCCTTATAATAATTCCAAATATAAAAGAGCAAGCACGTAAAATCCGTTGCTTGCCCTTTATTATGAAAATTTATTTGATGAATTATCCCTAATGCTCAGGCATACCATTTGGATCCATCCATACATATTCCCAATGGTGGCCATCCAGATCGTCGAAACTATGTTGGTACATAAAACCGTAATCGGTAGCCGGATTAGGTATGGTGGCGCCAGCAGCTACGGCTTTATCGACCATTTCGTTAACGGCATCTTTGCTCTCGGCCGATATGGCAATGGAGGTTTCTATCGCCTTATGGGCATCAACAATTTCTTTTTTGGTAAAGGTTTGGAAAAAGGTTCTGGTGAGCAGCATCACGTAGATGGTATCGCTGATGATCATGCAGGTTGCTTTTTCATCGGTAAATTGTGGGTTAAAAGTATAACCAAGTTTGGTAAAAAATTCTACCGACTTGTTTAGGTCGCTAACGGATAAGTTCACAAAAATTTGAGTTGCCATGTTGTTTAATGATTTAGTTTACTCAAAGATACAGCACCAGCCTATCTGGGCAAACGTGCAAAAACGACAAGTTAAGGGGTGATATGCGACGGATGATATAAACGTTTATACAATAGCTTGCATATATACAGCAGCAAGGCTTATCATAATTTTTTAAAAAATATTTTTTCTTTCCAGTCATTTATTTATCTTTAAATCAAGGTAGTCCCTCTACCTTAAAAGCCGTTATCTCACCAGATATCCCATGGTAAGATGGTTAAATCATCCCAAATTTGAAATAAGCGTAAAGATTCCAAATGGTGCTATGGCTATTGGTTTGACTTACGCTTGAGCAGGATTGTTAATTAATCTAAATATTAAGTTAAAACCGTCTATCAAATGAGTTTAAAAACAGGATTAAGTCGAAATCACGCCAACGCAATTTGCGGCCAGCGAAGCTGCATTCGAACTATTAAACTTTGCAAGTATTAATTGTAGGTAAATGGATTGAGATTTAAAGAAAAGTATATCAGAAACTTAAAAAATGTGTTTTATGATCGTACCATCGATGGTTTATACAGAGATCTATAATGAATTATTTAAAGATGCCGAAACGCTCACCAGTAAAATTATCTTGTTCACTAAAGAGTTTAGGCGAAGGGTTTTAAAGGCCAGCCGTTATCCCTTTATATACTCTTATGAGTGTTATGGTAGATTAAAAAAAATCGTTTTGTAATAACATTTATAGCGGTGAAAAGAAGCGATCAGCGTAACCCGATTTTCGGCGTGCGTTGCGTATACAATCGTCCGGAAGGTGCCTATGCAGCGGTATTGTCTTTAGACGATAAAACAATATCGATATATCCACCTCATTTTTTTAAGCGATATAGAGAGCGCGTCGTGAAAGATTTTTCGGCTTCCAATAATGATATTATACACCTTTATTTCACCTTTGGATGGGGTTTTATGTGTGGTGTTCTAAATTGGGATATGGCAGCTATTTGCCGTAAATTCAATCAGAGAATTAATAATAATTCTGATGTTTTTGTATGTGCAAACGCTGTGGGATACTGTTTTGGGGAGCGGCAAGGAAAAATATACATCATGAAAACCATTGTATCGGAAGACATGATTTTCGAAAGTCAAAAAGCGGTTTTTAATAATCTTCGCAAAGATTTTATAGAAGCGAATAAAGATTGGTATGGGAATATCGTTTTAGGATCGGTGAAGAATAGCCTAGTTAAGAACTAATTAAAATGAAAACAGAAAATCCTACGTTAATTTAGAAAGCGGCATTTACCGCTTTCTATGGTCAGGGATTCATTTAAATCAGCTTGCAATTTATTTTAATGCATAGTTAAGATAACCGCCATCGGCCACAATCTCCGTTCCCGTGATGAAACTTGCCGCATCGGAGGCCAGGAACAATACTGTTTTGGCGATTTCATCAGGATGGCCCAGCCTTTGCAGCGCAGTAGCACCAGCTAAAAATTCTTTTGCTTCAGCAGGTATGGCATTTTCTAAACCAGGTGTTGCCACTGGCCCCGGACTAATTAAATTTACACGAATCTTTCTGCCTGCCAGTTCGTTTGCTGCAATCTGAGCGATTTTATTCAATGCCCCTTTGGTTGCAGAATATACACTTGCGCCTAAATTTGCCGCTGTTGCTACTGTTGAAGAAGTGAACAACACTGCTGCGCCATCTGCCAAATGTGGAAGTAACTTTTGCAGGGTGAAAAAATGTCCCTTTACATTGGTATTGAATTGTGCGTCGAAATTTTCCTCGGTCACCTTTTCTATGGGTTCAAATGTGGCAATTCCTGCATTCAGAAAAAGGACATCAACTTTATTCCCGCTTTCGGCAATCGCCCGTTCAAGGATGGCAATGTCTGTTAATTTTGAAGTGTCGGATACCACAGTGTTCAAATTTGAGCTACCGATTTCTGTAGCTGCTTTTTGCAAATTGCCAGCATTTCTACCAGTGATCCATACGTTTGCTCCTGCACCAATAAATGCTTTTGCTGTGGCCAATCCAATTCCGGTAGTTCCTCCGGTAATAACGACGTTTTTATTTTTAAAGTCCATGATTATTTTTAATTGTTTAAGCCACAAAGTTATCACGAATCAATTTATTTTAGTTACTTTGTAACGAAAAGTAACAGTAACTTTCGGGTAACAAAGTAACTTATGATGGAAGATCATTGCCAGTTAGGGCACAAAAAAGAAATCATGGCGGTCCACGATGCGATGGACGTGCTGAGCGGAAAATGGAAAATATCGATCATTTCGTCGATTTGCTATTATAATAAAAGAAGGTTTTCTGACATTTTGAATGATGTGCCAGGGATATCAAATAAAATGTTGAGTAAAGAATTAAAGGAGCTGGAGATCAATAAACTGGTAAATCGGACGGTATTAGACACTCAGCCGATATCTGTTCAGTATCAGTTATCAGAATATGGGATGTCGTTGAAAACCATTATCAACAACCTCACCGAATGGGGCTTGGCGCACCGTAAAGTGATTAGTGGTAAATAGATTTTTACAAATTTAATGATGTGTTTATTAACATAAACTGCTTGTATTACTGATACGTCCGTCATCCGATAGCTATCGGATCCCGCGCAGGCTGGAATCTTAAAGTGCTCGCGACAGGCGGATAGGCTTATGACTTTATTGCGCCATAATCATTGCTGTTGCTTTTTCCAATACTTCATCTTTTCCGTTCCGGATGCCTTCGATAGTGGGTTTCACGACCAGATTTATTTTAACACCCGTTTGCTGTGCATTTGTGCCGTCAGGGTAAAACACACCAATACCCGAAATCCACGTTTTGAAACCACCTGGTAAAAGGATGGCAGAAATGTTGCCATCTGCTCCGGCAGTGGTACTTCCAATCACTTTTACATTCGGAGCAGTTTGGAAAGCCATGGTTACAAATTCTGCGTTACTTTGCGTAACGGCATTCACCAGCACGATCACTCTGCCTGGGTAGGCTTTGTTCATTTTTTTACCGCTTTTTACCATGGGTGTTAATTGGAACAATCCAGGCTCAGCAATCGAGCCATAACTAAACTGAACAAAGGGCTGGCGATTCGTACCCAGATACCCGCCCAGGGTATGTACCAGCTCATCACTCGGATAACCGCGCATATCGACAATCAGCCCCCTGGTATTGGCAAAAATAGCATCAATACTATCGAGGTCTTTTCTTTTAAATGCATTGCCCTGTACATAACCCACCTGGGGATTGATGAGGCGCATCGATTTTTCGCCGGGTTTGGTACCGAAAAGGTCTGCTTTGATCTTGTTGTTTTCGACGCCCGTTTGAAGAACACCTATTTTTTTGCCCCCGCGAAGCACCTGCAGTTTAAATATCCGTTCTTTGGCCCTGAGCAGATAAGTGCCTGGCATATCGCGCATGGCCACATCGAAGTTTGATGATGAGGTTACCGGGAGATATTTTTTGATCATATCATCTATACCTTCGCCATTAATCCCCTCTATTACATCTCCGATTTTGACATTTTGCCTAACGTTTAAACTGTCGATAAAGAAACCGGTTACCACTATTTTATCTTCGATATATTTTGCGTCAAAAGGTAAGCGGTATTTTCCAAGACTGGCCTGAAAAGTACTGCTGCCAATGAAACCATGCGAATCGTGAATAGTAGTAACCAGTTTAACCAACACCTGGTCGTAGCTGTATTTGTTGTCGGCCAGAATAATCTGCGGGATGAACTTCGGTAATATGCTATTCCAGTTTTCAGGTACCAAATTTCGGTTTGGACTATAATACTGGATCATATTCCAATAACGGTATAGGGCAAGTAACCTGATTCCAGCGTCTGGATATTTATTTTCATTATAGCGTTTTTCATTTGTAAACGCGGGGTTGCGGGCAAACTCAAAACTGATGTAATAATTTTTCTTGATGTTGTTATTTTTACTGATATACCGAAGTTTTTCAATTAATGAAACGCTGAAGGTGGGATTGTTAAAAAGATCGCCATAACCAGGTTCCATAAACGCTTTACTTGTTTTTGTCAGGAATTTGCAGTTTTTGCATGCCGGTACATTGCCCAGTCCATCCACCCATTTTTCCAACAGTGCTGAAAATTCCTGATCAGAAGCCGTTTTTAAAACAGCTGGCAGGATTTTAAAAAGTTCTCCATCCCAGTTGTAATCTCCATTGGCAATGGCCGGATGGTGGTATTTTAAAAATCCCCAGATTTTGCCAAGTAAGGTCAGGTTTTTTAAATTTTCTGGTGTATTCTTAATCGTATCGACACCTGATTTCGTATTGTAAAGGGTATCTTTTTGAGCACCATAGTCAGCTGTTTTGACCATGTCGATTGGCTCCTCATCGAGATACAACCTCATGCCGTCGATCCACATTTTTCCCGTTCCGGTGATCAATGCGCCAATGTGGATTTCGGTGGCATTGGCTGCATCATAGGGTAAATCTATACGGTATTCTTTCCAATCGTTTGTACCTTTCAGATCCTGTTTTTCCATCAGTTCCATTTCCAACTGATGGTCTCCGCCATCTACCCGCATCCATAGGCCTGCATAGCCATCGCTTATATTTTCGGTTTTGATGTTGCCAACCAGCATGAGGTTTTTGCCAGTTAGTTTCCTTTTGATCGGGTAATCGATGACAACACCGTAAGGAGGTTTTTTATCGGCAGAAATGGAAACGGAGTATTTGCCCTCTTTTTTAATCAGGCTATCAAGTTTAACTTCTCCGGGATTTTGCCCTCCAAAGGTAAAGTCCCAACCTGCAGGGTGGCCAGGTTTGTCGAGTATTTCGAAATTTCCGTTGAACTTTTGTTGCGCCCGGACCGTTGAAAAAGACAGGGATAACAACAATACGAGAAAGGCGTTAATGAATTTCATGATCCAATTTAAATTCATTTTTTGGTTAAATGAATTTGATCGGTCTGCTTTAACCTTTTTTAACTATTAAAGCTTCCGGAAATCAACCCTCATTCTCATTAGATTTGTCCACGATCATTTAGTTTCCAGCCAGGATTTAGCGGTTTGTAGAGCTGCATCCTGATCAGCTAGCGTTTTTACCATTACATCTGGATAAACTCTTTCCAGGTATTTTTTATGGTTACGGTCTGCAGTATAACTTGTAGCTAAAAGAAGGTTTGATCCATCAGAGAGTTTAAACGCTTGATTTCCGGTGATATAGCCGCCAGTTGGTTCACCAAACAATTTGGTGTTTTGTTGACCGATAAAGCTAACCGCGGTCATCTCACCACTGCTGCCTGTATTCGAGTTAATGAGTACCGCGATTTTGTTGTTTTTGTTTTTAATCTTATAGGGGTTTTTGACCATTACCCCCATGCCATTTTCTGTAAGTTGCCATGGAGAGCTTACCCCTCCTTTTACGAAATATCCTAGATTTCCTACATCAAGAAGTGGAGCCAAACCAGAAATCATCGGGTACATATTGCCGCCAGAATTTGTCCTTAAATCTACAATCCAACCATTTATATTATTTTTTGTATCTAAGTTTCTAATTAAATTCTGTATGGTCAAGGCGAATTCTTCTCCCAATTTTTCATTAACAGAAGCATAGGCTGGTACCGAAATATACCCTATGCCATTTGCCAGCAGTTTAGCTTCGGGTTTAGTTTGTATACTATTACCAGAAGCGTAATTTTCTGCGGCAATATTATTCTGAATAAATGAATGATTGTCTCCGGCTTTTTTTAATTGCTGTAAAACATAGTTGTTCAGTATTCGTGCATCGTGTGTTGTTTTTAGTCCCTTACCCAATAATACTAGATCCTCATCTAGCGCTTTCCAATTGACTGAGTCTTTATAAATTGAATTTTGTTTAACGATATCAATAAATTCCTGATTCAATTTTGCAACTTCCGGACTTGGCTTAGCAGTTGCTCCTTCGTATTCTTCGACTGCGAAATCGTCGAGCCAAACTGTTCCTTGTCCACGTATGTATGTACCAAAAACCAGATATTTTGCATCTTTGTTTACGATGATTTCCATGGCATGTTTTTGCCAGTCTTTTGTACCTGTAGCTATTATGCCCAAGGATTCTGAATTTTCGAAACCAATTTGATTATTCTTTGCATCCCAAATCTGGCACCACAATACAACATTTCCCTTTAGTTGTTCTGTTTTAATATAAGCTGCGATCCTGATTCGTTTGACCTTTTTATAATCGACAGGGAGTTTTTGTTTGACATTAATATATGTAGAAGCATCATTAGGTTTTCCCTCTATTTTAAGTGCGTAAGCACCTTGATTTTTAACATCATTTACTTGCGAAACAGTATATCCCGTTGTTGGCACCAATGCCCAATCCGCTGGAAGATTAGCGTCCGTTTTCTGCTCAAAACCGGGATTTATAAACTGCACATTCGACGCAACAAACTTTCCCTCTCTATCAGGATTGCAGCTAGTGATGACCGAAAAGATCAAAGGACATAATATAAAAATACAGAAATTTTGAGTCTTCATTAACTTAGGATTATTGACAAAGTTAATTAATATAAACATTGGTTTGTTTGATCAATACTGAAAGTGGTAAATCAGTTCTTCTCGTTTTCTAGTACGAATAATTTTATAACCAGATCGTACGATTGGATCGTTAGGGTAGTTTGAGTGGAGCTGATCCATAAGCTCAATTCCTTTTTCAGGTTTTCGAAGCGTAACAAATATAAAAGCATAGTTAACCACTTCTGAAATCTGTTTTGAATCCATCTTGTTATTAATCGTGATATTTATGCCTTCTAAATATTTTTGTAAAATAGCGTAGTCTTTGTTTGATAGGGTATTGTTTCCTGCTTTTTCATAATAAATGCCTCTTTTTAGCCGCATATCCATATCGTCTTTGTGCATATGGAGCCATGAGTTGCAAACATTTATAAGCCTGGTAAAATACGTGGGAGCACTTTCAAACGGACCAACATGCTGTGATGCCTCGATACAATTGATCAGGTTGATGTAGGTCATCTTATAATTAGTGTCTAATTTTATGGCTTGGCGCAAGTCATTTTCAACTTTTGGCAAGCTGTCCATTAGCACTTTTTTTCCACCACTTAGTCCAAAGAAAATATTGACTGCATGATTATTGATCGCAATTACTTCTGCATTTGAAGTTTTATAATTATAATCAAACTTTTTCTGACCGCAAGCAGAAAGGCTTATCAGCAGGAGACAATTAATCATGCAGATAGAACCCTTAATTTGAAGCTATTCATTTTATCAGTTTTATTAAATAGAAGCCTGGAAAACCAGCCTCACAGGCTGGGCACTCTAACTATAGACCATGGTAAATATAGTTTTATTATCGGATAATAATTCGAGGATGTAACCGGGTGATGTTAGCCGCCTGGTAAACGAAGTTTTAATTCCCATCACTCATTTTTCATCGTCCATTCTTCTAAATCTTTATATCTTTAGTTCTGGTTTACCATTCCATCTAAATTAAGCCCTTAACATGAAACAAATTTTGAGTATTTTGGCGGTTTTACTTCCTTTTTGCGGTTTAGCCCAAAAGAAATTACCAATTATAAAAGCAGGAGCTGTTCAGGCAAAATTTTACGAAGAACATAACGCTTCATCAAACTGGTACATTAATCCGAAGATCAAGTTAGATGTGTTTACAACTGGTAAAATAACCAAATCGAGAAACATCAAGTTCAAAACGGATATCGATTCGATCGTTTTTAAAATAGGTCCTGGAGAGCAAAAAGAATTTATTGTATTGTTAAACGGCAAAGATTCGTGCCGTACGCAAGTTGTATGTCCGGAGTTAAAAAACTTTAGTAAAGTATCGCCCGAAGTTCACGATTCGATACCCTTTTTTGTAAATAAGTACAACACTAACTTTTTGCCGGTTGTTTTTAACGGAACCGATTCCCTGTTGCTGAATTTTGATTCGGGAGCAACGGAAATCGACCTCACCACCGCTGCGCTGAAACAAAAAGTGAAGTCGAACCCCAAACTTTATAACACCGAATATGGGATCAAAATTGGAAGCCAGACCTACAAAAGCAAAATTTATGATATCGAATTGGCGGGCAACGAAACCGATGGACTGTTGGGATGGGATATATTCGATGGAATGATTGTAGCGCTTGATTACGACCAGAATAAAATGATGGTGCATTCTCTCATGCCCAAAGAGATTTTACAGGATAAACAGTACGCCAAATTTAAGATCACTTATATCAAAAACAAACCTTTTATCGAAAGTGAAATTTCGCAAGGTGGAACCAAAAATAAAAGCCTGTTTTTCTTTGATTTAGGTTACCAGCGCACCGCAATGCTGGATAACGATTTGCTGCGGGAAATGAAATTTCCGACAGAAAAGATGGAAGTAATTAAAAAGGTGATGATGCATGGCACGAGGGGGAATGAAGTGCCTGTAACCACGGTAAAACTACAAAGTTTAAAGATCGGTCATTTTGAGCTGAAAGATGTTCCGGCACAAGTGATGGAACAAGGCAAACCCATGCCTGGCGTAAACGTTCATTATTTGGGGACTGATATTCTGAAAAGATTCAATACCGTTTTCGATTTTCAAAATGATGTGATTTATTTAAAACCAAATCACCTTTATGGGGTAGCCTATGCAGAGCAAAAGAAAAGTGGCGCTTAATTTTTTATAGGTCTATTTAAGGGTTGATAAACTTTTATCAACAAACACCAGCGCTTGTTGGCGCAGTATACTATTGCCACGGGTTAAGCAGGTAATCAGCAGGCGTTTTTTCTTCAGGTATTTTTTTACATGTTTTTGATCGTGCACCAGCATCCAGCCAATATTATCTATTAAATCGGCATATTTTACGGTCTGCGCAGAAGCACTGATGCTTAAAAGTCGTTCGCTTTCCAATTTTTTCCGTTCTGCTTTATTGAGATCGGGATAAGCTTTTTTTGTATAAACATCCGTTAGCTCAAGCACACTGCCTGTAATTTCATGTGCATCTGATTTCGAGTAACCAAAAGAGAGTAAGGCATGTAGGAGTTGGTGGCGGGTGGTGCCAGTATCTTCCAACAGGTCATGGCAGAGTCCAATTTCGTAACCCAATCTCGTTGCAGATCTGGCCTTAGCAGCAACGGTTGTTAAATGATTAAAATAAGGTGTTTTCGTCTTTCTGATGAGTTGCCCCGCATGTTGGACTGCAACCCAATGCGCCAATTGTGCTGAGGCGGTCATGTTGATTTTTTCTCCTTGCCCTTGTTCCATTTAAGTGCATTATTAAAAGCTAACCCGAAATATCAGGGTTTTGTTTTAATCAATAACGGGCTAACTACAGCAATTTGTCATTCTGAGTCTATTTGAAGGGGTTTGTGGAGCGCAATACCTGCGCGATATAGTTAAGGTTCCGTCCTGCTATACATTCTCCTGATCAAGCCTGTGAAATAAGCAAGCACACAATAAAAAGTAAAAACTAGTGCTTAAATCGGGTCCATTTCCATCAGGGCTATTGAACAAGAGCCTGTATCACGGAGATTCCAAAGCACGCAACATCACAATTTTTTTGGCATCCTGAACGTAATCGAAGCGCTATCTAATCAACAAACTGGATCTGCTGCACCAAATAAGCTTTTCCGAATTTCTGGGGGTCGTGGGTAACGGTAGCTTTAATAGCCTTCCATTTTGGCTGTTGGTGACTCTGCCAGTTTGCCCGCACTTCCTGCGCATTCAGCCAGATTTTTTCAAGCTCGTTTTGGATAGTACTGTTTGCAAAAGTGAGCTGTATCTTATCCGGGATGAAACTATATTCGCTTCCTGTTTTCCCAAGCCTGATTACTGGTCCGCCGGGTACGTATGAGGTAATGAGCTGTATACTGAAAGATTCGTTTCCTTTATACTGCACTTTGCTGATTACTTTTTCAAATACAAAGCCATATTCGGGGCCGTCCTGTAATGGCACTTCATCACGTTTAAATCTGGCTTTAACATGGTAAATATAACCGGGTTCTCTTTGGTCAAACCCACCAATATAAGCGCCTGCATCAATATTTTCGGGGAACTTTAAAAGCTGTTCCTGGTCTGCACCATAGCGGTGATCGACAATGAGTTCTACCTCCTGTCCGTTTTTGAGTTTCAGCGGGCCATATACTGGTTCTTTTTTGCAGGAAACAAATGCAAAGGCTATAAAAAGGATGAATAGGTTTTTCATGATGAGATTGGTTTAGATGAATTGTTGGAAGTAAAACGAGAGGATACGGATCAACGCTACAGGTGAAGTGTTAATTTTAATGGAGAGACTTAAGTTTTTGGGTAACTACGAGGAAGCTACAAAAATATCACAATAGCATAAATGTATGTTTAATATGACTATGTTAATATTTTACAACTACAAGTTATGAATATATAAATTGTTATTGATGCATTTTTTATTATCTTTAGCCTTATCATCCCGTAATAAATATATTCTAACTAAATTATTATGGAAAATTCCCAATTAAAGTACGATCTCTCCCCAATGGATCGAATCGAAAAAAAACACTTGTTAGATGTAATGGTATATGATGTGTTTCCATTAGCATTTAATGATAATACAAATCTTTCGCACTGCGTTCATCTTATCGCTTAAAAAAGCGCATATCATTAGTTAGGTTCTAAAATATTAATGGCTGTAATCGCTGTTATAACAGTTGTCTATATGAAAAATTTCTTTCTAAAAAAGCTGTTAATCCAGTTTTTTCTACTTACTCTTATCCCATTTTCTATCACTTTTGCGCAGACGGGATGTTATATCCGCGATGGTAGTAAACAGTTATACACCTCCACTGATGGCTCAGTTTCAAATATTTGCGGAGTCAATGCCAAAGTCTATACTTTGAGTAGTGTTGTGCCCAAAAATGCAGTTTGCCAATGGGCACCTACTTTTCCAACAGGCAGTTATAATTGCGTGATCATGCCTGGATTATTATGTGGCATTGAAGGCTCTTTTGCGCTCGAATGCCCACTAGATGATATGGTTTTGGTTTTGATGATTTTGTTGGCTGGCTTAGGTTTTTATATTTTGCGTAGATATCCACAAAGTTTAGTAAACCCTTAGGCCAGGTTTTAAACTTGAGAGGGCAATTTAAAGGCATTTAAAGTGCTCCATAGTCCATCTCGTAAAGATCGAAGCCTTCTGACCAGTAATCTTTCTCGGTGTATTTTAATACAAAGCCGCTTTTTTCGTAGAACTGATAGGTGAGTTGAGCGGTTCTTACCCTAATGTTTTTGATGCCTTTTATCGATTTCAATAAGTCTATCCTATACTGCAATAACTTTCGCCCGGCACCCTTGCCCTGAAATTCAGGATCAATAAAATCCCAGCTGATCTTTCCTGTGGTACCATTGTCTTCAATATTAATTCCGCCCGCACCGATAATGCTGTTTGCTGATTCGATTACAAAATATTGCTCAATATCGTTTTCGAGATAATCGTTTAAATCTGCTATTTCACTTTCAGCAAAATACATAGGGATGTTTAGTTTTAATATGGCTAAGAGTTTAGGCTTATCGTTGGGATGATAGGCTCTGATTTTTAGGTTTTCCATGATTTTTGTTTGGCTGATCATCAAAATAATCATTTTTTATCGGATTAGTAAAATACAAAGCCATTTGAAATGGATTTACCTTATCCTTAAAATGTGCTAGTACTTCCGTGTTTTGTGTAAATCGCTCTCCGTCCCTGCCAATACCTTTGTTATCAATATTTAAACAAAGAAAAAATGTCGAAAATAATTTTAATTACCGGTGCTTCACGTGGCTTTGGTAAAATCTGGGCAAAAGCCCTTTTAGAACGTGGCGATAAAGTAGCCGCAACAGCAAGGAATATTGCAGATTTAAACGATCTGGTAGCAGCTTATGGCGATGCCGTATTCCCTGTACAATTGGATGTAAACGATAGGGCTGCCTGTTTTGCAGCCATAAATCAAGTTAAACAACACTTCGGCCGTATTGATGTATTGATCAATAATGCGGGCTTTGGCTTATTCGGTGCGATAGAAGAAACCACCGAACAACAGGCCCGTGCACAGATGGAAACTAACTTTTTTGGTTTACTTTGGGTAACACAGGCTATTGTTCCGGTAATGCGCGAACAAAAAAGTGGCCATATTATTCAGGTATCGAGCTTTTTAGGATTGGTGAGTTTACCAATATTAGGGTTATATAACGCTTCGAAATATGCAGTTAACGGTTTAAGTGAAACCTTAGCTACTGAAGTGAAAGGTTTTGGCATCAACGTAAGTTTAATCGAACCAAATGGTTTTTCAACTGATTGGTCTGGTGCCTCTGCTTTCCAAACCGAAGCCAACGAAGTTTATGCACCCGTTAGAAAAGCATTTTTTGAAGGCGCCACACCTGATAGCTGGGGAAATCCGGAAACCACAACACCAGCAGTACTGGCACTCATTGATAGTGATAACCCACCCTTGCATTTTCTCTTGGGTAAAGTGGCCTACCCTGTGGTTAAGCAGGTGTATGCAGATCGGCTGGCCGAATTTGAGCAATGGGCAACAGTATCTGCCGATGCGCACGGTCATTAAGAAATCATTTAATATTTTTAGCTACAAGCTATAACAGGTAATTGTGTAGCTTGTAGTTTATTATCGTTTAAGCAATGAAACATTATAAAAGTTTGGCCGAATTGCACAGGGAGAATGGATTTCCGCCACCCGAGAACGCATTATTTAGTGTGTACAAATGCGACCATAAGTGTACCATGGGTGATCGTGAATTTACCAGCGATTTCTATATGATCGGTTTTAAAAAGATCATTGCAGGGAATGTTCTTTACGGACGTACAAAATACGACCACGACTGTGGCCCGATGATGTTTTTTAAGCCGCATCAGGTCATCGAAATGAAAAACCTCGAATTTGATGAGGATGGCTTTTTAATGTTTATCCACGAGGATTTTCTGAATGGACACATTCTTCACGATAGCATAAAAAAATACCATTATTTCGATTACGAAACCAACGAAGCGTTACACCTCTCGCCAAGCGAAGAAATAACGATATGGGAGCTGTATCACAAAATTGAAAGCGAATACCGCAACAATCAGGATGAGTATAGTCGCGAGTTAATTTTGGCCAATGTGGATACGATGTTAAAATACAGTCAGCGTTTTTACAAAAGGCAGTTCCTAAACCGTACCGAGATTTCTGGCAAAACCGTTACCAGATTTAACGAGGAGATAAATAAATACGTGTCAAAGGGGCTATTGGGGAGTAAGGGTTTGCCTTCGGTAAATTATATGGCAGAGCGTTTAAACATTTCGGCAGGTTACTTAAGTGATATTTTAAAACAGGAAAGCGGCAAAACAGCTTTGGAGCACATTCATATTTACCTGATATCGGAAGCTAAAAACCGTTTGATCGGAGAGGATAGGTCGGTTTCGGAAATTGCTTATGCACTGGGCTTTGAGAATCTTTCGTATTTCTCACGCTTATTTAAAAAGGAGGTTGGTATCAGTCCGAATGTGTTTAAAAAACAATTACTGAATTAAATCATTGTCCTTTAACCGCAAAGCACGCAAAGAGGGAGGCGCAGAGCGCGCAAAGCAGATGATTAATCAGCGGTTATCATCTTGATCTGCGGGAATAAATCAATTGCCTATGATCTCCCGCTGATTATTCTGATCAACACAGAATCAATTCCATCATAGGATATGAGATTTGAGACAAGAGACATGAGATCGCTTTACGGTTAAAATCTCATATCTCAATACTTAATAATCTAGCTAATATCACCTACTTCACCACAGTAGCTTCCAGTTCTACGCTTAAGGTTTCGTACAGACTTTTTACTTCCAAAAGGGTAGTGGCCTGTTTAATACAGTGTTTAGCAATCCAGGCTTGAAACACATCAAAACATTCGAAAATTCGGCTGATGCTGTGGTATAGATATTTAAGCGAACAATGCCTTTAGGTTCGTAACCTGCCTGTGCAATTACTTGCTCCAGGTGTTGTATGGCCTCAACAAGCTGGGTTTTCACATCAGCGATACTCGATATGCCATCTGCACTGGTAGCCGTTTGCCCTGAAACGTAAAGTGTTCCCGTTACCTGTTTAACTTCTACCGCTTGTACATAACTGCGTTGATCTTGCCACTTCCAGGGATTAATGATTTGTTTTTCCATTACTTTGTATATTGAATTTAATAACACAAAGTTGCAATTAAGATCAGGATTTTGGCGGTGATAAAGCGCACGATTATGGAGTGAGGTTCGTCACAATGATGTTGGTCAGGATTTGCAATCCAGACCTGGGAGCTACGGATTTGTAATCCCTAAATATTAATCCATTAACATATTGATTTTTAGGTAAATATTTTTAAGGTTGTTGATATGCAAAGCCTAAAATTTAATTATTATATTAAACCGAAAATCTACTTAAGGTTTCGCGCGAAACCCCTAAATAAGCTGCAAGCAGGGATTTTGGTACCCGTTGGAATAAAGTGGGATATTGTTTCAACAACTGTTCATAACGCTCTTGTGCATTAGTGGTAAGTAATGATAATATACGTCGTTGCGAACCGATGTGCCCATAATTTGCTTTCTGTAGAAAAAAGTGTTCCATTTTTTGAAGTCCGCTACATAAATTTCTGTAATCTTCGAGTGTAAAGCAGCATACTTCAGTATCCTCGAGGCACTCTAAACTCATGGTGGCCGGGCTTTGCGTAAAATAGGCCAGATAGTCGCTTTCCCACCAGTCTTCCATGGCAAAAGAAACGATATGCTGTTTCCCCGAATCGTCGGTATGTACCAGTTTTAAAAGTCCTGAAACCACAAAATAAGAGTATTTTACAGTTTCTCCCTCTTGAATCAGGAATTGGTGCTTTTTGAACTTTTTGGTAATGAAATGTGTCTGTACGAATGCAAACTCATCATCTGTTAACGGCACTATTTTTTCTATATGTGTTCTTAATTCGTGGAGCATGGCTTTAGCGATAAAGATAAGAGCTATTTTTTATAGTACGAATTTTGATGTGCAGAGAAGCGTTTGGGGTATACTTATTCATGATTTAACCACTAAGGCACGAAGAGCACAAAGGATAAGTTCAATGTAGAATCACTTCCATCATCCGTAGTACATTTTCCATTATTTACCATCAAGTATCCAAAAGGTATTTGTTTTCGACATGCTATTGACTCTGGACCTGAGACTTCCGACTCCGGACTAAAAACCCGTTCATCCCCCAAAAACCTACGTTCCTGTACTTTATCTTTTTTCTTAGAATTAGTTTTCGTTGCTTTGTTTGAAGCAGAATATTTTGGAAAAGAAAACCCACATATCACTTTATTGGAAATGCCAACTCATTGGGTGGTCGGTAGCTGCGCTGTACTGGGCTTTTCAGGGTTGTACTGGTGATGGCTTTAGGGTAGATGTGGCTTTTTTACAGTTTGTACTGGATGTGGCGATGTATATTTTGATAACCCATCTCTACCGTAATTTTTCGCATCGAAACCGTTGGCAAGACCTTGCACTTGAAAAACTAATGTGGCGGATGTTGATTGCTATTCCGGTGATGGGTGTTATTTATGCGGTGGTTACACTGGTTAAGTTATACCTGGTTCGCCTAGCGTTTTTAAGTCATGCACCACAACCTTTTGCCGATTTTATGAGTTTAAATGCTGTTACCGTTCTGGTTGGGGGTGTCCGACTGATGGCGATATGGCTTTTGGCCTATCACCTTTATCATTATGCGAAACGGGAAATCCGTTTATCGGTAGAAAATGCCCGACTCGAACTGAGTTTTAAACAATCGCAGCTCGATAATCTTTCTGCTCAATTAAATCCCCATTTTTTATTCAATGCGCTCAATACGATAAAATCTTTGGTGTATACACATCCTGATGCGGCTGGCAGGGCTATTGATTTATTGAGCGAACTATTAAGGAGCGGACTCTATAAAGGCAGTACGATGCTCATCAGGTTAAATGAAGAAATTGAATTGGTGAGAGACTATCTGGAGTTGGAAGGGTTGAGGATGGAAGAAAGGTTGCAGTATGAGTTGGATATTGATGTTTCACTATCAGGAGTAATGGTGCCGAGGTTATGTGTCCAAACATTGGTAGAAAATGCGGTTAAACATAGTATTGCGCTACAAAAACAAGGTGGAAGGATTGAATTGATTATTGGTGAACAAAACGGGCTGGTAAACATTCAGGTTTTAAATCCAGGCCAGTTGAAGCAGGGTAAAACGGTTGAGGGTATAGGGCTTCGAAATTTAAAGGAGCGGTTGGATTTAAGTTACCAGCATCAGGCCTCTTTTAAACTGTATGAACTGGAACAAAAAGTTTGTGCCGAAATTAAAATCCCAATCAGATGAAAATGATAAGGACACTGATTATTGATGATGAGCGTGGGGCGAGGCAGGAACTGATGAGGATGCTGAAAAGTTATCCCCAGGTTATAGTATTGGGCGAGGCTGCCAATGCAGATGAAGCAGAACCGCTTATTGCACTGTTAAAACCCGACCTGATTTTTTTGGATATACAGATGCCACGCCGTTCGGGTTTCGATCTGTTAGAAACCTTAACGCATTTGCCAGAGGTGATCTTCGTAACCGCTTTCGACAGTTTTGCGGTGAAGGCTTTTGAGGTAAGTGCCATGGATTACCTGATGAAACCTGTACGTGAGGAACGTTTTAAACATGTGATGGATAAGGCCATCGAAAAAATCAATGGGGCAAATGAGCCGGCTGTTTTTGTAAAAGATAGAGATAAACACCGCCTCATTAAATGGAAAGATGTGCATTTAATCGAATCGGTAGAAAATTATGCCAGACTCTTTTTCGGAGCGGAACAGGTGTTGCTTAAAACTTCTTTAAATAAACTGGAAGAAACCCCCGACTGCCAGATGTTTTTTAGGGCAAGCAGAAGTATTTTATTTAACCTCGATTACATCAGATCGATAAAAAAAGATGATGAAGGCATGCTGGTCGAACTTAAAACAGCAGAACTGATCAGGATTTCAGAACGGCAGGCGGTCAAACTCAGAAACCTCATTAAACTATAAACCAATAAAAATTTTTAATCATGAAAATAAACTTAGCAAAACTAGGTGTGGCTGTGCTATGTCTGATGTTTAGTGTAGCAACCTTTGCGCAGCAAAAACTAACCTTGCCTGATACCACGCACTATATCATAAACGATAGCGTGATGATTAAAACCCAATATGGCATCACTTTATCTGCCGTGGTGGTAAGGAAAAAAGGCGGTCAAGCAAAATTGCCTGCTGCGCTCTTTTATTTTATCTATTCCAACACCAACAGGAGCCTGATGGAAGCCAAATATGCTGCCGATCATGGTTACATTGGTATTGTGGCCGATGCCCGGGGAAAACGCCTCAGCCCTGATTTACCAGCACCTTATGAGCATGAAACGCAGGATGTAAATGCCGTTATCGATTGGGTTGTTAGCCAGCCATGGAGCGATGGTAGGGTGGGTATGTATGGAGGAAGTTATTCTGGTTTTGCACAGTGGGCAGCGGCGAAGCACCTGCACCCAGCCCTTAAAACCATTGTACCTTATGTGGCTGCAATTCCAGGCCTTGGCTTGCCCATGGAAAATAATGTTTTTTTAGCCGCCAATTATCAATGGGCCTTTTACATCACCAATAATAAATACACCGATGATGCCGTGAACAACGACAATGCGCGCTGGCGCAAAATGCGGAATAACTGGTGGGAAAGCGGGGCCGCATACAACAAGATCGATAGTATTGATGGCACGCCAAATCCCTGGTTTCAGAAGTGGCTTTCGCATCCCGATTACGATGCGTATTGGCAGTCGATGGTACCTTATGGCAAAGATTTTAAGCATATTAATATTCCGGTACTCAGTATTACGGGGTATTACGACGATGGACAGGTTTCGGCACTCGAATACCTCAGGGAGCATTATAAATACAATCCATCAGCCGAACATTATCTAATTATAGGCCCTTACGATCATTTCGGGTCACAGGTGGGTGGGGTAGCTAATTTGAGAGGTTATCAGGTAGATCCGCTTGCCTTGATCCATACCCGCGAAATCACTTTTCAATGGCTTGATTATGTGCTTAAAGGTGGAAAGAAACCAGCGCTGATAAAAGACAAAATCAATTTCGAGGTGATGGGTGCAAATCAATGGAAACATGTTTCTTCATTGAAAAAAATGGAAGATCATCAGATCAGGTTTTACTTGGATAGCCTTTCGGGTAAAAAAATGTTATCAAATCAAAAACCCGTTAAAGAAGGATTTATGATGCAACGGCTTGATCTTTCCGACAGGACGACATTTTACAATGATTATTATCCCGAACCGATCATCAAAAAAGAATTAGATACTACGAATGGCCTTTTCTTTATTACCAAGCCGTTTAAGGAGTCGGTTTCTGTTTCAGGAGCATTACAGGGAGAACTTAAAGCCATCATCAATAAAAAAGATATAGATGTGGGCTTAGTGTTGTACGAAGTTACCCCTGCCGGAGAATATTTTCAGCTCTCTTATTACCTGGGGCGGGCAAGTTATGCATATGGCATGAGCAAGAGGAAATTACTACACCCAGGCAAATTGAAAACCATACCTTTTTACAGATCGAGGGTTTTTAGCAGGCAGCTTCAAAAGGGGAGCAGGTTACTGTTAGTGCTTAATATTGATAAAAATCCTTTTGCACAGATCAACTATGGAACAGGTAAGGATGTGAGCAGAGAAACGGTAAAAGATGCTGGCATCCCGCTCGAAATTAAATGGTCTACCAGGAGTTTTATTGAACTTGGTTTTTCGGCAGATGCAAAAGGTTTATTCTAAGCAAGGGGCTGACCAATTGGTTTAGGTCAGCCCTAACAATTACATGCCTTAAAAACAGATTTAAAACGGACTTTGTTCGGTTACAATTGTCACAGCTCCGCCTGGGATCCGAAGCAGCTCCGAAGAGGATCCATCTCAACACTTAATTTGTTATGCCTGTCCTAAGCATCATTGTACAATAGAAATTAATGATTCCCAAAAGCCTTGGGCATAAATTGGCTACGCATGATATTTACATAGTCCTGGTCTGCTTTGCTGTTCCGCAGATCAATCAATGGCTGGAGATCAGGGCCAACTACATACCTTAATTGGTAGCTGCCATCAGTTGCAGCGGTGTAAATGGTATTTGCTACGTCGTCCATAGTAGCGGTTTCCATTGCGGCAAATGATGAAAATAGATTTTCCATATTCTGTTGAAACGCATTATAATCGCTCAGTTGCGGATCGAATGCGAAATCGGCTTTTGCCCTTTCGTAAAATGGCGTAGCAATATAACCTGGCTCTATAATCTTTACCTTAATATTCTGGCTTTCCAGTTCGTAAGCAAGAGACTCTGAAAAACCTTCGATGGCAAACTTCGAGGCGGCATATACGGATACCAATGGAACGGTTACCCTACCAACACCCGAAGTTACATTGATAATGGTGCCTTGTTTTCTTGCCCTAAAATGCGGCAATAGTGCACGGGTAACTTCCATCAGACCAAAAACATTTACATCGAACTGTTCTCTTACCTTTTCGGCGCTGATGGCTTCAAATATGCCCTGCTGGCCATAACCCGCATTGTTTAGCAATACATCAATAGGTCCAAAATGAGCTATTCCCTGTTCGATGGCGGTATTGATGGAATGGCTGTTGTTTACGTCGAGTTGAAGTAGCAGGACATTGGGGTTGTTACTCAGGTCGGTTTCCTGCTCTGGATTTCGCATGGTTGCGATTACATTCCAGCCCAGCCGGGTAAAAAATAAGGCCGTAGCTTTTCCGATACCGGAGGAAGCTCCGGTGATAAAAATTACTTTTTTCATGATGTAATGATTTAAATAATAATGATTTTTTTAGTGAATACTGGAGGGCGTAATGCCAAAGTGTTGTTTAAAGGAATGGGAAAAATGAGCGATGGTTTCGAAACCTATCGCGTGGTAAATGTCTGATGGGCGCTGCCGTTTCTCGCTGATCAGGAAATGCGCTTCTTCCAGGCGTCTTTTCTGTAACCAGCGGCTAGGCGTTGTATGGAATATTTTATCGAAATCTCTTTTAAAGGTAGCAAGGCTGCGGCCGGTAAGAACGGCGAGTTTGGTAAGTGGCACATTAAACCTGAAATTCTGCTCCATAAAAGATTCCAGATCGATTTTTCCCGGCTGCCCAAAATCGAAAACTACGTTTTTCCATTGGGGCATCTGTCTGAGCAATAACATCAATGCTTCCTGCTTTTTGAGCGCCATTAAATCTTGCGGTAAGGATTCTTCAAAATATGGAGAAAGGGTGCTGAAGAAATTTTCTAACAGTTTCAGGTCGCCTTTCACCTGAACGATGGCATCGTTGGTTTTATTTAGCGTATTCTTTTCCATTTCTACCTTTTTGCTAAATGCACGGAGCATGTCGGTATCGAAAATAATGGTGATTGATTTGAAACCCTGATCTGCTGTAGCCAGTTTTTTGAATTTTGCCAGAATATTCTTTCTAAACACAATGGTATCACCGGCCTGATAAACGCTGGTTTGCGCTACTTCTGCAACGCTTAAGGCACCTGAAGAAATATAACAGATGCCATGCTCATCGATAAACTGCTCCGTAATATGCCCTGATGTTAAGGGCTGGCTGTGTACAATTCCTGAATGTTTACAGATTGATATTAATTCTTCCTTCATGTTAATGCTGCTTTCAGACAAAACAAAGGTCGTCAATATTTTTCGCTCCTGTTTTCGTGTGGAGCTCAAGTTATTTTCCTGAGGCGTTCATTTTTATCATTAGCGGTTAAGCAAAAAAGCGATCATGGTTAAATGATCGCTTTTATGACGTATTATGCTATTAAACAGTTTTTTGAATATTTAAATACAATAAAAGAGTGGAGCAAAAAAATGCGCTCAGGCCCATGATAAAGAACTTATAATCACCATTAAGCGCAATTCCGAGTTTAAAAATATGGATCAGAATTACACCCGCCATTAATAAAACGCCTAAAGCAGCGCCGTACTTTAATGTGGCAGGATGTAATAATAATAAAGCAGCCATAAGTTCTAATGATCCGAGTAAAAAGCGGCCATACGGCTCCATAGCTAAACTGCTAAATAGTGTGATTGCCCCTTGGTTTGAACTGAGTTTTAAGTAGGCATTATACACCAGGATGATAAAAGCTATGATAATCAATACCCAGTTGAGGATGAATTTGGCCGTCATGTTATTTATTTTTTAAAATTCGCTGCGGCTTCGATAATCTCGAGTACCTCTTTTGGATGGGATACCATTACCACGTGGCTTGCTTCAATTTCTGTGGTTTTGGCATTTGCCCTTTTGGCCATAAAACGTTCCAGTTCTGGATTTATCGCTTTATCACTTTTGGCTAAAATATACCAGCTTGGTTTTGTTTTCCAGGCAGGCACTCCACTTTTATCGCCAAATACCTGTTGCGATGCCGGCGTTTGTGTGGCATAGATCAGGTCTTGTTGTTTTGCAGATAAATCTTGTGCAAATACGGTTTTAACACCTTCTTTTGAAAGATAAACAAAACCATTTACAGGCTCGAAATAGTTGCTTAAAGTAACAGCGGGTCCTTTAGCCGATAATGTTGGCAAAGTTTCGCCTTCATCTGGCACCAAAGCGGCTACGTAAACCAGTCCGGTTACTTTTGGGTTGTTTCCTGCCTGGGTAATGACGAAACCACCCCACGAATGGCCAACCAGGATTACATTGCCCTTTGCCTGATCGATGGCTCTTTTGGTTGCCGCAACATCATCAGCAAGTGAGGTAATGGGGTTTTGTACCGATATTACGGGATAACCCTTTGCCTGTAAAGCTAAAATCTGACTGGTCCACGAAGAACCATCGGCCCAAATGCCATGTACAAAAATAATAGTTGGCTTTGTTGCTGCTGCGTTTTGAGCATACACATTAACGGTACCAAATAATACCATTACCGATAGGATTAAAAATTTAATTGTTTTCATTTGTGATTATTTTAAATGTTTATTTTTTCTTCAGACAAAGTTGCCTCACCTGGCGCTTAAAAGAAATGGACATTTTTCTCAAATTCTTGACGATTTTTCCCAAACGCTGATTTTGATAATGTGATGACGGTTTTCGTATATTGTAGAGCGGTAAAGCTGTAGATTTGCTGTTCGAAATCAATGTTTTAAAAGAAAAACATCATATGCATCTGATCCATACCGCTCCAAAAACCAAAGGCAAACTTATTTTTACGCATCAGGAGCCTGCCTCGGTGCATTTTGATAAAGTTGATTTAGGAAACGAACAGATATTGACCATCGCATTGAACGGTGAAGAAGCGCAGAAGATCACGATTAATGGTATGCTTTATGAATTTCCGTCATTTAGTATTGTTCCGCTGGTATCGGGTCAGGTTTTTAAATTCGAAAAGCCCGAAATGATTACCGCATGGCAGTATTCGAGAGATTTTTATTGCCTCGTTGACAATTATTTCGAAATCAGTTGTTTGGGTTTACTGTTTTTTGGTTTCAGTGGAAATCTGTTTTTGACACTTGATGAAGCTTACCGCGAGAAATTGCGTGGTTTACAGCAATTATTCCTTGAAGAGTTTAATACAGTGGATACCATACAAACGGATATGCTCCAAATGCTGCTTAAGCGTTTAATTATCCTGGTAACCAGGCTTGCGAAAGAGCAATATCTTGGTGGGAAAGTTTATGAAGAAGAGAAATTCGATATCATCAGGCAGTTTAACCTTTTGGTAGATCAGGAGTATAAAAGTCAGCATCAGGTAAGTTATTATGCCGATAAGCTTAATAAACCGGCCAAAACGTTAACCCGCATTTTTAGTGGGTTTAATTATAGCACGCCTTCGATGCTGATACAGGAAAGGATCATTATGGAAGCCAAAAGGCTTTTCTGTTATACCAATTTATCGGTAAAGGAAATTGCTTATGATCTGGGTTTTAATGATGCCGCACATTTTAGCCGTTTCTTCAAAAATACAGCGAACTTAAATCCGTCTGACTATCGAAAGCAGCAAGTTTCTGCCTAGTATTAGTGATTAACCACTTAGGCACAAAGAACAAAAAGTTGGTGTTAGTTTTTCGAGCGGACTATTTACCTTCAACTCCGGAGCTCGGACTTCCGACTATCTTGATCTTTAACCAAATAAGACATATAAGAACATAGTAGCTTAAACGAACTTATATTCCTTATCTGGTAAGTAGATTCTTGAATGATGCTGTGTTTTATTTTATTACATTGATTAATAGTTAGTTAAGTTTGTTGTCAGAATTGATTTATCCCTTAGACTTCCGACTCTGGACTGCGGACTAATAACATTTTTCATTATTTAACCCAGAGCATTTAATTGCTCCAGATTAAATTTTTAATCTTATAAATTATACATACCACCATCGGCGATAAGTTCCGATCCTAAAATGAAAGAAGAATCATCTGAAGCAAAGAATGCGATTGTTTTGGCAATTTCTTCGGCCTGACCAAATCTGCCCACAGGGATCTGTTTTATCAAACTTTCACCCATCTGCTGTAAATCTTCATCACTTATACCTAGTTTTTCACTGCTGTGTAATGGTGTGCCAACAGGGCCTGGACTAACGGCGTTTACCCTTATTTTTCTGGAGGTTAATTCGGCGGATAGGTTTTTGGCTAAAGTTAATAATGCCGATTTACTCGCCGCATAAACTGTAGCGCCAGCCATTCCGATATGTGCGTTTATCGAAGTGTTTAATACAATGGATCCACCGTTGTTAACCAAAGGCAATAGTTGTTGCAAGCTAAAATAGGCACCTTTAAAGTTGATGTTCATAATCTCATCAAACATTTCCTCTGTCATGTTCTCTAACGAATTGAATTTTCCTATACCCGCGTTCACAACAATAATATCAAGCGTTGGTGTTATCGTTTTAACCTGATCGGCCAGTTTGGTAATTTCTTCCATATAGGCACTGTCGGAAATTATTCCATGTGCATTTTCACCGAGTTGTGCCACGGCATCTTTTACCGATTTTTCATTTCTTCCGGTAATGATCACTTTCGCACCCTGTGCTAAAAATTCCTGTGCTGTTGCGAAACCTATACCGCTATTTCCACCAGTGATGATTGCGGTTTTTCCTGTTAATTTTTTCATTATCTTTATGTTTTAATAGGTCAAAGAGACGCTTAATCTGAATGCCCATCAAGTATGTACTTTTTTGTTCGGTACGCACTTTTTAGTACGAAATGATCCCAGATTCTTTAAACACCTAGCATCAAATTTTTATATGACAAAGAAAAGACAAGCCTATTATTCTTGCTCTATGGAGGCAGCTTTAAATGTGATAGGAGGCAAATGGAAACTGACTATTTTGAACCGTCTTTTGTCGGGTCCGAAAAGATATGGCGAACTTCACCGCAGTGTTGCAGGTATAACAGAAAAAATGCTTACCCAGCAACTGAGGGAGTTGGAGGAAGATCAGATCGTTGAAAGGAAAATTTATCCAGTGGTGCCACCAAAGGTGGAGTACTCTTTTACCGAATCGGGGAAAAAACTGACTGATGTTTTTAAAGCACTGGAAATTTGGGGCAGTAATTTTCAGCACCGTATTAATCCAATTTCTGGCAATACAGATCACGACAATAGCTGTTATACTTTTAAGGACGAAGGGCAGCTTGCCGAAATATCCACAACCCATAGCTAATAATAAGACTAATGTTCTTATAATTTCGATATTTGCAGCTGTTAATCATATCCTTTAAATGAAACTCTACCTGCAGCTTTTCGATTTCTCAAAGAAAATAAATTACAAAACCGAAATTCTTGCAGGGCTAACCGTAGCCATGACGATGATTCCCGAATCGCTGTCGTTTGCTATTCTTGCAGGTTTCCCTCCATTAACAGGTTTATACGCAGCATTTATAATGGGTTTGATAACCGCTGTTTTAGGTGGCAGGCCAGGCTTGGTTTCGGGTGGAGCAGGGGCTACGGTAATTGTCCTCATTGCTTTAATGAAAACCCAGGGTATAGAGTATGTTTTTGCAGCCGTGGCGCTGGCGGGTGCAATACAGATTTTAGTAGGCTTGTTTAAGTTGGGTAAATTTGTGCGGCTCGTTCCACAGCCTGTAATGTTTGGTTTTGTTAATGGCCTGGCTGTTATTATTTTTATGTCGCAGTTGGAGCAGTTCAAAACCTTGGTTAACGGTAAAATAGAGTGGTTAAGTGGTAGTCCATTATATATCATGTTAGCGCTTGTTTTGCTCACCGTGTCGATAGTTGTTATCCTCCCCAAAATAACCAAGGCTATTCCGGCATCATTGGTTGCTATTATTGTGGTGTTTATTGTTGTTTTGGGTTTCGGAATCGACACCAAGTTAGTGAAAGATATTGCTTCTGTTAAGGGCGGCTTTCCGCCATTTCATATTCCGGGTGTTCCTTTTAACCTGGAAACGCTTAAAACCATTTTTCCTTATGCGCTCATTATGGCAGGTGTAGGTTTAACAGAAGGCTTGCTTACCTTAAACCTGGTTGATGAAATTACAGAAACCAAAGGCGATCGGAACAGAGAAAGCATAGCACAGGGCATTGCTAATATTGCGAACGGTTTTTTTACCGGTATGGGTGGCTGCCCGATGATTGCGCAAACATTGGTTAACTTATCGGCAGGGGCACGGGCCAGGTTATCGGGCATTATTGCTGCGGTAACCATACTCGTTATTATATTGGTTGGCGCACCTGTAATCGATCGTGTACCCATGGCAGCATTGGTGGGGGTAATGATGATGGTAGCCATCGGTACTTTTGAATGGATGAGTTTTAAGGTAATCAATAAAATGCCCAGGCAGGATATAATAATCGGGATTTTGGTGGCGGTGATTACCATCTGGCTACATAACCTGGCGTTGGCCGTATTAATCGGGGTCATTATTTCTGCGCTGGTTTTTGCCTGGGAAAGCTCTAAACGGATCAGGGCCACTACTCATACTGATGCCGATGGGTCAAAACATTATGAAATATTCGGCCCACTCTTTTTTGGATCCGTTGCCAACTTTAATGAGTTATTCGATGTGGCGCATGACCCAGCCCTTGTGATCATTGATTTTAAGCATAGCCGGGTTTTTGATATGTCGGGTATTGATGCACTGAATAAACTCACCGAAAAATATAGCAATGCCAATAAAAGGCTTCAATTAAAACACCTCAGTGATGATTGTAGGCGCTTACTTAAAAATGCCGATGAAATTATCCAGGTTAATATTATCGAAGATCCGGTTTACCGTGTAGCCACAGAAAGGTAACAGCCATAATTATTCGCAAATCCAAAAAGAATAGCCCTGTCGCATTAGTGCTATAATAGAATGTCGTGTCTTCAGGAAAAGCAGAATTTCTTGTACTCTGTAAGATCTGGGCTAAAATATTAAAAGATTTAGTAAAACGTTTAACTAGATTTAGGTCTAACAACAGAAAATCGTTCAATTTATTGTAATTGTGGCGCTACAATATCACTATACGCTGTTTTATAGGATGTTAAATTATTAAGAGATTTTAATAATATTTACTTTTTTATGTGTCAAATTGACAATTATTTTAATAGAATTAAATATTATTGTTGTGTTTCATAAAAATTTCATAAAAATGACATTTTGTTGTTAAAACGATTTAGTATATATATATTTGATTTAACCAAATACTAAATTTTATGAGAATCCCTAACTATTACTACCGAAGTACCTGTCTTTCTAGCCTGAGACATATCCTGCCGTTTCCGAAAAAATAAGTTTTAGAAATCATTTTTTTTACCAATTAAAGATCCATTAACTATGCGATACTTATGGGCGTGCCTTGTTTTTTTTGCCGCGTTTACATTAAACGTTTTACCGACTTATGCAGCGGGTAAAAAACTTCATAAAGGCCTAACAATTAATTACCTGACCCTTCAGGATACGACAAAAATCAAGATCGTAACACTGAAAGACTCACTACGAAAAGATAGTTTAGACCAGATCAAGCAGAAAACACTTTACAATAAGTTATCTGGCGGTGTAAAAAAAGACACCAGAGATCTATCGCTTTTCCCTGCAATTTCATTACAGCAAAATTTAAAGGGCAATTTTGCGGGTCTGTATATTCAGGAGCCATCAGGCGAGCCTGGATCCATTCAGAACATGTTTATCAGGGGAGCTGCGATGCCGCTACTATCTAAAAAGGATTTATACGATGTTCAGCCACTGGTTGTACTCGATGGAATCCCTTTGGTACGGGAGCATCCTTTTGCTTTTGATACGCAGCAATTCGATTTTAACAGAATCGGTCCTGCAACTAATTTATTGGCAGGTATCGATATGAATAATATTGCATCTGTTGAAGTGCTTAAAGATTTAGGCTCTACTTCTATTTACGGACCCAGAGGTGTTAACGGTGTAATTGTGTTAACCTCTAAAACGGCTGCAGGTAAATACCGCTCCATATCTTTCAATTCCTATATAGGGATGGTACAAAAACCAACGGTAAATACCATTAACGGTAAATATGAAAATGAGTTCAGACAGCGCTTTTATGATATTTATACCACCAACGGCAGGTATTCTGATGATGAGGAGTATCCTGTATATTTAAGTGATTCGTTAAATAACGTATATAGCGGTAAATCAGACTGGACTGATTTATACTATAAAAATGCTATGATATATGGCATTAATTTCTCGCTTTCCGGTGGTACCGACAGGGCGAACTTTAGGTTTGCGTTGGGCAATACCAAAAGCGAGGGTGTGGCAGATGATACCGGTATCGACCGTTATAGCGCTACTTTCAATATCAATATGAAGCCAACCAAGTGGTTGTTGTTCTCCACAATGATTAACGCCAACCGTTTAAACCGCAATAGAAATAGAACCTTGCGTGACCGTTTTTCGCAACTCAATTATTTTCCTGATTTAAGTGCCCCACTTCCTCCGAATAAGGATTTCTATGGTTCTTATTTGCAACAGTATACCAAAGGATTTGATGACAACAAAACAAACAGTATCCAGGGCTATGCCAAATTAGAAGGAACTTTTGGCAAATTTAAAGTGGTGTCGTCTTTTGATGCCGATTACAGTGAAGGTTACAGAGATGTTTTCTATGCCAGAACGCTTTTGCAGGGAAACAGTTATGCATCCAATTATTATGGCTTTAGCCAAAGGTTAATGATGGATAACAAAGTGACTTACGATCTGAATCTGAACAAAGTTCATGATTTTCATTTTGCATTAGGGCAATCCATGCAATGGGATATCTATAAATATAGCAATGCTTATGCCTATAAAGGGGTTAACGATTATATCAAAATCAACTTGCTCGATTCGAAACCTAAAAACGATGATGGTTCGGATAATGGAAATTACTTAACTCCGGTTGCTTTCCCAAGAGAATTGACCTATCGTTTTATTGATAAAACCGAAGATAATTTATTGTCTTTTTATGGAAAGGCAGACTATTCATTTAACGAAAAATATTTCTTATCGGCGATATTACGTGCAGATGGTTCTTCGAATGCACAACCAACAAGCCGCTGGTTTTATTCGCCAACCATTTCTGCCGCCTGGAATATCAAAAACGAATTTTTGAAAGATAACAGACTAGTTGATGATTTGGTATTACGTGCAAGTGTTGGTAGAATGGGACGTACGTTTAGTTATGATAATTATGCGCAGGGACCACAATATACTGCTTCAGTAGGCTATACCGGTAACTTAACCGTTCCTGGATATAACGCTTTCGGTGTGTTAACCCGTACGTACCAATTTGGTTGGGTAGGTTACGGTGTGCCTTGGTCGTACTCTGATCAAATTAATATTGGTGCAGATGCTGCGCTGTTAAAAAACCGTCTTCACCTTTCTGTCGATTTATATAGCAAAACCGAAAAAAATCAATTAATTGGTATCCCGGCTTATGCTGAATATGGTTATAAACAATCAATCGAAAGTGGCATGTCTGTTAATAATATGGGTGTGGATGTAAGCATTAGCGCTCAGGTAATTGCAAGAAGTAAATTTTCATGGAATTCTGCCTTAAACTTTAACCACAATTCGAACGAACTTAAAGCATTGCCTAGAGGATTAGATCAGCTAGTTGTGGGCAACAGGTTTTTGAAGGTTGGCCAGCCAGTAGATCAATATTGGTTATTGGTTAACAACGGTATTTATACTTCAGATGCTGATGTGCCGGTGGTTAACGGACAGAAATTAAAATATAAAGGCATCGCTTTAAAAGCTGGTGATCCACGTTGGCAAGATCAAAATGGCGATAATACCATTGATGATAATGATAAAGTATTAAAAGGACATTCTTTACCAACTATCGCAGGTGGTTTTGATAACAACTTTAAATATGGCAACTGGAGTTTAGGTACAAGCCTTTACTTTAATTTGGGCAGAAAGCTAATTAATCAGGAAATGGCCAGCCGTTTCGATTTTGTGAACCGCGAGGGTAATACGGATATTAACTCTGTTAAAGAAATCACCTTCTGGGAAAAACGTGGAGATTACTCAAAATATCCCCTTTACAACCCTTGGAGTACAGTAATTCCATATCGTGCAGATCAGGATCTTTTCTTAGAAAATGCTTCATTCTTAAAATTAAGACAAGTATCGTTAGGTTACGACCTAGGCAATTTGCTCAGTAAGAAAAACATCAAAATCAGCAAACTCTTTGTATACGGTGCTGTGAGTAATATTTTTACCATCACACCATATACCGGTCAGGATCCTGAACTGGTTAGCTACGATGGTATTGATACAGGTTATGGCCAACCTATTCCGAGAACATATACCCTAGGTGTTAAAATGGAGCTATAAGATGAAAAAAAGAACTAACAACACATCAAGCGAGATGAAAAATATATTATACATACTTCTGGTTTCTGTGGTAGCCTTTTCAGGCTGTAATAAAGCTTTAGAAACAGATTCTACCAGGGTTGTGGGCGAAAAAAATGCCTGGAATACAGTAGAGGATGCCCGATCGGGAATTTTGGGTGTTTATGCTTTAACACGGGCTGCTTTATCTGATAATAATGGTCACTGGATTTATGGTGATGTAAGAACAGGAGAGTTTTTAAGTCCAAAACGACAAGATCTGAAAGCGGTTATAGGCAATAACTTAAACGCTTCATATCCGGTACTCGAATCGTTATCTGATTGGACAAGATTTTACGCCATTGTAAACGGTGCCAATGTTTTCTTAGAGAACATTGCACATGTTAGAGAAACAGATAAACGTTACAGCAGCAATAACATGACTGTTGATATTGCACAAGCCAGATTTTTAAGAGCTTTTGCTTATTTCTACATGGTTCGGATTTGGGGTGATGTACCATTCATTACTTCATCGGATGAAGGTAAATTTACAGATAAGCCCCGTGAAAGCCAGGCCAGGATTTTAGCATGGACCGAACAGGAAATTTTAAAAGCAGCAGCTGATATGCCATTTATCTATAGTGGTGGTGATGTACAGCAGCCAACTGATTATTTCAATGAAAATTCGGGAAGATGGGGCGGTGCTTTGGCAACAAAAGTTACAGCCTACGCGGTATTAGCGCATTTAGCAGCCTGGAACAGCGATTATACCAGCGTTGCTAAATATGCCAAATTTGTTGAAGATAATTATGGCAGAAGTGCTGGTGGTTTCACCGGAACGGGTGATTTATCAAATTCTAACGGATTTTTCTACAATAAAAATACCAGACAAATGTTTGGTTTCAACTCCGATTATGGTCACGTAGATGGTTCATCAACAGGGCATATTGAAGAGTTAACCTTAGCTGAACCGGTTATGACCAAGTCGGTTCCAGATATTTACTTGCCAAAAGATTCGATTCTGAAATATTTTAATATTGCCAAAGATCAAAGGTTTGCAGTTGATACTTTAGGACAGGCCAAATACGATGGGAGATATTTTACAAACCTGAATGGTAAGTATCCAATTTTCAGTAAAATCAAAGTAATCCAGGGCGGTGGAAATGATCCAAACTTCAGATACTTTACCAGTGCTTTGATTTTTACCCGCCTGGAAGATATAATTCTTCTGCGTGCCGAAGCATTATCGGTTTTAGGCGATCAGCTTGGTGCAATAAGTGAGTTGGTAAATGTTCAGGCAAGAAGGTTTGAAGAAGGCACTCAATTTTCTTTTAACCTAACTTCAGATGACATCATAAAATTAATCTTCGAGGAGCGTCACCGCGAATTATTGGGCGAAGGTTCAAGGTGGTACGATTTGATCCGCTACAACAAGATCAAACAAAACGATGCAAAATTTATGAACCTCATTAACTCAGGCGGAATTTATTGGCCAATATCAAGGAAGCTTATTTCTCAAAATAGTTTATTAACCCAAAATGCTTACTGGCGCTAATTATAGGGATATGAAAAATTCAATAAAATACATGGGCGCTTTAGCAATTTTATCGTTGCTAACGCTAATCCATTCGGCTTGCAAAAAGAACGGAGGATTTTATGATGCACCGGATCAGAATGTAACATTTGCCGGAAATACTTACGAGTATTTAAAAAGTAAACCAGGGGTTTTCGATTCGTTAATCGTAGTAATTGATAGAATGGGCCTTACAAAAACATTAACCGATAGTAATGTGACGTTATTTGCGGTGAGTAATCCAAGCTTTCAGCTGGCTTTGCGAAACTTAAATACCTTAAGAAAGCAATCGGATAAGGATCCGCTTTTTTTAGCCAATATTGATGCCATTCAGCTAGATACAATGACCTCATACTATATTATCAGGGGAAAGAAAACGACCGATTCATTAACACTTCAGGATGGATTAGATTTGAAAAGCGTACGTATTGGTTACCCAATGCATGCCAGCGTTACTAACATTTCGGCGTCTGGACAGGTTGGAGCGGGGCCGGCAATTATCAATTTCGACAACACTAAAAAAAGTAAGTTTGTTCGTAACTGGGCAACCAGTACAACATCGTCGAATAATATTAGAACCAAAAATGGTGTAGTACATGTAATTAGTTCCGACCACGTATTTGGTTTTAACGAATTCGTTACCCGTTTAACTTTTGTACCACCACCACCAAATTTATTCCTCGAAATTGGCGGTATATTTTCATCTAACCGCGAAAATGGTGGCGGAATAACCAGTGGAGAAAATTCGAGAAAAGTAATTGATGGTGATGATCATACTAAATTCTTAGCCGACTTACAAGGTGAGTTATGGATGAGGTTTGAACTTAAAACTCCAGCGGTTTCATCGGTATATACCTTAACCTCGGCAAATGATGCCAACGAAAGAGATCCAAAAGCCTGGACTTATGAAGGTTCTATGGACGGTACAAATTGGGTAGAACTTGATCGGAGATCTAACTTTTTCTTTGAGGAAAGATATCAGCAAAAGGTATTTAGATGTACAAATACTGTGGCTTATAAATTTTACCGTGTTGATATTACCGAACTGAGAAACAGTGGAACATTCCAATTGGCTGAGTTTACCATAAACAAAACGAAATAGTGATGCGAAATAGAAACATTAAAATAAATACTCCAATGAAATCCATCATAAATAAATATTTTGCGCTCCTTTTACTTGCTCTCACTGTTTTCAGTAGCTGTAAAAAGATTTTCGACTTACCTGATGAGAAAGATTATATCAGCAATAATGTGAATTTTAGTAATAAAATTCTTGAACCTATAATTGGTAGGACCAATCTTATCGGTGGCTTTAACAGTGATAATTCAACCAATCCAATCACATTTGAAATTGTAAACGTAAGGTTTGGTGATGGAAAACCCGTAAGCGATCTTTTTACAGCTGTGCCAACTTATGTTTGGACTGCTCCTTACACAGGTTTGGAAAAAAGCCTGGCTGAAATTGAGGCAAAAAGAAAAATTGAAACACATTCAATATTTGAGATACGTTCGTCAGGTGAATTTATTTTATGGCCTTCGGCAACCAATCAGATATTGAAGCCACGTCCAACAGATAGTACGAATTATTCTCAGGATACCCGCTTTTTTGATGTAAAGGTTAAAAATACCGGTGGTGAAAGGTTGATTAAAGACTTTCAGATCAGACCTTTCAGAGAGCGTCCGTACGAACCATCAAATGATTTTAACGCCTATACTGGTTTGCCTGCTCCTGATCCAAAATTTCCGTTAGACAAAAAATTGAGAGATTATATCCGTCCTTATTTAAATAACGTGATCGGCGTTACTTCTAATTTAAACCTGGTAAGCAATAATGATAAAAAGGACGCAATTGTTTACATCCGCCCATTTACTTCAGGTGGCAACGGACACTCGCTGCGAATTGTGGTTTTGGGTAAAGATTCTTTGCCGATCGATCCAAAATTCTTCAACGAAACAGTTTGGGACAAAATGATCCATGGCTTTAATATGCAAAAAACGGATAAATATGTTCAGTACGATGTTGCTTATCCCATTCCACTGGTAGAAATTCCAACATCATATGCTACCGGAGGATCGAGAGCAAAAGCGGAGTTGAGCTACTCCCGACTTGGTTTTGGGGGTGGACGTACAGTGGCCAATTTCGGTATCGATTTCGCCATTTACAAAGCAGGTGACTGGGAAATAGTCTTTTATTTCAAAAACGAGAACCCAAAATTTGCTAACGAATAGTTGATCAATAACGCTAATATTATGAAAAGAAATATACTTTTATATACATTACTTATTGTATGTATAATATGTGGTACGAATGCCTATTCGCAAGAAAAAAATATTATTGTAAATGGTAGGGTTTTGGATAAAGATACCAAACAAGGTGTACCAGGCGTATCGGTTGTTTTGCAAGCCACAAATAAAGGCTTAACGCAAACCAACGGCGATGGAAAGTTTTCCGTTAACGTACCCGTTGGAGGAACACTTTTATTTAAATTTTTAGGTTACAACACCTCATCGGTTAAAATTACCAATCAAACAAATATTACAGTTACGATTGGCGAAGACCGTAAAGATCTGAGTGAGGTAATCATTGTAGCCTATCAGAACAGACCAAAAGAAACCACTGCCGGATCGGTAACGGTGCTTACCGGTAAGGATGTATCCGATATACCTGTATCTAATATAGAAACACTTTTACAGGGTAAAGTACCTGGATTAAATATTCAGAATAATACAGGTGCTCCGGGTTTTAGGGGGTCGGTACAGCTTCGTGGTTTATCAAGTTTAAGTATTTCGGGTAGTGGTAACGATTCATTTTTGCAACCTACTTCGCCATTATATATTATTGATGGTGTGCCATTAGATGCCGATAAAGCTGCTGAGTTTGGTTTTCAGACACAAGGCCCTGGCGTTAGTCCACTATCATTAATCCCTCAGGAGGATATCGAAAATATTCAGATCCTGAAAGATGCGCAGGCCACTTCAATGTATGGATCAAGGGGTGCTTATGGAGTAATCATCATTACTACAAAAAGAGGTAACTCGAAAGTGCCGCGTATTAAATACGTAACGAACTTTTTCGTTAATGCACCGCCTAAATTACGCGAAACACTAGGTGGTAATTCAGAACGTCAATTAAAGATTCAGCAGATTATTTTAAATGCCCAAACCATTAATCAGATCAGAGGGATTAGCAATACACCTTTCCTTGCCGATAGTTTAAATGCATACTGGAACAATTCTACCGACTGGCAGGATGTGTTTTATCAAACTACCTTTAACCAAAGTCATAACCTGGCCTTGGATGGTGGTGATCAGAAGTTTAACTATAAAGCCAATATGGGCTATTACTCCGAAAAAGGTGTAATTAAAAACACGGGTTATAACCGTTACAATCTGAACATGAATATGGAGTTTAAACCGAATGATAAATTTAGATTTTTCGGGTTCGTTAATGGCTCTGTTGGTAAGCAGAATAAGGGTAATGGTGCCGGATTACTTCAATCGGGTGTAGCTGCAAACGGACAGGCATCAACACTTTTGCCGCCGCCATCTTTTTATCAGGCATCCGGTGGGGTATTATCGGCTTTGCAAACACTAAATGATAACAATTCAAGAAATTTAAGGGCAAATATCGATGCCCGTTACGAATTTATACCAGGTTTTGCAGCATCTTCAACCTTAAGTTATGATTATACATCAGATACTGAAACAACATTTACGCCTGCTGCAGCCAATGGACAGTTTGCCAAACTTTATGATTACAATGGAAGAAACTTCCAGTTATATAATAGAAATGCAATCACCTACGCTAAAACATTTGGCGAAAAACACAATTTCTTTATCAACACATTTAACGAAATTTATAAACAAGGCTCACAATCGTCAATTACTCAGCAAGAGAGAATTCCAAATGATCAGCTGCAGGGGCCTGTAGGTTACGATGGTTATTACTCGAGGGGCGGTGGTGTATTAAGCAGCTATAAAAATGCAACAATTGCATCTTTTGCAGGTTCATTATCGTACGATTATGATAAAAAATATGTTGCCGAATTCTCTTACCGTTTAGATGGTACATCATCAAGCGGTTTGGAAAATCCATATTCTAAAAACTCTTCAGTTGGTTTGAGGTGGAATTTTAATAAAGAAAACTGGTTAACCGATCAAAAATGGTTAGACTATGGTAGTTTAAGATTAACATGGGGACAAAATATTGTACCAACAGGTAATCTTCAAAGTATTTATGGTATTTATAACCTAAATGGATCTTACAACAATACACAGACCATTGGTATCGACTACGATTTAATTCCAAATCCGGCACTAAAGCCAACCACTACAAGTCAGTACAATCTGGGCTTTGATATAGGCTTCCTGAACAGATTCTCGATCGTTGTAGATACCTATTTCAAAAAGGTAGATAATTTATTGTTCGACCGTATTTTATCAAATACTACGGGCTTTAATAAATTGTCGAGTAACGATTTGGGTATCGCCAATTACGGTACCGAGATCAGTTTAAATGTTAAAGCCATTACCAGTAAGGATTTTGATTTATCATTTTCAATAAACGGAGCGTATAACCGCGACGTGCTGTTAAAATTACCAGAAGAATATAACGGGCAATATATCCGCTTTGATGGCTCAGGTTATCTACAACATAATGTTTTCCGTGTGGGTAGAAATACACTCTCTAACTATTTGAGAATTAACCAGGGTGTTTACAGCACTGATGCCGATGTACCTGTAGATCCGGTTACCGGAAAGAGATATCAAAGCAACAATACATTCTTTTTGGGTGGTGATCCAATCTTGAAAGATGTAAATGGAGATTATGTTCTGGATGGCAGAGATTACGAAATTACGGGGAACTCACAACCGTTGTTTACAGGTGGTTTATCATTTACCATGCGCTATAAAAACTGGGGCTTAAATGTGTATGCAAGTTATACCGCAGATAGAACAATCTTAAATAATGCCTTAGCTGATCGTATTGCCATCATGAGAGATCCGTTTGCCTTAAATGCTGTAGTACCCTTAGGCGATTTAAATATTTGGCAGGGACCTGGCGATGTGGCTAAATATCCATATCCTTACGATTTTTCCCGTTATGGAAGTATTCAACCCTTAAGAGCTGATCAAACCTTATGGCAAGAAAGTGGTTCTTATCTGAAAATCAACAACTTAACGCTTTCTTACATGTTCGACAAGAAATTGATACGCAGATTCGGACTTGCCAATTTAAGGATATTTGGTTCAACCAATAACCTGATTACATTTTCTAAGTACAGTGGTCCGAATCCAGAAAACGTAACCGCATTAGGTCGCGATATTTCTAACGGTTATCCTGTGCCACGTACGTACAACATTGGTTTAAACTTAGAACTTAATACAGGCAACTAAAAATATTTATTATGAAAAAAGTTATCATTTACACTTTAGTTATTGCAGCATCTTTTTGCTTGCCTTCATGTAAAAAGTTTTTAAACATACAGCCTTTGGATAAATTAACGGGGAACAACTTTTTCCAATCTAAGGACGATGTGGTGGCCAATATTTACGATTTATCGAGGATTGTTTTCAGCAAAATAAACGAAACACATTATATCGGTGCGGTGGGAGAATATAGATCGGGCGAAGTACTGCACGAAAGCCAGTCTGATAATGCGGCATCGCGCGAGTTCGTTGAATATTTAGGCAGAAACGATATATTAAATCTGATCAGGAGAGGGCAGCCCTGGGATTATTACAATTTTGATAGAATAACAAATTGGTCAAGTTATTACAGGGCTATTCAGGGTGCCAATATCTTAATTGCAAAATTAGATGAAGGAATACCAGGCATTACTGATACAGAAAAAGGACAGTTCAAAGCTGAGGCTGCGTTTATTCGCTCGCTATGCTATTTTACCATGGTGAGGTTATATGGAGACGTTGTGTATTATACAGATGCATTTCACTCCACATCATTACCACGCGAAAATTTTGTATCGGTGCTCAATAAATGTATAGCCGACTTAGCTAGTCACAAAAATGAAATCCCGTTTACCTATAACGATCCGGCTTTAAAGGGCGTAAGGGCAAGCAGGGGAAGTATTATTGCCTTAATGATGGAAATGAATATGTGGAATGCAGGTTTTGACGGAGCTAATGCAAATAAATATTATCAGGCTACTGCAGATTTGGGCAGAGAACTGGTTGCGAGTAATGCTTATCGCTTATTGCCCCTTTCAGAATGGTCAACGGTGATCAAAGGCCGTTCGGATGAAAGCTTATTTGAGTTTTATCAAAGTATAAACTATGGTGATGCGGTACTGAACGTTGCACCCATTGCCGATATGTTTTTGCATTACCCATACAAAAGACCAGAATATACCCACCGGGTAAGTTTTGCTTACTATAGGGGAGAGTACATGCAGAAACTTTTTCAGGATGGGAGTGATAAAAGAATCACGACCTGGTTTAATGAAGATATTTTTGCTGACAACGGAAAATTCATGTTGTTAAAATACGCTAAGAACTCTTTTATTGTTGGTGAGGAAGACGCCAATCCTGATAATACTTTTATGATTTTCAGGTATGGTGGAGAACTTCTGCTGGCGGCAGAGGCCCTTGCAAATATAGATGAAGATCGCGAAGCCATAACACTGGTAAACCTGGTTAGAGGTCGCGCTGGTGCAGCTCCATACACCCCTTCAATGGGCGATCTTAAAGAATTTATTTTTTACGAACGTTCAAGGGAGCTTATCGGCGAGGGCCATCATTACTTTGATCTGGTAAGAACAAAGAGAATTTTGAATAGTCAGTATTCTTACAATGTGCTTACATCAGATAAATTTGGTCGTGGTGCCTGGACCTGGCCTATAAGCTCAGATGCACTGAATAACAACCCGTATATGAAACTGAATGATTACTGGGTTAATGGTGGTAATTAATTATTATAATAAAAGACATATGAAAAAGCTAATTTTTGCTTGTGCTGCCCTATTGGTGTTATTAAATGCTTGTAAAAGAGATGAGTATTATCGTGATGGAGGTTTGGCAGATCCCAACTTTAAAGGCAATATGCTTCAATATTTACAGGCTAAAACAGTTCCTTTTGATACCCTGGCCAAAATTGTAAAACTTGCGGGTTTAGAAAGCACATTTTCTAATGACGACTTTACTTTTTTTGCACCTGATGATGAAGTAATCAAAAGAACAATTGGAACAATTAGAACAGATGGATTAAATGCTTACCTTTTTTATTCAGGAAAAGATACCGTTAAAACTTTAGACCAGATTAGTCCGGTAATCTGGAAGAGATATTTGCAACGTTACATGTTTAAAGGAGTGAATAGATTAAAGGACTATCAACAGATAGATTTTGATGTGAGGAGTGTGTATCCAGGTGGCTTATATTATTCCCTTGCAGGTAATATTTCTAACATAGGGGTAACCTATGCTACTGCAAACAATATCAAATACATCGGATACCGCCAACTCAATTTGACTTATATTCCTGATGCTTCAAAACCAAATGATGGTTGGTATATCAATAAGGTATCATCATCTGATATAAAACCCACCAACGGTGTAGTGCATGCCCTGGCCTTTAATGATATGGTAGGTGGTGCTTTTTTTGGATTTAACCGGAGTGATTTTTTTAGTGATGTATATTTTAGTGGTTTAGCACCTTCTGATCCCTCAAAATAAGTCATAATTGGTCTTACCTCAAGAAATTAAACAATGAAAAAAATTAAATTTATATTCGCAATAATCACTTTGATTGCTTTTAGCTTTCAAGGATGTAAAAAGGCAGACGAAGTGCTGCCCGATCCTTATGCTGATGCAAAGGCACCCCTTGGTGTGGCCATTTCGCAAACCGATATACCTGTTCCGGCAATCGGACTGGTGGGTACAACAGTAACCATCAAAGCTGCTGGTTTTGATAAATATAAAGATCAGTTAAGTTTTATGTTTAACGGTGAAAAAGCCGAGGTGGTGAGTGTAACCGCTACTGAAATAAAGGTTAAAGTTCCGGAAAATGGAAGTACGGGTGTAACCTCAATCGCTATTGGTGACCAATTATTTATTGGGCCAACTTTTACCGTAACCGGGCTTATTCAAATCGATCCTACTTTTAAAGCGATAGCGGGTACAAATGGTTATGTAAGCCAGGTGTATGAAATGCCTGACGGAAGAGCTATCGTTGTAGGTAACTTTACCAACTTTGATAACAAAGGCGGGGTGGTTCCAATTAATCGAATTGCCAGAACATCACTTGATGGAGAATACGATCGTACTTTCCGTACCGGAAAAGGGGCGAATGGTGCTGTATTTAGGGTTTTGGAAATTGGCGGCCGCTTTATTATTGGGGGTAGTTTTAGCGGATTTAACCAGCGTACCGAAAATATCAGCAACATTACCAGTTTGTTTACTAGTGGAGCAATCGATACCATAAAAATCAAAACCAAAAGAAAGCCAACGCTTACCGATACCGTTACGCAAAAATGGTTCCCAAAATTTAATGGTGGTACCAATGGTTATATTAACCGTTTATATGCCCATAAGGGAAAAATTTTAGCAACAGGCAATTTTAGGTATTACGTGAAAAGAACCTATGATCAGTTTAATTACGATTTCTCCAGAGATACTGTAATATTAGATAGTACAGACATTCGCCAGGTATTACGCTTTAATTTAGATGGTAGCCTTGATAAAACTTTCCGTTTTAACACTGTTACAAATAAGGGGAAGGAAAGTGGAAATGGAAATATCGATAGTTATATGCATACCGATGCAGAGAAATTGGAAAAACTGGTTGTATTTGGTAGCTTTAATACGTTTGATGGTCAACCGGCCAATCGTATTGTTCGCTTAAATCCCGACGGAAACATCGATCCTTCTTTTACTCCCGGCTCAGGGGCAGATAATACCATAAGTTCATGTACATATAATGCTACTACAAAAAAATATGTAATCACTGGAATCTTTAGCCAATACAATGGTAAACCAGCATTTGGTTTGGCGGTTTTAAATGATAATGGAACTTTAGATGAGACATTTGCTTCCAGATCATTTGAAGGTGGTTTTCCTGGTTTCGCCAAACAGCTTAATAACGGATTAATTGTAGTGAGCGGGAATTTTATTAAATACAATAACATTACCAGAAATGGTTTTATGGTGTTAACACCGACAGGAACATTGGCTAAAGGATACAATTCTACCGGTCCTTTTACTGGTGGCTTATCGGATGTTATTGAAACCCAATCTGCAGATGGTAAAAAAGCATTATTGTTAATTGGTGAATTTTATCGTTTTGATAATTTACCATTATATCACATTATTAGAGTAACTATCGAATAATAGATTAAGCTAACCAAAATATATAATTAGGATGAGTATGATGAAAAAATATAAATTATTGATTGGCTTAATCGCAGCAATAATCACCACGGCCATATTTTCTTGTAATAAGGAATTCGATAGAACAATTGGAGACAAGGATGCCAGCGATACCACAACCGTAAAATACGGTAACCGTAAGGTGCTCTATTTAGTTGTTGATGGGGCAAGGGGACAATCGGTATTAGATGCCAATACACCAAATATAGATGCGATTCTACCCCACTCAATATACAGTTGGGTGGGTTTAAGCGATCTTGATGCAACTGCAAATGCAACCAATTGGGCAAACATGTTAACTGGGGTTAAAAAAGAGAAACATAAAATTACCACCGATGCATTAACCAATAACGATCTGCAGAATTATCCAATTATCTTTAATAGAATTAAAGAAATAAGCGCAAAATCGAAAATTGTTAGCTTCACCTCATCAACGGTATTTAAATCGTTAACAACAGGCGCTGATGTGAGTAATTTGGTGGCAGATGATGATGCGGTAAAAGCAGGTTTAATCAGTAATTTAACAAGCGATACAGCAGCTGTTGTGGTTGGCCACTTTACAGGAATCAATGCTGCAGGAGCTGCTGCCGGGTCTGGTTATGATGTTTCTTTTCCAGCATATAAAACAGCTATCGAAAAATTCGATACATCGGTAGGCGAAATCTTAGCAACATTAATTAAGCGCCCTAACTACAATAATGAGCAATGGTTGGTTGTTATCGCATCAAGCGCAGGCGGGGCTTATACCTTGCCTCCAAATGCCGACGATCAAACCATTTTTAGCCAGCCCAAGGCCAATTCATTTATTATTTATTATTCGCCAACCTACAGCAAAAGGATTCTGACCAAACCATTTACTGGCAACAGGTACTTAGGCAAAGCAATCCGTTTTAAAGGAGAAGATGTTAGGGCACAAATTGATGCTGCTGACGCAAGTGTTTACAATATAGACGACACCACAAAAGTGACTATAGAACTTAAGGTTAAAAAGAACGAAGATAAGTTTTTCTGGCCGAGTGTCTTAGGCAAACGCAACGAGTGGTCAAGTGGTCACCCAAGTGTTGGCTGGGTAATTTATTTAGAAGAAGACTATTGGTATTTTGAGTGGAGAGGTACTAAGGATGGCGATTATCATCAATGTAGAGGTGGAAGCTTCGGCAAAGGGAAATGGACAAATTTAACAGCTAAAATAGAGGTGCGTAATGGGCAAAGATTTGTTCGTACCTATACCAATGGGGGCTTTAATAATGAGGCCGAGATTACAGGATCAGGTTCGCTGGCAAATTCAAATCCTTTAAAATTAGGATTTCTAAATGGAAATGGACATGGGGTTCCCGATGTATATGTGAGTGATATCCGCTTTTTTAAATTTTCGGTTCCCGATGGAATGATCGGTAACTATGCCTGTCAAACTTCCATCGATCAAAGTCATCCATATTTTAACTTCTTGGTTGGATATTGGCCTGCAACTGATGGTAATGGAGATATTATGGCAGATTTAAGTTCTCAGGCACATGATTTTAAATTCCAGGGAACTTATGCCTGGGAGAATTTTAACGATTTGATCTGCCCACCGGCACCAGAAACATTAGCCATATTTGTTCCGCAAACATCAGACGTACCCGCGCAGATTATAAACTGGTTAAAGATTGCCAATAAGCAGACCTGGAGGCTCGATGGTCGGGTTTGGTTAGATCAATAAGGATTATCTGATAATTTAAAATATCATAAAATGAAAAAAATTATATACATCGTATTGGTAAGTTTAAGCATCATTGGTGTTTATTCTTGTCGCAAATCACAGGTAGAGGATTTGAAGTTGCCAGATGCCGCCACCAGGAGTATAACAGGAGAGGGTATCGTGGTTGGAAATGTTTCAATCGACAATGAATATGTTAAAGTTCCTTTTAAGATCTCTTTAACCGGAGTTGCAGAAGAAGCCTTTCAGGTAGGTTTAACCTTAAATAACGATACGGTTACGCAGTTAATTAATAACGGAACGATTACCAATGCTTTACTCATGCCATCTGCTGGTGTGGAGTACCCTAACGTAATCAATGTTGCTTATGGAACCGATAACAGCGAAGGTATTGCCATTGTTAGAAGATCTGTATTGGAACGTAATTATGGTAAAAAAGTTGTTTTTGCATTAAAACTGTCGGCTCCAGGTAAAGGAAATAAAATCGCAGCAGGTAAGTCGACCATTTTGGTTATTGTGAATACCGCCGATTTATTAAAACCCACAGATATACACTATTTAACATTAAAGGGGGGAGGCAGTATTTATAATGTGGTTTACAAGGGCGACTACATTGTAGGACCAGCTGGGGTAACCATTCCGCTTGTTGTAAGTTTAGAAAATCAACCATCAACTGCTTTCAACATCAAAATTAGAGACAATGTAGATACCATTGCCACCTTAGTGGGTAATGGCACTTTACCTGCAGATGCGATCCATTTAGCTGCTAAGGATTATTCGCTTGATACCTTAGTTCGCTTTGCAACTGGGGCATCAAGTGCAATTGTTAGGTTACAGATCCCATGGCCGGTTTTTGATGCCAATATTGCTGCTAATAAGAAATTTGCATTCGCCTTAAATATTAGCGATGCCACAAATCATGTGATCCATCCTACCAAGAGCAAATTAATTGTGGTAATTGATCCTAATGTGAATTTAGATAATAACTCATACATCACAGGAAACGGTACTGGTTTAACAGCAAAATACTATACCGATACGCAGTTGGATCCGGACGACGGACGAGCACCATTTGTGACAAGGGTTGATGAAACCATTAACTTTAGTGGTGATGGATGGCCAGACAATGTAAAAACTCCTAATGGAACGCAGTTAAGCAGAGATAACTTTGCGACTAGATGGAAAGGTGAGTTTTTAGCTCCAGTACGTGGCACATATACTTTTTATCAAACCCGTTGGGATGATGGATCGAGATTATATGTAAACGGAATACCACTAGTAGATGATTATACGACCCAATGGGACAAGGATACTCGCAAGGGTACCATATTTTTAGAACGGGGAAAACGTTATACCATTGAGGCACATCATCGCGAAAATGTAGGTGGGCAGCAGGCATATCTGGAAATTGAAGTGCCAGATATTTTATCAAAAAGAGTAATACCTAGATCTCAATTATTTCCAACACCTTAAATATTAATAAGATATGAAAAATAACACAAAAAGATTATTCAGTATTCTATCTCTTTTAATACTTATTGTAATCACAACAGTAAAGTGTAAGAAAGATGCAGAAGAGGTGGTTCCAGTGGTAGACGAGCCTAAACCAACAGCAGGTTTTGCTTATGCAAAACCAGACACACTAAAGTTTTTAGAATACCAGTTTACCGGAAGTTCTACCAATTATAAAAGCTTATTATGGCAATTTGGTGACGACAGTACATCTACTGAGGTGAATCCAAAACATGTATATCGTTTTCCTGGTAAGTATAAAGTTACTTTAACGGCCAGAAATGGCCAGGGTTATGCTGCGGCAAAGGAAGTATTGCTTAACGCTGTAGATCCTAACATAAATTATTCAATCTGCGGCGAAAATTATATGAAAACCATCGGCGGTAAATTTTCGGTCAACGTTGAGGCAGGTGCAGGAGCCGATTCTCCAGAGGGGTCCAAGAAACTGGTTGATCAGGATGTGACAACAAAATTTTTGCAGGCAGGTTTTGATGGCACGCAGAGATGTACTTTCGAACTTGCAACGCCTCAAGTTGTGGGTGCCTATACCCTGACTTCGGGTAACGATGCAGCAGACCGCGATCCGAGGTTCTGGATTTTACAGGGCTCCTTAGATGGGATCCAGTATACCAATCTGCATACGGTTACGGTGTGCCCTTGGGAGAATACAAATGAAGGAGCAAGTAGAAGGCAGACCAAACTTTTTCACTTTGATAATTATGTTGCTTATAAATTCTACCGTCTTTATATTAAAGCAAACAGGGGAAGCCTTGTATTCCAATTATCTGAATGGACCATCAACAAAAAACAACCCTAGTTTAGGTTTTTATACACAATTTGAAAAATACATGGAGCTTAAAAACTTCATGTATTTTTTTTAAGGGTTTTATTTTAATTGTCATTTAGACAATTAAAAGTTTGAATTCCCAATCAAAAGTAAATTATATTTTATACTTTAGTAAAACGTTTAACTACAGTTAAATCTAACCAGAATATAATATCAGATTTCAATACACACACATTATGAACAAAACCAACACTTTAAAATTCTTAGGCATACTGGGCTGCATGTTTGTAGGCGGTTTGCTAAAGGCGCAGGACCGAAAGGCACCAGCCTATCCCTTAATTACGCACAATACCTATTTCAGTATCTGGTCTACCACCGATAAATTAAACGAATCTTCTACCCAACACTGGACAGGGGCTGATAACTCTCTCTTAGGATTAATCAATGTTGATGGCGGAATTTATCGCTTTTTGGGTAAAGAGACTACTACTTATAAAACCATTGTACCTGCTTCTGATGAAAAGGGATATGATGTAAAATATACCGAAGCTGAGCCTCAGGGCGATTGGAGAGCCCAAAACTACAGTGCAGGCAACTGGCAAACCGGTGCTGCACCAATTGGTGATGATGCAAAAAATGTAAAAACACTTTGGAAATCGCACGATATCTGGGTACGGAGAACCTTTAATGTGGCAAATCCAGCATCGATAAACGAGCTTTTCTTAAAAATAAACCACGACGATAACATTGAAGTTTATTTAAACGGGAAAAAAATCTACACCAAAGAAGGCTGGACAAACAGTTTTCAGTACGTTGCTTTAAGCAAGGGCGATAAAAGTGCCTTAAAAACGGGATCAAATGTAATCGCCATCCATTTATTAAATACTGCCGGTGGCCGTTTCCTTGATTTTGGCCTGGTTGATAAATTAAAGGATAATGCCGAAAAAGTACAGATTGCAAAACAGAAAAGTGTTGATATCAATGCTACACAAACGATCTATAACTTTACCTGTGGTAAAATCGATTTGAAATTAACCTTTACTTCACCATTGTTAATGAACGATATGGGCTTGTTTGCCCGTCCTGTTTCTTACGTTTCCTATCAGGTAAAAGCAAATGATGGTAAAACACATCAGGTGAAAGTTTACCTAAGTGCATCATCAAATATTGCCGTTTACCGTCCTACGCAAGAAGTTACGGCAAGCAAATACAGCACAGCTAAATTATCAGTGCTAAAAACAGGTACAGTAGAACAGCCAATTCTGCAAAAAGCCAGTGATGATATGCGTATCGATTGGGGTTATTTTTACGTAGCTGCACCAAAAACAAGCAATGCCATTCAATTTGTAACTGCAGAAAAAGATGCAGCTGATGCGTTTAGAAAAGGCAATTCAGCTTCAACTGCTAAACAGGGCAAAATGCTGGCACTAAATACCATTATTCCATTTGGTGCTGTAGGTAAAGCTGCTGTAGAAAAGTATGTAGAACTGGGTTATGACGAAATTTATTCCGTTCAGTACTTTAATAAAAATTTAAGACCATGGTGGAACACATCTGGTAAAGAAACCATCGAAGGGCAATTAACCGCCGCTGCTGCTGATTACAAAAAAGTAATCCAAAAATGCGAGGCTTTTAACAAAACCTTATATGCCGATGCAGTAAAATCAGGTGGTAAAGAATATGCCGATTTATGTGTTTTGGGCTACCGTCAGAGCATTGCAGCACACACGTTGGTTAAAAGTCAGCAAGGCGAAATTTTATGGTTATCTAAAGAAAACAACAGTGGTGGTTTTATCAATACCGTTGATGTAACTTATCCATCGGCACCATTGTACCTGATTTACAATCCAGAATTGTTACAGGGCATGTTAAATGGTATTTTCTATTTCAGCGAAAGTGGAAAGTATCCTCATCCTTGGGCAGCACACGATTTGGGTACCTACCCATTGGCCAACGGACAAACTTATGGCGAACCAATGCCTGTAGAAGAATCGGGCAACATGATTATTTTAACTGCAGCCATTGCCAAAGCACAGGGAAATGCCAATTATGCCAAAGCACACTGGAAAACACTAACTACTTGGGTTGATTATTTAACCAAAGAAGGTTTAGACCCGAAGACGCAATTGTGTACCGATGATTTTGCTGGTCACCTGGCCCGTAATGCCAACTTATCGGTAAAAGCCATTGTGGGTATTGCCTGTTATGCACAGATGGCCCAAACCTTGGGTTATGATGATGTGGCTAAAAAATACCGTGCAATTGCAGAAAGCATGGTGCCGAAATGGATTGAGATGGCCGATGCAGGCGATCACTACGCCTTAACTTTCGATAATAAAGATACCTGGAGCCAGAAATATAACCTAGTTTGGGACAAGGTTTTAAATCTAAACCTGTTCCCTCAAAAAATTTATGATACCGAAACCAAATATTACCTGACTAAGCAAAACAGATATGGTATTCCGTTGGACAGCAGAAAGGCTTACACTAAAAACGATTGGATTTTGTGGACCGCTACTTTCGCACCAACGCAAAAAGAATTCGAAGCTTTGGTACATCCGGTTTACAAACACGCCATCGAAACCGACTCGAGAGTGCCGTTGAACGATTTTTATGATTCGAACACAGGCATCCGCGATAACTTTAAAGCGCGTAGTGTAGTCGGTGGTTTTTACATGAAAATGCTTGCCGATAAATTAGCTGGCAAATAAGATTTTACCCTAAATTAACAATCAAAGGTTCTGCATTAATTTGTAGGACCTTTTTTATTCCCCGTGGTCTGTGTTCCCTCAGACCACATAAGTAATTTTATATATTCATGTTGGGCTATGCTATTGGTTGGTGTCTCATCGACCGAAATTAATGTTATGGTATAAAGCTGGAAATATTTAGTATTGGAAAATGATTGGTTCGTATCTCTTGGCAGTCTGTAGCCCCGCTTTCGCTTATAGTCCTCGCTGCGCTCCGGGCTATTCCGCTCTATCGTGTTTAGAAACAAAGGTTTGTGCGCCCAGCAACCTTACAAAAGAAATACTGTATTAGCAGCTTAGCCCTGGTTGAAGCGTTACCCTGCAGCAACGAGGTACGAGGAAGCAAAGCGTAAAAGCGTAAAACAGGAAGAAACTTAATGTACTGTTCAGTCCTTGCGCTCCAAATGAAAATTGATCGGCTTAGTCCTAACGGTTGGTAATTCATCGAGTGTAATAAACAATGTTTTGTACATCTTGCTTCTATGTTGTTACATGTCTTATACAGTTCAAAAATAGCGACCGTTTCAAGATTGCCTACCTGGTGCAGAAGCCTACTTACAATACGATCAGTAATACTAAAACTCAAATTCCAACTGGTTATCTTCTGGTTTTTCGATCACCACATCATCATAAAACCGTGATAAGGTAATCCCCAAAAGCCTTATCTGTGTGGTGCCTATTGCCGCTTCTTCCAAAAGTTTAATCGCCTCAGCATAAATTATTTCAGCTTTGTTGATTGGAGTAGCGAAAGATCGGCTGCGGGTAATGAGTTTAAAATCTGCAAATTTAATTTTTAGGGTAACCGTTTTACCACTCAACTGATGTTTCTCCAGGCGGGCGGCCACTGTTTCGCTAATTTGTTTCAAGAGGTCGTGCATTACCGAATCCTCATTGGTATCTTCTGCAAAAGTATCTTCTGCACCTACCGATTTGGCTTCGCGGTTTGTCCTCACCGGACGTTCATCAACGCCACGCACTATTTTATAATAAAATCTTCCCGATTTTCCGAATTGGGCAACCAGCTGCGATTCGGTTAATTTTTTTAAATCAGCACCGGTATTAATCTGCATTGCTTTCATTTTAGCTGCGGTAACTTTGCCCACGCCAAAAAAATTCTCTACGGGGAGTTTCTCCATAAAGGCTTTGATTTTCGACGGACCGATAAAGGTTAAGCCATCAGGTTTATTCATATCCGAAGCCACCTTGGCTACAAATTTATTGGTCGATACCCCTGCCGATGCTGTTAAGTTCAGCTCGTTTTTAATGGCATCTTTAATCGATTGTGCGATATCAATGGCCGATCCAATGCCCAGTTTATCTTCCGTTACATCAAGATAAGCCTCGTCTAATGATAATGGTTCAATAATATCGGTATAACGGCTAAAAATCTCTCTGATGGCTTTAGATGCAGCGGTATAGGCATCAAATCGTGGATATACAAAAATAGCCGAGGGGCAGAGCTGATAAGCTTTACTCGAAGGCATTGCTGAGCGGATTCCATATTGCCGGGCTTCGTAACTTGCAGTAGATACCACTCCACGGCTATCGGGTTTGCCCCCAACTACTAGAGGTTTTCCACGGTATTCGGGGAAATCGCGTTGCTCAACCGACGCGTAAAAAGCATCCATATCAATGTGGATGATCTTTCTTAAAGCTATGGGATTTTCATCAGACATGGAGAATAGCTAAATTTCGCTATTTTTTTTAGTATTATTGAATTAGAATTTTTTTCTTTACAAATTATGGAAAGAGCAATCCGCTTTTATAAAAATGCAAAACACGAATGGTATGCCGATATACCCGAGTGGGGCGGAGATCTGGCCGATCTTCAAATGGTAGAAGGTGCCGATGAATTATTAAACTGGATAGCCATTGAAGAAAATGAATGTAAGTTGCTGATGGCCAGCGACCGACTCGAAAATGCCGAAATTTTAGACCTGGTTTATGTGCGGGAAGAAAATTTGGGTGGCGGGGGCGACTATCTGTTAGAAAGCTTTAAGGGCGAATTTAAGCACCACAAACTTTGGCTCTGTAACGTAACTGAATTTGTTTTTAAACAATTGCCAGAGCGGATTTACTTTAAAGAAATTGATTAACTTCTCTCGCGATGGACATCCTAAACTTGGTTCAGGATCCATTTGGCGTAAAGCGATCGTAATGCACCATATACCCTGAAATAAATCCGATAGCTATCGGATCAGGGTGACGCCTCTGGGAGAAGTATAGATCTAATTCAATAACAGGTCTACTTTGTTCAACAATGAATCCATTTCAAATGGTTTTTCCATAAAATCATTCGCACCTGCATCCATTGCCGATTGCCTGATATCCCGGCTGGCCGAAATCATTAAAATAGGAATTTCGTTATATTCAGGATCGCTTTTAAGCTGCTTGCATATATCCCTGCCATCGTGCCCACTCATCCAGATATCCAGCAGAATTAAATCTGGTCTGTTTTTTACTGCATCAATTACCGCCCCGCCATCATAAGTATATTCAACATCGTAACCCATCACTTCCAAAATCATCGTCACAGCATCAACAATGCCCTCATCATCATCTGCAATGAGTATTTTTTTATTTGCCATTTTGTAGTTTTATTTCCATTCTTTTCGTTTTGCGTAGGTAGGTGCGAAAATGATTAATACTATCTAGTATTAAAGCTGTAAAGATGCTTTTTGTTTTAAAAAAAATGAATATTTATCTCAAGTATTTTATCAGTATCTGAGCTATATATTTTTGACTGAAAAATCATTCCCCCAGGCGAAATGGCCGTTAAATTGACAATTTGTATTGCTTGTCGAATATTTCGAACATTTATAGTTTATATTTACAGCGTTAATTCAAAATTAATTGGGTTTAACAGCCAAAAATGGATAGTATTAATATTAAGAAGTTAGCAGAAGCTTTAAATTTATCTACTTCTACAATTTCGCGGGCTTTTAGAGACAATAGTGACATTAATGGTGCCACTAAGGAGCGTATACTAGCCAAAGCGAAGGAATTAAACTATCAGCCTAACCATTATGCCAGTAATTTAAGGGAGCAGAAAAGTAAAACTATTGCCGTTATCGTTCCCGAACTGGCCAATAATTATTTCTCGCAGGCCATTCATGGTATCGAACGGGTAGCAAGAGAGAATGGTTACCATATTCTGATTTATGTAACCGACGATGATTATAAAAAAGAAGTCACCTTTATCCGCCATTTACACAACGGTAGGGCCGATGGCATAGTGATGTCCGTTTCGGGTGAGGCAAACGACCATAATTACCTGAATAAATTTGGTGCAAAAAGATTGCCATTGGTGTTTTTCGACCGGATTTACGAAGACATTGATACACCCAGGGTAATTACGAACGACTACAATAGCAGTTTCCTGGCTACCGAGCATTTAATCGAGCAGGGTTGTAAAAGAATTGCCTATCTGGTGGTGAACAAAAGTTTGTCTATTGGTAAAACCCGTATGCAAGGCTATATTGATGCATTGGTCAAACACGAGGTTCCTTTTGACGAAAACCTGATTGTGGATTGCAGCAATAGTTACGAAGAAAACAGCGTTATTATTAAGGATGCGTTAACACAGTTAAAACCTGATGGTATTTTTACTTCGGTAGAACGTTTAGCTTTTGCCACGTACTATGCCTGTTATGATCTCAACCTCAATATCCCTAAAGACCTGAAAGTGATCAGTTTCTCTAGTCTGGAAATTGCCCCGTTGCTTAATCCTTCGCTCACCACCATCACCCAGCCAGCCACCGAGATAGGGGAGCAGGCGGCAAAATTGTTGTTCACCATTCTGGATGATCATGCCGATAAAAACGGATCAAATGAGGTGATTTTAGAGTCTAAAATTATCAAGCGGAATTCGAGCGCAAACGTGTAAAAAATGCATCAAAAAGCGGGGAATTTTTTACCCGAAATTTTTCAAAAAATTTCTTCACTTAGTGTAAAATAAGCAGAATTTTGACCGATTGTCGGGAACGTTCCCGAAAGATGACCGAATTTTGATCTATTTTTTTCGGGAACGTTCCCGAAAAAACACCCGAAAATGGCTTAGTGTAATATTTACACATTAATTTAAAATTTAACATTTGTAAAGTATTTATTTTTAATAAGTTACAAATTATAAAATAATTTATTGTGACTTTTTACTGCTACAAAACAGGTGGTTTTTGCCTTCGGTTTAACATGGCGATTTTATCCGAAAATATATTTTTTAAATAAATTTTGAAATCTCATTAACAGCTGTAAATTAGGCCTATGTGTAAATCACTATAATATTTAACCAAATTTTTATACTTAAACGAGCTTCAAATATGAGAGTATTTTACCTGTTAAAACAGGGGCTTTTGGTGCTGTTGGTTTTTTCAGCATTAATGGTAAAAGCACAAACCGGATCAGTGTCTGGTAAGGTGCTCGACGAAACCGGCCTACCATTACCCGGTGCTTCTGTAGTTGTAAAAGGTACAACAAGGAGTACATCGACTGATGGGAACGGTAATTTTAAACTGGCAGGCCTATCGGACGGTTCGGTAACCTTATCTGCAAGTTTTATCGGTTATCAAACCCTCGACAAGGCAGTTAGCGTTTCGACAAATGCAACTGTTAATTTCCAATTGGTGCCAGATGCACAAAAACTGAACGAAGTTGTGGTAATCGGTTATGGTACTGCAGAAAAGAAAAACCTAACCGGATCTATCACTACGGTAAATTCGAAAGATTTTCAAAAAGGTACCATTACCACGCCCGAGCAGTTAATTCAGGGCAAGGTAGCCGGTGTTAACATTACTTCAGGTGGTGGTTCTCCAGGCGGTGGTAGTACCATCCGTATCCGTGGCGGAGCGTCTTTAAATGCAAGTAACGATCCTTTAATTGTGGTTGATGGTGTACCATTTAGTGGAAATGCTATCGGAAACGCACCAAGTCCACTTTCGTTAATCAATCCTAACGATATCGAAACCTTTACGGTATTAAAAGATGCAAACGCAACAGCCATTTATGGTTCGAGGGCATCAAATGGTGTAATTTTAATTACCACTAAAAAAGGAAGTGCTGGTGCACTTCAAATTAATTTTAGTACCAATAACTCAATTGGAACTGTAGCCAAAAAAGTGGATGTGCTTTCTGCTGATCAGGTTCGTGCTTTCGTAAACGCAAACGGCAACGCTGCGCAAAAGGCCTTATTGGGTACAGCAAGTACCGACTGGCAAGATGAGATCTATCAAAATGCTTTCTCTACCGATAATAATTTAAGTATCTCTGGTTCATTTAAAGGTGTGCCATATCGTGTTTCGGCAGGTTACTTAGATCAGGATGGGGTTGTAATTACCAGTAAATTAAAAAGAGCTACGGGTGCTTTCTCGATTTCTCCTAAATTATTTCAAGATCATTTAAAAATCGAATTAAACCTAAAAGGATCATTAAGTGATTCGCAGTATCCAAATGATGCGGCAATTCAGAATGCGATTCAGTTTGATCCAACTCAACCACTGTATGCCGATAATAAATTCGGAAATTATTTCGAATGGATTACTTCAGCCGGGGTTCCAAATCCTAATGCGCCGCGTAACCCGGTTGCACTCATCAGACAGCAAGATAACCACGGTAATGCAGCCAGAAGTTTTGGTAACGTGAAACTGGATTATTCTTTCCATTTCCTGCCGGAATTACATGCGGTGGTTAATGTTGGTTACGATTATTCAAAAGGATATGGACGTACGCTTGTTCCGGTTTATGCGGCACAGAGTTATTCTACTGAAGGTTCATACTCAAAAAGATTAAACACAGAAATGAATAAGTTCTCTGAAGCTTATTTAACCTACGCAAAAACAATAGGTAAAAGCAGATTTGATGTAACTGGCGGTTACGGATATTATGATGATGCGGTTACCAATTATAATTTTGCTACTTACAGGGCTACCGGTGCATTACAAACCACGCCAGTGTTCCCTTTCGCGATTGATCAGAATAAATTGCTTTCGTATTATGGCCGATTCAATTATACTTTGGCTGATAAATATATCTTATCAGGAACGATGAGAGCTGATGCTTCTTCAAAGTTTGCTGAAAATAACCGTTGGGGTTATTTCCCATCAGTTGGTTTTACCTGGAGGGTAATTGGCGAAGATTTCTTAAAAGACAGTAAGGTGCTTTCTGATTTGAAATTGAGATTAACATATGGCGAAACCGGAAATAAAGACGGTATTGGTAACTACGATTATTTATCTAAATACTATGCCAATACCAATCAAGGTCAATATCAAATTGGCAATACCTTTTATAACTACTACAGCCCGGCAGGTTACGATCCTGATTTAAGATGGGAAACGACAACCACATATAATGCTGGTATAGATTACGGATTTTTGAAAGGTAGATTATACGGAAGTATTGATGTTTATTACAAAAAAACCAAAGATTTATTAAGTAAAGTGACCATTCCGGTAGGTACAAACTTTAGTAACGAGTTAACCACCAACGTGGGTAATATGGAAGTTAAAGGTGCAGAGGTTAGTTTAAATTACGTAGCCATAAAAACTGAAAATACAACCTGGGACATTGGTGTTAACGCGGCTTATAATAAAAGAAAAGTTACCAACTTAACGTTAAATCCAAACTCTGGTTTCAAAATCGACGCAGGTGATATTACCGGTGGTACAGGTATTCACTTAAAATACAACGCCGTTAATGAGTTACCAGGTGCATTTTATGTATATAAACAAGTTTACAATGCAGATGGAAAACCATTGGAAGGTGTTTACCAGGATTTAAATGGTGATGGCTCAATATCTGCTGCCGATCAATATTTTTATAAATCTCCTGATCCGGTAGTAACGTTAGGTTTTAACACCGCTTTCACTTATAAAAGATGGACAGCCAGTACAGTTTTAAGAGCAAATATTGGCAATTACATTTACGATAATATTTCTTCAAACTTTGGTATCAGAAACAATGTTTTAAGTACACAGGGAATTTTGAATAACTCGACAACCGATTTATATAACACTAACTTTTCAGGATCATCAGGCGTTCAATATTTAAGTGATTATTACATTAGAAATGCATCATTCATAAAAATGGATAATGCTGGTCTATCCTATAATGTTGGTAAGCTATCGAAAAATGGTACAGCGTCAATGCGTATCTCGGCAAACTGCCAAAATGTATTCGTTTTATCTAAGTATAAAGGAATAGATCCTGAGTCAGTAAGTGGTATCGATTATAACTTATACCCTCGTCCGAGAACATATACTTTGGGTTTAAATGTTGGATTTTAGTTAAATGATAGCCATGATTACCGACGGAACTGCGCAAGCAAACTTATGCAAGCTGGTAATCAGAACCTATAATATAAGAGATAAGAAAATGAAAAATTCATTTAAAACGATATTGGCATCAGGTATGTTACTGCTGTCATTAAATTCATGCAAAAAAGAGGCATTTAATTTAACACCAACAAATGATGTAACAGCTGCTTCGGTGTATGCTACACCTGCAGGTTATAAAAATAGTCTGGTAAAATTGTATGCCACTTTTGGATTAACAAGTCCTCAGGGTGCCGATGGAAGTGATGTTGGTGGTTTGAACTCAGGTTTCGCAGATTTTTTAAGGTTATTCTGGATGACTCAGGAATTAACCACTGATGAGGCCATTTGTGCATGGGGAGATGTTGGAGTTCCGGAGTTGGATTATGGTACACCAACACCAGACAATCAATTTTTACGTGGTTTATACTCAAGAAGCATTCTTCAAATTACTTTCTGTAATGAGTTTCTTCGCGAAAGTACGGCAGAAAAACTGGCGAGTCGTAACATTACAGGTGCTGATGCAACAGCAATTACCCGTTACCGTGCCGAAGCCCGTTTTTTACGTGCTTATCAATATTGGGTATTATTAGATGCTTTTGGTAATCCTCCCTTCGTTACAGAAGACGATGCTATTGGTAAAGTAAATCCGAAACAGATTCAAAGAGTTGCCTTATTCAATTATGTTGAATCGGAGTTGAAAGCCATTGAAGGTGATTTGGCTGCACCTCGTACAAACGATTACGGCCGTGCTGATCAAGGTGCAGATTGGGCATTATTGGCAAGATTATATTTAAATGCGCAGGTATACACCGGCACTGCAAAATATACTGAAGCCATTACCTATTCGAGTAAAGTAATAGCAGCCAGTTATTCGTTGAAAAATAATTACATGGATTTGTTTAGATCAGATAATGATGTAAATAACACCGAAAACATTTTAACCATTAATTATGATGGTATAAATGGAACCAATAATGGTGGAACAACCTATTTAATTAATGCAGGCATTAATGCAGATATGAATCCTACATCTTATGGTGTACCAGGTGGTGGTTGGGGCGGTAATAGAACGCGTCAGAATTTACCGGCTTTATTCCCTAATCCCAATGGAACAATAGATAAACGTGGCGTATTCTTCGGGACAAAAAGTGCTGTAGATGCTGTTGGAGAATTTACAGATGGTCTTCGTGTAACTAAATTCAAAAATATTACTTCAGATAATTTGCCGGGAAGAACATTAAACGGAACATTTAGCTCATTAGATTTTGCTTTATTCCGTTTAGCAGAACAATACCTGATTTATGGGGAAGCTGTTGCCCGTGGTGGTTCAGGTGGTGATGCCGGAAAAGCTTTAACCTATGTAAATCAACTGCGCCAACGTGCTTATGGCAATGCTTCAGGTGATGTAAGTGCCGCTGCATTAACTACAGATTTTTATTTAGACGAGCGTGGACGCGAGTTATATTGGGAAGGACACCGCCGTACGGATTTAATCCGTTTTGGAAAATTCACAGGTTCAACATACCTATGGGCATTTAAAGGAGGTGTACAAGCTGGTGCCAGTTTACCAACTTTCCGTAATCTTTATCCGCTTCCATTAGCAGATTTAATTGCCAATCCGAATTTGGTTCAAAATACAGGTTATTAATCTTAACGTTTTATAAAGATGAAATCAATATTTTTAAAATCCTTAGCAATCTGCTTTATAGCACTGTCACTATGGTCATGTAAAAAAGATGAAACCCAAACGGTTTCTAACATTACACCAGCAGGAACACTTACTGCATCCACAACTGCATTAAGTTTAGTGCAAGCTAATGGAGCGCTTCCAGCATTAACATTAAGTTATCCTTTGGCAACTTCTTCGGGTTATGTTGTTCCGGTTACAAGTACAATACAGTTTGGTTTAAAAGGAACTAATTTCTCTCTGGTTAGAGAGTTTGTGGTAACCAGCAAAACTTATGCACCAACTATTACAGATATTAACAATATTATTCTGGCGCTAGGTGGAGTAGTGGATAAACCTGCACAATTAGAAGTCCGTTTAAAATCAGGTGCAGCCGTTAACGATTTAACTTATTCGAACGTAATCACATTATCGGCAACTCCTTACTTGGCTTCAGCCTGGATTTATGCTCCCGGAGCTTACCAGGGATGGGACCCAGCTACTGCTGATAGTTTAATTTCACTATCAAGTAATGGCGTTTATACGGGTATGATTGCTTTTACAGCCGGAAACCTGGAGTTTAAAATTACGCCTGCAAAAAAATGGGACGTAGCTTATGGCGATGCAGGTTCTGGTAAAATCAGCTCTTCAGCCGGAGATAACTTAAAATCTCCTGATGCAATTGTTAAACAAGTTACAGTTGATTTAAATCAAAATACCATTACCTATGGTACACCAAAAGAGTGGTCGATTATTGGTGATGCAACACCGGGAGGTTGGGGTAGCGATACCGATATGAAGGTAACTAACGATGGTAAATCTAATTTCTATACCATTAAAACAACCTTAACTACTGGTGCCATGAAGTTCAGGTTTGCACACGATTGGGGAACTAATCTCGGAGGTAGCTTAAGCGCTTTGGCTAACAATGGCGATAATATTAGTGTAGCCGTTGCCGGAAATTATACCATCACTTTAGATGTAGCCGCCAAAAAAGCTACAATGGTTAAAAACTAATTCCTTATTATTTGCCCTGCAGTAGTATACTGCAGGGCTTTTTAAATCTTCAAAGTTTTAGCATGAACAGATTCCATACCGCTTCAAATTATTCATTTTCAATTCATAATCATACTGCTACTACCTTTTTTAAGAGGACAACAACCATTTTTACACTGCTTGTTGTTCTGCTCACAAACAATCTCTTTGCCCAAAAGCTGGAGCGTGTAGAGCCGATGTTCTGGTTTGCAGGGATGCACAATCCTAAATTACAATTATTGGTGCATGGTGATCACATTGCCAATGCAACTGTTACTTTAACTTACCAGGGCGTTAAACTCGTTAAGGTGAATAAAGTTGAAAATCCTAACTACCTGTTCCTCGACTTAACAATTGCGCCAACAGCCAAAGCCGGAAAATTCCCGATTAACTTTGCGGTTAAAGGCAAAAAAATATTCACTTACACTTACGAATTGAAAAACCGCGATAAAAGCGCGGGCAGGATTCAGGGTGTAACCAACAAAGATTTTATATACTTACTCATGCCCGATCGTTTTTCGAACGGCGATAAAAGCAATGATGTGGTACAGGGTTTAACTGAAACTGCATTAAACCGCGACAGCATGTACTACCGTCATGGCGGCGATATACAAGGGGTATTGAACCACCTTGATTACCTGAAAGATTTAGGGGTAACTACCGTTTGGATGACTCCGGAAGTAGAAAATGATATGCCGCATGCTTCATACCATGGTTATGCGGTAACCGATCACTATAAAATTGATTCCCGTTACGGTACAAATGCACTTTACAAAAAATATGTAGAGACTGCGCATGCCAAAGGATTAAAAGTAATTAAAGATATTGTACACAACCACATTGGCACACAACATTGGTTTTATAAGGATTTGCCAATGAAAAGCTGGTTAAACCAATGGCCAAAATATACACAGACCAGTTACCGCGATCAAACCGTGATGGATGTACATGCCTCAGCAGCAGATCGCAAACAGATGTTGGATGGCTGGTTTGTGCCTTCAATGCCGGATTTAAACCAAACCAATCCTTATGTACAGAATTATTTAACACAGAACCACATCTGGTGGATCGAATATGCAGGCATTGATGGTTTGCGTTTAGATACTTACGGTTATAACGACCCGGCTTACATGGCAGATTGGGCGCTGAAAGTTCAGGCAGAATTTCCCCATTTATCTGTATTTGGCGAAACATTGGTAACCGCTGTGGCCAATCAGGCTTTTTTTACTGGTGGCAATACAGTTAACCGCGGTTTTGATACACACCTTCAGGGTATTACCGATGCCACTTTAAAAGATGCCATTTACGAAGGCATAAATGGCAAGAATGGCTGGGTAGATGGCATTAACCGCTTATATGCAACCTTAGCACACGATTTTCTCTATAAAAACCCCAATACCAATTGCATCTTTTTAGATAACCATGATATGAGCCGTTTCTATTCGATGGTTGGCGAAGATTTTGACAAATATAAAATGGGTATGGGCATCTTACTAACCATGCGCGGCATTCCGGAAATGTATTATGGAACCGAAATCCTGATGAAGAATTTTTCTAATCCAGATGGCCTGATCCGTTCTGATTTTCCAGGTGGATGGGAAGGCGACAAAAAAGACAAATTCACAGCCGATGGCCGTACAAACAAAGAAAATGAAGCTTTCACCTTTGTGAAAACATTGGCGAATTTCCGCAAAAACAGCGCAGCTTTACAAACAGGCAAGTTGATGCAGTTTGTGCCGCAAGATGATATTTATGTTTATTTCCGCTACAATGTAGAACCAAAAGGCACTGTAATGGTTATTGTAAACAATACAGAAAAAGAAAAAACATTAAATACCGATCGTTTCGCCGAAAGAACAAAAGGAATTACAACAGCAAAAAATGTAATTACCGGTGAAAACATGGCTTTTAATAATATTAAAATACCAGCTAAGACCACATTAGTGCTTGAGCTAAGATAAAAAGTAAAAGGATATAAGATACTTAACATATATCTCAATACTTGATACTCACTACTCGATACTAAAAACTTGATTACTAAATACTCACTACCTGATACTAAAAAATACAAGAAAGATGCAAGATAATACTTATTCCGAGCCTTCCGCCTTCAACCTTCAACCTTCAACCTCAATAAAGGCCTGTCTTTTTGACTTAGATGGCGTACTGGTAGATACTGCGGTTTATCACTACAAAGCTTGGAAACGATTGGCCAATACCATGGGTTTCGATTTTACCGAAGAGCAGAACGAACAGTTAAAAGGGGTGAGCAGAGTAGAAAGTTTAAATAAGATTTTGACTTGGGGTGGTGTAGAAAAAACTGATGCTGAAAAAGAAGAACTGGCTACTTTAAAAAATAGCTGGTATGTAGATATGATTACTAAAATGACACCTGCAGAAGTTTTGCCGGGAACGGTTGATTTTCTAACAGAAATACATAAAGCAGGTTATAAACTGGCATTGGGATCGGCGAGTAAAAATTCGGGTATCATTTTAGAAAAAACAAATCTTTCCCATTTCTTCGATGAAATTGTAGATGGAAATATGGTGACCAAATCGAAACCAGATCCGGAAGTATTTTTAAAAGGAGCCGAACTTTTAGGCTTTAAACCCGATGAATGTGTGGTTTTTGAAGATGCCGTTGCCGGTGTAGAAGCTGCAAAAAGAGGCGGAATGAAAGCTATCGGTATTGGCGAAAAAAGCGTACTCACCCAAGCCGATGTGGTAGTAAGCGGATTAGATAAATTAACAGTTAGAGATTTAGAGAATTTATAGGTTTAAGGTGTAGGGTTTAAGGTTTAGGGGGTATCATCTCAAATCTCATATCTCACTACTCAATACTAATTATGAAAAATTACATTAAAGCAGATGAGTGGAACATTATCGAAGAAGGCTTTGATCCACATTTAAATAAAATTTCCGAAAGTATTTTCAGCCTGGGTAATGGCCGTATGGGGCAGCGTGCAAATTTTGAAGAAACCTATACCGGTGAAACTTTACAAGGAAACTATGTTGCAGGTGTTTATTATCCAGATAAAACCCGTGTGGGATGGTGGAAAAACGGTTATCCTGAATATTTTGCCAAAGTGTTAAATGCAGCAAACTGGATTGGTATTGAAGTAAAAATCGATGATGAAATTCTTGATCTGGCAACAGCAGAAGTAAGCGATTTCAAACGTGTACTGAATATGCATGCCGGATATTTAGAGCGTACTTTTACCGCAAAATTAAAAAGTGGCAAAACCGTAAAAATTAAATCTACGCGTTTTTGTAGCATTGCCGATGATGAGGTGGGTGCCATTCGTTATAACATTACACCATTAAATTTCGATGGTAAATTAACATTGATGCCTTTTATTGATGGTGATGTTAAAAATCAGGACAGTAACTACGACGAAAAATTCTGGGATAAAGTAGCTGATGAAGTTTCTGGAACCGAAGCCTATATTAAACTAAGGACAAAGAAAACAGAATTTGAAGTTTGTACGGGAAGTAATGTTGAATTATATAAAAATGCGGAGAAATTAGAAATCAATCCACAGGCTGTACGTAAGGAAAAATTTGTAGGACAAACTATTTCTCTTGATGTTAAAGCAAATGAAGAAATCACCCTGATTAAAATCGCGGCAAATTTATCTTCCCAAAATTATGCGAAAGAGTCACTTTTAAAAGAAACGAAATCCGTAATTGCCAAAGCATCTGCCAAAGGTTTTGATCTGCTGTTAAAAGAACAAACTGAAGCCTGGGCCACCAAGTGGGAAGAAAGTGATATCATTATTGAGGGAGATATTTCTGCTCAGCAGGCTATCCGTTTTAATATTTTCCAGCTTTTTCAAACCTATACCGGTAAAGATGACCGATTGAATATTGGTCCGAAAGGATTTACCGGCGAAAAATACGGAGGCTCTACCTATTGGGATACCGAAGCTTATTGCGTACCTTTTTATCTGGCCACAGCGCCACAGGAGGTAAGTAAAAACCTATTGATATATCGCCATAAACAATTGGGCAAAGCAATAGAAAATGCGGCTAAATTAGGTTTCAAAGATGGTGCTGCATTGTATCCAATGGTGACCATGAATGGTGAAGAGTGCCATAACGAATGGGAAATTACTTTTGAAGAAATCCACCGTAACGGTGCCATTGCTTTTGCCATTTTTAATTACATCCGCTATACTGGCGATGAAAGCTACTTATCAGATTTTGGTTTGGAAGTGCTCATCGGCATTGCCCGTTTCTGGAAACAACGTGTGAACTGGAGCAATGATAAACAGCAATATGTAATGCTTGGCGTAACCGGCCCAAACGAATACGAAAACAACGTAAACAACAACTGGTATACCAATATTTTGGCTACCTGGTGCATGAAATATGCTACTGAAGCTGCCGGAATCGTAAAAAAACAGCAACCTGAAAAATACAACAGTCTGCTAAAAAGTTTGAATTTCGATCAGAATGAATTTGCAGACTGGGGAGATATTATCGAAAAGATGTACTATCCACAGGATGAAAAACTGGGTATTTTCTTACAACAGGATGGTTATTTAGATAAAGAACAAACTTTGGTGAAGGATCTTCCCGCAAGCGACAGACCGATTAACCAGAAATGGAGCTGGGACAGGATTTTACGTTCATGTTTCATCAAACAAGCCGATGTTTTACAGGGATTATATTTCTTTGAAGAAGATTATGATCTGGGTACTTTGAAACGCAATTTCGATTTCTACGAACCGCGTACCGTACACGAAAGTTCATTATCGCCTTGCGTACACAGTATTTTAGCTGCAAAATTAAATGACGAAGCACGTGCTTACGAATTTTATCTGCGTACCGCCCGTTTAGATCTCGACGATTACAATAACGATACAGAAGATGGCTTACACATCACATCGATGGCAGGTACCTGGATGAGCGTGGTAGAAGGTTTTGCCGGAATGCGCGTGCGTGATGGTAAATTGCAGTTTAATCCTTTCCTGCCAGGCCAATGGAAATCATTTTCGTTTACCATTGGCTTTAGAGGTGCAACCTTAAAAATAAATATTACCGAAAACGGCATCAGCATTAAAAACCATGCAGACATTGATTTAGAAATCGGTATCAGAAACCAGATGTATAAATTGGCCGGAAATGCCGAAATTGAAGTTGATCACGCAGCGTTAGTATGAGAAAGGTAGAAGGTTTAAAGGTTGAAGGCGGAGGGTCTAAAGATTGTTCTTCCGTATCTGGAAGTATCTTGTCGGCCCTGTTTTTGTCCCCCTCTATAGGTTCTATTCCGATTTTACATCGGAAGGGTAGGGGCTGGACTATAACACTTTTTCTTACCTTTACCATACTCTCACTATCATCATTTGCACAAAAAAAGCGTACAAAAATGAACGATAAACAGATCGTTATTTACCAGTTATTGCCCCGTTTGTTCGGGAATAAAAATACCACAAATACCCCTTACGGAACCATCGAACAAAATGGTTCGGGCAAGTTTAATGATATTACCGACAAAGCTTTAGATGGTATAAAGGAGCTCCATGTAAACTATGTTTGGTTTACTGGTGCATTGGCGCACGCAAGCTTAACAGATTATTCCGCTTATGGAATCAAGGTTGATGATGCCGATGTGGTAAAAGGCCGGGCTGGTTCGCCTTATGCCATCCGCGATTATTATGATGTTGATCCAGATTTGGCTGTTGATGTTAAAAACAGGATGCAGGAATTTGACGCATTGGTAAAAAGAACACATGCTAAAAACCTGAAGGTGCTGATTGATTTTGTACCCAATCATGTGGCCAGAAGTTACCATTCCTATGCAAAGCCAAATGGAGTAACCGACTTTGGTGTGCAGGATGATATAACCAAAGCTTTTAGCACCACCAACGATTTTTATTATACACCTGGTCAACCATTTTTAGTGCCAACAGGAGGAGCTCAACAAACGCCGATTTCTGTTTTGCAGGATGGTAAGTTTGATGAAAACCCTGCAAAGGCAACTGGTAATAACGTATTTTCTGCACAGCCTAAATACGACGACTGGTACGAAACCATTAAGTTAAATTATGGTGTAGATTATCAGAATGGCGAAAAACAATATTTCGACCCTATTCCACCTGTCTGGTTGAAAATGCGTGATATTTTGACCTATTGGACCAATAAAGGAGTCGACGGTTTTAGATGCGATATGGCCGAAATGGTACCGATTGCCTTTTGGAACTGGGTAATTCCGCAGATTAAAAAAGTTAATCCTGATTTGATTTTCTTAGGGGAAGCCTACAATCCGAAAGTGTACAAAAAATACCTGGAGGAAGGTAAATTCGATTATCTATACGATAAAGTGGGTTTATATGATGGACTCAAAAAACTGATCAGAAATGAACCAACTGCAGATGTAGCCGCAATTAAACATGTGTGGCAGGTAGAAAGTGCTGGTTTTGGCAAACATATGTTGCGCTTTTTAGAAAATCACGATGAAGAACGCATTGCATCGGCAGGATTTGCAGGGAAAGCCGAACTCGCTTTGCCTGCAATGGTTGTTTCGGCAACATTAGGTTCGGGTCCGGTGATGCTTTATTTTGGACAGGAAGTTGGCGAACCTGGAAAAGGACAAGAAGGTTTTGGTGGAGATGATAACCGCACCACAATATTCGATTACTGGGGTGTTCCCAGTCACCAGGATTGGATGAACGGAGGTTTGTTTGATGGCCATAAATTAAGTGCAGCACAACAAAACCTAAGAGCATACTACAAACAATTGTTAAAAGTTACCTCAACAAGCGATGCCGTAATAAATGGCGAAATTTATGAGGTACCTGTTACCGGTAATATGAATAACCGCATGTATGCCTTTATCCGCTATTCAGGGAAACAGCGTTTGTTAATCGTAGCTAATTTTGATCGGACACAAAGCTTAACAGCCAACATCGAAATTCCCGATCAGATTTTAAAAGTTAAACATTCATCTCCGGTTACAGATCTGTTAACAGATCGAAAATTAAATATCCCGGCAGGAACCAGTATACCCGTAAGCCTTGCACCAGTAAGTGCGCAGGTAATAGAATTTTAACCATTAGCGATGCGTTAAGCGTCACGCGGTTAGCGATTGAACATTATTTATAACCAAAATGTAACGCCATGCGCCCTGCGCTAAGCGCTTAAACGAAGCAAAATGACCTTAAAAACAGTATTCGAGAACCCTAAATTAACACTAGTTCAGATTATTAACATGAGTGTTGGTTTTTTCGGGATCCAGTTCGGTTGGGATTTACAACGGGCAAACATGGGGCGTATTTACGAAAACCTGGGTGCCAATCCTGATCAGGTTCCATTGTTGTTTTTAGCGGCTCCTTTAACCGGGCTTTTGGTGCAACCGATTATTGGTTATCTGAGCGACCGTACCTGGCACCCAAAATGGGGCAGAAGAAGGCCTTATTTTATGATCGGTGCCATTGTAAGCAGTATTGCCTTAATCTTTATGCCGCATAGCAGTGTATTGTGGATGGCTGCGGGCTTATTGTGGGTTTTAGATGTTTTTGGAAACATTGCCATGGAGCCTTTCCGAGCTTTTGTTACCGATAAACTGCCTGATAGTCAGGTGAACCGCGGTTTCATTATGCAAAGTATGATGATCGGTTTAGGTGGGAGTGTAGCTTCGGCATTACCATGGATTATGAATAATGTATTCCATTTAACCAATACCGCCGAAAAGGGCAATATTCCTGAAAATGTAAAGTTCTCTTTTTATATCGGTGCATTTTTCTTTTTCGCTGCCGTATTATGGACCGTTTTTACCACAAAAGAATATCCGCCTCAGGATGTAGATTTCAAACAAAAAGTAAAAGAAAGCAACAAAGGTTTTGGTGGGGGAGCAAGAGAAATTTTTCATGCTTTAAGAAATATGCCAAAAAGGATGCAGATTGTTTCTTTGGTTCAGTTTTTTACCTGGCCTGGTTTGTTTTTAATGTGGTTTTATTATACGACGGCTGTTGCAGTTAATGTTTTTGGGGGTAAAGATGCAGCCGATCCGGTGTATGCACATGGAGCCGATTTTGGAAGTTTAACCCTTGCCTATTATAGTGTAATCACTTTTCTTTTTGCACTGGTACTGCCCAAAATTGCTGATGCATTGGGCCGTAAAACCACGCATGCACTTTGTTTAATCTGTGGCGCAATCGGTTTAATCAGTGTGGCCTGGGTACACGATAAAAATATGCTGTACTTGTGTATGACAGGGGTTGGCATTGCCTGGGCCAGCATTCTTTCTATGCCTTATGCTATGTTGAGTGGATCTTTACCCAAAGATAAAATTGGAATCTACATGGGCATTTTTAACTTCTTTATCGTGTTGCCCGAAATTATCGCCTCACTGGGCTTTGGCTGGCTCATGCGTAATGTATTAAACAATGATAGACTTTTAGCCGTTCAATTGGGTGGTGGATTAATGATCCTGGCCGCAATAATCTGTTATGTATTTATCCGCGAACCCAAAAAAACGGATGAGGTCTTAGCCTCGAAACTGGGAGTAGAAGAAAATAGATCTGTATAAATATGCCATCCGTGGTTTGTGTCCCTACAAACCACTAACATCATTTCGGTCTGTGAGGACACAGACCGAGGAGTATTGAGTATAGATAAATGATTCGTGGAGGCACGAAATAAGGTGCCTATTGATCAAAATAAAAATCCCTAATCAAATGAGAAAAATAATTTACCGCCTCGCTTCGTGTCTGCACGAAACGAATCAAGCAAAAAAAATCATCTATCTGTTGCTATTGGTAACTGCATTTAATAGCGCATGTAAAAAAGCAGCAACTGATGCTGGTATAGATCCCGTACCTACCAATCAAAAAGCCGATCTACCTGCAGGAGCCAAAGATGGAGTGGTATTTATCAATAATGGCACATCGGCTATTGTCACTCTTTACGCCCCAGGCAAAAAATCAGTTTCGCTAATCGGTGAATTTAACAACTGGTCTACCACTACGGCACCGATGAAAAATACAACTGATGGAAATTATTGGTGGGTTCAGATTGATAATTTAAATCCGAATACAGAATATGCCTATCAGTTTGATGTGGATGGGAACTTAAAAGTGGCGGATCCTTATTGTGAGAAAATACTCGATCCTGATAACGATAAATACATAGCTGCTGCAACTTACCCGAATTTAAAAGCTTATCCTACAGGCAAAACCACTGGTATTGTAAGTATAATGCAGGCCAATCAACCAACTTATACCTGGAAAAATGCCAGCTTTACACGCCCGGATAAAAACAACCTGGTAATTTACGAATTGCTGGTCCGCGATTTTACCACCGATCACAATTATGCCTCATCATTGGCCAAACTAGATTATTTAATCGGTTTGGGAATTAATGCAATTGAGTTAATGCCAGTAAACGAATTCGAGGGCAATTTAAGCTGGGGTTATAACCCATCATTTTATTTTGCCCCAGATAAATACTACGGTACCAAAACCGCGCTACAAAATTTTATCGATGAATGCCATGGTCGTGGTATTGCTGTAATTATGGATATGGTATTGAATCATTCTTTCGGACAATCGCCAATGGTGCAATTGTATTTTGATGGCGCTAAACCCACCACTTCGAGCCCATGGTTTAATGTTGATGCCAAACATCCATTTAATGTGGGTTACGATTTTAACCATGAAAGCCCGGCGACCAAAAAATTCTCAAAAGATGTAATGAAGTTTTGGATGCAGCAATATAAGATAGATGGCTTCCGTTTCGACCTTTCGAAAGGATTTACACAGAAGCAATCAACAGATGATGCGCAGTTCAGGTTATACGATGCCAGCCGCATTGCCATTTGGAAAGATTATAATGCATTTATCAAAAGTGTAGATGCCCATAATTTTTATGTGATTTTAGAGCATTTTGCAGAAGAATCGGAAGAGAAAGTTTTGGCCGATGATGGCATGATGTTATGGAACAATATGAATTATAACATGAATGAGGCCACTATGGGCTGGTTGGATAATTCTAACTTTCAATGGGGTTTTTATGCCAATCATGGTTTTGCTAAATCGGAAAATTTGGTTGGTTATGGCGAAAGTCACGATGAAGAGCGGTTAAATTATAAAAATATTACTTATGGAAATGCTTCAGGTAGTTATGTAATTAAAGGAAATTTGACCACTTCTTTAAAAAGAGAAGAATTGGCAGCTGCATTCTTGTTCAGTATCCCTGGACCAAAAATGGTGTGGCAGTTTGGAGAATTGGGTTACGACATCAACATTGATTTTAACGGAAGAACCGGAGAAAAACCAATTAAATGGGATTATTATGCCGACCCAAACCGTAAGGCTTTGTATGATGCTTACGCCAAATTTATCCGATTGAAAAAGAACAACAGCATTTTTAATTCGACTAACTCAACTTATAACCTGGCTGGAGGAATCAAATACATCAAATTAGCAGAAGGTGCCAATACTGTTGTGGTGGTAGGTAATTTTGATGTGGTAAGTCAAACGGCCAATATTGATTTTGGGTCATCAGGTAACTGGATTGATGCCGTTGGAAGCAGTATTAGTCTTTCGTCGAATGTTTATACCAGAACATTAGCGCCCGGAGAATATCACATTTTTAGTAAAACAGCTTTAAAATAATTAATTTAAAGACCTCGCAGGTAATTCTTAGTTCATATGTTTTTTAACGGCCTCATTGAAGGCTGCGCCGTTTGAAAACCTGCGAGGTCTAAATTAAGCCAGTTTATTCCATTTCTGCCAATAATTCTTTTAACCGTTTTAGGTACCGGCCAAAATACAGGTTAAAAGTATATTTGCTCAACACATAATGTACGCCCATTACACCGGCATAAATCAATAGGCGCAATGGCAGCATAATCGATTTAATACTTTCTATTTCAGGTATTAAACCCATATGGTTGTCTTGGATCAATAATTCAGTAATTACAACAAGTATCAAAATTGCTGCTCTTGTAAGGTTAAGGTAGAGTTTGTTGTTGTTGATCAACTGTTTTACCTTTCTTTGAATGTCATTTTTAACGGAGCCCTCATTATTTTCAAGCTTGTTGATCAGTCTGATATTGAAATAATAATAAATGGTGATTAGGGGCAATAGAATTAACGCCATCCAGATAAGCGGATGATTTTTCATTTCTGGCACAACAGTAGTCATTACCATTAAAAACGCAAAAAGAACGGGTAATACAACTGTTTGTTTTTTCGAAGCCTTTTTAAGTCCGGCTAGTGGAGATTCCATCTCTTTTTTTGTTGCCAATATAATGTCGAACTCATTGCGTGTTATATCTACTGAAACAATGTTCCAGCTATTTTTAAAGTGATCTAGTTCCATGTTATTTATTGTTGGTAAAGGTTCTTAATTTGTCTTTAATGCGGTTCATTTTTACCCTGAGGGTTGCATTGCTAATGCCTAAAATTTCTTCCATTTCATCGTATGATTTATCTTCCAGGTACAGCATCACGATCGATTTCTCCACATCATTTAACTGTTGTATAGCAGTATACATCTGTTGGTGCTGCTCTTCTTTAAGACCAATATCCTCTTCATAAGGAAGCTGAATACTTTGAAGTTCTACATCACTGGTTTGGATGTTACGTTTCTGTTTGCGGAAATTCGTGAGCGCAGTATTAATGGCAATGCGGTATAACCAGGTGCTAAATTTAGCCTCGCCCCTAAATTTGGGGTATGATTTCCAAAGCTGGATAATAATGTCCTGATATAAATCCTGAATATCGTCGTGATTGTTTGCATATATCCGGCAAACTTTATAAATCAAAAGTTTATAGTCTTTTAATTTTATCTCGAACGCTATTTCTAAGTCTGTCTTTTTCAAAATCTAATTTTTGGCTGATAAGTATACTGTTTCGAAAAAAAGTTACAGTGATGGATTTTTTTATGCAAATAGGAATAGAAAATTGCATTGATCAAAATCTGTACGTAATAATCTTGTTGTTTTTAGTTAATATTGTGATAACAACTAACAATTTAATGGATAACAAATTAGCGCATCACTTATTATGGGAACGATTACGGACTGGCGATAAAGATGCGTTTTTTGATCTCTATGCGGCGCTCTATTATCCATTGGTAAATTTTGGGATCAGGGTTTGTGCCGATGCCGATACCGCCAGCGAAGCTACGGATCTTGTTTTTACCACCATTTGGGATAAACATGAAAGTCTGAACCGTGTTGATAACGTAGAAGCCTATCTCCGTACTTTTCTTAAACGCAAACTGCTCCGTATTTTAGAAAGAAAACGCAAAATTAACGATGCGCTTTTTAACGCCGGGGCCGATGGCGATTGGATGGAAATGAGTTATGAAGAGTTTATTGTTAAAGTGCAGAGTGATGAATTGGTGCAGCATCAGCTTAAAAATGCCTTGGAAAAACTAACCTTCCGTCAGAAACAGTTAATTCATTTAAAGTTTTTTGATGGATTAAGTTACGAACAGATTGCTGAGCAGAGCAACCAAACGATAAAAACAGCTTATAATACCATTTACGATGCGCTTAAAATCCTGAGAAAAGAATTTAATGCATAAATCATTTCCGAAGTTTAGCAGGGACGTGAGGTAGAAAAAATTTGGAAATCTAAAGGAAGAGTCCTTGCAGGTTACGCTTTAATCTTAATATTTGTTTTTGTCTGAAAATCAGCGGTCTGTTTTTCATTGGTGCTGTAGTCCTGCCATCGCTTGTAGTCCTCGTTCCGCTACGCTTCACTGTGGGCTACCCGCTCTGTCAGGTTTATTTAACAACGGCTGCTCCTGCAAATTGCGATCAATGCCTAACGAATGTCGTTGGTACAGCAGGTTAAACTTTTTAAGCATCGGAAGGAACACCTTGCCTCCGCGTTAACGATAGCAGCGGCATAATTTGGTGTCATCCTGAGGGATAATTTATTTTATAAAATCAATATAACATGGAAATTTAAGGAAATAAATCTCCTCATAATATCGTCATCCGATAGCTATCGGATGCGAGGAGGCTTTTTCAGCCGAGGAAGCAATCTTACAACGATCGCTACTAACATGCGCTTTAGGATTGCCTGCCTGCTGCAGGCAGGGGTTTAGGAATAAGGGGGATGTGGTTCTTGGCGGTTTAACCGTTCTGCACCCTGCACCCCCCATAGTATAACAGCCTGTGCCACCTAAACCTGACAGTAGCGGGCATCCCAGACGTAAAGTCGGGATAAAGCGAATGGCAGGACTATCCTTGCCGAAGGGCTTCTGCCCATGCTTTCCAAAAAAATATAAATATTATTTCAAATCTAAGAAAATACAACCCTTTGTACTTTCAAAATTGAAATCCTGCAAATTAAATTTCCTCCTTATAGATCATTTCAGGGCACATATTCGGTCATGTTAAAAAAAAGTTAAAATTTCCTTAGGAAAAAGTAAAGTTTTTGGGCACTGATATATAAAAGGCAAAAAGAATGGTTGATAGAAGTAAATTCAATGCAGAAGACTTTCTTGTTGATAGCACTTTCCAGCAATATTGCGCTGGAACAGACAAACTATGCATTGGATATTGGGAAAAGTACATTAATGCCCATCCGGAACAGGCTGAAGTAATAACAGAAGCAAAAAAGCTGTACGTGATATTAAGCGGGAATAAACGCCCGTTAAATAAACAGGCAGAAAGTTTTAAGGAAAGTATGTTTCCTGAAGAAAAAGTGGTTAAACTAAACCGCTATTTATGGATTAAAATTGCAGCAGCAATAGTTCTGGCAATTGGCTCGGTGCTCGTTTATAATACCTACACCAGTTACGAAGGTAAAAAGGGTGGAGTACAAGTGAATATTTTTACCACTAAAAGTGGTGAGCGTAAAAAAATCCGGCTTCAGGATGGCACATCGGTGCTGTTGAACGCCAAAAGTACTTTATCGATAGGCAAAGGTTTTAACGATCAATGTAGAGAAGTAACATTAACGGGTGAGGCTTTTTTTGATGTTGCACACAATAAGAATAAACCTTTTAAAGTGCATACCGCAGATTTTAATATCAATGTATTGGGTACCGCCTTTAACGTAAAAGCCTATTCAGATGAAGCTACTTCTGAGGCGACGTTGATCCGTGGTTTAATTACCATGGAGACCGTAAACGGCAATGGCGGAATTATTACTTTAAAACCAAGTCAGAAGGTTACTTTTTATAAAAACATAGCCCCAAAGCAAGAAAGTAAGCTGGTTAAACCTACAGCCCCATTGCCAGAAATCACCATTAACCATTACACAAAAATAAAAGACAGCACCATTGTAGAAACCGCCTGGACGCAAAACAGGATCGAGATTTATGACCAGGATTTTGATGAAATCAAAAATGTTCTGGAAAAATGGTACAACGTAGAGATCAAATTTACCGACCCTGCCATAGAAAAATACCGTTTTACGGCAACCATTACAAACGAAAGTATCGAAGAGGTTTTACATGCTTTACAAGCAACAGAAAATAATTTTAAATATGAGATAAAGGGAAATCAGGTAATCATCTCAAAATAGGAAGAAAAAAGGACGGTGTTGGAGCACCGCCCTTATTAATTTCTCTTTTGATTAATTAATGGCAGTTTATGCGCAAACAGATTGCTGCCAAGAACTTATGCAACCAAAAAAAACAAAAATATGATTTATTATTACTTACTGCAAGGGCGCCCCAAATATAAAGCGCTCCTAAAATTCATTATGCTAATGAAACTAGCCTGTATTATGGTTTTCATTACCTGTCTTAATGTTTCGGCATCGGTTTTTTCCCAGGAAAAAATTTCTTTAGATGTTAAGAAAACAAAGCTGGCCAGGGTATTACAGATTATTGAACAGCAAAGCAGTTACCATTTTGTTTACAGCTCTTCTTATGTTCCGGTAAATAAGGATGTAAGCATTACGGTAACCAATACTTTGGTAACCGATGTATTGGCAGCCATTTTAAACAGAACGAACCTGAAATATTCTGTTTCTGATGGAGGCTTGATTGTGATTAGCAAAAATAAAGAAGTCCCAATTTCTGGAACAGTAAAAGATGCACTTGGAGGGGCACTACCTGGAGCTACGGTTAGGGTAAAAGGGACTGGGATTGGAACTTCTACCGATGTAAACGGTAAATTCTCTTTAAATGCACCTGAAAATGCGGTTTTGGTAGTTTCTTATGCTGGTTTTCAAACAAAAGAAATTTCAATCGGATCGCAAACCAGTATCGATATTGTATTATCGGAAGATACCAAACAGCTGACCGATGTAGTGGTTACCGCTTTGGGTATCAAAAAAGAAAGAAGAGCATTGGGCTATTCGGTTACACAGATAGGCGGCGAAACTTTAACGCAGGCGAGAGAAAATAATGTGGCCAACTCACTGGTTGGAAAAGTGGCTGGTTTGGATATTAGTTCAACCTCTGGTGGTGTAGGTGCTGCAACCAGCGTAACCATCCGTGGAGTCTCCAGTTTAAGTCAAACCAACCAGCCATTATATGTAATTAATGGCGTGCCAATGGAGAACAAGCCTGTTGGTTTAAACAATTTAAATGGCAATGGTAATTCAGGTAGTCAATATGACAATGCGCCAGATTTGGGAGATGCTGTTGGGAATTTAAATCCTGACGATATTGAAAGTATTTCGGTATTAAAGGGTGCGGCAGCCTCAGCCCTGTATGGTTATCGTGCAAAAGCCGGGGTAATTTTAATTACGACCAAAAGTGGAAAGGGCAATAGCATAGAGTTTAACAGCAATTATGTTGCTGAACAGGTAATGGACAGAACCAATTGGCAATATGTTTACGGGCAGGGCGCAAACGGCGTAAAACCAACCGATGCGGCTGCTGCAGCACAGGTGGGTGGATCGAGCTGGGGAGCAAAATTAGATGGATCGAATGTGGTTCAGTTCGATGGTGTTTCCAGACCTTATACCTCACAGAAAAATAATATTGAAGATTTTTACCGTACAGGAGGTACATGGTCTAATACATTGGCTTTAAATAAAAGTTTTGATGGCGGTACCATTCGTTTATCGGCCAATGATGTACATAATACATCTGTTGTGCCAAACTCAGGTTTAAACAGACAGTCTTTTAATCTTACGGGTACTTTTAACCCAGTTAAAAGACTAACCATTGATGCTCGGATGAATTACATATTAGAGCAGGCTAAAAACAGACCGATGGTTTCTGATGGTGCAGGTAATGCGAATTATAATGTTGCCTTTTTGCCAACCAGTATAAGTGTAAACGATCTAAAACCATGGAAAGATGCTGTGGGCAATGAAATACAATATAACAAAGGAAATGCTTATGCAACGAATCCCTGGTTTGCAGCAAACGAATTTATAAATGATACCAAACGCGACCGTTTAATCAGTTCGTTTAGTGCTAAATATACTTTTGATGATGGACTGTTTTTACAGGGCCGTGCTGGCCGCGATGCCTATAACGACAGTTATAAAAATGTAGTACCATCAGGGACTGCTTATTATGCACCTGGTAAAATTGTAGAACAGGCCACAAAATTTGCAGATGTAAATGTGGATGTTTTAGTAGGCAAGCCTTTTAAAATAGATGAAGACTTTGCCGTTACACCGAATATTGGAGCGAGCTACAGAAGAACAAATGTAAATCAAACAACAAATAGCGGAGCAGATTTTGCTGTTTTCGGCGTTTATAATATTCTAAATGCGAAGAATAAATCTGTAGCTTATGTAGCTTCTGTAGCCGAAACGCAGTCTGTATACGGTACTTTAGAATTTGCTTATAAAGACATCTTATATTTGACGGGCAGCGGACGTACAGATTGGTTTTCGACCTTGGCAACGCCGGGTAAGGATAACAAGCTCAGTGTTTTCTATCCTTCAGTAAGTGGTTCATTTGTTTTCTCAGAACTTTGGAAACCATCTTTTTTAACCTTTGGTAAAGTTAGGGCGGGTTATGCTGTTGTTGGTCAGGCAACAGACCCTTATCAAACCTTGTTAACTTATAGTTTAAGAAGTGAAGTATTAAATGGCCTGCCATTGGGTACTATTTCGAATGTAAATATTCCAAATTCTGCATTAAGAGCCTCTAAAGCAACCGAATTGGAAATCGGCACCGAAATGCGTTTGTTGGGAGATCGTTTAAATCTCGATCTTACCTGGTATAAAAAAACATCTAAAGATGAAATCACTTTTGTTACAACCTCTACTGCTACAGGTTATAGCGGTGCTGTTTTAAATTCTGGTAAGATTGAAAACAAAGGTGTGGAACTATTATTATCTGGTCAGGTTGTAAAAAGTAAGGATTTTGTTTGGACATCATCTTTGAATGGATCGTATAATGATAATAAGGTAATTTCTCTCGCTGACGGTGTAACGTCAAATCTGATAGCAACTTCACGCTCCGGTGTTGGCTTTTTACAGAATATTCCTGGTAAGGCAGCCTCACAGGTAATGGCATATGATTATAAATACGATGCATCCGGAAACGTTATGCTGGGTGCAAACGGAGCACCTCAACGTGGTGATCTTGTTGCTTATGGTTCCGCTTACAACAAATGGTTTGCTGGATGGAATAACGAGTTTAATTATAAAGGCGCAACATTGTCATTTTTGATTGATGGGAAATGGGGCGGAAAAGTATTCTCTGCCACCGATTATTATGGTTATGTGTTTGGTTTGCATCAGGCTACACTCGAAAATCGTGAAGCTTTGGGTAATACCGCAGCAACTTACTATCAGCTTTCAGCAGATAATGTTTCAAATAAATTTGTGCAAGATGCGAGTTTCATAAAGTTCAGACAGGTAACCTTAGGTTATAATTTCCCTGCTAAAATGTTCAACAACAAGATACATGGTTTAAATGTAAGCCTTGTTGGCCGCAACTTATTTATCCTGATGAAAAAAACGGATAATATTGATCCTGAATCCAGCTACAATGCTACTTTTCCGGGATTGGAACTTGGTGGTGTGCCACCAGTTAGAACTTTTGGTGTAAACCTTAGTGTTAAGCTTTAATTTTAAACAGACAGAACAATGAAAACAAACATATTAAAAAAATATAGCCTGTTACTTTGTACCGGCATGTTAATGATCTCTGGTTGCACCAAAGATTTCGAAGATATTAATACCAATCCATCTGCTTATGGAGCAGCTACTTTTGATCCAAATTTTACCTTAACTACTGCACAGCTTACTTATACCGGAAGCATCGATTTCGCTTACGATACCTGGAGAGGGAATTTAATTTATTCATCTACCATGATGCAGGGGCTTTCTACAGTGGTAAGCTACTGGGCAGGAGATAAGTACTTGCTCAATGAGGGTTATACTGCTGCTTATTGGGGCAGTACAACCGTTGGTGCTTATGTAGAACAGGTTAAACCAATAGTTGATATTGTCGAATTTACAAAAGGTTCTCCGAAATATAATAATGTACGCCAGGTGGCCCGTTTATGGAAAGCCCTGATTTTTGAACGTATTACCGATTTATATGGAGATGCACCTTACTCGGAAGCGGGGCAGGGTTATTACACAGGCAATTTGGCACCCAAATACGATAAGCAACAAGCAATCTATACCGATTTATTAAAAGAGGTAGAAGAAGCAACTAATTTATTGGATGTTAATGGCGATAAGGTAACTGGCGATGCGATTTATAAAGGAGATATCAATAAATGGAAAAGGTTTGGGAACACCTTATTATTGCGTATTGCAATGCGTTTAACCAAAGTGGATGAAAATACGGCTAAAGCCTATGCTCAAAAAGTAATTGGAAAAACAATGGCAAACAATGATGATAATGCCTTTGTTAAACACGATGTATCGGGAGCAAGAGTAACTCAGAACCGTAACAGTCAGGTATTGGCCGGCGATGGTGGTCAGGAAAACTATTATGTTAAATGGTCGCAAACTTTTATCAATAAATTAAAAATAGCAAACGATCCACGTTTAGGAAAAGTTGCCGTTACAGGGCTTTTTCTTGATGAAAACACCAAGACACAAAATCCTAATTACAGTGCCGATCCACTAGTTCAAAAAGGTATGCCAAACGGCAAAGATTTAAGTGGCATTGCAGGCAGGGATGTTAGGCAAGATGCTTCTTATACAACATTTCCTGCATATTCATCACCGAACCCGGCAATGATTAAAAAGGACGGTGTTACCTTTATCCTAACATATGCTGAAAGCGAATTATTATTGGCAGAAGCAGCGCAAAGATGGGCAATTGGAGGATCAGCGGCGGCGCACTATGCCAACGGTTTATCTGCAGGTATTACTTTTTTGTCACAATACGATGCTGGTCTAGCTATATCTGGCACTATAGCTGATACTTACGCAGCTGCTCATCCATACGTAGCCGCTAATGGCCTGGAAATGATTAATACACAATACTGGTTACATACCTGTACTATGTTCGATTTTTATGAAACATGGTCTAACTGGCGTAGGTCTGGATTTCCGGTTTTAACACCAGTGGTTTATCCAGGTAATGCTACCAATGGAACTATTCCACGACGTTTTCCTTACCCTGTAGAGGAGGGAGCTAAAAATGGTGTTAACTATAAGGCCGCTTCTGCAGCTGTACCAGGTGGCGATAATCTGGCCGGTAAAGTTTGGTGGGATAAATAATTTTAAGTCATCCCGGTTTATAATACAGCCGACAGTGCATTACGCATTGTCGGCTTTTTTTGTTTTTGGTATTTTGAATTGCCCATCAAACGTTTGCGCATAACTTGTTTAAGCGTATGAAAAAGTTTAGTTTATCTTTAACATATACAGGTATAGTCTTTAACCTTTATGCCATAACAAACGGGGAAAAATAAAAGCTAATTAAATTCATCATATACACATGAAAAACATTCTATTTACGGTTGGTTTAATCATCATCACACAGGGGCTTTTATACGGTCAAACCGACAGTGCAGTTGTTCAATCGGTACCTGATATTAAGGAAATAAAGGCAGGTGATAAACGCGTAATTTTTCCAGAAAGCCCTAAAGGCTATTCGCTGGTATTTAAAGCCAGTAACCGTGCACCAATTGTAAACCCGGCAGGCGATATCACAACACCGCTGGTGGCAACAAAGGTGAATCTGTATTTCGAATTGATCAGTCAGGTAAGTGATTCGATAAAATACGATGTTTCAAAAGAAATTGTTGTTCCAGGGAAATTTCCCAATGTTGGCGTTAACCCACAGCCTTTCGTTATTCCTACTTTACGCGAATGGCATGGCAGTAATGGAATTTTCTCTTTAACAGCCTCTAGCAGAATTGTACTGAATGCTGCGGATGATAAACAGCTGCGAAATGCTGCAAATATTTTAAAACAGGAATTAAAAGATCAATTGGGTTTTAATGTATCGATTGTGAAAGGCAAGGCTAAGAAAGGTGATATCTTATTAACCCTAAATGCAAAAGACAAAAGCATAGGCGAAGAGGGTTATTACTTTAATACAGATGAATATGTAACCATTAGCGCTGTAAAATATCAGGGATTATTTTGGGGAACACGGACTTTGTTGCAATTATTGGAGCAGAAAAATAGCATTCCCAAGGGATTGGCCAGAGATTACCCGGAGTTTGAAGTCCGCGGATTTGTACTCGATGTTGGCCGTAAATTCTTTAGCCTGCAATTTTTGAGGGATTATGTGAAATTCATGTCTTATTACAAACTGAACGATTTTCAGATTCATTTAAATGATAACGGTTTTAAAAAATATTTCAACGATAACTGGTCTGAAACCTACTCCGCTTTCCGCTTAGAAAATACAACCTATCCTGGCCTAACCGCAAAAGATGGTTCTTATTCCAAAAAAGAATTTATCGCTCTGCAACAGTTGGCCGATGATTATGGCGTGCGCATTATTCCCGAAATTGATGCTCCGGCACATGCCCTCGCCTTTACCAAAGTGGTTCCTGAAATTGGAAGTAAAGCCTATGGAATGGATCACCTAGATCTCCATAACCCACTTACCTATACTTTTATGGAAAATGTATTCAAAGAATACATTTCTGGGAGTAAACCTGTGTTTATGGGGAAAGCTGTTCACATCGGAACCGACGAGTATGCCAAAAAAGATGCTGAAGTTTTTAGGGCCTTTACCGACAATATGATTAAATATGTAGAAGGTTTCGGAAAAGATGTAAGGCTCTGGGGTGCATTAACACATGCTAAGGGTACCACACCTGTAAAGGTAGAAAACGTGGTGATGAACACCTGGTATAACGGTTATGCTGATCCAGTTGCAATGAAGAAACTTGGCTACAAACAGATCAGCACACCTGATGGATGGCTGTACATCGTACCCGCTGCCGGCTATTATTACGATTATCTGGATATTAAAAACCTTTATAATAAATGGACGCCTTCGATGATTGGCGACGTGCGCTTTCCTACCGGTGATCCGACCATATTAGGTGGTTCTTTTGCCGTGTGGAATGATATTGTAGGCAATGGCATTACAGAAAAGGATGTGCACGACAGGGTATTTCCTGCGATGCAGGTATTGTCGCAAAAAATGTGGGGTGGAAGTGATACGCCCTTAAAGTTTGACGATTTTAATGTGTGGAGCAAGAAAATAGGAGAAGGACCATCATTAAACATCAGTGGAAAACTATCCAAAAAAGATGCGCCATTCACAGCTCATTTTAGTTTTGATCAAAAAGGAGAAAAAATCAAAACCATTGGTGCCGTTTATACACCTGGATATCTAAAGAATGCTTTATCCTTTTCAGGAGAAAATAGCTATGCAAAATTGCCTTATACTGAAATTGGATATAATTACACGGTTTCATTTTGGGTAAACCCAGCTGATCACAATGCCGATGATGCCGTATTGTTTAAAGCTCCAAATGCCGTCGTAAAATTAAAACAAACCGGTACAGGTAAATTGGGATTCTCGAGAGAAGGTTATAATATCGATTTTGGATATAGCTTACCTGAAAATAGCTGGACACATGTAGTAATAACAGGCACCAACAGCGGTACCAGTCTTTATATCAATGGAAAATTAGAAAAGAAATTGTACGACAACTGGATTGTATTTACCGACAAAGACAACACAAAAATGCGTAAATCCGAAACGCTATTTTTTCCGCTTCAAACTGTTGGCGGATTTAAAGGAAAGCTTGACGAGTTACAAATTTGGAACAAGGTATTGCCAGATGAAGAAATTTCGGCTTTAAAATAATGTAAAAGCAAGTAATCAATTAAATTGGTTTTTCCCAGCCGACATTGCAATACGCATTGTCGGCTTTTTTTATGGCTGTGGTTTTTAAACTCAAAGTTAATCAAACGTTTGTGTTGGATTTTATTTTAATGTAAGGCTCGCAATAAATTCAATTTTCGTTTTTATTAATATTCTATAAAATAAGCCTGAAATACTCTTGTCCTAAGTTTTTAGGTAGTATTTATATGTATTTTATCCTCAATATTAAGCAAACGTTTGCGCATTGTTTTGCGAAAAAATGTCAATTGTTTGACCCTATCTTTAGTTAACCAACAACTAAATACGCGCTAATCCCACTTGTTAAATTTTACTTTAAAAATTACCAAGAAGCAACTAATCCCTAATTAAATAAATTTTCTATGACCAAATTTTACATCCGAAAAATCGGCCTTTTTGCCGGTTTTCTACTGGTTGTTACGTCCGTATCAGCCCAGTTAAAAATAACCGGAATTGTCAAGGGGGCCGACGATGGCCAATCGCTGCCCGGCGTATCCGTAAAAGTGAAAAATACAGTAACAACCGTAAGTACCGACGCCAATGGGCGTTATAATCTTACTGCTGGAAAAGATGCTACTTTGATTTTTAGCTATGTTGGCTATAAATTAAAAGAAGTTCAGGTAAATGGACGTAGCGAAATCAATGTCAGTCTTAATCCCGATCAACAATCATTAACAGATGTTCTCGTAATGGGATACCAACAGGTGAAACGTAAAAACTCTACTGCTGCGCTCTCATCGGTAACCAGTAAGGATATTGAGAATCTGCCGGCTGCCAGTGTAGATGTGCTTTTACAAGGTAAGTTGCCAGGTGTAAACGTTCAGAATTTTACTGGTCAGCCTGGTGTAAGTACCTCTTTAATGGTGCGCGGTAACACCAGGATCATGTCGGCAGGAGAATTTGATGGCGATAGAGCTTTTAGTAATCCGCTTTATGTAATTGATGGATTACCGATTTCGGAAGACGAGGTTGAAGCCTTCACTCAAACAGGAACTAATTTTTTAACTTCTTTAAATCCAAACGATGTGGAATCTATTGATGTGTTAAAAGACGCGTCTGCTGCGGCCATTTACGGATCGAGGGGTGCAAACGGCGTGATCCTGATTAAAACCAAAAGAGGGGTTGCAGGTGTTCCAAAGGTAAGTTTTAATACGTATTATGGAATCGTTAAACAGCCTGATTTTTTAGAAACCGTTATCGGTGCAGAAGAAAGAAGACGGAAGCTGGATCTGATCTATAATTATGGTAATCCTACACAGTTAAGGGATCGGGTTCCGATTATGTTAACCGATAGCTTAAATCCATCATTTAATAACAATAACAATTGGCAGGATTTATTCTATCAAAACGGAACGGTGTCCAACCAGGATTTAGCCGTTTCGGGTGGAACTGAAAAGTTCAACTACCGTGTGGGTGTTGGGCATTATAACGAAAAAGGAATTATTAAGGCTACGGGTTATGAGCGTTATTCTTTAAACGCAAATCTAGGAGCAAACTTTAGTGAGAAATTTCAGATGCAAACCTCGCTAAGGTTAAGCAGGGGCCTAAGAATGGTTGGTAGGGTTAGACCCGAAGAACAGGGCTACCGCAATGCTTTTAAAATTAACCCTGTTGGTATGCCTTCTTCGTTATTTTACTTATCCGACCAGGATAGGGCCGACATCGAGGCTCCCTACGAAACCGTACGGAACAGTAATGCCGATAATAACGTGAGTATCGTAACCAAACTCACTTACAATATTGTTAAAAACCTCTCTTTTAATACGGAAGGCGCAATTAATTATAGTTCATCAAAACGCGACTTTTTCAGTCCGGCCAGAAGCGAATACAATGGCAGAGCTTATGCATATTCTGGTTTTAGTGAAGGTTTAAAATATTTGATCACGAATACCCTGTTATATAATTTTAGCATCAACGAAACCCATAATATTAATTTTCTTGCTGGTCAGGCTTTCGAAAGTCGTGATAACCAATCGTTATCTGTTGCTGGTGAAGGGGTTCCGAATGATAATATAAAAGTTGTATCCGGTGTAGCCCAGGGCGATTTATCGGGAGGATCCAATCATTCTACTTATGCAAAGCTATCTTTCTTTGGAAGTGCACATTATGATTATAAAGAAAAATACCTTTTCGATTCGTACCTCAGGGCTGATGCCTCTTCCAGGTTCGGACGTGATAACCGATGGGCAGTTTTTCCATCTTTTTCTGCAGCTTGGGTGGCAACAGAAGAAAATTTCATGAAAAATATTTCGTGGATCGATTTGGCCAAAGTGAGGTTTAGCTGGGGTTTGAGTGGAGATGAGGCCAGTATTGGCGATAACGACCGTTACAATAGTTTTTCGCTTGGTGGGGCTGGTTACAACGGTAGCAGTGCCGGCACTTACGATGGCGTTCCTGTAATTTATCCAAACTTTGATAAGTTAACCAACAACAATTTAACGTGGGAAGAATCGGCTCAAACCAACATCGGTCTTGACGTAGACCTCTTTAAACACCGCTTAAGTATAACCGCTGATGCTTATATCAGAAACACAACCGGACAAATGTTAAAAGTATTGGTTCCGGAAACGTCGGGCTTCAGCACCTCATTGAGTAATGCAGCTGGTGTTCGCAACTCAGGACTTGAATTTCAGATTTCTGGTCGGGTTTTCAGACCTGAATCTGCTTTTCAATGGAGTCCTTCTATTAACATCTCATTCAATAGAAACATTGTTACCGCACTTCCAAATGGCAACCGCGACTTGTACAGTAACGGTACCATTTATGTTGTTGGTAAGCCGTTAAATATGTACCAAATGTATATTACCGATGGGGTAATTAATTCCATAAATGATCTGTTGGTAAATCCGTATACCGGGCAGGTTGGCAATACCAAATGGGGAACATTGATTTTGGGTATGCCGAAATGGAGAGATATTAGCGGTGACTATAAAATATCTGATAACAACGGTGAAAACGATGTTACTTTTTATGGTGATCCCAATCCGAAAGCCACAGGAGGTATTAACAATGCTTTCAGGTATAAAAACTTCTCTTTATCCATTTTCACCACCTTTACTTTAGGTCGGACTATTGTGAACAATACCTTGGCACAAAGATTATCGAACGGGTTGTTTTATGGTAATCCAGAAGATCTGGCAAGGGCATCTATCGGCAATTATGAACAATATAACTATTGGAGATCGGAAGGTGATAATGCCACTTTCCCTGCCTTAAATCCTTTTGCAGGTTTATATGTATTCAGAAGTAATCAAACTTTTTATGTAGAACCAGGCTGGTATGTAAGGATAAAGAACGTAAACCTGGGTTATGATTTTGTGCCGAAAAGTAATCCATGGATGAAAAAACTTAGCCTTAACCGCCTAAAACTTTATGCGATGGCCGATAACCTCGTGATATTCCAGAAATTTTCCGGAATTGATGCCGAGGCCGTAAATGCCCAGGGCTACGATTTTGGCGATGGATATCCCATCCCTAAAAAATACACACTAGGTATTCAGGTAGAATTTTAAAAATTAAGCAGATGAAAACGAATTATAAAAAAACAAGAAGTAGTTTGCTGGTAATAGCAACACTACTGACCATACTCATAGCCCCATCCTGTAAAAAGGCTTTAGATAACGAATTGGATAATGCCACTTATGATGATAAATTCTGGAAAACTGAGGCTGATGCCCAGGGTGCTATAAGTGGTGCATATGGACTTTTAAGAACCAGTTTGTATACCGATAATGCTTTCTTTATCTGGGGTGACTTGCCGTATGGAGAATTTAAAACAGACGATACCAATATGCAGGGGCCATATGTAAATGGTGGTTTAAACGCGGTTTACTATCGCGAAGGCGGTGCGCATACCTGGACCAACTGGTATAAAGTAATAAACGTTTGTAATTTGGTAATCGATAAAACACCATCAATACCAGATGCATCATTTGCAGGAGGCGCTAAAGCTAAAAATTATATAATTGGAGAAGCTTATTTCTTGCGTGGGTTGTGTTATTTCTACATGGCAAGAGTTTGGGGCGAAGTACCCCTGCAAAACGAACCAATTTATACTGCCGAACAGATTAAACTTTTGGCCCAATCGCCTGAAGAAAAAATTACCGATCAGGTAATCAGCGATGCAGGTAAAGCTTCGGCATTAATGACTTTCGAGGGTACTGCTCAATACCAAAGGGTAAGGGCAAATAAAGGAGCTGCCTTGGGTTTATTGGCTCACGTAACAGCCTGGCGTCACGAATATACCAAAACACTTGCCTATACCGATTCGATTATCAATAGGGTTGATGCTTTTGGACTGGAAACCGCCGATAATATCAGAATGCCTTTCAAAAATGCAAATTCGAAAGAGAATATTTTTGTAATTCCTTCTTCTAATGCAAAAAAAGAGGCTTATTTCTATGGTGGTATCGGTTTCGAGACCTTAATGGAACCATACACAAATAGTTTCAGCAAGCCATTGTACTACCTCAATCCAGATTTTATGATCAATATTTATCCCAACGCTGCAGATGCTAGATTGGATAAATTTTACGGACGTAGCAGCAGTGCCAATATTGGTCTTTTAATAAAATACAGTGATGTTGGCTACAAAACTCCTACAGAGCCTTATATCGAAAGCAACCTGATCATTTATCGCCTGGCAGATATGTATCTGTTAAAAGCAGAAGCATTAAATTCCTTAACAAGAGATTCTGAGGCACAAACAGCATTAAACGTTGTTCGGGTGAGAGCCAATACAGGAGGAAGCAGCGCTATAGGTAACCTTTTAAAAATTGATATTATGAACGAGCGTGTGCGCGAACTCGCCGGAGAAGGACAGAATTTTTTCGATGGCGTAAGGATGAACCGCAGTCCGATTTGGTTAACCGATGCGCGTAAAGCACTTAAAGGTTGGAGATGGCCGATTGCGAACAGTATTCTTCAGAACAATAACCTCATCAATCAAACCGAATTCTGGAAAGGTAAATACTAATAAGATACAACATGAAAAAATACATATTTATAATTTTTGCAGCAATAACGGTATTCATCAGCTGTAAAAAAGGCAACGGAATTATTGATGGTGGGTTAAGTAATCCAAAGGTGAATTTTAATACCTACGATTTTCTAAAATCACATCCTAAAAAAGTTTTTGATACCACCTTAATGGTGATTGATAAGGCCGGTTTAAAAGACGTCATAAATGGAGATGTTACTTTCTTTGTGCCAAACAATTATTCGATCAATAATTTTCTGAACATTAAACGCGACGAAGCCCGTCAGATTGATGAAAATGAAAATTATACTTTAGATTCTCTATTCAAATATTTTACACCTGCAATGCTTCGTGATTCGTTGGGTATTTACGTATTTAAAGGTAAAATTTCGTACGGACAGCTTACCGAAGAAGGAAAGATTTATCATTCTGTTGTTGCTCCAGCCGAAAGTTTCATTATATCCTATACCAAAACAACAGGTTACCTGGTAGATGGGATTATAACCAACGATGCCAAACTGGTCTATTTTATAAAAGTTTTGGGCGACAGGGATGTTTTGGTTAATGGTAAAATGGAAGATCCAAGCGGCGATGAAAGTTTATTGGATAGAAGTACTGTTTGCCAAACATCAGGTATCGAAACCACAAACGGTATTGTTCATGTACTGAGCAATTCACACCCATGGACATTTAAAGTAAAAGATTTTTAAAGCAATTTTTATGAAAAAGATATATTTATTCGGAGGCATACTGTGCCTTATCATTGCTGCAGTAGGCTTTAATGCCTGTAAAAAAGTAAAGGAAGGCTTTTTAAGCGATTACCTGCGTTATTCTTCAAATCCTTTAAGGGTTAACGCGGGCTCATTTTACCTTTCGCAAGGTTTAATTCCTGATGCATCTACCCCGCCATTTAAAGTAACCTTATTAAATGTCCGTAACAAAGCAACAGGGAAACGCGCAGAAGAATTTTTCAAAGAATACGAAATAGACATCTGGAAACTGCCTTACGATCCTAGAACAGATACTACACTTGCTTTAATCAATGCAAAAAGAGTAAGAGTAAAGAAAACACCTTTTGAAGTTGCTCCGGTAAGTGGCCAAATGGTTTTTAACGAGGGAAGTAACAATATTCCTCCGGGAGAATATCTCCTGGATATTCAGGTCGAAAATCCAAATGGCACCAAGATTTATAATAATATCTGTACCATCATTCTTTCGCCACAGGTAGAATACGAATACATTAACGCACCTTATGCATTAGCGGTTGAAGCCAATAGTGAAACAGGAATAAGATTTGCCTATGATGCAGATTGGATCGATGCGAACATTGGCCGTTCCACTACTGCATGGTTGAAGATTAAACGGATTGCCGATTTTCCCAATCAGGTAGTGCTCAAATTTAAAGATAAGAATGGTGCCTTATTTGCACCTTCCGAATATAAGCAAAGGCCAAGTGGAAATACTTATCTTAAATCGTTGAGTACCTTTGCATATAAAACTACAGTTACCGATACGGCAGTATTGTACGATTATGCAACAAGCCCTTTCCCTGCACTTTACTGGGATTCGCAAAGTAATGGTATAAATTGTTACTACAGACTTAATGCAAATAATATTGCATCGATAGATACGGCAAGTGCTGGAACCTGGGGCCCTCCTTCACAATTGCCATATGGCACCTGGAGCAAAAGACCTATTAAACTAAATGTAAGATTTAATACCAGAATAAACAGACCGGGCAAATATCTCTACGAGATTGTTTTAGCTGCAACCAAAAAATAAATTCCTTAACCATAAATCTTAAAAACATGAAAACAACAACACGTTATTTTGCATTTATCTTGGCAATGTTCATTTGTTTATTGAGCAGTTTTAAATCAGATGATACAAAAAGTATAAAGAAGTATCTGCCACCAATAGTGGTAACCAAGGATTTTACGGCTGATAACGGGGTGCCTGGTGTGGCTAGTATTCAATATAATACTGGTCAGCTCTATACCAATGTTGTAGCTACTATACAGGGTGTTGGCACGGTTAACCTAACCAGTGTTTCGCATTCTGCAGGCACTATTAACGTTGACAAATTTGAGGGATATATCTCTGATGGCACATACGAATACCATATATTCCTTACGGTTACCGGCAATAACTCTATAGGCTGGCAAATATATAGCGCCACGGCAGAAACGCTAATTGGTTGATCTTTACAGTTGATATTAATTGAATAATTAAAAGTCTTGGCAAACGCCAAGACTTTTTCTTTTATGGTAACATTTCCAATGCGTTTTTTTGATTAACGCCGTAATAGTTTGATATTTAACAACCAAACCAAACTTTCGATGAAATTTAAATTTATACTCGCTACATTTTTGTGTGCAGGTTTCTTTGCACAGGCGCAACAGGGGCCAAGGAAAAATCAATCCAAAGAAACCGTAACCACCACGCAGGTTACCGTTAAAGATGAACCTAAATCTTCAGCAGACGAAAGAAGCATTAAGGTAGAGAGTTCGGTAGTTACCAATCACTCGGTAAACATTAATGGAAAAGCTGTTCCATACAAAGCCACTACGGGTACACTTCCGGTTTGGGATGAAGACGGGAAACCTATTGCAGGTTTGTTTTATACCTATTACGAACGCAGCGACGTACAAAACCGCAATAAAAGACCTTTGGTCATTTCTTTTAACGGTGGTCCTGGTTCTGCTTCGGTTTGGATGCACATTGCCTATACCGGCCCTGTAGTGCTAAATATTGATGATGAGGGTTACCCTGTTCAGCCTTACGGTTATAAAGCAAACCCATATTCTATTTTAGATGAAGCCGATATCGTTTACATCGATCCGGTGAATACCGGCTACTCGCGGGCTGTAAGTAAAGATATTCCGACCAATAAATTCTTTGGTGTACGTGCAGATATTAAATATCTTGCCGAGTGGATCAATACTTTTGTAACCCGCAATAACCGTTGGGCTTCTCCAAAGTTTCTAATTGGCGAAAGTTATGGTACCACCCGTGTTTCGGGTTTGGCCTTAGAGTTACAGAACAGCCAGTGGATGTATTTAAACGGCGTGGTATTGGTTTCGCCAACCGAGCTGGGTATTGAGCGTAGCGGCCCTGTTGACGCTGCTTTGCGTTTACCTTATTTTGCCGCTACGGCCTGGTACCATAAAGCCTTGGCAGCCGATTTACAGGGCAAAGATTTAACGGCAATGTTGCCCGAAGTAGAAACGTTTACCATTAACGAGTTAATTCCGGCCATTTCGCAAGGAGGAATGTTGAGTGCCGATAAAAAGAAAGCGATAGCGGCGAAAATGGCCCGTTATTCTGGTCTTTCAGAAAAAGTAATTTTAGATTATAACCTCAACGTACCTACTGGCTTTTTCTGGAAAGAGCTGTTGAGAGATAAAGGATTTACTGTGGGTAGGTTAGATTCGCGCTATCGTGGCATCGATAAAATGGGCGCTGGGGAAGAGCCTGATTATAATGCTGAATTAACTTCCTGGTTGCATTCTTTTACGCCAGCCATCAACATGTACATCCGCAACGAACTGAATTATAAAACCGATTTAAAGTACAATATGTTCGGTTCCGTTTACCCATGGGATCAAACAGGCAATCAAACCGGCGATAATCTCCGTCAGGCCATGGCCCAAAACCCATACCTGCATTTATTGGTGCAATCGGGTTATTATGACGGTGCCTGCGATTATTTTAATGCCAAATATAGCATGTGGCAGTTGGATGCTGCGGGTAAACTGCAGGATCGCATGAGTTGGGAAGGTTATCGTAGCGGGCACATGATGTACCTGCGTAAAGATGACCTGAAAACCGCCAATAACCACATCCGGGAGTTTATTAAAAAAGCTTTACCAAAAGCAGGAGAGGCCGCGAAATTCTAGCCAGGATTAGGAGGATTTAATGATTTTAGGATCGGGGGCTGGTTGTCAACTCTTTTAGTTTTATCGGAGCGCAGGTGCGGTGTAATAATTATCGTTCGTCCTGCTTTGCGCTGTATCTTTTTTACAGCTTATGTCACGCTGAGGCACGAAGCATCTGTTTCATAGGGTGAGATGCTTCGTGCCTCAGCATGACAGCATGTTCGGAGTTGGTGCTATAAAAAATTATGCCGCTTCAATCAGGGCTAATTGGGTTAGGGCGGTGGCACGGAAACCCCTCATAGTAGCAAGAACAGCTGTAATCTAAACCCGACTTAGTGGATCCCGACTTTAAGTCGCCAGAAACGAGGGCGGGACTGAACTGAACCAAAGAACTACTGCAATTGCTTTCCAAATGATAAAAAATAATAAAAGGGCAATATGCAAGGCTAATCTACCTACGTCTTGAAGCGATTTGTCCCTTGAAAAACGCAAACAAAAAACTGTTGGTTACAAACTAAAAATAATTACTTATTTTTGTGGTTCAATTATGCAGCAAATAAAAACATCATTCGATTTTGAGAAACCTATTGCCGATTTAGTTCAGCAGATAGAAAAGGTTAAACAAGTTGCCGATAAAACCAAGGTAGATATGTCTGCCACTTTAGACGAGCTTGATGGTAAATTAGATGAGACCACTCAAAACTTATATAAAAATTTAACAGGTTGGAATAAGGTTCAGATGAGCCGCCACCCTGACCGTCCGCAAACACTCGATTATATCAGCATGATCTGTGATGATTTTATTGAGATGCATGGCGATAGAACGGTTAAAGATGATAAGGCAATTATTGGTGGTTTTGCGACTATAAATGGCCAAACCGTAATGGTTATTGGTCACCAGAAAGGTAAAAACACCAAAGAGCGTCAGTTCCGCAATTTCGGTATGGCCAATCCTGAAGGTTACCGTAAAGCTTTACGTTTAATGCGTTTGGCCGAAAAATTCAATAAACCGGTTGTTTCTTTTATCGATACCATGGGTGCTTACCCAGGTTTAGAAGCAGAAGAACGTGGACAAGGTGAGGCGATTGCGAGGAATTTATTGGAAATGTCTGTTCTCCGTGTGCCGATTATCTGCGTTGTTGTAGGCGAAGGTGCTTCTGGAGGAGCTTTGGGTATCGGTATTGGCGATAGGGTATATATGTTGGAGCATACCTGGTATTCGGTAATCTCTCCTGAATCTTGTTCATCTATTTTATGGAGAAGCTGGGATTTTAAAGAGAAAGCCGCCGAATGCTTGAAATTAACTTCCGATGATATGTTTGGCAACAAACTGATCGACGGCATTATCCCAGAGCCGCTGGGTGGTGCACATCAGGATCCAGAATTAATGGGTAGAACTTTAAAAGATTATCTCATTAAAGATTTAGCTACATTAGGTAAACTAAAAACGGATAAACTCATTGAACAAAGAATCGATAAATTCTGTGCAATGGGTGTAGTAAACGAGTAATCATCATTAACTAAAAATAAATTTGAATCCTGTTCGGCTATGCTGAGCAGGATTT
>NZ_JAVTSN010000014.1:0-144417 GCF_032678585.1 Pedobacter psychrodurus | reverse complement strand
TGACTCACCAGCCACTGAGATAAGATATTTCATTTCAAACCTCGCAGGTTTTAAAAACCTGCGAGGTTTAAATTAATACTCCGTACTTTCCAACCAGCCGTTACACAGTACATCTGCAATGTGCATGGTTTTGATCGCCAGATTGTTTTTATCGATATAACCCTGAAGATGTAAAAGACACGATAAGTCGGTCGAAATGATATAATCGGCCTGTTGCGCCAAGGCGTGATTCACTTTTTGCTCGGCCATAGCAGATGAAATGGCGTCGAATTTTACGGCAAAGGTTCCTCCGAAACCACAGCACATATCGGTATCTTCCATTTCGATCATTTCTAAACCATGTACTTTAGATAATAACTGGCGTGGTTCATCCTTAATCTTACACTCACGTAATGCACTACACGAATCGTGGTAAACCGCTTTGCCTTCTAACTCTGCACCGAAATAATCTTTTTTGGCCACATTCACCAGGAAATCAGAAAGTTCCCAGATGTTCGACTGCAAACTCCGGCATTTATTGTGTACAATAGTATTGGTGAATAAATCATTGTATCCTCCTTTTATCATGCCTACGCAGGATGCCGATGGGGCTACTACATAGGTATTTTCGGTAAAATCGTTCAAAAATTTTGTACCCACTTCCTTTGCCTCATCCCAATAACCCGCATTGTATGCCGGTTGCCCACAACAGGTTTGTTTTGAATTGTAACTAACCTCACATCCCGATTTTTCCAACAACCTTAAGGTATTAAAAGCGGTTTCGGGATATAACTGATCTACAAAACAAGGCACAAATAATTCTACTTTCATCATATTCTAAACGACTGCAAACTTACAATTTTAGCGATTCTTTATGTTCGATTTTTCTTAAAAGCACTAAAAGAATTAATCCAACTATAAAAAATGATGCCAAAGCGATGATGGAGTAGCGAATATTTCCGGTTAAATCTTCGATATAGGCAAAACTAAAAAGCCCGATTACGATAGCCAGTTTTTCCGTTACATCGTAAAAACTAAAAAAGGAAGTCGTATCTTTTGTATCAGCAGGGAGATATTTTGAGTAGGTAGAGCGCGATAAGGACTGGATTCCGCCCATAATTAAACCCACAATAGCGGCCAATGAATAAAACTGATACTCGCTGGTAATGTAATAACCGTAAACACAACAGCCTATCCATACCAACACCACCATAATTAATACGTTGATGTTGCCTATTTTTTTGGCTAAATATGACATCAGCATCGCCCCGGGAATAGCTACCAACTGAATAATCAATATGACGGCAATTAGTTTAGCAGTACCTAATTTCAATGTTTTTTCGGCAAAACCAGCAGCAGCAAGCATAATGGTTTGTACACCCATGGAGTAGAAAAAGAACGAAATCAAAAATCCTTTCAGTTTCTTCATCTGTTTTAGCTGTCCCCATACTTTAGACAATTCACTAAAGCCATCTTTGATGATATTTGTTTTTACTTTATCAAGTTGAGGTGTTCCGTTAGGCAGTACCGAAAAAGGGATCTGTGAGAAACCGATCCACCATACACCAACCAATAAAAAGGACAGGCGTGGGGGAAATGAAGCATCGGTAATGCCAAACCATTCAGGTTTTAGTACAAAAAGAAAACAGATCAGCTGAAGTATAACCGATCCGATATAACCATAGGAAAAGCCTTGTGCACTTACACGGTCCTGGTGTTCTTCAGTTGCGATTTCCGGCAAATAAGAATTACTGAACAATACCCCACCAATATAACCCATTGCCGCAATAGCAAATAAGATGATACTCATTTCGAGTGTATCCAACTTAAAGAAATATAAACCAATACAGGCCGCCCCACCTATATAAGTAAAGAATTTCATGAACGACTTCTTATTTCCTCTTCTATCCGCAATTGATGAAAGCATCGGTAATGCAAAAGCCATAATCAGATAGGCAAATGATAGTGCATAATTGGAGAGTGAAGTATTTACAAAGGTTCTCCCAAAAAATTCTACTTTATCGCCATGTTCTTTTGTTGTGGTGATAATGGTATAATAAGCCGGAAAAATGGTAGAGGTGATGACTAAGTTATAGGCAGAGTTTGCCCAATCGAAAAATGCCCACGAACGGATGGTTTTTTTATTGTTTTTTGTTATCATTTGTTTTTTCGCTTCGCGGAAGATTATACTGATTGTTTGATTGCATGGATTAAATAGTTCATTACAAAACTAATATTTTATTGGTAACTTGACTGGTCTTTTTCTCACATCTCACATCTCACATCTCACATCTCACATCTAAAGATAATACTTCTTCCCATCCGTTTTTATCTTACCTGCATCCAATAATTCTCTAATCGCATCAATTCTTTCCGCTTCGGCACCGTTTTTAATACTGGTCACCAGATCATCGAGGCTTGATGGCTGCTGTTGTAGTAGTGAAATGATTTCAAATTCAATTTCTTCGCCCATTTGGCTTTGGTTTTCTGCTCTTTTCTCAGCCAGGCAAACATCGCAAACACCACATTTTGTAGCATGATGTTCATCGAAATAATTGAGTAACTGCACACTTCTACACAATTTAGACGCAGCATAATCTACTACGGCATTAATTTGCTTGTGCAGGATTTCCTTTCTAAGTGCCAGATATTTCACATCCAGATCGAAATGATCCATATCTACCCGAGGTCTCACATATTGTAACTGGGGCTGATCCGTTTGCTGAATGTAAGTAAGCAGTTCTATACTTTGCAGTTTATTCAATAAAGCGATAATTTCTTTATAAGATAATCCGGTTTTTTTGGCCAAATCGGCCTCATTTATCTTTACAAAACCGTCAAAAGCGCCACCATGCGAACGCAGAATCGTTTTGATAATGCCATCATACACCTTGTTTTCGATCTGAAAACGATAAATATCTTCATGACTGGCAATAAACATGATTCTAGAGGGCAAGAAAACACTTTCAGATAAGGTAAGATATCCATCGTGTTCTAAAAACTTCAATGCAGAAATCGTTTTTAAAACACTGATGTTAAAACGTTTGCAAAAATCAGCTATATCAAAGGTAAAGGTTAAACCTTCACCGGCGCCAAAGGCCAATTGAAAATAATTACCCAGGTAATGATAGGTTTTTCTGATTTCATCTGGTGATGGAAAACTATCGAGATAACGGGATTCCAACCCTAAAACATCCGACTGATTGGCCAATAGCACAGCATAACTCCGTTTTTCATCGCGCCCTGCCCTGCCTGCTTCCTGATAATAGGCTTCTAAACTTTCTGGCAGATCCAGATGTACCACAAAACGCACATCAGCTTTATCAATCCCCATACCGAAGGCATTTGTAGCCACCATGATCCGGGTTTTATTATTTTTCCACTCTTCCTGTTTCAAGAAACGCACATCGCGTTCCAATCCGGCGTGGTAAAAATCTGCTTTAATCTGATTGCGGTTGATAAAATTGGCCACTTCGGCAGTTTCTCTTCGGTTACGTACATAAACGAGTCCCGTACCTTTTACATTCTGGCAAATATCGATCAGTTTTTTATACTTGTCTTCATTTCCGAAGACTACATAACTTAAGTTATCTCTCGCAAAACTTTTAACAAAAACCTGTGGGCCTTTCATTTCCAGTTTCTCTACAATATCCTTGCGTACAAAATCAGTGGCTGTTGCGGTAAGGGCTAAAACAGGCACATTTGGCAGGATTTCGCGGAGTTTGGCAATTTGCTGGTACGGCGGACGAAAATCGTAGCCCCATTGCGAAATACAATGTGCTTCATCTACCGCGATCAGGTTTACATTCATATACGAAATGCGGACACGCACCAAGTCGGCCAATAAACGCTCTGGGGATAAATAAAGGAATTTGATTTTACCGTAAATGCAGTTGTCGAGTAAAATATCGATTTCGCGTTTTCCCATCCCGGCATAAATAGCAATCGCTTCAATGCCTTTCGATTTCAGGTTTTCTACCTGATCCTTCATCAAGGCAATTAATGGCGAAACTACGATACAAATTCCTTCCTTAACCAGAGCTGGAACTTGAAAACAGATCGATTTACCTCCACCGGTAGGCAATAATGCCAAGCTATCTTTTCCTTCTAAAACCGAAGAAATAATGTCTTCCTGTAAAGGCCTGAAAGCCTGGTGTCCCCAATATTTTTGTAAAATCTCTATTGCTGTCATAAATCGGCGGTATCAAAACTATACATTTAATCCAAAATCGCTATTTATTATTGCCAGAAATTGAAAAAATCATCTACAAAAGATTATTAACTTTGCTAAATAAGATAAGTACATATTAGAAACGCAGTTTTCAGATTAAATTCTCTACTTAGGATCGTCATCCTGAATTCATTTCAGGGTCTAAATAGCAGGAAAGATGCTGAAATAAATCCGATAGCTATCGGATCAGCATGACGATGTGACTAAGCTTCAATTTATTTTGATTGATATACTAATCGAAATAAATTGTTAAAACCCTCAGCACTGCCGAGAGAAATAAAAAATAAAATTTTACGAAGACTTTTAGCTACTCATTAAAAGAATTACATAACGCTCAACATCGTTGAGATAAATACGTTTCAACAAAAATTACAACATACGAATTATTTAAATAACCATCCCACATATAATGAAACACTTCTATTTTCTATCCGCTCTTTCCTTATTATTTTTTAGTTCCTATGCCCAGGAAAAGAAATGGGACATTGAAAAATACCAGGGCACAACAAAAAACTTCACTTTAAATACCGACGAAGGCACCTGGATGAACCTCGATGTAAGTGCCGACGGACAGGAAATTGTTTTCGATTTATTGGGCGATATCTACGTGATGCCAATTACTGGTGGTGGAGCAAAATTACTTAGCGGTGGTGCCGCCTGGGATGTTCAGCCACGGTTTAGTCCCAACGGAAAATACATTTCTTATACAAGCGATAAAAGTGGTGGCGATAACATCTGGATCATGAACCGTGATGGTTCTGGCAAAAAACAGGTGACCAAAGAAACTTTCAGGTTATTGAACAATGCTACCTGGATGCCAAACAGCGAGTATTTAATTGCCAGAAAACATTTTACCGCAGGCCGTTCCCTGGGTGCCGGCGAAATGTGGATGTACAACATAAACGGTGGTGATGGTGTACAGCTAACCACACGTAAAAACGATCAGCAAGATGCTGGCGAGCCTAATGTTTCGCCTGATGGAAGATATGTATATTTTAGTGAAGATGTAAGTCCAGGTCCAAATTTCGAATACAGTAAGGATCCTAACGGCACTATTTACGCCATCCGTCAATTGGATTTAACTACGGGAAAATTGATTACCCTGATCGATGAGCAGGGCGGCGCTTGCCGTCCGCAGGTTTCGCCAGATGGAAATTTAATTGCTTTTGTAAAACGGGTAAGATTAAAATCGACTTTATATGTGCAAAATCTTAAAACGGGCGAAGAATGGCCGATAAACGAAGATTTATCACATGATCAGCAGGAAACCTGGGCGATTTTTGGTGTTTATCCAAACTTCGCGTGGACACCGGATAGCAAAAGCATCGTTTTTTACGCAAAAGGAAAAATCAGAAAAACAGAAATCGCTACATTGATTAATAGTACCATTCCTTTTCAGGCCAATACCATTCAAACCGTTCAAAAGGCCCTGCATTTTGAACAACAGGTTTTTAGCAATGAGTTTTCGGCAAAAATGTTAAGACAGTTAACTACCTCACCAGATGGGAAAATAGTTGTTTTTAATGCTGCAGGATATTTATACAAACAGGAATTACCCGCAGGAAAGCCAGAAAGGTTAACTAATGGACTGGATTTCGAATTTGAACCTGCTTTTAGTCCTGACGGTAAATACGTGATTTATACCACCTGGAGTGATGAATTACGTGGCGCCATAAAACGCACTGATTTAAAATCAGGCAAAACCATTACGCTAAGTGATGAAAAAGGTTTTTATTATTCTCCTCAATATTCAACAAAAGGCGATAAAATTGTTTTTAGAAAAGGAAGTGGAAATGATGTACTAGGCTATAATTATGGCCGTGGAACCGGAATTTTTATCATGCCAGCCAATGGAGGAGCTAAAACCCTGGTTTTAGACAATGGAATCCGCCCGCAGTTTAACAACACCGATACCCGCATTTATTTCCAGAGTTATGCAGATGGTAAAAAGGCATTAAAAAGTATTGATTTAAACGGTGCAAATGAAAGAACACACTTTACCTCTCAATATGCCAATCAGTTCGTCATCAGTCCGGATAACAAATGGCTCGCCTTTAACGAGTTGTTCAACGTTTACATCACGCCAATGATCAATGTTGGTACCGCCCAGGATGCATCGGCAGGAAATAAAGCCATTCCGGTGACAAAAGTAACTACCGATGGCGGAACATACATCCAATGGAGTGCGGATAGCAAAAACTTACATTGGACGTTAGGACCAAAATATTTTACCGTTGATGTAAATAGTGCTTTCAATTTTGATGGTACAACACCTAAAACTGAGGCTTCTGCTATCGACATCAATCTGGTTCTAAAATCCGACATCCCTACCGGAATAGTGGCCTTAAAAGGCGCCAGGATTATTTCAATGAAGGGTGATGAAGTAATCGAAAATGGAACCATTCTTACTGACGGAAATAAAATTACGGCGATTGGAAAATCGGATGCCGTAACTATTCCGGCAAACGCCAAAGTGATTGATGTAAATGGCAAAACCATAATGCCAGGTATTGTTGATGTCCACGCGCATTTACGCACCAGTCCGGATGGAATTACCCCACAGAACGACTGGAGTTATATGGCCAATTTGGCTTTTGGCGTAACCACCTCACACGATCCCTCGAGCAATACCGAAATGGTTTTTAGCCAGAGCGAAATGCTTAAAGCAGGTAGAATGGTTGGTCCGAGGGTTTATTCTACAGGATCCATTTTATATGGTGCGGATGGTGATTTTAAAGTGGTGATTAATAGTTTGGATGATGCTTTAGCCAATTTGCGTAGGTTAAAGGCCGTTGGTGCATTTTCGGTTAAATCGTATAACCAGCCACGCAGAGAGCAGCGTCAACAGATTTTAGAAGCTGCCCGTCAATTAAAAATGGAAGTGGTACCAGAAGGTGGTTCTACATTTTTTACCAATATGAACATGGTTGCCGATGGCCACACCGGAATCGAACACAGCATTCCTGTTTTACCTGTTTATAAAGATGTAACCACGCTATGGAACAATACGGAAGTGGGCTACACGCCAACTCTAATTGTAGCCTATGGTGGCCAGTGGGGCGAAAATTACTGGTACGACAGAACCAATGTTTGGGAAAACGAAAAATTAATGACCTATACCCCCCGTTCTATAATTGATGCAAGAGCCAGACGCAGAACCACTTCCGAATATAGCGACTACAACCACATTGATATTGCAAAAGCCACTAAACAGATTGCAGATGGTGGAACCAAAGTTAACCTCGGTGCCCACGGACAGATACAAGGCTTAGGCGCACACTGGGAATTATGGATGCTCGTTCAGGGAGGTTTCAGTCCACTTCAAGCCATAAGGGCCGCAACATTAAACGGTGCAGATTATTTGGGCATGAACAAAGAAATTGGCTCATTAGAAGTGGGCAAACTGGCCGATATGGTGATTATGGATGCCAATCCACTGGATGATATCCGCAATTCGGAAAAAATCAAATATGTAATGATTAATGGCCGGCTTTATGATAGTGCAACCTTAAATGAGGTGGGTACCAGAGAAAAATTGAGAGGTAAATTATGGTTCGAAAATAGTAAGGGAAATGGTTACATCATTCCAAATGGGGAATCAGAAACCTGGACTTTTACAGTTCCACATTGTGATTAATTTTTTTTAGCATAATAATCTAATATTGAGTAAATTTGATTTATGGAAACTGTACTACTTCAAATCAACAACAATAAGGCATACCAACTTCTTAAGGATTTGGAGGATTTGAATATTGTAAAGGTTTTAAAGAAAACAGTATCAACTGATAAAAAAAAATCAGCCCATGATTTTATAGGGCTGATTTCCAAATCAGATATGGATTTGATTGATAAAGCCATTGAAGAAGATTGTGAAAATATCGACTTAGATGGCTGGAAATAAGGTTTTATTAGATACGAATATCATTTCTGCATTATTTAAAGGCGATATTTCTGTTGCAAACCATATTGATAAATCAGAAGTCTATTTAACTTCAATCATTATTGGAGAACTTTGTTATGGTGCAGAATATTCGACCAAAGTCCAACAAAACATCACCAATATTAAACAGCTAATATCAGCTTACGAGGTTTTAGCCATCGATAATGAAACCGCTCTTATATACGGCAAAATTAAGGCTGATTTAAGAAGAAAAGGCACACCTATCCCTGAAAACGACATTTGGATAGCATCATCTGCAATACAACACAAGCTTAAACTAAGTACAAGAGATAAACACTTTCTGGAAATAGCAGGCTTAAAGACACTGGCTTGGTAAAAGCAAACTTAAAGCCCAAGGCCTAGAAAAGAAAACATTTACGTTCTTTCAAAATTGAACCTACCGATCCAATATAACGATTATACATGAAATCGAATAAACTATATACCACTGCCTCCGCTGTATTTTTAATACTTAGCTTGCTTGTTTTTTCGTACAACGGATATTATATTTTGGGTATTCAGACCGTAAATTTATTCTTAGCTTTAATTGCGATGGCTTTTATCACCTCTTTTATAGCTGTAACGAAAGACCGGAAATTTATTGTTTCGTGGCTATTATTGATCCTGAATTCGCTTATATTGATCTGCATTATCTACTTCCTTACACAGTTTAAGATGAAAATGTAAGTTTTGTTATTCATTCTAAATTTTACGCATATCTCTTATGAACATCAAAGACAAAGAAATCATTATTTATTTGATCATCCCTTTAATTGGGATTTTATTTTATATATTCTTAGCAAGAAAAATAGTAAAAGAAAAATTGGATAATTTTCTTCTATTAGAATTTTTCTTGATTTTCACTAATTATGGCGCGCTTATTCAAATATTATTTATTTTTTTTCTGCTCCAATGGTCGGCATTTCTTTATTTGGTTTATTTTTATCTAGCGCTTGTTGCTCCTATAATGATGGGTCTTATAGCATATAGACGTAGAAATTACAAATCGCCATCAAAGTTTGATACATGGGCATACATGGGTGGAGGCTTATATTTCGTTTTTGCGCCTATAGTTTTTATGATTTTATATTTTGCAAATTAAAACTATAATGTTTGCGCTAGTTTCTAAAGATTGCAGCTATAGAAAGACGATTGAATCGTCAGGCTATTTACGCTCGCTGGAACGAGGGTAAGCAAAACTGGACTATCAAAGCACCAGCAAACCGTATTCCCTTAATGTATTGATCGGTTTCGAATACCAGAACAGTTCGAAATTTTCCAATTCATTTTCAAAATCGGCTTTAACCTCCTGGAAAGTGAATACTTTTTCATTAGAAATTGAAATCCTATCTAAAACAGAGGTTAGCCACTCGCCTTCCTTTTTATTGGTTTGTACGGTAAATGTTTCCTTTTTATCTTGAAAAGTAAGTGAAGCCACTTCCCAGGTGTGGCCTTTTTTCGATTTTGTAAAATAATCAGCAGAAGGCTTCCCGCCTATCCATACTACTTTAGCTGTAGGTTTGGTATTAAATTGATCTCCATCATGTAGTGCCCGCTCAATAAAATCTGCTGGAATTTTTGTTCTTGGGATTTTAAAATCGAACCAATCCTGCAGTTCATAATCAAAACAGATGCCGTGCATGAAATTAAAGAGCGATTTCTTTAATCCGAAACTGAATTTATTGTGATCGATACCTGTTTTATCAGTAAAATTAATGTCGTTATTGGCGAAAGTACCAATGGCTTCGGTATCTTTTACCACGCCAAATTTTTCAGGATACATCCCTACCGGACTATGGGCCGTCATCGCAAACTGATGCCAAAAACCTGATTGCAATATCCCTACTTCAAATAACTGGCGTACCATCTCTAAACTGTCTATTGTTTCCTGTATCGTTTGCGTAGGATAGCCGTACATCAAATAAGCATGCACCATAATCCCCGCTTCGGTAAAGTTGCGGGTAACCTTCGCTACCTGTTCTACGGTTACGCCTTTATCAATCAGCTTTAACAAACGGTCTGATGCCACTTCCAATCCGCCGGAAATGGCAATACAACCTGAAGCTTTTAATAGCAAACACAAGTCTTGCGTAAAGCTCTTTTCAAAACGGATGTTTGTCCACCAGGTAACAGCCAATTTCCTTCTAATAATTTCAAGGGCAACCTCGCGCATCAGCGCAGGTGGTGCGGCTTCATCTACAAAGTGAAAACCGTTTTGCCCGGTTTTTTCATATAGATCTTCGATTCGGTCTACAATCAATTTAGCTGCAACAGGTTCGTAAACTTTGATATAATCGAGTGAAATGTCGCAAAAAGTACATTTACCCCAATAACAGCCATGCGCCATGGTGAGTTTATTCCAACGTCCGTCGCTCCACATGCGGTGCATAGGGTTAACAATTTCAATTACTGAAATATATTTGGCCAGCAAAAGGCCTGTATAATCGGGTGTGCCTACATCAGCCTGTTTATAATCATTTCTGAAGGCATCGTTACGATAAACTACTTTGCCTTCTTCCAGCAGAAAAGTCCTTTTATAATAGTGCGCCTCAACGGGAACCGGATGTATAATGTTGTGATACAACAGTTCGATCGGCAGTTCTCCGTCGTCTAATGTGATATAATCGAAGAACTCAAAAACCCTGGCATCAGATAACGATCTTAATTCCGTATTTGGAAATCCACCACCCATGGAGATTTTAATCGACGGATGATTGGCTTTAATCCATTGCGCACAGCGGAAAGCGCTGTATAAATTACCTGGAAAAGGAACCGAAATCAGAAATAATTTGGGTTGAACAGTTTCAATTTTCTCTTTTAAAACCGAAATCAGGATATGATCGATGTAAGTTGGTTCTCTTAGCAAGGCCTCATACAACTCATCAAAAGAATTGGCACTTCTACCCAAACGCTCAGCATAACGGCTAAAACCAAAATTCTCATCAATACACTCTACAATATAATCGGATATATCTTCAAGATAAAGTGTGGCCAAGTGTTTTGCTTTATCCTGTGTACCCATGGCCCCAAATGCCCAGTCTAACTCTTCTAATTGTGAAAAACGCGAAGCCTGAGGCAGAAAATCATCACTACAGATCTGCAGAGCTAAAGTCGGGTTTTTACCTTGTAAAAAAGCAATTACTGCATCAATCGTTTTTAAATATTCATCCTTTAAGGCAAATATCCTTTTTGCGTTATCGCTTTTAGGTTTATGATTGTCTATACTCCGACTCCGCTCAGTGTGACTGAATAAATCTTGCAATCCCTTTTTAGAAAAAAGCCTTAAAATAACCTCAATGCCTAAATCGGCCTGTGTGGTACTGATGTTTTTAGTATTTAGAAAACCTTTTATATAGGCCGTTGCTGGATATGGGGTATTCAGTTGGGTAAAGGGCGGCGTAATGGCGAATATTTCGGTTTTCAAAAGGAATTGTTTTTTCTGCAAAAGTACGGGAATTTTTAATAGAGTCGTCACCCTGTCCCGATCAAAATATCGGGATCAGGGTCTATTCTTCGGAAAAGATGCTGATCCCGAAGCTTCGGGACAGCATGACGAGCCGATTAAGATTATATTAAACTAAATCTCCAATCTAAACGTTTTAACCTTACATCAACACGTTTTCTACCTGAATGAAAGTTTTTTGTTTTTACATCCTGATGCTCTGTGCGCAAATTACCTTTGCGCAAAAAACATTTGTTTTTCCTAGAATTATAACACAAGGTACTTCTGCTGAACAGTTTACCCCAGCCAACTGGACAGTTATTGATCAGGTTCATGGCGACTTGAATAACGATGCGGCAGACGATTTAGCAGTGGTTTTCGAGTACAACAAATCTATTGATGAAACCCGGGTTTATGGCGACAATAACACAGACATTATAAAGGAAACGCAAAAACCGAGAATTTTGGGCATATTTTTCAAGGATAAATCAACTGGTAGTTATCGTTTATCTACCCAGAACAATGATTTCATTCTCCGCTCAGAGGAAGGCGGTAAACTAGGCGATCCGCTTCAACAGATTGCCATTAAAGACCAACAGCTTTATCTGCGTTTCCAGGGAGGTGCCGAATGGCGCTGGGAATTGGGTTATACTTTTAAATTCGAAAACAAAGACTGGTTTTTAACCAGTGCCATAAACCTTTACTTTAACCAAAACAGTGGCGACATGACCGAAAGGGTTTATGATTTTAAAACCCGCGAATTATTTACTACCATCGGCAATCTCCACAGAAGATATATTTCGAACCGGAGAACGAGCGAGGTTTTATACTTTTCTCGGCTGAGAACCTTCAAAACCTTTAAAAAACCCTGGGCATGGGAGGTAATGCCTAATGTTTATTTGTAGCGGAGCAAACCTCGCAGGTTTTAAAAAACTGCGAGGTTTATGCAGAAAAAGAAGTCAAGTTTTATCTGCGCCTTGCTATTTTAAACTTGACTTCTTTCAATTTTAACCTTACTCTGTCTGCTAAAAGAATTGTACAATGGAATACAAGCATTGTTAAATAAACCTGATAGAACGTAAAGCCCGGAGCGAAGCATGAGTGAGGACTTGAAGTGATAGCAGGACTGCAGTATCCGAAGTACTACAGCCGCTCATTTTCAAAATAATATTGAACGCCTTAGCAATAATTAATATTTAAAAACCTGATAGGTTTATCGACTAAATATTCTGCGCAATTACAAAACCGCTCGCCCAGGCCCATTGAAAATTATAGCCACCCAACCAACCTGTAATATCTAAACATTCTCCTCCAAAAAAAAGGTTCGGAATCTTTTTACATTCCAAAGTTTTAGAAGATACTTCATTGGTATCAATTCCACCACGCATTACTTCGGCTTTATCATAACCCTTATCGCCCGCTGGTTTAACTTTAAAGTGATGTATAGTTTGCTCAATTAAATCGATTTCTGATTTTGTTAATGCGGCAACAGGTTTACTCAAAGGTAAAAATTTACCTAAAGCATCGGTGAATTTCCTGGTATACATTCGATTTAACAATGTCGATAATAAAGTTTTACCATTGTTTTTTCTTTCCTTATCCAATATCGACACCATATCCTGATGTGGCAACAGATTTAAATTTATCGTCTCTCCCCTTCTCCAGAAAGAAGAAATCTGTAAAATAGCCGGCCCGCTTAATCCCCAATGGGTAAAAAGAATATTTTCTTCGAAAGAAATTTCACCATTGCTTACTTCGCAAAAAACAGAATTACCTGAAAGCTGAGCAAACCATTCTTCATCTTTACCGGTAATGGTTAATGGCACTAAAGCCGGAGCAGTCTCAATGATTTTCAGATCATGTTTCCTCGCAAAACGTAAGGCAAAATCGGTAGCACCCATTTTGGGAATGGGTAATCCTCCAGTCGTAATCACCAGCTTTTCTGCACTTAAAACAACTGTTTTCCCGTTTTTATCATAACTTACTTTGAAGCCTTCAGGTAATATTTCGATATTTTTCACATCGGCATTACCTCTGATTTCCTGTCCAAAATCTTCACAAATGGAGGTAAAAACCTGTACTACATCCTTTGCATTTTTTTCATCAGGAAACAATTGGCCCAAGGTTTTTTCTTTGCCATTGATGCCATAAGTTTCGAAAAAACGAATGGTATCATCAACCGTCCATTGCGTAAAAGCCGATCTGATAAAATGTGGGTTTGCAGAAATAAACTGCTCAGCCGATGCGAACTGGTTGGTGTAATTACAGCGGCCACCGCCAGAAATTAGAATTTTGGCACCGGGTTTTTCGTTTTTTTCGAGCACAATTACTTTTTTGCCCAGATACCCTGCCTGCGCTGCACACATCAATCCGCAAGCACCTGCACCAATAATTATTGCATCAGCATTCATCAATAAAATTTATTATGGTTACTTTTGCACAAAAGTAGCATTATTTTCAAGCGCATGGCAAAACAGATTAGCGAATTAAAATTAGGTATATTAGGTGGCGGACAATTGGGCAGAATGCTCATTCAACAAGCAATCAATTACAACGTAAGCACATTAGTTTTAGATCCAGATCTTGATGCGCCTTGTAAACACATCTCTAATTACTTCGAAAATGGCTCGATTACCGATTTTGATACCGTTTATAACTTCGGAAAGAAAGCAGATATCATTACCATCGAAATTGAAAAGGTAAATATCGATGCGCTAGAGCAGCTTGAAAAAGAAGGTAAAAAAGTTTTCCCGCAATCGAGGGTAATCCGTTTAATTCAGGACAAAGGTGTACAAAAACAGTTTTTTAAAGAAAACGATATCCCTACCTCTCCTTTTCAAATTGTAAATACAAAGGAAGATATGGAGAACAGTCCTTTCCATTTTCCATACATTTTAAAATTGAGAAAAGACGGTTACGATGGCAAAGGGGTAATGAAAATCAATAGTGCTGCCGATTTGGATAAAGCATTTGATGCACCTTGTATTATTGAGAAACTGGTTGATTTTGAGAAAGAAGTTGCAGTAATTGTGGCCCGTAACGCTAATGGCGACATGAAAACTTTCCCAATGGTAGAAATGGAATTCAATCCTGAAGCCAATCTCGTTGAGTTTTTAATTTCGCCATCAACTTTTGCCGAAAGTTTACAGCAAAAAGCAGAGAATATTGCTAAAAATATTGCTTCTGCAATGAACATTACCGGGATTTTAGCCGTAGAAATGTTTGTGTGTAAAGATGGCGAATTGTTGGTAAACGAGGTTGCCCCCCGTCCGCACAACAGTGGTCACCAAACGATTGAAGGCAATTATGTTTCTCAGTTCGAACAGCATCTACGTTCGATTTATAACCTGCCACTTGGCGATACCAGCAGTATTACCAATGCCATTATGATTAATCTACTTGGCGAAAAAGGTTTTGAAGGTGTGGCCAAATATGAAAATCTGGAGAAAATATTATCTATTGATGGTGTGTATGTGCATCTATATGGCAAGAAATATACTAAACCGTTCCGCAAAATGGGTCATGTAACCATTGTAGATATCGATAGGGAAAAAGCCATCGAAAAGGCCCGTTACGTACAAAAAACATTAAAGGTAATCGCGTAAAGCGCCCTAGCCCCCTAAAGGGGGAACTAATAGCAGGGTGGAAAAACAAAAAGTTTAAAGAATAAAAATTAAACGATATACACGAACGCCTAGAACTCAAAGGCCCTGAAGGGGGAACCGATAACAAGGTGGCAATAGCATAAATAAATAACACGAGTAAAAAAAAACGATTGATATGAACGATGGAAATTCAAGTTCCCCTTTAGGGTCGGAGGGGTTTTTGGTAGGAATAATTATGGGCAGCAAATCAGATTTACCCGTGATGCAAGATGCTGCTGATGTATTAAAAGAATTTGGAATAAATTATGAGATTACGGTTGTTTCTGCGCACAGAACTCCAGAACGTATGTTCAACTATGCTAAAGAAGCACATGGCCGTGGCTTAAAGGTAATTATTGCCGGTGCCGGTGGCGCTGCCCATCTACCAGGAATGGTAGCCTCAATTACGACCCTACCAGTAATTGGCGTTCCGGTTAAATCGTCTAACTCTATCGATGGTTGGGATAGTATTCTATCGATTTTGCAGATGCCAAATGGTATTCCGGTTGCAACAGTAGCTTTAAACGCAGCTAAAAATGCAGGCTTATTGGCTACTCAGATTTTAGCAACCGCTGATGAATCTTTAACGGTTAAAATGCAGGCCTATAAAGATGAGTTGAGAAGGAAAGTTGAAGAGAGTGCGGCTAGTCTTGAGTCCTAAGTCGGGAGTTTTTAGTCTATTCAATAATAAATTAGACGGGTGATGTAATTAGATTTTGCATTACCCGTTTTTTTATTCCATATCAATAATATCCCCTGGTTTGCAATCTAAAACTTTGCAAATAGCCTCGAGTGTATCAAACCTTACTCCTTTAGCCTTTCCTGTTTTTAGTATAGATAGGTTTACGATGGTTAACCCAACCTTTTCCGACAATTCTGTTAAAGACATTTTCCGTTTGGCCAGCATCACATCTAAGTTAATAATTATAGGCATAGTTTGGATTTATACAAATGCTTCATTTTCTTGTTTAATATCTACACCAACCTTAAATGCCAGGCCAAATGCCATTAATACCAACCCTATAATAGTTTCAGTGCTCAATAAACCTACACCATTGCTAAGATGATAACCAGAATCGTTGAGGTTTAATTTACGGATGCAGTTAATAAATAGTTCTTGCGTAAGCCATCTTGTAATAGGTAACGAAATTATCATTATGCTACAGAATAAAATAATTGAAGCATTTTTTTTAGTAAATGCCTCATTTAAAGTTAGAGATTTGAAAAACCGTTTTACAGATAGAATTATACAACCAATGCTAATAAAATAAATAAAATATGCCAATTGGAAAGTAATAGCCGATAAAGAAAATAATTCAGAATAGGTTTTAAATCTTATCGATATTAAAGCACTTTTTGTTTCGTTTACTACAATCTTATTCTCAAACCAAGTATCAAGGGCATTATTTGCAGATACTTCATTATTTTTAAGATATTTTTCTGCCTTTACATTATATACATCATACCATTTTACGCCTTTGCTAGCACTTGGTACACCAGAACTAAACAATTTAATCAACAACACAACTATATAGAAAACCAATGCTATAGTTGCCAATTCGTTCAACCTTTTAATCACCTTACTTTCTGAGAGTTTCATAATCGATTCGTTTAATATGAAACAAATATGAAACAAATATAAAACAATATTTAAAATAAAGCAATAAATATTTATCGTTTTATTTTAAATAAAATTAAACTGCTAAATGAAAATTGTCAACTGCTAACTGATCAATTCAAGCTCGGGTCAACCGGAAAATTACTGATATGCGCATATTTTGGTCCTAAGTTTACAACCACATCACGCCAAAGTTTTTCATCATCGCTACTAAAAATGAGATCTGGATTAAAAGTATCGCTTACCATCCAGGCATTCTGCTCCAATTCGCGATCCAATTGTCCCTGATCCCAACCGGAATAACCCATAAAAAATTTCACTTCATCAGCTCTTATGGCATTAGTATTTAAAAGAATTTTGAGGGTTTCGAAATTTCCGCCCCAGTACAAACCATTTCCGATAGGTTCGCCGCTCTGCAGTTTATCATAACTTCTATGGATAAAATGTAAGGTATCCGCAGCAACAGGTCCGCCAAAATAAATGTAGTTTTTTGCATCCCATAAATCCTGTATCACATCGTTTAAAATCAGATTTCCTACCTGATTAAGAATATAACCTACGGTACCATCATCACCATGTTCGGTTAGCAATACCACGGATCTTTTAAAATTAGGATCGGCCATAAAAGGCTCTGAGATGAGCAAACGGCCTGTTTTTGGTTTTATATTATTCAGCATGATGATAATCGTTTGTTACACCATAAAAGATGCCTATTTTTGTTAAATGCAAGTTACAAATGAATTTCTACAAAACCTGCGCCAAGATTATAAAAGCGCTTCGCTAGACGAATCTGACGTTGATCAAGACCCAATTATCCAGTTTAAAAAGTGGTTTCAACATGCCGTTGATGCCCAGATATACGAACCGAATGTGATGACATTGGCTACGGCTGATAAATCTGGCCGACCGGATGCCCGTATTGTGCTATTAAAAGGCGCTGATACTGATGGCTTTAGATTCTTCACCAATTATTTAAGTGCAAAAGGAAAAGAACTGAAGCGTAATCCTTATGCTGCTTTAGTATTTTTCTGGCCAGAATTGGAAAGACAGGTGAGAATTGAAGGCACGGTAGAAAAACTGGATAAAGAAACTTCTGAAGCATATTTCAATACCAGACCAATTGCCAGTCAGATTGGCGCTATTGCCTCGCCACAGAGTCAGATTATTCCGAACAGATCATTTCTGGAAGAAAAATTTGAAGAATTAAAAACCAAAACCAATAATAATGGAGTAGCAAAACCTGCACACTGGGGCGGTTACATTGTAAAACCAACCCGGATTGAATTTTGGCAAGGAAGAAGAAGCAGACTGCACGATAGGATAAATTTCGAAAAGATTAAAGGAGTTTGGACCAAAACAAGACTGGCACCATAAACCTGTATAAAAATAAATAGAGATCGGCTATCCAGCAAGATCTCTATTCTAACTAATCATTAACTAACCTAAATTTACTAGGAAGTGCCTTTGTAAAATGTCTTGATTTTCTCAAATGGTGACCGTGATTTACTATATTTTATAAGCAATTTAATTTGCTGTTTTGTTTTTCCTGATAGATTAGAAGTCCTCAAAAAAGACATTAAAATGAAACGGGTAGGTTATTGTCTAAAGATTAGCGTATCTCAGCTACAAATACCTAAATTCGCTTTTTTAAATCCCTCAAAAGATGAAACAAATTGCAGTTATAGGATCTGGTACAATGGGAAATGGCATCGCCCATACCTTTGCCCAATTCAATTATCAGGTGAATCTGATTGATATCAACCAGCCTGCTTTAGATAAAGCCATACAAACCATTACCAAAAATTTAGATCGGCAGGTTGCCAAAGGTACATTAACTGAAGATCAGAAAGCGGCAACACTTCATAACATTACTACCTATACCTCCACAAAAGAGGGGGTTCAACATGCAGACTTAATTGTAGAAGCGGCTACTGAAAATGTGGACCTAAAACTCAAGATCTTCAAAGATTTAGATGAACATGCTCCTGCACACGCCATTCTGGCATCCAATACCTCTTCTATTTCCATTACCCAGATTGCAGCCGTAACAGGTCGTGGGGATAAAGTAATAGGCATGCATTTTATGAACCCTGTTCCCGTAATGAAATTGGTAGAGGTAATCCGTGGTTATGCCACAAGCGATGAAATCACAAGTACTATTATGTCGCTGTCGCAAAGTTTGGAAAAAGTTCCGGTAGAAGTAAATGATTACCCCGGTTTTGTGGCCAACCGCATTTTAATGCCCATGATTAATGAAGCCATTTATACTTTATACGAAGGTGTGGCCGGCGTTTATGAAATTGATACGGTAATGAAATTGGGCATGGCACATCCCATGGGTCCGTTGCAATTGGCAGATTTTATAGGTTTAGATGTTTGTTTGGCCATTTTAAAAGTATTGAATGATGGCTTTGGTAATCCTAAATATGCTCCCTGCCCTTTACTGGTAAATATGGTTGCTTCAGGTAAAAAGGGTGCCAAAACCGGCGAGGGCTTTTATACCTATACTGCAGGATCGAAAGATTTGGTAGTTGCTGATAAATTTAAAAAATCCTAATTTTTTTAGCATTTAATTTTATATTTGCTGTATGAATGAGAATCTGGATCCTGAAGCAAGCAACCTTACCCCCACCGATCGTGATATTGAAAGGGTTTTAAGGCCACAGGCTTTTGAAGATTTTACGGGTCAGGAAAAAGTGATGGAAAACCTGAAGATTTTTGTTCAGGCCGCAAAACTGCGTGGCGAAGCTTTGGACCATGTCCTTTTGCACGGTCCTCCGGGATTGGGTAAAACTACACTTTCTCATATTATAGCCAATGAAATGGCTACCGGCATTAAGGTAACTTCTGGTCCTGTTTTGGATAAACCCGGCGATTTAGCGGGTCTATTAACCGGGCTTGATGAAGGCGATATCCTTTTTATCGATGAGATTCACCGTTTATCTCCTCTGGTGGAAGAATATCTGTATTCTGCCATGGAAGATTTTAAGATTGACATTATGCTCGAAACAGGTCCAAATGCCCGTTCCGTACAAATATCACTTAACCCTTTTACACTAGTTGGCGCCACTACACGCTCAGGTTTGTTAACGGCGCCCTTAAGAGCGCGCTTCGGTATTAACGCGCGCCTGGCCTATTATGACGCCAAATTACTGACTACCATTGTGCTACGTTCATCTGAGATATTAAAAACACCCATCAGTGATGAAGGTGCCTACGAAATTGCCCGCCGTAGTCGTGGCACACCCCGTATTGCCAATGCACTTTTAAGGAGAACAAGAGATTTTGCCCAGATTAAAGGGAATGGAAATATCGATACCGAAATTGCCCGTTACGCGCTAAATGCACTCAATGTAGATGAACATGGACTGGATGAAATGGACAACAGGATTCTGGTGACCATCATCGATAAATTTAAAGGCGGTCCCGTTGGTTTAAAAACCATAGCGACTGCTGTTGGAGAAGATGAAGGCACTATTGAGGAGGTTTATGAGCCATTTTTAATTCAGGAAGGCTACATTATGCGTACTTCACGCGGTAGAGAGGTTACTGAAGCAGCATATAAACATTTAAAGAAGAATTATCCTGGGCAAACCGGGAAGTTATTTTAACATGGTATTGCTTCGCACTAGGTCGTCATTTCGAGCGAAGTACAACACGGCCGAGAAATCTGTCATAAGAGGTCTTTTCCTTGCTCTGTCATCCTGAGCGTAGTCGAAGGATCTCCATTCCACTACTTTCCAGTCGAGATGACGGAGCTTTTATAATGCCTATCAATAGTAGCGGAGTGCAACTGAATGTACAAATCTATTATTGTTATACAAAAGATTGCTTCACGCTCCCCACTTAATCCCTCCGCTTCAGTTCGCAATGACGATCTATATAAAAATAAAATCCATCGGAACATTTAAGCCCTTTCTGTGTTCAATTAGTACAAATCAAACATTATGAATATTGAATTACGTAAACTAACGCTCGAAGATTACGCAGATCTTAAAGAATCTATGCTCCAGGCATACGACAGCATGGGTGGTTCCATCTGGCCAAAATCAAGTATCGCTAAATTGCTTAATATTTTTCCCGAAGGACAGCTTTGCATCGCCGTTGATGATAAAGTAGTAGCTTGTTCGCTTGCCATTATTGTAGAATACGATGAATATGGTGATCGGCATACGTATAAATTAATTACTGGCGATTATTCCTTTACCACACACGATCCGAATGGCGATACCTTATATGGTATAGAAATTTTCGTCCATCCGGATTTCCGTGGTTTACGTTTGGGAAGAAGATTATACGAAGCCAGAAAAGAGCTTTGCGAAAGCTTAAATCTTAAAAGCATTATTGCCGGTGGCAGAATTCCAGGTTACCACGAATATGCAGAACAGCTTAGCCCAAGACAGTACATTGATAAAGTAAAAGCCAAAGAAATTTACGATCCTACGTTGACTTTTCAGATCTCAAATGATTTTCACGTTAGAAAAGTATTAAAGAACTATTTACCTGGTGATAAAGAATCAAAGGAATATGCCACTTTAATTGAGTGGAACAACATTTATTACCAGGGTATAGACGCCTCTGCCCGTTCGGCAATGACCATCCGTTTAGGTCTGGTACAATGGGAAATGCGTTTATTTCCGAATATGGATGCATTTTATGAGCAGGTAGAATTTTTTGTGGATGCTTTAAGCGGTTACAAATCTGATTTTGTGATGTTCCCTGAACTATTTAATACGCCATTATTGCAACCCTACAATCACTTACCAGAGATAGAGGCTATGCGTAAGCTCGCCGAAAAAACGGAAGAGATTGTACAAAAAATGCATGAATACTCTTTGAGCTACAACACCAACATCATTACGGGCAGTATGCCACTCATTGAAGATGGCAAACTTTACAATGCCACTTACCTTTGCCACCGTACGGGAAAAATAGATGAATATAGAAAAATCCATATCACCCCGAATGAGCAGAAATATTATGGCATGATTGGTGGCGATAGAGTGCAGGTGTTTGATACCGATTGTGGTAAAGTGGGTATTTTAATCTGTTACGATGTAGAATTCCCAGAATTAAGCCGCATTTATGCCGATCAGGGCATGCAGATCTTGTTTGTGCCATTCTTAACCGATACACAGAACGGTTACACACGCGTTCGCCATTGCGCTCAGGCAAGGGCCATAGAAAATGAATGTTATGTGGCTATTGCAGGTTGCGTGGGTAATTTACCGAAGGTAAACAACATGGATATTCAGTTTGCACAATCGGCTGTTTTTACTCCTTCTGATTTTGCTTTCCCGACCAATGCTATAAAAGCTGAAGCTACGCCAAATACTGAAATGGTACTGGTTGTAGATGTTGATTTACATTTATTAGACGAACTGCATCATTACGGAACAGTAAAGGTGTTAAAAGACAGACGAAAAGACCTTTATCAAGTTAAATTATTAAAGTAATCGCCATAAAAAATGCCGGTCACATCACTAACCGGCATTTCACTATTAATCTAAGCTAATTATTTTCTCATTGCAAACCAAACAATCAGTGCGATGATGATGAGAATCGGAAGTACCCATTTTAGCGCCTGTCCGGCACCGTTTTCGTCTTTTTCGGTAACCGCTGGTTTAGCTGGTCCTGGATCTTCTTTATGACTTTCGTAATCTTTTTCAATCGGTTTAGGAGCTTCTCCTGATTCCGTATGTTGTGGATCTATGTTTTCCATATCTTATACTCTAAAAGCTCTTCCTTTTAAGATAATTCTCAAGTGAGGAAGAACGATAATCAATTAATTTAGTTTCTGTATTTAGAACAAGTGATTAATGAAAATGTTTTAAATCCTAAGCCTTATCTTTGCAGACCGGTGTACAACAATTCTGCAAAATATAGCCAACTGATCAAAGATGAAGCCCTGCGTTTGGGTTTCATAGCCTGTGGCATTTCGAAAGCTGAATTTCTTGAAGAAGAAGCACCCAGACTTGAAAACTGGCTGAACCAGAACCGGCATGGTGAAATGAAATACATGGAAAACTATTTCGATAAACGCCTTGATCCGAGATTATTGGTAGAAGGTGCAAAATCGGTCATCTCTTTATCTTTAAATTATTATACTGAAGAGAAGCAATCAGATCCTAACGCACCGAAAATCTCGAAGTATGCTTACGGGCAAGATTACCATACTGTAATTAAGGATAAGCTCAAAGAACTTACTTATTTTATTGAGGAAAATATTGGCGAGGTGTCGGGAAGGGCATTTGTAGATTCGGCTCCGGTTTTAGACCGTGCCTGGGCAAAAAAATCGGGTATTGGCTGGATTGGTAAAAATTCCAACCTGATCAGTAAAACGGATGGTTCCTTTTTCTTTCTTGCTGAATTGATTGTTGACCTTGAACTGGATTATGACCATCCCTACCAGGCCGATTATTGTGGCAGCTGCACACGCTGTTTAGATGCCTGCCCTACTGATGCGATTATTGCCCCGCAGGTTGTTGATGGGACAAAATGTATCTCTTATCTCACTATTGAGCTTAAAAATGAGATCCCAACTGAGTTTAAGGATAAGATGAGCAACTGGATGTTCGGTTGCGACATCTGTCAGGATGTTTGTCCCTGGAACCGTTTCTCAAAGGCGCACAACGAAACGGCCTTTAAACCCGAAAATGGATTGCTCGATCTAAATGCAAAAGATTTAACTGAAATTACCGACGATGTTTTTAAAAAGGTTTTTAAAGGATCGGCAGTGAAGCGGACCAAATTTGCCGGATTGAAAAGAAATATCGATTTTTTGAAACCTGAATAAGTTTATTCATACGCTCATGAATTAACACTTGTGTCATGCTGATCCGATAGCTATCGGATTTATTTCAGCATCTATTTCTAAAATTATGTTAGATGGGTGGATCCTGAAACAAATTCAGGATGACGATTCATTGTAGCAAATACTATTCATAAAAAGATATTTATTAAGGAAGTCAAGTTTGACTAAGCAAATCGCGCAGAAAACTTGACTTCCTTTATCCCTCTCTAGTTTACCGAAAAACTATTGTCGCTTTTCACTTTATCAGGTGTATGCGGATTTCCCATCACCACTTTTGATAATTTTTTAGTTGTTTTTATACCAACCTTTACCTGTTGATCACCCTTTTCCCAAATACCAATGGTACTGTGGCTCTTTTCGATTGAGCCATCATCATAAGTTAAGGTTAAATCGATTGGCAATGGTTTGATGCTTTTATTTTCGATGGTAACCGAGTAACCTCCAGTAGTTTTATCAACCGCCTTTATCGCCATATCAGTAACACCACCTTCAAAAAACCAGGCCTTCCAGAACCAGTTTAAATTCTTACCGCTACCTTCATTTATGCTGTTAAAGAAATCGTATGGCATTGGATGTTTACCATTCCAGTTTTTAATATAGGTATGCAAAGCTTTGGTAAATAATTCATCACCCAGATAATCTTTAACAAACAAATAAGCCAAACCAGGTTTAGGATAAGAATTGGTAAAAGATCCCGATCCCTTCAAATCAGGGGTTAAGGTCATAATTGGTGTATCATCTTTCCCGCCAGATGAGGAAGCCGTAGGCTGAACGCCGTACTCATCCACAATGGCAGAATCAATCATCGGAGAAATCAGCCATTCACCTATAGTAGCCCAACCTTCGTCCATCCAACCGTATTTGGTTTCGTTTATGCCCATGTAAAAAGGAAACATGGTATGAAAAATTTCATGATCGGTTAAGGTAATCGCATCTACACGGTTATCTACCGGATTATCATTTACCATCATCGGGTATTCCATTTGGTCTAAACCATCAAATATGGTTTCATGATTATATGGGAAAGGCCATTTTGGAAAAGTATAACTCATTGATTCTACCGTTTTACGCGCAAAATCGATCACTTCGTAATAATCTTTGTGTTTCGGATTGAAAACAGCATCAACACGGGTTCTTCTTTTCGTTTTAGGATCAACGACCAAACTGCTCGATTTCCATAAATAATGATCACTCAAAGCGAAAACAAAATCGGTAACATTTTTGGCTTCGAACTTAAACGTATTAAAGGCATTAGGCTGGGTTACTTTTTTACCGGCCAGATCTTGATCGGTGATGACGTCAATTACCGCATCATTTTTTTCGGCAGAAAGCATTCTCGAAACAATGTCTTTCTGAAAAACTTCAGAAGGATTCTTCAGATCGCCCGTGGCCCAAACACCATAACCACCCGGTACGGTAACTGAAGCATTAAACTGGTCAAAATCATTGTAAAACTCTTCTGCACCTGTATAAGGAAATTTGTTCCAGCCATCAACATCGTCGTAAACGGCAATACGCGGAAAAAAGTAAGCCACGAAATGAGAACCCTCATCTACCTGGCCTGTACGCATATGCGAGCCTTTATTTAAAGTATAGCTATAATCAATAGAAAAGCTTATTGTTTTACCGGGCATTACCGCTGGAACATTAACGGTCATATTGGTCCCATCGATTTTAAAATCGCTTATCGCCTTACCGTTTGCAGCCATTTTTTCTATCGCCACACCTTCACCAAGATCAGACTCTGCAAATTTTGATTTCCGCTGTGTTCCCTTTTTATACAGATTTGGGTAAAGTTTAAACCAGATTTCCTTAAGTGTATCCGTGCTGTTATTGGTATAGGTAACCTGTACCTTACCTTTTAACAGCCTGCTTGTAGGATTAAAATCGACACTCAGATCGTATTTCGAAGTATTTTGCCAGTAGTTCTTACCAGGTTTTCCATTCGTATTTCTCGTTTCCTTTTGATAGGTTTTCTGAAACTCTGGCCCTATTGGCAAAGAGGTCTGCGCGTTGGCATAAAATGTACTAAATACGAGTAAACTAAATATTGATAAAGATTTCATTTTCTTAGCATAGCGCTTAGCGCATGGCGCCGGGCGGTTGATTTATTTTTAGTAAAAGCAATTTAACAATTAACCAGTTAAGCACCTACTTGCCAAATTTCATTTTCAATTGCTCCAACATATCGGTATTGATCGGTTCTGCAGGTTTTTCTGGTTTTGGCTGAGGCTTTTGTTGATATTGAGGTTTATTTGCAGGCGTAGGATTCTGAGGTCTTGAAGCTCTGTTTTCATTTTTCTTCGCATTAAATTTTGCCCATTCCTCATCTAATTTCTTCTTTGTGTACAAAGGGAAATCTCCATTTTTCATCCAGGCGTAATAACTCGGTTCTACAGCAAATACTTGTGCGGTAGTTTTTCCTTTATGTTTACCAAAATTGAAACATACCTGATCATTATCATCGTAAACCAATCTACCAGCAAAATCTACAGGTTTGTTGATGTTGGTAAAAATATGCAAGGCATCTACATCATTTACAACAGGAATACTTTTCACCCCTTGTTTGCTCTCAAACTCTGTTTCCTTGTACATTTCCAACTGGCCAAGTAAAACCTTATAAGTAGCAATCACATCAGCCTCTGCTGCATGTGCATTGATCAGATCCTCCTGACAGTAAAATTTATAAGCCGCCTTTAGTGTACGTTGTTCCATCTGGTGGAAAATATTCTGTACATCAACAAACTTGCGGTTGCTCATATCAAAGTCCACTTCAGCCCTTAAAAATTCTTCTAAAAGCATCGGGATATCAAATTTATTTGAGTTATACCCAGCCAGATCACTTTCACCGATAAATTCGGCAATCTCTGTGGCCAAAGTTTTAAAGGTTGGTTCGTTAGCGATATCTTCATCATAAATACCGTGTATCAATGAAGTTTGCAAAGGGATCGGCATTTCAGGATTTACACGCCAGGTTTTAACAATTTCAGAACCATCTGGCATGGCTTTTAAAACCGCAATTTCTACAATTCTATCGGCTCCAACATTTATTCCAGTAGCTTCTAAGTCAAAAAATGCTAAAGGACGCTTTAAATTTAATTTCATTTCTTATGATGTGAGATTGGCGACATTAGATTTGAATCGGAATGTCAAATTCATTTTTTTCAAAAGTGCTAAAAAGGTTTCATTAGTTCTGTAAAACAACTTTATTAATTTCTAAATATAATTGTCAAATTATTTCTGAATGTTAGTTTGTAGAATTAAATTGCAACAATTTATTTACGCTCTCATGAAATCGTTTCTCACCATCTTATTTCTTTTTTTCTCATCATTAATTGCTAATGCACAGGATTTTAATTTCGGATCAGTTAGCCAAGAAGATTACGAATTCGACAAAAAAAAGCTAGATAGTACTTCCAATGCTGTGGTATTAAGAGAATTTGGCAAAGGATTTTTCGAAATGAACTTTGAGGGGCATACAGATGTAGCCTTTATTTATCACGTAAAAATAAAAATTTATAACAGAGCAGCTTTTGATCAGGCAAATATAACCGTTCCATTGTACAAGGGTGAATTCAGGGATGAAACCATGAGCGACCTAAGGGCTTCTACTTTTAACTTAGTAGATGGAAAGTTTGTTGAAACCAAGTTTGATAAGGAAAGCCTGATTATCGAAAATAAAACGAAAGACCTCAATTTGGCAAAATTTACCCTGCCCAATCTTAAAGAAGGTTCGGTTATAGAATATACCTACAAATTGTTGTCGCCGTATATTTTCAACTTTAAGACATGGCCATTTCAGTCTGAAATACCTAAAGTTTACAGCGAGTTTATCACAATTATTCCTGCTATTTACAACTATCATACTTCACTTAGGGGAGACTTAAAATTAAGTGATTCGAAAAGTGAGATCGTAAAAAAGTCTTATACATTTGCAGGTCTTCAGATTAACTCTTCTAAATCAACCTATTTAATGAAAAACATTCCTGCTTTTGTAAAGGAGGAATATATGAGCGCACCCAGTAATTATATGTCCGCTATACATTTTGAACTTTCGCAATTTCAGCATGTAAATATGAGGAAGGTTGATTATACCAAAACATGGAAAGATATAGATGAAGATTTGATATCCGAGCAAGGTTTTGGCGGACAGATGAAAAGGAAAGATCTCTTTAAAAATTTGACCACTAAAATCGGCGCCGATTCGCTCCCCAATCTGGATAAGGCTAAAGCGATTTATGCTTATATCAAAAAACAGATTAAATGGAATAATTTGTATGGAAAATACGCAACTGAAAATATTAAAAAGGCCCTTGAAACAAAATCAGGTAACGTTGCAGATATTAACCTAAGTTTAATTGCTGCATTACAAAGTGCTTCTTTCGACGCAGAGGCCGTGATATTATCAACAAGAGATAATGGAGTGGTGAACAAACTTTACCCTATTGTTACCGATTTTGATTATGTAGTAGCCAAAGTAGACATCGATGGAGAAGCCTATCTTTTAGATGCCACTGAGCCGCTTTTACCTTTCGGATTATTACCTTTCAGGTGTATAAACGATCAGGGCCGAGTTGTAAATCTGAAGAAACCTTCTTATTGGATAGATTTAAAAGCATCGCAAAAAACCACAAAAAATTATCTATTTAATGCCAGGCTCGATTTAGATGGAAAAATGACGGGCAAACTGACCATTCACAGTCAGGGATATGCAGCATTAAATAAACGGAAAGAAATAAAAAACTTTGCATCACTAAACGAGTTTGTGGAAAGACTTGAGGAGAGTATGCCAAGGGTAAAAATTCTGTCGCACCAAGTATTTAACTTGGATAGTGTAGAAAATGTATTAACGGAAGAGTACACGATAGAAATGAAAACCAATAATGAACTCAAGCAGAATGAGTTCTATTTTAATCCTTTCGTTATCAATTCAATTTCTAAAAACCCCTTTAACTTAAACGAAAGAAAATACCCTATCGATTTAGGTTCCAAATCCGACGACAGGGCCACTATTAACATCGAATTGCCAGCCGGTTTTGAAATGGTAGATAAGCCAAAAAATCTATCCATCGCAATCGGCAAAACTGGCGGAAAATACCTATTGGAAACTGAAACAGCCAACAGTGCGATAATCGTAAACCAAACGCTACAACTTAACAATGCTACTTACCAACCAGAAGAATACCTTGCTTTAAAAACATTTTACAGCAAAATCATACAAAATCAAAAGCTCGATTTTCTGGTAAAAAAAACAGGAAAATAGGTTAATTTTATGCGATATTAAAAGAACCACAAATAAATATACCAGCTATCCAAAATTTAAATGAAGAAACCGCTCATCATACTATTCCTCCTATTTTCATCGTTAAACATTCATGCCCAGAACTTTAATTTCGGAGCCATTACCTACGACGATTACGAATTCGACAGAAAAAAATTAGATAGTAACGCCAATGCCATCGTTTTAAAAGAGTTTGGAACAGCTTCTATTCAAAGGGATGATAATACCGGGAGTTTAGAACTAATTTTCGAACACCATATTAAAATCAAAATCTATAATAAAGAGGGTTTTAAAGAAGCCAACATTATCATTCCCACCTATAAGGATGATACACGCGAAGAAACAATCAGTGAATTAAAAGCCTCAACATTTAACTATATCCAAAATAATTTTGTTGAAACGGCCATGGATAAAAAGGCTATTTTTACCGAAAACCGATCTAAATATACAAGACTTACCAAATTTACCCTTCCCAACCTAAAGGAAGGTTCTATCATTGAGTATAGCTATAAATTAAGGTCGCCAAACCTATTTAATTTTAAAACCTGGGAATTTCAGAGCGATATTCCTAAAGTAAGCAGCGAATACCTGGTTTACATCCCAGGCATTTACAATTACAATGTTTCCTTGCGCGGATTTCAAAAGCTAACCGATCAAAAAGTTGAATTAAGCAAAGAATGTTTGCGTTTATCTGGTGCGGCCATTGATTGCTCAAAAATTACTTACCTCATGAAAGATATTCCTGCATTTATTGAGGAAGATAACATGACAGCGCCCAGTAATTTCAAATCGGCCATTTATTTTGAGCTTTCTGATGTTCAGAATTTAAATGGTGGAAAAACTTCTTATACTAAAACTTGGAAGGATGTAGACTATGAATTAACATCTTACAAAACCCTGGGAGATCAGATGAAAAGGAAGGACGTTTTTAAAGACCTCATTCCATCAATTACCAAAGGTAGTACCGATGATCTGGAAAAAGCAAAAGCAATTTATAACTACATCAAAAAGCAGATTAAATGGGATAATTATTACGGAAAATATTCAGAAGACAATATTAAAAAAGCATTGGAGAGCAGGTCGGGAAATGTTGCCGATATTAACCTCAGCTTAATTTCTGCACTTTCTACAGCTGGCTTAGATGCTGAAGCTGTGATTCTTTCAACCCGCGATAATGGAACCGTAAACAAACTTTATCCGGTAATGAGCGATTTTAATTATCTGGTGGCCAAAGTAAATATTGGCGATAAAAGTTATTTGTTAGATGCTACCGAGCCACTCTTACCATTTGGTTTATTGCCTTTAAGGTGTATTAACGACCAGGGCAGGGTGATTAATTTAAAAAAACCTTCTTATTGGATCGATTTAAAAGCCAGTCAGAAAACAGTTACCAGCTATATTCTTATGGGCAAAATGACGACTGATGGAAAAATTGTGGGAACGCTAACTACCCATTCACTTGGCTATGCCGCATACAATAAGAGAAGAGACATTCTAAAGTACAGTTCGCCCGATGAGTATGTAGAAAAACTAGATGAACGCTTAACCAGGATTAAAATACTGGAGCACAACATTTCAAACCTGGATAGCGTTGAAAACACATTGGTAGAAAAATATGAAATAGAATTTACCGTCAACGACGGTGCTAATAACAATCAGTTTTATTTTAGTCCGTTTTTCATTAATACCATTTCGAAAAACCCGTTCAATTTGAATGAGCGCACCTACCCTGTTGATTTAGGTGCGGCATCGGATGAACGGATCATCATTAACGTAACTTTGCCAGAGAAGTATCAATTAATGGAGAAACCTAAGGATATGGCCATCGCACTACCCAATGCTGGTGGAAAGTACTTGCTTCAAACCGGTTTACAGGACGATACCATTTCGATGAGCCAGATTTTACAGTTTAATAATGCGATTTATCAGCCAGAAGAATATCTTTTTCTCAAAGAATTCTACAGTAAAATTATTCAGAACCAGAAAACAGAGTTTTTACTAAAAAAGGGTAATTAGATGAGATTTTTATACACTGTAGTTTTTCTGCTTTTAATATCAGTTACTGGCTTTGCTCAAGATAATTATGATGTTGATTTAATCCCAGCAAATTTACGTAACCGGGCCAATGCCTGTATCCGGAATGAGGAAACCGTTATAGATATGCGTTCTCCGGATAATGTGATGCTTAATGTTAAAAAAGCCATTACCGTTTTTAACCAAAATGGAGAAGATGAAGCCCGTTTGGTAATTTATTACGACAAAAACATTTCGATTAAAGGGATAAAAGGAGAAGTTTACAATAGTGTAGGTAAACCGATCAATAAGTTTTCTCAAAATGATTTTGCAGATATGAGTGCTGCCGATGGATTTTCGCTTTTTGTGGATAGCCGTCTTAAACATTATCTGCCATCCGTAAATCAATACCCTTATACTATTGTTTATAATTACGAAATCAGAAACAAACAAAACCTCATTATTCCCGATTGGACGCCAAAACCGGCCGATGATGTTTCAGTAGAAAAAAGCAGCTACACCTTTATTTGCAAACCTACCGATCAGGTAAGGGTAAAAACGCAGAGTTATAACGGAACTCCTGAAATAACAACGGATGAAAAACAGAAAAAAACCATCTGGAAAGTAAGTAATATTTTAGCCGTTAGAACAGAGCCCTATAGTCCGGCACACGAAACATACGCCACCAGCATCCAAATTGCGCCACAAGATTTTTATTATTACAATCATAAGGGAAATTATAACAATTGGCAAGAACTGGGAAAATGGATTTACGACGATTTATTAAAGGAACGTAAAGCATTACCCCCTACTACAATCCAAACGATAAAAGATTTGGTTAAAAATGAAACAACAGATAAAGAGAAAGCCAGAAAAATTTATCAATACCTACAGGATAAAACAAGATACATCAGCGTACAGATCGGCATCGGTGGTTTTCAGCCTATTGGCGCCAGCGAAGTAGACCGCCTGGGATATGGCGATTGTAAAGCATTGGTAAACTACATGCAAAGTTTGCTCAGTGCAGCAGATATTGATTCTTATTATTGTGTGGTAGAGGCCGGCTCGGAAAAGAAAAGTATGGATCCCAAATATGCCAGCATGGTACAGGGCAACCACATCATTTTATGTATGCCTTTAAAAGGTGATACCACCTGGCTGGAATGTACCAGTCAGAAAATACCGTTTGGTTTTTTAAGCGATTTTACCGATGATAGATTGGTACTGGCCTGTACCCCAGACGGAGGAAAACTGTTGCATACGCCAAAACTCACAACGGCCGAAAATTTACAGACCCGTAAGGCAAATTTAATTATTCAACCTGACGGAAGTGTTGCTGGAAAAATGAATACGGTTTATGCTGGTTCACAATATGAAAATCAGGAGTCGTTGATCGGAAAATCCATAACCGAGCAGCATAAACTTCTAAAAGAAACATACAATATTGATAACATCGATTTTGAAACGGTTTCTTTCGCACAGAAAAAAGATATAGACCCTAAATTAATAGAAGACATCAGCATTAATATCAGGAATTATGCTCCTGTAAATGGAAATAAAATGTTTTTGCAGCTCAATGCCTTTAATGTTAAAAGATCGATCCCTGAAATGAGAAACAGAACCCTGCCTGTTTACATTAACCGCGGCTATACTGACGAAGACACCATTGTATATACCTTACCCGAAAATGTAAAGCCAGAATTAATTGTCGGACAAAATAAAAGTTTTAAAAGCGCTTTTGGCGAATATGTGTGTAAAGCAGATCTAGCGGGAAATAAACTGACTTACTACCGGAAATTAATCCTAAACGATGGAACATTTCCTGCCGATCAGTATGTGGAGTTTTCTAAATTCATCAATGATGTTAATGCTGCAGATTATTTAAAATTAGCCCTTAGCTTAAAGAATTAGCACTATCCTGTTGTCTAAAATATGATCTGCGCTTGTTTTCTGCGAAATCTGCGGGAAACAAAAATGGGTTTTTAGCTTAAAAAAATAATCCCTAAACCAATACCGATAATCATGATGAGGTACATTAAGATTTCTGTAGAAGCAAATCTTTTGTATTTGGTCCAGAAAGAGTAATCGTTTTCTTCGTTTGGCATTTTTGTATTGTATCGTGCAAAAATACACAAATAGATTTAACTACTGGGCTGGTAAGTGGTAATCTCTTTGGCCATACCTTTAAAAAGCACAATATGGAAGGGCCACATAGCATACCAATATACCCTGCCCCATAAACCCTTTGGCCTAAAAGTGGCGATTTGTGAAAGAAATGCTTTTCCGTGAAATTCTACAAGTTTCAATTCGAGCCAGGCCTCACCGGGTACTTTCATTTCGGCATATAACAATAATCTTTTATTCTGCCGATCGGCCAACAGAACGCGCCAGAAATCCAGTACATCACCTGCCTGAAGATCGGTATTACTTGTTCTTCCTCTTCTCGTACCTACTCCACCGAACATTTTATCTAAAAAGCCGCGCAAATGCCAAAGCCAATCCATAAAATACCACCCCCTGCTCCCTCCGATACTCCAGATATTTTCAAAAACTTCTTCAGCTTTCCGTTCAAATGGCATTTTTACTTTATACTGTAAAGTTCCATTCTGTGGCACCTTAATCTGGTCCATAAAATTCGAATTTAGGTAACCCCGGTTTAAGGCATCTTTCCAACTCGAAACAATAGAATTCTGATCGATCTTTTCGAAGGCCAGATGTAGTGATTCTGCATAAGTTAAACAGTTTCTGGGTACCACTTCCCGAATGCGGTCATCTTTGCATATCACCTCATTCTTCATGCTATCTACTAAACTCCTGGCCAGCGAATAAGGTACTGGGGTAATCATATTCAACCATAAAGAAGATAACCTGGGCGTTAAAACCGGAACAGTGATAATCCATCGCTTTAGTCCACGCTCTTTGGCATAGCCTAAAAGCATTTCCCGATAAGTGAGCACATCTGGCCCTCCGATATCGAATGTTTCATTATAGGCCTTCTCATGATGCAGTACGCCGGTTAAATAGGCCAGAACATCACGGATACCAATGGGCTGACAGCGGGTTTCTACCCACTTGGGTGTAATCATAAAAGGAATCTTCTCCGTTAAATCCCTGATAATTTCGAAAGATGCACTTCCCGAACCAATAATAATGGCCGCCCTTAAAATGGTACAGGCTTTCCCCGATGATTTAAGTTCTTCTTCAACCGCTAATCTCGAACCCAAATGTTTCGATAAATGTTCATCGTTGGCTATTCCGGTTAAATAAATAATTTGTTTACAATTTGTTTTTTGGATAGCTGCTGAAAAATTTTCGGATGATGATTTCTCCATATCCGTAAATCCACTATCGCTAGACGACATCGAATGCACCAGATAATATGCGGCATCTATATCATATGGAATTTCGTTTAAACTTTTTGCGTCTAGTAAATCGCCGGTAATAATCTTTACCTGCTCGCTCAATTCTGATTCGGCAATAAACCTACGTTTGTCGCGTACCATACAAACGATTTCATGTTTTTCTTCCAGCAGAAGCGGAAGCAACCGTGTACCGATATAACCATTTGCACCGGTTAATAGAATTTTCATAATGCTGAGCTTTAAAAAAACAACAATTGAAAAAATGCTTTGTTAGTGCGATTATCCGAATAATGGAAAATTCACATTCCTAAAAGCTATACACACGCTTACTAAGTCACGGGAGTGTAAAACCAATTGTATTTTTAGCACTACAAATTTGCTTTGGGCAACATTCTGTCTGAATAACCGTATAAATAACTCTATATCAAACTAAACCAAACTGAATGAAGAAATACATCCTGGACATTGCTACGATTTTTTTAGTGGGTATGAGCATTGTCGGAACAAGTTGGAAAGCGGTGGAGGCTCCACATACACAACAAGAAGCAGTAAAGAACATCGCTGCAGACAGCCTGTACAACCAATACATTTTAAATATTTACCACCAGGTTCATTTAGATTCTGCAGGATTAAGCGAACAAGTTTTCGAAAAAGCCATTACCGGATTTTACAACATGAAATATTCGGGTTTATTAAATACCAAATCGGTTTTAACCATTGCCGATTTCGATCAGGAAAGCTGTAAAAAGCGTTTATACATTATCGATCTGGCCAGCAAAAAACTACTGTTAAATACCTGGGTAGCCCACGGACAAAACAGTGGTGGCGATAAACCTTCCTCCTTTTCAAATGATATCAATTCGAACCAGAGCAGTATAGGTTTTTATTTAACTGGCGAAATCTATTTTGGCAAACATGGGCGTTCGCTGAAATTAGATGGCATGGACCAGGGTTTTAACAGCAATGCAAGGGAAAGATCTATTGTGGTTCACGGTGCGAGTTATGTAAGTCAGAAAAGCATAGATGAATTGGGTAGATTGGGCAGAAGCCAGGGATGCCCCGCTGTTCCAGCTAAACTGGCCGACCAGGTAATCAATAGCATATCAGACCGGACAGTACTTTTTATCAACAACTCTGATCAGCAGTACAATTCTTCCTTTTTGAATGAAACATTGGCTGCAAGCGTCATTTTAAATCAGGAGCAACTGTTTGCAGCGCATATGGATTAATGCTTTTTAATATCCTTTGCATTTAGGTTTTTTGGTAAAATTGCGATAAAAAATGATTTATTGCCAGCCAGCAAATCCCAGACCCAGCGGTTGCTATCGACACTTTTCTCGCCGCAATCTACCACCTCAGCTCGTTTTAAAAGCCTTTTTACTAAGGCTTGGATCCATTTGATCTTTACAATGCGGTTGAAGGACAAACCCAGGAAATCGCAGTATACATGCACCAGAATTTCTACAATAAGCGAATCGTTAGAAATGGCCAGGGTTTTCCCAAATTGTTGCGCATAATCTGCTTTAATGGTATTCACCATAAGTTCAAATCGATCATTTGCTTTTCCATCAAGATAATCCCAAAGTTCAGCATTGCTATATACGCGAATTAGTTGAGGTTCGAGCCCCACTTTAATTTTATGTTCTTCTAATTCGTAAACTTTATCCATTCATTAAAAATCAGTTGCAGCTGTTAGATTGAAGTATTACCAAATTGTTAATCAATTTGATATAAAATTTCTTAGCACACCTCATGTACAAAGTTATCTGATAATTGTTTGCAAAAAGGAGTGTTAAATGGCATTGTGAGTAATTTTTTTAAGCCGTTGCCAATATTTTGATCATCTTTGGGGTTGAAAAGATAAGCCCATTCATGAAGATTGTAATTGCAGAAAAGCCCTCTGTTGGTCGTGAACTTGCTAAAGTTTTCGGAGCAACCACCAGAAAAGATGGATACATTGAAGGTAAAGGATACTCTTTTACCTGGGCATTTGGGCATTTATTACAATTGGCACCCCCACAGGATTACGGCTTTATCGGCTGGAGAAAGCAACATTTACCCATGCTTCCTCAAAAATTCAAGCTTGCCATACGAAAAATCAAAACCAAAGATGGCTTTGTAGAAGATCCGGCGGTTCGGAAGCAACTGGATACGATTAAAAAACTTTTTGATGAAGCTACAGAGATTATTGTAGCAACGGATGCTGGGCGTGAAGGTGAATTAATCTTTAGATACATCTATTATTATTTAAAGTGCAAAAAACCTTTCAAGCGACTCTGGATCTCTTCTCAAACCGATGAAGCCATAAAAGATGGGTTCCGGAATTTAAAACCCGGCACAGATTACGATACTTTATTCAATTCGGCACACTGTAGGTCAGAATCTGATTGGTTGGTGGGGATGAATGCCACTCAGGCCTTAAGTATTTCGGCGGGAAACAGAACGGTATTATCATTAGGAAGGGTACAAACACCTACCCTGGCCATGATTTGTGCCCGTTTTTTAGAAATCAAAAACTTTGTACCCCAAACCTATTTTCAGATCAGTATTTTACTGATTAAAGAGGAACAGGTTTTTAAAGCCATATCCACTTCAAATTATAAAGATAAAGAAGAGGTAGAAAAACTATTTGCGCTTGTAGAGGATGTAGCCTCTGGTTTTGCGACAGGTGGAAATATCACGGCAGTAGAAGCCAAACCACGAAAAGAACCACCTCCTTTATTGCATGATTTAAGTAGTTTACAGCAAGAAGCCAATAAGAAAAAAGGGTACACGGCCGATCAAACGCTGAATATTTTGCAGAACTTATACGAGAGTAAACTGGTTTCTTATCCCCGTACCGGATCTCGCTATATCGGTGATGATGTGTATGCCGGCGTTCCGGATTTAATTTCAAAATTTACCGATCACCCTGATTTTGGGAAACAGGCTCAATTTCTGCAAACGGTTGCCTTGAATAAACGAAGCGTTAACGCTAAAAAAGTAACCGATCACCATGCCGTTTTACCTACCGGAGAGCAAGCGTATGGTTTAAGTCCGGATAAACAGGCGGTATACGATATGATTGTGGGCCGGATGATTGAGGCCTTTCATCAGGAATGTCTGAAGGAGTTAACTAAAATCACCATTCAATCTGGGGTCGCCTTTGTGGCCAATGGAACGGTAATCCGATCTGCAGGCTGGCGGGCGGTTTTTAATGATCCTGAAGATGATAAAAAGGATGAAGACAACGCAGCTTTACCAAAGGTTGTTGCCGGTGAACTATTACCTATTACCGAAAAATCACTTTTAGAGAAGCAAACCAAACCCAAACCGATGTACAATGAAGCCTCATTGTTAAAAGCACTCGAAACCTGTGGTAAAGAGATTGAAGATGAAGAATTGCGTTATGCTATGAAAGATAGTGGTTTAGGTACCCCGGCAACACGTGCATCCATCATCGAAACCTTAATTACCAGAGAATACATTACCAGGGAAAAACGGAACCTGGTACCTACCAATAAAGGTTTGGCTGTTTACGAAGTTGTTAAAGATAAACAGATTGCACAGGCAGAGCTTACCGGGCAATGGGAAAAAAGGCTGGAAGAAATCCGGTCAGGTTCTTCAGTGAAAGATTTTAAATCTGAAATTACCGAATATACCAAAACCATCACCCACGAATTGTTGATTGCAGGAGCCAGCATATCAGGTAAACTAGAAGAAAAGAAACTGGAAAAAGTTTAATTAAATGCCCTTATAATAACCTTTTCGAGCGTATCGCCCATATTTTCATCCTTTTGAATAAAGCCTACAGCACCGGCATCTAAAAAGCCTTGCTCCAGCGTAGTTTTATCATTGCCACTGAACATGCAAACTTTAATGTCTGGCTGAATGGTTAAAATTTCGCGTACCGTATCTGGGTTACTATCTCCTTGTGGCATATTAATATCTAAAAGCAAAAAATCAATTGATTTTTCTTTCAGATAGTTAATCGTTTCGGGTAAATCTTTGGTTTCCGAAACGTGTGGGCCGCTAATATATTTGGTAAAAAAACGCTTCATTAAGAGTCTCATCAAATCATTATCATCAGCAATAAGAATTTTGATATTTTCTATCATTTAAATGGGATAATTGGTCCGGCCATCTAATATGTTATCAGTGTGGAAATTAAAAATCTCCCTTCTCTTTAAATATCAAGAATTTACCACTAATCTGAGATGATTAAGTAAAAATAATAATTTTATTCAGTTCCTTCTGCTCTATATGGTAACAGTTTTATGATTTATACATCCATAAATTCCCATGCACTATGGTAAGCGTCTAACTGTTCTGCATATTGGATAAAATCGGCATAGAATTTTGATTTGGAAAGTGTCGAACTATCCCCAATCACCACAAGCTTTTTCCTGGCCCTGGTCATCGCCACATTCATCCTTCTGGTATCCGATAAAAAGCCAATACTTCCATCTGCATTGCTTCTGGTTAAACTAATATAAACCACATCGCGTTCCTGCCCCTGAAAACTATCAATAGTATTAACAGCTATTTTATTGCGATATGGACTCAGAACTTCATTCTCCTGAACCAATGCATTCAAAATCTGTACCTGTTGTTTATAAGGAGAAACAATTGCAATGGAAGGGAAATCGGCAGTCAAAGGATGAGCAATTAAGCTTTCTACCAATTGCGTTAAATGTTTAACTAAAAATGCGGCTTCATCTGGGTTGGTTGTACTGGTACCATCCAATTTTTCATCATAACTACAACCTGCCGTATCGATAAACTGAATCGCTTTATCACCGGCAAACAAGGTACGATCAGCAACAGAATGATGTGCTTTTAACTCATCTTTATAAAATACTTTGGATGAATAGCCCATAATGTCCTTATTCATCCGGTACTGTTCGTTAAGCAACACAACCGACTCTGGATGAAGGCTTACCATTTTCTCGAGCAAAGTATTACTTAAGCCATTTCTGGCGGCATCATTTGATTTTATAGTTGGCGAAAGCTGAAAATGATCGCCTGCCAAAACCACCTTTTGTGCTTTTAAAATGGGGATCCAGCAAGCCGGCTCTAAAGCCTGACCGGCTTCATCAATTATGATGGTATTGTATTTTAAATTCCGAACGGTATAATGGTTTGCGCCAACCAAAGTGGCGGTAATAATCTGTGTTTTTGTAAACAGATTATCCATTATATATTGTTCTGTTTTTTCTACTTCCTTGCCAATTTTATGTGCTTCGTCAAAAAGGGCTTTTCGCTGTTCGCGCTCCGCCCTGCCAAAACTGCGCTTATACTTATGGGCCATGTTTTTATATTCGTTGGCTTGCTTTTTAAGTGCTTTAATGGTTTTCATTTCCGGATGATCGGCCATTTGGTGATCGAGCGTGGCAGCAAGCAATTTTTCTGAAACCCTGGCCGGATTACCTACCCGGATTACTTTCAAACCCGCTAAGGCTAATTTTTCAGTCAATAAATCTACTGCAGTATTACTAGGCGCTACAACGAGGATCTTTTGATCACTGTGTTTTGCCAACGATTTTATGGCGTGGACAAGTGTTGTTGTTTTACCTGTCCCCGGCGGACCATGAACCACGGCTAAATGATCTGCCGAGATAATTTTATTTACGGCAAGTTGTTGTGAGTCGTTTAACGTATTTGGAATAATAAACTTCTCTTCGCTCTGAAATGATGGTTTTTCTCCCTTGGTTAAAATGCGGATCAGCTTATTTTCTGAGATATTCTCTGAAAGATTTGTAGCCTGTTTAAGGGCATTTTGCATCTCGTCGTAACTGTTATTATCAAAAAGCAAATCCACACCAAGTTTCCCGTCCCTTGTCCAATCTGGCAATTCATCCACGCGGAAACTAATTTTCATCCGGCTACCGCTTTGATGCGTAATAATGCCTTCCATGCGGTCTTCTTTGGCATCGTGATTGGAAAACAATACTACAGATGATCCAAAACGGAACTGATGAGAAAAATCCTGATGGGTTGTGCGCTCCAGTTCTACCGTTAAATAATCACCACGGCCAATTTCAGTATTCCTGATGGCTATCGGATACCAGGTTAAACCCAAAGCCCTCCTATCCGCAGCAGAAGTATTTTCTGTAAGTTTTAAATAGGATTGCAAATCTTCTTCACGCTCTGTATTGAGCAAATCCTGAAGTTTTTTAAAGTATTCTTTTGGCAAGGAGCAATGGGTTAATTGTTTAAATTGGTAACTGGTTAATTGGTTAAAACTGAGCTGAGCGCTTAGGGTTTGAACCTTGTGATTTGATTATTGATCATTACAAAACGAGCTCCTGATGTAATCTCACCAAAGTCTGCTCTGCATCATCACAAAAACCGGGATGTACTTTTGAGCATTGCACTACCGTACTTCTGGTTGCGGTGAGCCACCTAAACCGTGAGGCCTGATCGTATTGACCGATAGGCCCAGATCCTTTTGCTGCTATGCTGATCCTTTCGAATGCAGACAGGTTTTCTTTTAATTCTTCTACATCTACAGCCGCAGAAAAAGCTTTTACCCTAGCTTCATCCAATACAAAAACACTTTTTAAAAATTTTTGCCTGGCACAGAATAAAATTATCCCCACATTAATAAATTCTTCCCGTTCTACCCTCGGCATCACGCGGATTACAGCATACTCAAATAAGAATTTCCCTTGCATGCTGTGCTTCTTTTAAAAATATTGCTGAATGTGATAATCGCTCGGTAAGAAAATGAATATAGGCTTTCCGGTGATCTTCTTTAGTTTCGAAGTTTGTTTCGCCCTCCAACCAATCATCAGGAATCAATTGAATAACTCTCTCAATTTTCTCGGGATTAAGTATCCGGGTAAATTCTTCATGCACACTTTCCAGTTCTGTGGCCCAAGGCAACAATACATGATCTTTAACCAAATAGAAAGGTTTAATGGCCTGTTCTTCCCAGTTTTGCCAGGAATGATGAAAATATAATGCAGCACCATGGTCGATTAACCAAAGTTCTTTATGCCAAACCAACATATTGGTGTTCCTGCAGGTGCGGTCCATATTGGTTAAAAAACAATCTAACCAAACAATCTGCGAAGCCAATTTGGCATCAACTGTGGTTACCGTTGGATCGAAAGTAATTGCCCCAGACAAATAGTGTAAGGCTAAATTTAAGCCAACACTGGCTTTCAATAAATCCTGGATTTCTTCGTCGGGTTCTGTTCTTCCAAAAGCCTCATCTAAATTGGCAAAAACCAATTCTGGTACGCGTAAACCTAAAATACGGGCAATTTCACCACCGATTAGTTCGGCAATCAATGCCCTTGTGCCCTGCCCTGCGCCTCTAAATTTTAGTACATATAAAAAATTGTCATCAGCCTCTGCAATAGCAGGCATAGAGCCGCCCTCACGCAAAGGCGTAACGTATCGGGTTACATTTACTGTTCTAAGTTGTAAATCGTTCATATCTGCATTAGAATGGCCACTTATTTCATTTTAGGCACAATTCTAAACTTGCAGCAAATTTAGCAGAATTCCAGCAATAAATCGGTCAAAGTTTGGTCGTAAAGCGTGTGATGAAATCTATTAAATTTAGTTAAGGTTTTTTTGAATCGCAATGCCTGTAACCATTAATTGGGTTCGGTCCTGCTGTGCATTGCAATCCTTTTGGTTAAAATCTCAGGGTCAAACAATTTAACCACCAACCAAAAGGGATTTCCATTTCCATCAGGGCTATTTGGCTTGAACAGTAATCAAAAAATAAATTAAAAGAATCCAAATCATTTTAAACCCTATCAGACCATTTAAGAACACACAAGATCGACATGATCCTATGTTTATTATACGCTCAATCACTAATTGATCTAACTAAAAGGTCTTCGATTACGCTCAGACTGACAAATCGATGGTAACGAATCTTCTATATCTAGAATTTTTCTTTGTGGTTTATTGTTCCCTCTAGCTCAGCCAATAAACCACCAGTTTTATGATCTCTGTGCCTTCTACTCTGTGGCCTCTGTGTTTAAATAAACAAATTAATCGTGTCCCAAATAAGCATTCCCGGCAGGTGTCATCGCCGACGACCATTGCACCGATTCGCGGTTGATTTTTATCAGTCCCATACTTTCTAATTCTTCATATTCTTCTTCCATCCCACCTAAAACCGAAGAACTTACCTGTTGATTGATGACCTCTAAAAGTGATATAATTTCTGATCTTTCCATAACAATAAGTGATTAGATATATTTTAATTAACATAAATATAGTCAAAATGTTTATCGCTTAGCTAAACATTTTCAAGGCTTTAAGGTTGTACTGATATCCGAATTTAATCAACATGGAAACACATATCTACTATCTCTTCATTATGGCTCTGCCCGTAGCTTGCATTGCATGGACGGTTACCAAGGAAGAAATATTTAAAGAGGCACGCGAATTCTGTGTAGACCGATCGAAAAACTGCAAAAAGCTGATTAAACGGAAGTTTTTCTATGTTTTTACCTGCGAATATTGTTTCAGTCATTATGTAACCGCTGCCCTACTCTTCATCACCAAATTCACCTTAATTTATCCCGATTGGCGCGGTTATATCATTTCTTTTTTTTCCATTGTATGGATCGCCAATGTGTACATGAGTTTGTACAACATCATCAGGATTGATCTGAAAAAGGAAAAGATAAAAGTTGCCAAGGAAGAATCGGAACTCAAAAACGACTAAAACCATTTTTGAACGGCAACTGTTTTTAAGGTGAGAAATAAGGTTATGCCATCTTCAGTAATCAAATATTTTAGTTATGATGGAGTTACGAAAACACTAAAAGTCATCTTCGTTACGGATATGGTATACCTATATCAAAATGTACCAGAAAAGATTTATAAGATGTTAAAGGCCTCCGGATCAAAAGGGAGATATTTTAACAGTTACATTAAAGACAAATTTAATTTCAAAAAACTGGAGGAAGAATAATATGCCCGAAGGCCCGTCGATCGTAATATTAAAGGATTTAATAAAGGAACTCCATTTAGGTCAGCCCGAGATATTGGAGGTGGCAGGCAATGCCAAAAATATCGATAAAGACAGGTTGTTGCATCAAAAAATTCAGGCTTTCAAAAGCTGGGGCAAACATTTCCTGATCTGTTTTAACGATTTTACTATCCGGATCCATTTCATGTTATTTGGCACTTACCTCATTAACGAGCGAAAGAAAACTCCATTAAAACTCGGCCTTATTTTCAAAAAGGATGAATTGAATTTTTATACCTGCAAGGTCGACCTTTTAGAAGGTAACGTTAAAGAACATTATAATTGGGAAAACGACATAATGGCCGATGAATGGAATAGCAAGGCAGCCATTAAAAAATTAAAAAAAGAACCTGAGGCCTTCGTTTGCGATATTCTGCTGGATCAACAGATTTTTAGTGGCGTTGGCAACATTATTAAAAATGAGGTTCTATACCGTATCCGCGTACATCCTTTAACCAGGATTGAAAATCTACCCCCTACAAAACTAAAGGCATTGGTTAAAGAAGCCAGGAATTATAGTTTCGATTTTTTAAAATGGAAAAAAGAAAATGCGCTAAGCAAACATTGGGAGGTATATAGCCAAAAAGAATGTCCGCTTCATCATGTCATCGAGAAAAAAGAATTGGGCAAAACTCATCGGCAAACCTACTATTGCAAGAAATGTCAAAAACTATACGAATAGGGATAAGATAGCCACTGCCTTATTTTTCTAAATGACGCCTAAAATTCACCACTCATTTCTAAGATTTTATGCAAAAAATTATTCCTTATGGTGATAGATGAATTGAAAGAAATTAAATGATCAAAAAAATATTTTTTATTCCCGATTTTTATCAAAAAACATAAATCCCTATATATTAACACCTTAAATCAATGATCAGTAAAAACCCAAACTACGAACTATAATCTTAAAGTAAAAGAAGTGTTAAACTTTTAGGAATTTTGCAAACTAGTCCTATATTTGTCCTCGAGAGCGTTAATTTAGATACGGGTATACGACTTAGGTTGTATGCCCGTTTTTTGTTTTAACGGTTGAGGCATGCTCAATAACCTTTCCCAAGCAGATTCTTAACCAGGGTGTATATACACTTGGATTCACACGAATATCATCAGCCAAAGCTTCTAAATCCATATATTTGTAGGTCTCCACCTCATCCTGATTGATAACAGGCAAAGCATCGCTCCATCCAAAAAAAACGTGGTCTACCTCATGCTCTGTTAATCCATCTGCAAATTCGGCCCTATAGGTAAATTTAAAAAGATAAGTAATATCACAATCCATTCCCATCTCTTCTTTCAACCTTCTCTTGGCCGCCTGTATATTGCTTTCATTGACCCTTGGGTGACTGCAACAGGTATTGGTCCATAAACCTCCGGAATGATATTTATTTAAAGCCCTTTGCTGCAATAACAGTTCGCGTTTACTGTTAAAAATAAAAACAGAAAAAGCGCGATGTAATAAACCTTTCTTATGCGCCTCCATTTTATCCATCTGTCCCCTTGGCACATCCTCATGATCTACCAAAATAACCTGTTCTTCCATTTAAATTGCATTTAACTTATTGCGGATCAGCGAATCGAACATTAAACCAACTTTACGTGTGTTCGAAATCCTGATTCTTTCCGTCATAATCTTTTCGGCGCTTAGCCCCTTTATTTTAGCGAATAATTTTTTATAATAGATGTAGGATAAATATACGCCGTTTTTAGAAGCTGCAGGCAACATTTTAATGCCCCTTAATGCAAAAGCAAACTCCTGTTCAATTTCACTTTCGATTTCTCTTTTCTGACGATCACAGAATAGTGCCAAATTTACATTTGGAAAATAGTTACGGTTTAAAGCCTGATGATCGGCTTTAACATCACGCAGAAAATTAACCTTCTGAAAAGCTGAGCCCAGTTTCATCGCATAAGGTTTTAGCCGTTCGTAATCTCCAGAAATGCCATTTGTAAAAATCTTTAAACACATTAACCCCACTACTTCTGCAGAACCTAAAATATATTCGTTATAAAGTTCGGGGGTATATTTTGTTTCCGAGAGGTCCATTTCCATACTTTTAAAGAAACAATTAATCAACTCATGATCAACCTGATATTGATTGATTACCCGCTGAAATGAATTGAGAATGGGATTTAAGCTAATGCCCAGATGAATAGCTTCGAAAGTATCGTGCTTAAACTTATCCAGTAAAAATTTCTTGTCGTAATGATGGAAACTATCTACAATTTCGTCTGCCAAACGCACAAAACCATAGATGGCGTGAACAGGCAAACGCAGTTCTTTACCTAAGAAACGAATACCGAGCGAAAAACTGGTACTGTATTTCCGGGTGGTTAACCTACTACAATCGGCAGATAGTTGATCAAAGATTTCTTTCATGTAACAAGGGATATTGAATTAATTTTTCAAATTCATCGAGTGTTTTAAAGCAGTTAATGTGACCGATATCTTTTAAGTTACCGATCACCTGGCCGTTTCCGGCAAGATGAATTTTAGCGGATGAGCATATTTCTGATAATTGATCTATATATTTTTGTGATGCAATACCTGATCTGGATTTGACCATAAAAAGTAAAACATGATCTACATTTAGTGTGGAGAATACTCTTTCAATCGAATCTAACGGAACCTTACTCCCTAAAAAAATAACCTGATGATGGTGCATCCTAAGCATGTAATTGGCAAATAACAACCCAATGTCGTGGTCTTCGTCTTCAGGTAAAAAAAGCAGCCAGGTTCCACGGGAAGATTTTGTTAAAGGTGCATTATTGATATGCGTAAATATTTTTTGACGGATAATGTTTGATAAAAAATGTTCATGGGCTGGACAAATATCGTCTTTTCGCCACATTAATCCCAAACGTACCAGTAGTGGATACATAATTTTCCGGTAACACCCGGAAAGCCCCAGTTTATCGATCCCCTCGTCAATTAAATGATTGAAAGACAGTTCATCAAAAGCCAAACCACATTTAATAAGCTGTGAGATATAATACTCGGCCTGTTCATCGTCCGATACATAAGAAAGCTGTTGATCTAAAAGTTCATCAACGGCCTCGTCAGAAAGGCTGCAGATTTTAGAAATTTTTAATCCACTCTTATTTAAACTCACGATGTTTAACAGTTTTCTAAGCTGTTTGTCGTCATATAAACGCGTATTGCCCTGCGAGCGCATGGGGCTCAAGGCATTATACCGCTGCTCCCAGATCCTGATGGTATGAGAATGAATGCCCGAAAGCTGTTCAAGATCTGAAATGGAGTAAGTCATTATTTTGTTTAAATATATTGAATAAAATCTAAACAAAAAGAATAACAAAAAGTTTTTTGATAATGTCTCTTAAGATGGGATTGAGCTCTTGTGCTGTAAGATGTTACCATCTGACAGTTGATAATTCTCCATTTGTAGTGGATAAAATATTGAATGATGAAGATGAGTGTCAGATGGTAACATCTGACACCACAAAAAACATCTGACACCACAAAAAAAATCTACTCAAAAAGAGTTTTATAATCTTCAACAAAATCGATGAATTTTCTTGGCGATTTACCGGTAACATCTTGTACAGCATGGCTGATTACTGCCGCTTCGCCACGTGCGTAATGCGCATAGTCTTCTATTAAACCTGCTGCCTGCCATTCGGGGAAGCCAAACTGAACTAAGGCTACTAACATTTCATCGTCCGAAACATTAACATACTTAATTTCTTTGTGTAAGACTTCAGATAGTGCTTCGGCTATTTCCTGGTGGCTTATGGCTTCCGGACCAGTAATATCATAAACTTTACTATCCTGATCGGCTGTAATAAGTCTTTCTACAGCAACAGCAGCAATATCCCGAACATCTATCAAACTAATTTTTGCCTCGCCCGCCGTCGCGAAAAACTTTTGCTGGTATTTAATGGCATCGGCAAAGCCGAGCAAACCCTGCATAAATAAGTTTGGCCTCAGGAAAGTGTATTGTAAACCTGTTCTTTTAATTTTTTCTTCAACCACGGCGTGGTAACGGAGAAAACGGACTGGAGAATTTAAGTTGGCAGCAAATTGCGAAAGCTTAACCAGGTGTTTTACATTACTTTTAACAGCTGCATCTACAAAATGGCTTTGTAGGCTTTCAGCATCTTCTGATGAATTGCTTAGCAGAAAAACCTGCTCTATCCCTTTTAAAGCTTTTAAAACACTCAGTTCATCTTTAAAATCGCCTTTTACCAGTTCGGCTCCCTTGAGCTGTTTTAACGCTTCCGCTTGATCTAAAGACCTCACCAGTGCTCTAAAAGGAATTTGTTTCTCTGCCAGTTGTTTTGCTAGTTCTGAACCTACGCTTCCGGTTGCTCCGGTAATCAGTATGGTTGGTTGGATTGAATCTGTCATGTTATTAATGTTTAATTACACCACAAATTTCAATCCTGGGACACGAATAAAATTGTAAGAAAACGAAATGCTACTAAAAGGCTTTTTCGGTAAGCAGCACTCCCCTTTCGCCATTACCGGTTTCGATGGTATGAACGTGTTTGTAAGAATGACTAAAGAAATCGTATCCATGCTCCATTTGTTTGATGGCAACTGTACTTAATGGATAATTAAAATTGGTCTGCATACACAGTACGTTGCCGTTTGCCAACAACAGAAAATCACAGTCGTAACCTTGTTCCTGCAACTCGATCACTTTCTTGGTAATGGAAACATTTAATCTATTGGCAGTGCGAATTCTATTTTTCATGGGATATTGTTTTAGGGATAATTATTTAGGGTGATTAAATATATCTATAAATTATTACGAATCAAAACACAATATATTGTTATACAAGTAATTAAATAGAATTGTTTTATTCATTTAAAGATGCTTAATTTATACTCAGCCAGTGATTTTGGCTCAAATCATATTTGTATCATATTCCTTACCAATACAACTAAAAACCATTACAAGCTGGAAATAATTTCTTTATTTAAAATGCATGACATAATTTCGTAAACCTTAACATCACACCTAATGAAATTAAAATGTATCGTAATAGACGACGACATTCGTGCCATCGACGGTATAAAATCTTATATTGATAAGCTCACCAATATTCAATTAATAAAATCTTATACCGATCCTATACAGGCCTTAAATGAGATTACTGCTGGAGATGTTGTTGATATTGTTTTTATGGATGTTGATATGCCCATGATTTCGGGCATAGAACTGTCAAAAGCAATACGGCATAAAACGGATAAACTCATATTTACTACCTCACATTCCAAATATGCATATGAAGCTTTTGAGATGTACGCAAGTGCTTATTTGTTAAAACCTTACACTTTTTTTCGCTTTGCCGAAACGATCAACAGACTTTTCCCACACACTGCTACCAAACCAAATATTACGGTTAAACAAGAAGACGATTACTTTTTTGTTCGGAACAAAAGCGAAAAAAACAATTTAATTAAAGTAAGGTATACCGACATTGTTGCGGTAGAGAGTCTGCAAAATTATGTGCGGATTTTTACCTTAAACGAAACGATTGTATCATACATCGCCCTATCTGAGATTAAAATCATTTTAAAAGACCATCATAATTTCGCACAGGCGCACCGCTCGTTCATTATCGCCAAAAACTATATTGAAAAGGTAGAAGGTAATACACTAAAAATGATCAACAACCTTACCATAAACATTGGCAATAGCTATCGTGAAAGCATACAAGAATATATTAAAGAAAAAACAATAAAAACGAATCGCTCCTAAAACTAATTTTTTAGTAATTTCGTTATCTTAACAATTAAACGTTGTTTTTTTGTTAACCATGTAATAGCCGTTCCCCATTTAACTAGCCAGATGAACACATCAATAAACGAAAAAAATAAATTTCATAAAATTCTAAACTGGATATCTAATAAAAAGCTTCACATTCTAATTTGGATCATTTTTATATTTTACGAAGCTTTTATCATAGGTATTTTTATTGGAAAATTTCTTCCCATTAGTAATTACATCGTTTTTTATAGTTTAAATGTTGCAACCTTTTATTTCCATGCCCATGTGGTATTGGCTTTTGCATTAAAAAAGCTAAATGGCCGGTGGTGGAGATTGCCATTATGTATCCTGCTCGAGTTGGTTGCGTACCTTATATTAACCATAATTTTAGATTACCTGGTGATCAACTATACATCCTACAATGGTCCATTTAAAATTGAATTTACTGCCTCTTTTTTTGCCGCACCTATTTACCGTGCTGTATATTTCATGTCATTTTCTACCAGCTATTACTTTCTGCTTAATTTCTTAGAGGAGCGAAAAAAAATCGAGAATTTAGAAAAACAGCGGTTAAATAATATTATTCAAATTGCCAAGTCCGAAAATGCCTTTTTAAAGGCGCAGATACAGCCGCATTTATTATTCAATACCTTGGATTTTATTTATCAAAATGCGCGAGAGTCATCACCTGTTGCTGCAGAAGCGATATATTCCCTTTCAGAAATGATGCGTTACTCTGTTGATAGCAACAAGGACAGGGAGTTTATCTTACTTGGTGAGGAAATTAACCAGGTTGAAAACTTAATCAACTTACACCAGCTTCGTAATGACCATAACATCAATCTTCATTTTTGGTACGAAGAGGGAATCAGAATCCTACCTATCATCCCCATGGCACTTATTACATTAGTCGAGAATATGTTTAAACATGGTGAACTGCTCAAAGAATCCGATCCAGCAGAGATCACACTAAAAGTAGAGGAGAACAATCTGATAGTAGAAACTTCTAACCTCATTAAAACGGTTAAAAATACTTCAGGTTTAAATGCAGGGATGGAAAACATTCGGAAACGTTTAGATTATACCTATGGAAGTAATGCGGAATTTAAATATTTCACAGACATTAACCAGCACTTCAAAGTAATACTTACGATTAAGCACATAGAAAACCATCAGTTTTGACATGTTTATTTTAAATCCTTAAATTCTACTTAAACATTAAAGAAAAAGGTAGTTTTCCTTGCCGAATATATAAAAATCCGTTTCCAAATTGTTTTTTTTCCTTTTTATAGGCTGAAATTGTAATTTGCACTAACTAAACCTATAAAAATGTCAATAAGTTGCATCGCTATTGATGATGATCCGCATTCCCTGGAAAGCTTAATTGCGTATATGGATAAGTTGCCGGATTTAAAACTTATTCAAACCTTTACCGAACCGCTCCAGGCCCTGGCAGAGATATCTGTTTCCAATCCTGTTGATATTATCTTTATGGATGTAGAAATGCCTTCGATTTCAGGAATCGAGCTTGCCGGACTACTCAGGCAAAAAACAAAACACCTGGTTTTTACCACAGCACATGCCCAATATGCCATTGATGCTTTTAAAGTTGATGCGGATGCCTATTTACTAAAACCGTATTCGATATTACATTTCGCAAAAACCATCAACAATTTATATCCAACAGGTAAAAGAGCTGCTCATCTGTTCGCTGTTTTTGACGAAAATTTCTTTTATATTCCATTACAGGGAGAAAACGGAGATTTAGTGAGAATAGACTTAAATGAACTGATTGCGGTTGAAGATTTTGGCGAAGATATTCAGTTCAGCACAACCACAAATACATTTTTAAGCTCAAAATCCAACTTTATTAAAATGCTTAAAATGTTGAAAAACCACCCGGCATTTATACAGATAAGTGCTTCGGTTATCATTTCCAAACAGCATATAAAGAGTGTATTGGGAGATAAAATACTGTTATCAGGAGAAACCTGTTATACTGTTTCCGAAGCACATCAACCCCTATTTGCAAACTTTATACAAGATAATCTGCCCATAGAAAAGCCTAAACCAAACACAACTCAATAACGGCCAGATCAATCGTTCAACAATCAACCTATTTTGCTTTTTTATCGCAGCTTAAAACATTACGCCTAAAACTTTGTATTAGGATAGTCTATTTTATTATTAATTGATTATCCGTTGTGAAAAGAGTATTGGTTGTAGATGATGATCCTGATGTATTGGAGGTTTTTCAAGAGGTATTGGAAACCGAAAATTATAAAGTTTACCCTTTATTATCACCACGGTATATATTTAAAACTATAAGAGATTTTAATCCCGATCTGATTATTCTAGACATTATGTTAAATGGAATGGATGGGCGTGCCGTTTTCAAGGAGCTAAGATTAAACCCTGATACTGAAGCGATCCCTATTATCTTAGCCTCAGCCAGATATGACGAAAATTACATCACATCCCAAAAATATCATCCCAACGATTATTTAGAAAAACCTTTTAACATGGCCGATTTGCTACATAAAGTAAACGCCTTAACCAAAAATTAAAAAAATCAGATATGAAATTAAAACTACTAACACCAATTGTATTGCTCTGCGCAGCAATATCATTTAACGCAAAAGCACAAGGTAGACCCGATAAACTGTACTCAATGAGCAGTATTGGTTTTGCTTTCCCGATGGGCGAAACTTCAGACTATTTTAAACCAAAATTTTCTACCGCTTTAGGTTTAAATTTAGCCTTAGGTGAAGGTGGCTTGTTTTTGTATCCAAAAGTAAGCTTACACGCGTTTACTTTTAACCAGATTACCCCAGACGAAGGTTACACCTACACGTTGCAAAAAGGCAGGGCAACCACATACTTGTTAAATGTTGCCTTAGGATATCGTAAAATTATAAATAAATGGGCGTTTTATGGCTTTGCAGGTGCCGGAGGTGGAATTATCTTAACGCCACAAGCCGGGGTTAATACCACAACATTACAGGTAACGCAAGATAATAAATCAAACGGCTTAGGCATTGCTGAAGGCGGAGGTGGTATTGAATACAATATTGGCGGTGCCAATTTATTTGTGGAGGCGAGTTATATGTATGGTTTTAGTAAAATACAAAACAGGACTTTTAATACCGTACCCATATCTGTTGGGATCAAGCCTAACTTGAGCAAACTATTAAGTAAGCTTAAATAACATTAACATACAAAATGAGGAAGCGATTACGTTAAATAGGTAATCGCTTTTTTTATGCTAAAGAAATAATCAAAATTATTTTTATACTAATTATTTTAGCATAGCTTTGTAATTCAAATTTATTGAATGTTATACGCAGTTGTAGATATCGAAACCACTGGTGGTCATGCCTCAGCAAACGGCATTACCGAGGTGGCCATTAACATTCACGATGGCAATCAAATCGTCGAATCATATACTACCCTAATCAATCCAAGGTTACCTATTCCAGCTTATATCACAGCACTTACGGGCATTGATGATGAAATGCTGAAGGACGCCCCTATATTTGAAGATGTGGCCTTACAGATCTACCAATTATTAAGTGATAAGATATTTGTAGCGCACAATGTAAATTTCGATTACTCCTTTTTAAAACATCATTTAGCTGCTGCAGGATATGATTTACAATGCAGAAAACTCTGTACGGTGAGGTTGAGCAGAAAATTAATCCCAGGCAAATCTTCTTATAGTTTGGGTAAATTGTGTACTGCGCTGCAGATACCGATCGAAAACCGGCACCGGGCAGCCGGTGATGCCGATGCAACCAGTATTCTCTTTAATCTTCTATTGGATCATGATCAGGAAGGGGTAATTGCAGAAATGCTTAAAAAAACATCAAAAGAACAGGTTTTACCACCCCATTTAGATAAAGCTTCTATTTTAAGATTACCAAACCAACCCGGGGTTTATTATTTTAAAGACAGCAAAGGTAAAATTGTATATGTTGGCAAGGCAAAAGATCTTAAAAAACGGGTAAGCAGTCATTTTACAGGCAATACGCCCAATAGGCAACGTCAGGAGTTTTTGCGCACAATCCATCATGTAGATCATGTGATCTGCGGTACCGAACTGATGGCTTTAATTTTAGAAGCCAACGAAATTAAACGCCTCTGGCCTGAAAATAACCGCGCCATGAAACGGTATGAACATAAATATGATTTATATGTTTTCGAAGATCAGAATGGTTATTTACGCCTGGCCATTGATAAACATAAAAAAAACAACAACCCTATACAGAGTTTTAACAGCTTACTCGAGGGGTATAATTTTTTAAACCAACTGGTTGACAAATACCAGCTTTGCGCCAAACTCTGTTACCTGCAAAAAGTGGCAACCAAATGTTACGCACATGAAAACGGACAATGTTTTGGTGCCTGTAGTGGAATAGAAACGGTTTCTGTTTATAATAAAAAATTAAATGCAGCATTGAACGATATCCAAAAACAACAGCCAAGTTTTGCATTGGTTGATGAAGGCCGAAAAGAGGAAGAATTTAGTTGTTTGGTGGTAGAAAATGGAAAATTTTATGGAATGGGCTACTTTACCGATAAAAATTACCTTTCCGACGGCCTAGCTCCCCTTAAGAATGATCTGGCAACTTATCAATCCAATAGCTATATTCTGAATCTAATCTTAAATCACGCAGCGCAATATCCTCAGAAATTGTATAAATTATAAATATTAATAATTTAACATGAATACATCAATTTTTATCGCCCATTGCCTATCTTTTGATGAAGTTGTTGAACAGCCACATTTCGAAAAAATATCTTTCCGTGTACATAAAAAGATCTTCGCCACACTGGATAGTATAAGAAATAAAGCCACTTTTAAACTATCAGCCATTGATCAGTCTGTTTTCTGCGATTTTGATCCAAATAATATCATCCCCGCTACCGATGCATGGGGCAAACAAGGCTGGACAATTTTTAATCTAACAGGGCTTAAAGATGAAATGATTATAGATGCGCTTAAACTTTCCTACTGCAATGTGGCACCAGAAAAGCTTTCGGAGAAGTATAAAGATTAAGTATAATTCCTAACCTCATAAGTTGAAATGCACTTAAATTCCTTACATGGTGAATTATCGCAATAGCTTCACTTAGCAAATTGATAAAAAAATAGGCTAATAACATGATACTTTATATGGCGCAAAACTGCCATAATGCTTTAAACATATAAGCAATAGAAGAAAATATAATTTGATCACGAAAACCTAATTTGTCTCAAATAGCCCCATAAATTTTCGTCTTTGGCAGCAAAAACTCACTAAGCTGTTACCTATCTTTACTGGAAACAAAATATAAACTTATGACAAAATCACTTTGGATCAACCTTCCGGTAAAGGATATCGGTAAATCAAAAGCATTCTTCACAAAATTAGGCTTCACACTTAATCTGCAATATGGTGCACGCGAAGATTCAGCCTGCTTTTTAGTGGGAGAAAGTAACTTAGCCATTATGCTTTTCGAAGAAGCTTTGTACGAGGAATTTGCAGGAACCAATATTGCCGATCAACGCCATGGAGGCGAAGTTTTATTCTCTTTTGATGCTAAAAGCCCCGAAGAAGTGAATGAGCTTGCCCAAAAAGTGGTTGATGCTGGCGGTACCCTTTATGGCGAACCTGGTTATAAGGATGGCTGGATGTACGGTTGTGGTTTTGTTGATCTGGATGGACAAAGATGGAGTATTCTGTATATGGACATGACCAAAATGCCTTTGGGCTAGTTGCTCACCAGTTAATACCAAAATATTTAGAATTAAATTTGCGTAAGCGATTACTTATATTTGTAAGCAATTACTTACGCAATTATTTTATGAGAAGAGATGTATTTCAGGCCATTGCCGATCCCACCAGAAGAGAAATCATCAATCTGATTGCGCACAACAGCCTAAATCTGAATGCCATCGCCGAAAATTTCGACATGAGCCGACCCGCTATTTCACAGCATATCAAAGTATTAACCGAATGTGGTTTGGTAGAAATTACACAACAAGGCAGAGATCGATATTACAATATACAATTTCAGAAACTTGCTGAAGTATCTAAATGGGTTGAACAATACCGTGTTTTCTGGACAAGCAAATTAGATGCCCTAGAAATACACCTGTCCAAAGAAGCTAAATCAAAATAAAGATGGAAAACGAAGCAATTGTAGTAGAACGCGTGTATAACGCCCCTATCGAAAAAGTATGGAAAGCTTTAACCGATATCAAAGAAATCAAACAGTGGTATTTTCAATTGGAAGACTTTAAACCAGAAGTAGGTTTTAAATTTGAATTTTCTGGCGGAGCGGACGATGGACCCCAATACCTGCATCTATGCGAAATCACTGAAATTATTGAGGGCAGAAAACTAGCCTACACCTGGCGATATGATGGATACCCAGGTAATTCGGAAGTAAGCTGGGAGTTATTTGAACAAGGTGATCAAACATTGTTAAAATTGACGCATACTGGCACAGAAAGTTTTGCTTCTGCGGGACCTAACTTCGCCAAAACAAGCTTTAATGGCGGTTGGAATTATTTTGTAAATGAGGCCCTTAAAAATTATTTGGAACCTGGAGCATAATAATAAGATCTGTTGTCATCCTGAGCGTAGTCAAAGGACAATCCTTTTATATATTTTACATCCTAAAAGGGTCTTCGGCTACGCTACCATTGACGTTATTTTGTAATTGTTTACTAATGAGGGTTTTATTGTTTGTTCGTTTCCACCCAACTAGGCCATAGCACCATATCTTCGTTCTACTTAAATCCGGCCTAACAAATTTTTCGGGCTCCACTGAACCAGCCATTCCACTTGCTTCGAAAGAAAAATTTTCAGCCGGTGTTTTTTGTTTCTTTTTGACAGCAAAAAGAAAGAGCCAATCGGCGGCGGAGAGCCGAGGCAAGGTTGAGCCAAGGGGCAATAAAATCAATTATACACGTCATTCATATTGATTTTTATAAAATAAATTACCCCTCAGACTGACATATAAAGTATAAATACTGGTCGTAGCGTCTCGCCACGACCTTAAAAACAACCTAAACTTCTTCCAGAGCCGATTTTATCGCGGCATAAACATAATCCAGGTCTTCGTTGTTGATTACATACGGAGGAAGAATATAAATAATATTACCCAGTGGTCTTAATATAATTCCTTTATCTAAAAAGTACGCGTACAGTAAATTGCGCAGGTTACTTAAGTAAGAGGTTTCATTTCCTGTTTCCCACTCAATAGCGATAATGGTTCCTGTTTGCCTGATGGCTTTCACTTTTGCGTGTGATTTGATTTCTTCCAGAAAAACAGCATGTTTTGCTTCTACACGTTTGATATTCTGGAGTGTTTCACTTTTTAATAAAATATCTAAGCTCGCCAAAGAGGCCACACAGGCAATTGGGTTGGCCGTAAACGAATGTCCATGGTAGAGTGTTTTCAATTTATCGTCGCTTAAAAAAGCTTCAAAAATTTCATTGGTACAAGTGGTTACACCTAAAGGCATGGTTCCTCCGGTTAGACCCTTGCTCAAACAGATGATATCAGGTTTATTATTCAACTTTTCACAGGCAAAATATGTTCCTGTTCTACCGAAACCTGTCATCACTTCATCAGCAATCGTCAAAATCTCTGCCGCTTTACAAGCTGATAAAAGTTGATCTAAGTATTTAGCCTCGTACATCAACATCCCACCAGACCCCAAAATAAGCGGCTCGAAGATAAAACAAGCAGTATCGGCAAGATTTGAGATATGAGATACGAGACCTGAGATGTTATTTTCATCTGGCAGATCGATAAACTCAACATCGAATAACAAGCTGTTAAAGGCATCGGTAAAAATACTTCGCCCACTAACCGACATCGCGCCAAAAGTATCGCCATGATAGGCATTTTTAAAGGCCAGTATTTTTGTTTTAGGTTTCCCTTTATTGTCCCAATATTGCAGACACATTTTTAGGGCTACTTCCACGGCAGTTGAACCATTATCGGTATAAAAAACCTTATCCTGCTTTCCGGGCAAAATAGGCAAGAGTCTTTCGGCCAATAGGACAGCAGGCTCATGGGTAAAACCGGCAAAAATAACGTGCTCCAATACATTAAGCTGCTCAGCTACTTTTTGGGCAATGTGAGGATGTGAGTGACCATGAATATTTACCCACCAGGAGGATACCGCATCGATATATCTTTTGCCATTTTCATCAAAAACATATACCCCTTCTCCCCTAACAATCGGAATATGTGGCAGTGCGTTTTTCATTTGGGTGTAAGGGTGCCAAATTACTTTTTGATCGCGTTCAGTTAGATTAAGTTGAGCGTTTGGCGTTTGGAGTTCGGAGGTATCTGACATAAAATAATTATAATGTAACTGAATATTGTTCTTTTAAAAGTTGAGCAACGGTTTTATCGGTTTTGAAGGTGATATCTTCGATGTTTAAATCTTGTATTTTTACCCACCTAAAAGCCTGGAGGATTTCTCCTTCTCCATCGAAATCGTAAATAATATCTTTAAATGCCAACTGTAATGGAGCTTTTTCCTTAACCAGATAGTATACGCTGATGACCTGACTATCGTTAAACGACGATTTTTCAAAGAAATCAGTGGTATAAAAATGAGATAATACCTCAATTTCCGCCTCACATTCTTCTATAAATTCTCTTTTTAAACCATCTATCAATCCTTCGCCGAGTTCTAATCCACCGCCTGGAAATTTACTAAAGCGAAATCCGTATTCTTCTTCGTCGCTAATCAATACCTCCTTATTTTGGTTGATCAACAAACCATAAACCCTTACATTAAAGTAGCTCATTTTCGAAATGTTTTTTGTTTTTAATTACTATTTCTGGCGTCCATACAATCTCTTTTTTAAAAGATTCAGCTCTTACAGGACATTCGCTCATATGGCAATAATTGCAACACTCGGGCAAACAAGGATCGGCATGGATAAAAAGTTCGGCCTTACGAAAGCCATTTTTATTGATCAGCTCATCAATCTGCGAGATCTCTTTATGCACCTTATTCAAATCAAAATAATATGGTAAAGTTACGTGGCAATCGATATGAAATTCTGGTCCATATTGCTGTGTACGCAAATTATGTACGTCTATCCAAGGGGTATGCCTGTTCTTTTGCAATACATCAACTACTTCCTCAACAAGCGTAAAATCACTTTCATCCATCAACCCACCAACTGAGCCACGGGTGAGTTTATAACCAGAATATACGATGTAAAAGCCCACTAAACCAGAGAGTAAGCTATCTAACCAAATAATATTTGTGATTTGAATTAGGATTAATCCCAAAACTATAGCCCCACTGGTATAAGTATCAGTTAATAAATGTTTGCCGTCGGCCTGCAATGTAACAGAATGTTCATCTTTACCAACATTGATGAGGTAAAGTCCAACAATGAGGTTAACAAGTCCGGTAATACCAATAATGAGTGTTCCAGTCAACAATTCACCAACTGCATGCGGATAGATCAGGTTGTAGGAAGATTTGAAAATAATGGCGATTCCTGCGATTAAAATCAATATTCCTTCAACAAAAACAGAAAAAAACTCAACTTTTCCATGTCCGTATGGATGATTTTCATCCCGCGGTCGCGTGCTTAAATAGATGCTGTAAAACGCAAAACTACCCGCGATTACGTTGACGATACTCTCTGCAGCGTCTGTTAATATCACATTGGAACCCGTAATAAAATAAGCAACAAACTTGGCCAGCATCAATACAACGCTCACCACCAAAGAAATAATTATCGCCTTCTTTTTAACCGACACCAGGGTATTTTTTTCAAAAATACGCTTATCGAATAAATTAAATGAGAAAAACTATGTCTTTTTTAGTGCAGAATAATATTTGGTTTATATATTTGCGCTCAAAGTAATTAACCATGAGCACCTTATCCAAAAGAATCAACAGTCTATCAGAATCTGCAACCCTTAAAATGACCAAACTTGGCCGCGAATTGGCGTCTAAGGGCATTAACATCATTAGTTTAAGTGTTGGCGAACCCGATTTTAATACACCTGATCACGTAAAAAATGCGGCAAAAAAAGCATTAGATGAAAATTATACGCGTTACTCGCCAGTACCGGGCTATCCTGATCTGCGCCAGGCAATCGTAAATAAGTTAAAAACAGAAAACAACCTCGATTATGATATTTCTCAGATCGTTGTTTCAACAGGTGCAAAACAGTCGTTATCGAATGTTATTTTAACCTTAATCGATCCGGATGATGAAGTAATCATTCCTACACCTTATTGGGTTTCTTACTCAGAAATGGTATTGCTTGCTGAAGGAAAGTCTGTTTATATCGATACCGATATTGAAAGCAATTTCAAAATTACTCCAGCTCAATTAGAAGCTGCCATTACACCGAAGTCGAAACTGTTCATGTTTTCTTCTCCTTGTAATCCAACTGGTTCGGTTTATAGCAAAGAAGAATTGGCTGCATTGGTGGCTGTTTTCGAAAAACATCCCAATATCTATATCTTATCTGATGAGATTTATGAGCACATCAACTTTGTTGATCAGCACGAATCTATTGCGCAGTTCGATAGCATTAAAGACCGCGTAATCATCGTGAATGGTTTCTCTAAAGCTTTTGCCATGACGGGTTGGAGATTAGGTTATATTGCCGCAAACAAAGAAATTGCTGCCGCTAATGATAAGTTACAGGGACAAACTACTTCTGGAACCTGTTCTATTGCACAAAGAGCCGGAATTGTAGCTTACGAGCAAGGTTTAGCCAGCGTTTTAGAAATGAAAGAAGCATTTTTACGCCGTAGAGAATTGGTTTATAATTTATTAAATGAAATTCCAGGTGTAAAAACAAATCTTCCTGATGGCGCTTTTTACTTCTTCCCTGAAATCAGTTCTTTCTTTGGCAAAAAAGATGCCGATGGAAATGTAATCAAAGATTCTTCAGACCTTGCTTTATATCTGTTGAATGTTGGTCACGTGGCTACGGTTGGTGGCGATTCATTTGGTAACAACAACTATATCCGTTTATCATATGCAGCATCAGACGAGAGTTTGGTAGAAGCATTAAGAAGAATAAAAGAAGCATTAGGTAAATTAGCCTAGTCAGTTGCCTGTTTGCAGATAGCAGCAACATAAAGAACCCCCTCATTAATTAAATTTAATGAGGGGTTTTTATTGTATTCGTACCAGTTTTATAGCACAATCGTCACCCTGATCCGATAGTTATCGGATTTATTTCAGGGCCTTTATTGCAGTTTTCATGATATGAAAATGAAAGCCAAAATTTCATCGGGCGCGTCAGTCCTTCTTTCCACTGCAAGTCCTCGCTACGCTGTGGGCTTTACGCTGCAATAAGGTTTATAAACCACGTTTAGTGCGGAGAGCTGCAAATTGCCAACTTAAGACTATTGTTTCTAGTGATTGGCGTCACACCGACCATAGCGGAATATTTTTATTATAAAATGCTCACATTATAAATGTGAATCTCACAAGTCCTCGTTACAAACGGGGACTATAGAATTCCTTATTCGAAAAGCTTTATCAATCGTTGCAACTGACAACTGCTAACTAACTCCTTTTCTAATGGTTGGCGGCTCGCGACCATAGCGGAATATTTTTTATTATAATGTGCTCACATTATAAATTGTGTATCTCACAAGTTCTTGTTACAAACGAGGACTATAGAATTTCTTATTCGAAAAGGTTTATCAATCGTTGCAACTGAAAACTGCCAACTGCTAACTAGCTCCGTTTTTAAGGGGTGGTGTCACACCGACCATAGCGGAATATTTTTATTATAATAGGCTCACATTATAAATGTGTATCTCACAAGTCCTTGTTACAAACGAGGACTATAGAATTTCTTATTCGAAAAGGTTTATCAATCGTTGCAACTGAAAACTGCCAACTGCTAACTAGCTCCGTTTTTAAGGGGTGGTGTCACACCGACCATAGCGGAATATTTTATTATAATATGCTCACATTATAAATGTGAATCTCACGAGTCCTCGTTACAAACGAGGACTATAGAATTGCTTAATCGCAAGGTTTATTAATCGTTGAACTGAAAACTGCCAACTGCTAACTAGCTCCTAATCGCTTCAACCGGATCCAATCTGGATGCTGAATATGCAGGCCAGAAACCAGAGATCGTGCCGATAATAATGGATATTCCAATTCCTAAGGCAATATTATTCAAGCCCAATATAATATGGAAATCTGTGGCTGCACCGATGGCCAGCGCGAGCAGAAAGACGAGTAAAAGTCCCAGCAAGCCACCTAAAATACAAAGGGAAATGGATTCGAATATAAATTGAAGTAATATAAAATAGTTTTTTGCCCCTAGAGATTTTTGGATACCGATAATATTGGTACGCTCCTTAACCGACACGAACATAATGTTGGCAATACTAAATCCGCCCACTAAAATCGAGAAACCACCGATTACCCAACCGGCAATATTAACCATTTTAAACATGGAGTCTAACTGGTTAGAAATGATAGTGGTTTTATTCAAAGCGAAATCTTCTTCCTGTCCAGGCCTGATCCTGTGTATCGAACGCATTAAACCTTTCAGTTCACTTTCTACCTCTTCCAAACTCACATTATCTTTACCACGAACCGTAATTTGCGGTCCGTAACGCTCACTCTGAATATCTAAAACCCCTTTTGCAAAAGTGATCGGAATATTTACGTTTTTATCCAGTGAAGTACCCAACATATCTTCACCCTCTTTTTTGAAAACGCCAACAACTGTTAATCTTCTTCCTAAAATCTGTACCTGCTTCCCAACCGCTACATCTCCATCAAACAGTCCATCGGCAATATCAGATCCTAAAATACAAACCGGTGAACCATTTTTACTTTCGTTTTCGGTAAAATACCTGCCATCCTGAAGTTCGAAATTCCAGGTTTTATTAAAATCGTGTGAGGCTGCCCAAACGGAAATGCCTTCCACTGAGCTACTTCTATATTTAATGGTTCTATCGTTGGTCGAAATTTCAAAGGTAACACCTTGTGCATTCTCGATTCTTTCTCTAAGTGCTTCAAAATCGCGCAATGAGGGCTGTGGACGGTTCATGTATTTCCACCAGGGATAATTATCACCAAAACTCCAGGGCCATTTTTGCACATAAATGGTATTTGAACCTAATTTATCTACGCTCGACTGTAGTTTACCTCGAAAGGTATCTACCGCAGAAAATACAGCGATAATGGTAAAAATACCGATGGTTATCGCCAGAAGTGACAACATGGTACGTAATTTATTCTGACGCAATGCATCAAACGCAAAACGGAAACTCTCGCCTATTAGCCTAAAGATTATCATAATTAAGGGTTAGATGCACAGCCATTAAAAAGGTTACACGATCTTCAAAACTAATTAATTTTATCCCGACAAATGCATTTAAACGCTGTATTATTTGATTTAAAATGAGGTAAAACATAATATACCTAAAATGCGTTTGATAAAATACGGAAAAGAAAAATTAAATTCGTATTTTTGCACCTCAAAAAATTCATCAAGAATGAAATTATCACAATTCAAATTCAACTTACCAGAATCATTAGTAGCCAACAATCCGGCAGAACAACGCGACGAAGCGCGTCTAATGGTTTTACACAAAGACAGCGGTAAAATTGAGCATAAAATCTTCAAAGACGTTTTAGGTTATTTTGATGACAAAGACGTAATGATATTAAATAACACTAAAGTTTTTCCTGCCCGTTTATACGGTAACAAAGAAAAAACCGGTGCTACTATCGAAGTTTTCTTATTACGTGAATTAAACAAGGAATTACGTTTATGGGATGTTTTAGTAGATCCAGCCCGTAAAATCCGTGTAGGTAACAAATTATACTTTGGTGATGACGATTTATTAGTAGCCGAGGTTGTTGACAACACCACCTCACGTGGCCGTACCATCCGATTTTTATTCGAAGGTACCGACGAAGAATTTAGAAAAAACGTTGAAATTTTAGGCGAAACACCACTTCCTAAATACATTAAACGTAAGGCTACTGCCGAAGATAAAGAACGTTATCAAACCATTTTCGCAAAACACGAAGGTGCTGTTGCTGCTCCAACTGCAGGTTTGCACTTCAGTCGCGAGTTGATGAAACGTCTGGAACTTAAAGGTATAGAGTTTGCTGAAGTAACTTTACATGTTGGTTTAGGGACATTCAGAACGGTTGAGGTGGAAGATTTAACCAAACACAAAATGGATTCAGAGCAGTTTATCATCGAGCCGAAAGATGCTGGTATTGTAAACAAAGCTTTAGAAGAAAAAAGAAAAATCTGTGCGGTGGGGACCACTTCAATGCGCGCAATCGAATCTGCAGTTTCTGCCAACAGAACATTAAAAGCAGCTAACGACTGGACCAGTAAGTTCATCTTCCCTCCATACGATTTCAGCATTGCAAACTCAATGATTACCAATTTCCACACGCCTGAATCTACCTTATTGATGATGGTGAGTGCATTTGGCGGTTACGAAAATGTAATGAATGCTTATGAAGTTGCAGTAAAAGAAAAATATAAATTTTACAGCTACGGCGATGCCATGCTGATTATCTAAATTGGATTCAAGTAGGAGTATCAAGTATCAAGACCAAATTATCATCTTGATACTTGATACCTGATACTTGACTTAAAATCATGAAATACTACGCTATAATTGTAGCAGGCGGTTCTGGAAATCGGATGCAAACGGAAACCCCAAAACAATTTCTACTGCTCAAAAACCTACCGGTTTTAATGCATACCATAAAAGCTTTTGCGCAAAGCGATACTCAACCCAAAATTTTATTGGTTTTAAACAAGGATCAGCAAGGATACTGGTCACGTTTATGCGAAGAATTTAATTTCTATGTTCCACATCAGCTTATCGATGGCGGAACAGAACGTTTTCATTCTGTCAAAAATGCCATCTATTCGATTGAAGAAGAAAGTTACGTAGCCATACATGATGCTGTTCGTCCATTGGTTTCAAAATCATTAATCGACAGCTGTTTTAAAGCCGCTGAAACACAAGGAAACATCATTGCAGCAGTACAATCGAGTGATAGTGTACGCATGCTCAGGGACGAAAAAACATCGGCTTTAAAGCGCGATGAGATCTATCTGGTACAAACACCACAAACCTTTAGCCTTAACACCTTAAAAGAGGCTTATAAGCAGGAATTCGACAGTCGCTTTACCGATGATGCAAGCGTGGTCGAATCGATCGGACAAGAGATCAATATTATTGAGGGTGAAAGGGGCAATATTAAAATCACCTACCCTATCGATCTGGAACTTGCAGAGTTACTATTAAAAAATTAGATTACAGAAAAGGAGTTTCAAAAATGAAACTCCTTTTTCAATGCATCCATTTTTAAACTATCTTGTTAAAAATGGAGGTCGGCGCGATATATTTTATGCGGCCCTGCCAATTATTTTTAACAGAATTGCAATCACTGCGATTACCAATAAAACGTGGATAATGTTTCCAACGTCGCCGAAGCCGTGAAACACAAATCCTATTACCCATAGTATTACCAATACTACTGCGACTAAATACAATAAATTTCCCATAGTGTTAATTTTTTTAGCAATGTTATATTATTGATGTATTAACACACAGGTTTTCTGTTTTGTTTAAAAAATGTAATTATTTTATCAATATAGAATCGAAAGGGGCTCTGAATGAGTGTGGTGAAAATAAGGAAGGCATAAAAAAACCTTCCAGGTTAGCTGGAAGGTTTTTATCATTTTTAATTCTAGTATTCGTCTTCATTAAAGAAAAAATCTTCTTTAGTAGGATAATCCGGCCAAATTTCCTCAATCGTTTCATAAGGTTCGCCATCATCTTCTAATGCCTGTAAGTTTTCAATTACTTCTACTGGGGCACCGGAACGGATACCATAATCAATTAATTCGTCTTTAGTTGCAGGCCATGGTGCGTCTTCCAGGTGCGATGCTAATTCTAATGTCCAATACATATCTTCAATTCAATTAAATTCGTGTTCGTATTATTGCGCAAAGTATATTAAAATTTTCGAGCAAAACAAACTTATTTTTCCACTATTAAACACGAGGGATCCAAATGTTTTCTTCTGCTTTGAAATAGATGGTCAGTTTTCGTGCCAAAACAAATAAATAATCACTTAAGCGGTTTAAATAAACCGTTACGTGCTCATCTACAAAGCTATTTTCTGCAAGCGCTACTGTCAGTCGCTCCGCCCTTCTGCAAACACATCTTGCAATATGGCAGTAAGAAACGACAGTATTTCCGCCGGGCAAAACAAAATGTTTTAAAGCAGGCAAAGTTTCATTGATCAGATCCATTTCATCCTCCAACAAGGTGATATCAGCGTCGTGCAGATCCGGGATCTTCATTTTAGATTTTTCCGGATCAGCAGCAAGCGATGCACCTATCGTAAAAAGCCTGTCCTGAATTTCTTTTAACAACTGTTTATCCTGCGCTTCAATATCCTGACACATGATCAGACCGATGTACGAATTTAATTCATCAACAGTACCGTAGGTTTCGATACGTAAATGAAATTTTGGCACGCGGGTACCACCAATAAGTGAAGTTTGACCTTTATCGCCTGTTTTAGTGTAAATTTTCATTTATAAAGGTTGAAGGCAGAAGGTAGAAGGTTTAGGGTAAAAACTTACGCCTTAAACCTTTTACCCTACACCTTAGTTCATTTTCTCCCAATCGCTGCCATTATCATTCAAGGCCTGCAAACGTGGAGATACATTTTTAATATCGGTGTTCAAATAATCGTTTTCGATCAGTCCATCACGCATACGTACAATGCGGTGTGCATGTTGGGCAATGTCTTCCTCGTGTGTTACTAAAATAATTGTGTTTCCCTTACTGTGAATTTCTTCCAGCAAGCCCATAATCTCCACGGATGTTTTGGTATCCAGGTTACCTGTTGGCTCATCCGCAAGGATAATAGACGGATTGTTGATCAATGCCCTGGCAACAGCCACACGCTGACGTTGACCACCTGATAGCTCGTTTGGTTTGTGATCCATCCGATTGCCCAAACCTACATTTTCTAATGCCTGGGCTGCCCTGGCATCCCTGTCTTTTTTACTTGTTCCTGCATAAATGAGCGGTAAAGCTACATTATCTAAAGAGGTTGAGCGCGGTAATAAATTAAAGGTTTGAAAAACAAAACCAATTTCCTGGTTGCGTACTTCAGCCAAAGCATCATCACTCATGTGACTTACGTTTGTTCCGTTCAAGATATACGTTCCGCTGGAAGGGGTATCCAAACAGCCTAAAATATTCATTAGGGTCGATTTACCAGAACCCGATGGCCCCATCAATGCTACAAATTCGCCTTTATTGATATCTAACGAAACTGATTTTAAAGCGTGAATCACTTCAGATCCAATAACATATTTACGGCCAATTTCTTTTATAGTAATGAGTGGTTTCTCCATGTTTTTTCTTTTTTAGACAAGCGTAGCGGGTAAGATGTTACAAAATTATTTATTTGATTGTCCTTTTTGCTAAAATACTAGTTCATGTGTTTGAGTTCATTCCAATTTCTGCAAATTTAAAACGGTTCATCAGATCAATAATAGCGTTGTGAGGTTTGTCAAAATTATAGGTTCTAATATCAAATGTTTTACTCCAGTTTCGAAAATAAATAAAGAATATAAGATTTGTCATGTCTCCTGCATCCCCACCGATTGACTTAGACTCAATAGAATATGTACCATATCTTATTATATCATCCCATTTATAAAAGACATAAGATAATTGTTTTTTAACTTTAATCCCATCGGGTGTTATTATAATTTCTGGCCATAAATTGTAAAGTAGTACGATGATAAGAGGCAAAAGAAGAACGGATAACACTATTAACAATTGAATAGCGTCAGAAAGCTTGTGAGATGATAATACTATAAACATGAACAAAGCTATAATGAAAAATAACAATGCAATCCAAAGTACCGGTTTTTTTGATCTTCTTATCAGAATCTTTTCCATTCTTTTCGCATCATTTGCTGACCGTAAATAAAGTTACGGTTAATTATTTTTCAATAATTTTAGGCACCATAAAAAACTGATCGCTATGTTTTGCCGCATTTTTCAAACCATCGGCTGTAGAAATTTCCTGTTTTACTACATCTTCGCGCCAAACATTTACAGATTCGTTCATATAAACCAATGGTTTTACATTCGAAGTGTCTAATTCATTCAATTTTTCCATGAACGATAAAATTTTGTTCATTTCAGGAATTAAAGTATCTACTTCTTTTTCATCAATATGAATTCGGGCCAGGTCGGCTATTTTATGGATGGTTTTTGCGTCTAAATTCATATTTATACTAACTTACTGTCAATCAATTTAAAAACCTTTTCTTTTAACACATCAGAATCGACATCGGCCAAAGTTGAGGTATTAATCGGTTTGTGGACGTAAATATCGCAAATTCCGGGCTTACTTCCATACTTTGCACCATCATCCCAGTTAATTTTCCAAACATCGGTAATACTCACCGGAACTAAGGGGATGTTTTTATCTATGGCCAAACGGAAGGGTCCGTTTTTAAACTCACCTAGTTTTGGCGGATAATGGTCGTCAATTTTACCTTCGGGAAAAATAACCAGGCTCATTCCTTTTTCTAAATTCTCACCTGCTTTTTTAAATGCCCTAAAAGCCGAAATCTTACTATCGCGGTTTACCGAAATATCAATTGTTCTAAAAAAAACTCCTAAAACCGGGTTATTCAATAACTCATCCTTGCCCATAAAATGGAATTTACCACGTCCCATGATGCAGAAAATCATAATATCTAAATTAGAGGTGTGGTTGGCACAGTAGATATAAGTCCGTTTTGGATCAAGCTTTTCTTCATATTGATAACGAAAAAACACACCTGCAAATAAGCTACATAAAAAACTGTTGGCTTTTCTACAAAAATTGAGGATCCCATAATATTTCTCATCACGCGAAGTAATGTAATACAATGGATAAAACAGAGCGAAAAAAAACAGTATCCAGAATAAAAACCAAATCCGGTGTACCTGTCTCAGAAAGTGAACCATAGATGTACCAAAAATATAAAATAGTTTGATATTTTAAAGTACTGATTGCATTCGGTAAAGTTGTGGCCGGTGTGGCACTAACCACTAGGGACAATAGTTTTCAATTGGCAATTTGCAGTTCTCCGCACTTCATGTGGTTCATAAACCTTATTGTAGCGGAAAGCCCACAGCGTAGCGAGGATTTGTAACGGAAAGAAGGGCTGAAGTTACCGACGAAATACGGACACTCATTTTCAAATTATGAATATATTGCTTTTTGGTCGGTGCGGCACCAACCACTAGAAAAACATATTGATTTCAATTATACAGATCTCTCCACTACGGTCGAGACGACCATGCGTATAAACTGTGGTTCTACCTGCATTCAAAAAAATCTTACCATTAAAACTCATTGATTTATGATTTGCTTGTATTTTATTTTTAATTTCGTGCCATTATGAAAGAAACAGTGGTGAGCGGCATTCGCTCAACAGGAAAATTACATTTGGGTAATTACTATGGAGCGGTTAAAAACTTCGTTCAAATGCAGAACGATTACAATTGTTACTTTTTTATCGCCGATTTACATTCTTTAACAACACACCCTACCCCAGCCGATTTACACGGAAATATTAAACATGTTTTAGTTGAATATTTGGCTAGTGGCATAGATCCCGAAAACAGTACCATTTATATACAAAGTGATGTTCCTGAAATTGCAGAACTATACTTATATTTAAATATGAATGCCTACATGGGCGAGCTGGAGCGCAGTACCTCTTTTAAAGATAAAGTTCGTGCAAATCCTGATAACGTTAACGCCGGTTTATTAACCTACCCGGTATTAATGGCAGCCGATATTTTAATTCACAAAGCCACAAAAGTACCTGTAGGAAAAGACCAGGAGCAGCATTTAGAAATGGCCCGTACTTTCGGAAACCGTTTTAACCGGTTATACAATACCGAATATTTCCCTGAACCTTATGCATTTAGCTACACCGATAAGCTGGTAAAAGTACCAGGTTTAGACGGCAAGGGCAAAATGGGCAAATCGGAAGGTGAAGCCAATGCGGTATATTTATCAGACGATCCTGAAACGATCCGTAAAAAAGTGATGCGGGCAGTCAGCGATGGCGGTCCGACGGAAGAAAACCAGGCAAAACCTGAGCCGATCCAAAATCTTTTTGATTTGATGAAAGTGGTTTCGAGTGCCGATACCCACGCACATTTTGAAGATTTATATAGCAAAATGCAGATCCGTTATGGCGATTTCAAAAAGCAACTGGCCGAAGATATGATTATTGCTACTGCGCCAATGCGCGAGCGTATTCAGGATATTGCCAAAGATGATTCTTATTTAAGACAAGTTGCTAAACATGGCGCATTAAAAGCCCGTGAAAGTGCACAAAAAACCATCAGAGAGGTTCGCAGTTTAATCGGGTTTAAAAGTTTTTAATTAATATTGCGGTAAGCGGTTGGCGCTATATTCGCCTTACGCAAAACGCTCACCTCAAAACGCAAGAAGATATGCACATAGCAATTGTAGGAAATATAGGTGCCGGTAAAACAACTTTAACAGGTTTGTTGGCCAAGAATTATGGATGGGAAGCTTTATACGAGGCTGTAGACAATAACCCATATCTGGAAGATTTTTATAGCGACATGAAACGTTGGAGCTTTAATCTTCAGATTTATTTCCTGAATAGCCGTTTTCAGCAGATTACGGATATCGAAGTAAATAAACGCAACGTAATACAGGACAGGACGATTTATGAAGATGCCCATATTTTTGCAGAAAACTTGCACGATATGGCTTTAATGACTACCCGCGACCATGATAACTACCGTGCCATTTTTAATAATGTAACGTCTTTTATAAAACCGCCAGATTTATTGGTATATCTGCGTGCTTCTGTGCCAACGTTGGTAAACAATATCCAGCGCCGTGGACGCGAATATGAAGCTGGCATCAGAATTGATTATCTTTCGAAACTGAATGAGAAATATGAAGCCTGGATTAAGGGATATAACCTGGGAAAATTATTAATTTTAGATAAGGATAAATTGGATTTCACCAATAACCCGGAAGACCTGGGTACGGTAATTCAATCTATAGAGGCTGAAATTAACGGTTTATTTTAACCACCAGCACTTAAAGAGGTATTGAGGCTTAATAAATCGTTCAAATATTAATGTGAGACATATGGAAAAAGATTTCGAACACGGAAACCCAGAAAACTGGAAATGGGGTACTTTTTATTTCAATAAAAAAGATTCGAGATTAATTGTGCCCAAGCGTGTAAAATTGCTTGGCTGGACATTTAATTTCGCCCATCCGATCTCTTATATTGTCATCGCATTGATCTTCCTATTTGTTTTTTATCAGTTCTATCGATATAATGTATGAGTGATGGAATGTTAAGTTCCGCTCTAGGAAATCCAAAAATTATCGGCATAATTCCAGCGCGATATGCCTCTACCCGATTCCCGGGCAAACCTTTGGTTGATATCGCTGGTAAAACCATGATTCAACGGGTTTATGAACAGGCATCGAAAGCTGCAAGTATATCAAAAGTGGTTATTGCTACCGATGATCAGCGAATTGCCGATGAAGTAAAAAAGTTTGGCGGTGAATTTATCTTTACCTCATCTCATCACCAAAGTGGAACCGATCGGTGTGCAGAGGTGATTGAGCAACTTCCCGGATTTGATATTGTAATCAATATCCAGGGTGATGAACCTTTTATCGAACCTGCACAAATTGATTTATTGGCGAGCTGTTTTACCGAAGAAAAAGTCCAGCTGGCCACCCTGATCAAATCGATCCAAAGTCAGGAAAGCGTATATAATCCAAACAGCCCAAAAGTGGTGATCGATATAAATGGCCGTGCCATGTATTTTAGCCGTAGCCCGATCCCTTTCATCAGAAATGGAGAACCAGGCGTATGGGCAGAAAAACATCAGTTTTACAAACATATCGGGATTTATGGCTACCGGACCGAATCATTAAAAGCCATTACCAAACTTCCGCCGTCCTCTTTAGAGATTGCCGAAAGTTTAGAACAGCTTCGTTGGATTGAAAACGGATTTTATATTCAAACCAAGGTTACCGACCTGGAAACCGTGGCCATTGATACCCCTGAAGATTTATTGAAGTTAAATAAATTGCTTAAGGCACTTAAATTGGAATAATTGGTTCATTGGCCATTGGTTCACTAGTCATTGGTCCTTTCCTTAGTCTCGGCCAAACGCCAAACCCTAACCGCTAACCCCTAAACTACTTCACCACCAGTTCCATCTGAATATTACACCTGGTATATGGGGTTGGTTTACCTGCAACTTTCTGGAAACCAAGCTTATGATAAAGGTTGATGGCTGGTTTTAAAATGGTATTGCTTTCTAAATAAATTTTCGCAGCGCCTAATAACTTTGCTTTTTCAACAATAGCATTTGCCAGTAAAAAGCCTATATTTCTCCCCTGAGCTTTTGGCGATACGGCCATTTTAGCCAGTTCGAAATCATATTCGCCATCATTCATTTTAATCAGTGCACAAACACCAAGCGGTTCTCCTTCGTACAAGGCAAGCAATATAAATCCACCCTTATCTAAAATGTAACTCTGCGGATTATCCAAAGCTTTATAGTCCGACTCTTCCATTGTAAAATATTGAGAAATCCATTCAACATTAAGTGACCTGAATATCTCCTGATATTTCGGTTGATAATCTACAATTTCAACTTTTAAACTATCTCTCTCCTTCTTTTTTTCTATTACCCTTCTCAACAGTGTTTTTTGCTCCAATAAAAACTCCCACTCACCTATCGCCTCCCAGAGATTATTTTGCGATTGAGCTGAAATCTCTTCAACAGCTGCATTTACATCAATCAGCTGATCTTTTATTTTTTCAGAAACCGCTATACCCTTTTTAGAGAGGCTCACCACATTCCTACGGCCATCGGTTTTGTCCTTAGCTTCTTTAACGTAACCTTTTTTTAGCATTTCACTGATGATTTTGCTTACTGATGGGTGCGAATGACCGATTTCCTTAGCGAGCTCGGTAATGGTTTTCTCTTTAACCTGTGTCAAAGCGTAAAATACCGGAAACCATTTGGGCTGCATATCAATGTTGTACAACTTATAAATCTGAGCACCATCCTCTGTTACCTTATCGGTTAACATTCTTAACCTACTGCCAATAGCTACTTTGCCTACTTCTTCAAAAAAATTCATAATAATAATTAATTACGTAATCAGTTACGCAAATATAAAAACTAAAATTATAATATCTAATAAGATTAACTGGGCATGGCTAATATTTTTGTATTTTAGTTTATCTATGACAAAACAAACACTCTTAATTATCGCTATTTTGTGCGGGAATGCGATTTTTGCCCAGGAACCAGCTGGCTTAATTGTAAAAACCAACGTTTTAAATTTAGTGGCCAAAAGGCCTGCCCTATCTGTAGAAAAAACCTTTGCTGATCTTTATGGACTGGAAGTTGCTTATACTTTTGGAGAAATTAAAAATTTCAGTTATCGCGACTACTACCATTACGACGGCTTTTTACTCCGTGCGAAAAAATACCTCAGGCCAATTAAAAATAGAGAAGCAAATGCTTTCTACGGTGTTTATTTAGGGAACCTGAACAAAACAATAGTCTCACATGGTACAGTAGATAATACGGGCTTTTTTAGTTTTGGTCAAGATCGGGATTTTAAAGCCAGTTCTTTGCGTTATGGTGGAACTTTTGGGGTATCATTTATCCCTAAACAACATTTTCTCTTAGAAGGCTAATCGGTTTGGGCTATGGAAATTATTTTAATGTTAAGAATAATTTAAACAGCAAACTGCCTAATGGATATTTCGATTTTCAATTGTGGTTATCGGTTGGCTACTCCTTTTAATTTTAAACCACATTATAAAATTTGTAGTTTTGGGTATGAGAAATACATCGCTCTTCCTTGCTATCTTCCTTTTTGCGCTTGTTGCCTGTAATTCGAATGGCAAAAAACAAACCAATGCCATTGAGTTTAAAAACGTTAACCAAAGTTTTGCCAAATCCTTTTCCGATTTAAAACGCTTAGACACCTTCAAAATCGAACTAACTGGTAGAAAACCTGAAGAAATGGTACTGACCTTTAGCATCAAAAACTTTGATGGAAAAGAAATTTACAACACTAAAATTAAAGGTACTGAATTGTTGGGCAGCACCGATCCTAATGTAGATCTGTCAAAAGAAAAAGATCAGGTTATCTTCTTAAAAACCATTGCCGATGACTTTTTTAGTGAGGATAATTTTCTGGAACCTGCAGTAATGCCAAAGGATAAAGCTGATAACTACACCCCCGATAAGGCGCTATATGAAGAACTAAAAAAATCGGGATTAAATGGTTTTAAATACCGTTTGGGTAAAGAAAACAATATTTATATCGCCTGGAGCGAGAAAGAGCAGAAGGTTAAGATTTATTACAACTGTTGTTAATCATTTCACAGGCTTTAAAAAATTTAGAAATGAAAAGATCTGAATTTATCGCGAACAGATTAAGAGAAGTTTTATTAAATGGCTATTGGATTGCCAATACCAACTACAAAGATCAATTGTTAAGTCTTACCTGGGAACAGGCAATATATAAAATAGCTGATTTAAATACTATTGGCGCTTTAACCTACCATATCAATTATTATTTATCGGGAATTTTAAATGTATTTAAAGGTGTGGTCTTCTCGAAATAAAAGATCAATATAGCTTTGATCTTCCACCAATACAATCAGCATCAGATTGGAGAAAACTAGTCGATTCGTTTTTGATGAATGCTGAAGTTTTTGCAAACGAGGTAGAGCAAATGCCTGACGAAAAATTGGATGAAATATTCGTATCTGAAAATTATGGCACTTATTTACGTAATATAGAAGCTGTAATAGAGCACAGTTATTATCATTTTGGTCAATTGTATTGATCAAAAAATTGATTTCAGCCTTGGAAAAATAACCTCCCCCATTATTCCCTGCGCAATTATTAATATACACTGCTTTGCAGTTATTATTATTTCAAAAAATATTTATTTCTTTTTGTAAAACTAAAAAAATAGTTGTATTTTCAGGCGTCTTAACCAAACAAACCATTTATTAACGCTTCTTCACCAAAATACATGCTCAAACCATCCTTATTAGCGCTCATTTTTTCTTTATTTATTCTTCCTGCTTTCGCGCAACACGCAAGTATAAAAGGCATTGTGGTTGATACCGTTGAGAAAACCAAGTTACAAAACAGCTCCATTTTACTCATTAGAAGTAAAGATTCTATTTTGGTTAAAGATACCCGGGCCAAAGCCAATGGCGAATTCGAACTGTCGAACTTAAAAAAAGGCAATTATACTTTAGTCATCACCTTCCCTAAAATGGCCGATTTTATCAGGGATATCCAATTGTCTGATTCGTCGAAATTTAACCTTGGTCATATTGCAATGGATAGTAAGGCCACACTTTTGAATGAAGTGACCATCAAGGCACAAAAACAGGCCATCAGCATGAAAGGTGATACCATTACCTACCAGGCAGACAGCTTTGCAGTTAAACCACATGCCAACCTGCAGGATTTACTGAGGCGATTACCTGGAATAGAGGTGGATAAAGATGGCGCCATAAAAGCGGGTGGTAAAGATGTAAATACACTTTTGGTTGATGGAGAGGAATTTTTTGGCGATGATCCGCTCCTGGCACAGAAATATCTGAAAGCCAATGCGGTTAGCGAGGTTCAGGTGTATGATAAAAAAAGCAAACAAGAAGAACTTTCTGGCATTAAGGAAGGCGACGCCAAGGAAAAGGTGATGAATATCAAGCTTAAGGAAAACGCCAAAAACGGCTATCTCAGCACCCTGGATGCCAACAGTGATTTAAATCATTTTAAAAACGTTGGCGGCATGGCGGGCATTTACAAAAGCAAATTAAAGGCGGCAGTATTTGGATTTAACTCCAATATCAATCAGGATTCGAAGGCAAGCGCTGCAATGAGTAAATTAAAGGGTAATGATTACGATGTAATTGAAGTTGGAGATGATGGCAGTACTGTGATGATCATGTATGGTAACCAGGATGATGATGGTTTCTCGCCAACAAACGGATTGCCTGATATTACCAGTTATGGCGCACACTTCTCCGATAAATGGAATGAAAATAAAGTAGGCTTAAAACTAAATTATAAGGGCAACAATCGGGATGTTTTAGATAGAACAACCTCTAAAAACCAGTCACTATTACCCAATGGAACCAATTTCTTTAGTTCCAGCAGCGCAAACAGCGAAACTAAAAACACAGGACAAAGTTTAAAAGGAAGTGTTGATGTTAAGATAGACTCGCTGTCTACATTAAAAATATCATTTGCTGCGAGCAAAAACAAAAATAATGATGCGTACACCAGCAGTAATGAAACCAAAAATGGAGCGGGATTTTTTGTAAACAACAGCAATCAGCAAAACAACAGCAACGGAGATAACAACTTATTTAACGGCAATATCAATTACTCGAAAAAGTTCGCCAAAAAAGGAAGAACACTCTCTATCGATTTACAACCAGAAACCAAAAACGGCACCAGTTTGGGCAACAGTTTAAGTGTTACCAATTATTATGACGACAATGGTGTAATCAACAGAACTGTTAATCAGGATTTCTTAAACGATAACTCGGGGAGGGAAAGCTCTCTTGGAACAAGAATAGCTTATACTGAACCTCTGGGCAAACAATTTTCGCTACAAACCGCTTACAGTTTTAAAACTGTAGTCTCTAACAGCCATAAGTTGGTTTTTGACAAATCGTTAAACAATAAACGGATCGATTCGCTGAGCAATAATTTCGATTTCAATAACTTTTCGAATATTGGCAAGGTGGTGCTGCAATACCGGGCGAAGAAATTTACACTTTCCGGTGGCGCAGAAGCTACCCAAACCACTTTCGAACTGAATGATCTAGACCGGAACAATAAATTTAACCGTGACTATTTAAACTGGGCCCCACAGAGTAACCTGAATTATAAACTGGGCAAAAATACCAGTGTATCATTAAATTACAATGGTAGTACCCGGCAGCCGAGTTTAGACCAGTTGCAGCCAATCAGGCAGGTGAATAACCCGCTTTACGAAATTAAGGGTAATCCAAATTTAAAACCATCATTTAATAACAATGTGGGTTTCAATTTTAATACCTATCAACAAAAGTCGGAGATGTACGCCTATGTTTATGGTGGGTATAGCTTTACCAAAAATGCTGTTGTGAGTGTGAGAACGGTAGATGATGTAAACAAAACAACCAGCAGTTACACCAACCTAAATGGCAATAACAATTTTTACACAGGTGCAAGCTTTAATAAAAGTTTTAGCAAAATCCATTTTAATACCGGTTTAAATGCCAGTTATAACCATTCAAACTCCGTTTCTATTTTAAACAATAAACTAAATGAAAATGTAAACAACAGTATAAGTTTACGCCCGCGTTTTAGTTATTATAGTGATAAAGTTCAGATCCAATACAATCCATCCTTTACCTTTTCAAACAGTAAGTCATCAATCGGTTCTATAAATAATGGTAAAAACTTTTACCACAACCATGATATTTCCGGCAATATAGAACTACCTTACAATACTGAGTTCAATACTTCGATCTCACTATCTTACCAACCTGCCAACTCTTCATTTAGCACGCCAGTAAATATTGCCATTTGGAACGCCTATTTATCAAAAAAGATGCTTAAGGCACAAGAACTCGAAATAAAAGTAGCTATTTCTGATATTTTAGCTGAAAAAATCGGCTATAACCGTTATGTGGGAGGAAATAACATTAGCGAATACACCAATAGCTTCATTCCCCGCTACGTTTTAATTGGCATCACCTATAATTTAACCGGAAATTTCATTAAAGAAGACAAAAAGAAATAAGATGAAACACATAGGATTAATAATAATTTTATTTTTTGCGGCTACCATAATCAAGGCACAAACTGTTTTCATTAGAAGCGCGAAAATTACTTTCGAAAAAAAAATAAACCAAAAGCAACAAATCGCAGAAAACGATTGGATATCAGACGATTCCAAAGACAAAATGAGCAAATACCGTACTTCAAACTGGGAATATAATTTTAATGATAGCACTTCAATCTATAAGAGCAAGCCAAAAGAAAGTTTAAACGACAACAATTTCTTCTTTATTGCTGGTGATAATACGAATGAGCTTTATACCGATTTCATTAAAAAAGCCCGTGTATTGAGAAAACCAATTAGAGGCGAAGATTTTATTTTAAAGGATACCATCCCCCACCTCAACTGGAAAATCATGCACGATGTACGCAAAATTGCAGGTTACGAATGTAGGAAAGCTATAACGATTATAAACGACAGCGTTTCTGTTGTTGCCTTTTACACGGATGAAATTTTATTAAAAGGCGGCCCTGAAGGATTTACGGGTTTGCCTGGGATGATCTTAGGCTTGGCTATACCCCGATACAACACCACCTGGTTTGCCACTAAAATCGAAGCTAAAAATGTACCGATCTTAAACGTTGATGCGCCAACAAAAGGCAAAAGAACCGATACCGAAAAAGACTTCAAAAAAATGGTCGATCTCTATACCCGTTACGAGGATAAAAAGAACCCCAGAAAGATCGAAGAGATCAAAAAAGAACTTTATACCTGGATATTTTAATAGGGATCTTCCATAAAACATTCAATATCAGAGATATCATATCATTAAAAAATATTACTGTAAGTACCCAATCGAGTGATAATTTTTCGTACCTTTGTATCCCGTACAAAAACAATTAACAAGGGTGTAAAAAGCCCGGTTAATTCCACAAATTATCAATCATGACAAAGTATATTTTTGTTACGGGCGGTGTTACTTCCTCTTTAGGTAAGGGCATCATTTCCGCATCTTTAGCTAAACTTTTACAGGCACGTGGCTACCGTGTAACCATTCAGAAATTCGATCCGTACATTAATATCGATCCGGGAACTTTAAACCCATACGAACATGGCGAATGCTTTGTTACCGAAGATGGTGCTGAAACCGATTTGGATCTAGGTCATTATGAGCGTTTCCTTAACGTTCCAACCTCACAGGCAAACAACATTACTACCGGCCGTATTTACCAGAACGTAATCAACAAAGAACGTAAAGGGGAATATTTAGGTAAAACGGTTCAGGTTGTACCGCACATTACCGACGAGATTAAACGCAACATGCGCATTTTGGGCGATAGCGGTGATTATGATATTGTAATTACTGAGCTTGGTGGAACCGTTGGTGATATCGAATCGTTACCTTTCATCGAGGCCGTTCGTCAGTTTAAATGGGAAGAAGGCAGTACCAATGCCATCGTAATCCACTTAACTTTAGTGCCGTATTTGGCTGCTGCCGGTGAATTAAAAACCAAACCGACACAACACTCTGTTAAAGCATTATTGGAGTACGGAATTCAACCAGATATATTGGTTTGTAGAACAGAACACCATATCAGCCCTGAAATCAGAAAAAAAATCGCTTTATTTTGTAACGTTAACATCAATGCGGTAGTCGAATCGATGGATGCATCTACTATTTATGATGTGCCATTGTTGATGTTAAAAGAGCAATTAGACAAAACTGTTTTATCGAAATTAAAACTGCCTACCAAAAATGATCCCGATATGGAAAGTTGGAAGGATTTCCTTGGCCGTTTAAAAAACCCTACAGCTGAAGTTAAAATCGGCTTGATCGGTAAATATGTAGAATTACCTGATGCTTATAAATCAATTATCGAATCTTTTGTACACGCAGGTTCGAAAAACGAATGTAAGGTAAGAGTAGAATATATCCACTCAGAAGGTCTTTTCCCGGATAATGTAAAAGAGAAATTAAGCCATTTACAAGGTGTTTTAGTTGCCCCTGGTTTTGGTAGCCGTGGTATTGAAGGTAAAATTGACGCCATCAAATATGTTCGTGAGAACAACATTCCTTTCTTTGGAATCTGTTTGGGTATGCAATGTGCGGTTATTGAGTTTGGCCGTAATGTTTTAGGCTTAAAAGATGCCCATACCACAGAAATTGAAGAAAATGCTGCAAATCCGGTAATTAATATGATGGAAGAGCAGAAAAAAATAACAAACAAAGGAGGAACGATGCGTTTAGGCTCTTATCCTTGCGACATTAAAAAAGGCACAAAAGCTTTTTCTATTTATGGAAAATCGCATATCAATGAGCGCCACCGTCACCGTTACGAATTTAATAATGCTTATTTAAAGCAATATGAAGATGCAGGAATGATTGCGTCGGGCATGAACCCACAGACTAATTTGGTTGAAATTGTGGAACTTAAAAACCATCCATTTTTCGTTGGCGGACAGTTTCACCCAGAATTAAAATCAACAGTTGCTAATCCTCACCCACTTTTTGTTAAATTTGTCGCCGCTGCGATGGAGTTTGCGAAAAAGAAAACGAATTAAAAGCAGTACATACATAAATAATGGATAGAAATACCTTTACAGGACTGTTCCTGATTATGATCATTTTGGCAGGATCATTCTATTTTTTGAAGCCGAACGCGGCTGAATTAAAAAAAGCCCAAGAAACGGAGCATCAAGATTCTTTGAAAAAAGCCGGTGTTAAGCCAGTACAAAAAGATACGACTAAAACAGCTGCGATTGTAAACCCGGTTGTAGATTCTTTAGCCTTAAAAGGCCCTTTTGGTACTGCAATCACTGGAACACAAGCGAATACCGTTTTAGAAAACGAGAATCTATTAATCACTTTAAGCAATAAAGGTGGTAAAATTACTTCAGTTGAAGTTAAAGGTCAGAAAACCTTTACTGGAAAACCACTTATTTTATTTGATGGAGATCAGAATAAATTTGGCTTAAACCTGAAAGCTGCTGGCAAAGTAATCAATACCAATGATTTATACTTTACCCCAACAAAAACAGGAAATACAGTTACCATGCGCGCCAATTATGGTGCAAATGCATACGTAGAATATGTTTACGATTTAAAAGCATTAAGCAATAAAGTTGCTTTCAATATTAACTTAGTAGGTTTACAGCAGGTAATTGCGGGTAACAACATTGGTTTAAACTGGCAGGCTACTTTAAAACAGCAAGAAAAATCGATCGAAAGTGAGCACCGTTACTCAGCGCCTTATTATAAATATTTAGATGGCGATGTAAACCATTTAAGTGTTTCTAAAGATGAAAAAGAAGAGTTATCAAAAGGTAAAATTCAGTGGATCTCTTTCAAACAACACTTTTTCTCGGCTTCGTTAATCTCAAAACAGGCTTTCGACAAAGGAAGTTTAGAAGTTAAAATCCCAACCACTCCGGGTGAGGTGAAGTTTTATGATGCCAATATGCAATTGCCATATGCACATACAGCAAACCAGGTTTACGAAATGGAATTCTATTTCGGAACAAATAAATTCTCGACCTTAAAAGCACAGGGATACGATTTAGAGCAACAGGTTGATATGGGTTACTGGCCGTTAAAATATATTAACCGCTTTATTGTATTGCCGGTATTTAACTTCTTGAATAGTTTTAACTGGAACTATGGCGTGATCATCCTGGTACTAACCATTTTATTAAAACTTGCTTTATCACCTCTTACTTATAAGTCGTACCTATCAATGGCTAAAATGAGGGTTTTGAAACCAGAAATGGACGAAATTAAAGCTAAAGTAGGTGAAGACAATGCTACATTGGTTCAACAGGAATATTTAAAACTTTATAAGAAAGCTGGCGTAAACCCGCTCGGTGGATGTTTGCCAATGGTTTTACAATTGCCTTTGGTAATGGCCTTCTTCTTCTTCTTCCCCAACTTATTTGAGTTGCGTGGTGAGAGTTTCTTGTGGATGAAAGATTTATCAACGTATGATGAGTTTATTAAATTTGGTGTAAAAATTCCTTTCATTGGTGATCACTTAAGTTTGATGTGTGTATTGATGACGATCTCTACATTGATTATGACTTATTTTAACAACCAGGTTTCGGGCGCTACGGGTCAGATGAAATACATTGGTTACATTATGCCAGTTATTTTCTTAGGTGTATTGAACAGCTACCCTGCCGGATTAAACTATTATTATTTCTTAGCCAACTTAATGACTTTCGGACAGCAGTTCTTAATCCGTAAAATGGTTGATGATGATAAAATCCACGCTTTAATCCAACAAAATAAAGCGAGACCAGCTGATGAGAAAAAGAAAAAATCTAAATTCCAACAACGTTTAGATGACTATATGCGTCAACAACAACAAGCTAAAAAATAATTTGGCTGATTAACAATACGAAACCCCCGATTACTTAAAGTGATCGGGGGTTTTTAGTTTGAGCGGGTGGCGATAAGCGGAGAGCGAGAAGGCGGTTAGCGTTTGGCGAAGAGCGAGAAGTTTATACATCATTAACTTCGGACCTCTGACCTTACAATCTTCAACTTCCCAACTTCCCTACTTCCCAACTATATGGCTTTTAATTGTAATATTTGACATACAAGTTTCTTAATAAGCTAAAAAATTCCAATTTTAGGAGATTAAATCTCAACCAACAAATTACTTAACTTTTAAAAATGCATAAGAGACTAACAATTATTCTGTTTTTCGTTGTCAGCTTTGCCTACGCACAAAAAAAACCATTAGATCATAGCGTTTATGATACCTGGGAATCAGTAGGTACAAAACAATTATCAAATAACGGTACCTGGGCCATGTACAGCATCTTACAACAAGAAGGAGATGCGCAATTATACCTTACCAATATCAAAACCAATGCTAAACTGAACATTGCAAGAGGAATGAACGCACAGTTTAGTAACGATTCTAAATTTGCAGCCTTTAACATCCGCCCCTTAAATAAAGATCTACGTCAGGCTAAAATCAAAAAGAAAAAAGCTGATGAATTACCAAAAGACTCATTATGCACAGTCAATCTCACTACGAATGCCATCACCAAAGTGGCAAGGGTAAAATCTTTTAAATTTCCGGAAGAAGGTTCGGGTGTACTGGCTTATTTAACTGAAAAGCCAGATACCGCAAAGAAAACCGTAAAACCAGCTGAGAAAAAAGATGGAGAAATGGACTTTGCTGATGATGAGCCAACTGCTAAAAGTAAAACGGAAGAAGGAACTGATTTAGTGGTCAAAAATCTTTTAACCGGCACCGATAAAACCTACAAATTCGTTACCGACTATTATTTCAGTAAGGATGGCAAACAATTGGTTTTTGCCTGTAGCGGATCTAAAAAAGACAAAACCGCTCCACAAGGTGTATTTTTATTAAACACCGAGAAAGGAACACTTAAAACCTTAATTAAAGGCAAGGGCAGTTTCAAAAATTTCACTTTTGATGAAGAAAGTGAGCATGTTGCTTTTGTGGGCGAACAAAGTCCGGAGAAACAAGAGATAAAAGATTACAATGTTTATTACAATTCTTTAACGCTCGATACAGCTCAGATCCTGGTTGATTTTGATATGCCTGGACTGCCTGCCAAATGGTCGGTTAATGGCGATGGAAAAATAACCTTCAGTAAAGATGGAAAAAAATTATTTTTTGGCATCTCTCCAATCAAAAAACCAAAAGATACGACTATTGTAGATTTCGAAGTGGCAAAAGTTGATGTTTGGAATTATAAAGATGATTATTTACAACCTATGCAGCTTAAAAATGCAGATAGAGATAGTAAAAAGAGTTATCTGTCGGTAGTTGACGTATACAGTAGCGATCCAAAAGTAATCCCATTAACAGATCAAAAATTACCGGATGCAAATCTGATTGCAGAAGGCGATGCCGCAATGGTTCTCGCATCTACCGATTATGGTCACCGGATCGAGTCACAATGGAGTGGCTCAACTTCAAAAGATTATTATCTGGTTGACACTAAAAACGGACAGAAAAAGAAAATCATTGAGGGTTTGAACGGTTATGCGCTTGCTTCTCCTACAGGAAACTATGTTTTATATTTTGATAGAAAAGCAGGCAGCTGGAACACCTACAATGTGGCTACTGCAAAGCTTACCGTTTTAACAGCGGGTTTAAGTGAGAAATTTGTAGATGAAGAAAATGATGTACCAGATTTACCATCAGCTTATGGTTTAGCTACCTGGACAGAAGGAGATAAAGCGGTATTAATTTATGATAAATACGATATCTGGTCGTTTTCACCAGATGGAAAATCGGCACCTAAAAACATTACTGCTGGTTTTGGAAGGGCAAACAACCTTACTTTCCGCTACGAAAGAGTGCAACAGGAAAATAGATCTGAAAGAAACGCTGATAGCAAATTTGTAAAAGCAAACGAACTGGTATGGCTAGATGGTTTCAATAACCTGACCAAGGAAAACGGTTTTTACCGCACCAATGTAGGTTCGTCCAAAGCACCGGAATTGGTCGTAATGGCTAAATTTAAATATTCGAACCTGGTAAAAGCTAAAGATGCAGATGTTTACATTTACGACAAAGCCAATTACGTAGAATCGCCTAATGTTTACATTACCACCGATTTTAAAACCGAAACCAAATTAAGCAATACCAATCCTCAGCAACAAAACTACAATTGGGGTACTGCCGAACTGGTTAAATGGACCACCCCAAAGGGTTATAAAGCAGAAGGTATTTTATACAAACCAGAAAATTTCGATCCGAATAAGAAATATCCGATGATTGCTTATTTCTACGAAAAACTTACTGATGGTTTGTACAATTATCAAGCACCTGCTCCTACTCCATCGCGCTTAAATATTTCTTACTTTGTGAGCAATGGCTATTTGGTTTTTGCACCGGATATTAGTTATGAAACTGGTCATCCAGGTAAATCTGCTGTAGAATTTGTCAATTCGGGTGTAGAAAGTTTAAAGAAAAACAGTTGGGTAGATGGCAGTAAAATCGGTATCCAGGGTCAAAGCTGGGGCGGTTACCAGGTGGCCTACTTAATTACCCAAAATAACATGTATGCGGCGGCATGGGCTGGTGCACCTGTAGCCAACATGACTTCTGCTTATGGTGGTATCCGCTGGGAAACCGGCATGAACCGCCAGTTTCAGTACGAAAAAACACAAAGCCGTATCGGTGCAACTCTTTGGGAAAAACCAGAATTATACATCGAAAACTCTCCATTATTCATGTTTCCGAAAGTAAATACACCAGTTGTGGTAATGGCGAACGATGCTGACGGCGCCGTGCCCTGGTATCAAGGGATTGAAATGTTTACGGGCCTGCGCCGTTTGGGTAAACCGGTTTGGATGCTCAACTATAATGGTGAAGCGCACAATTTAGTACAACGCCAGAACCGTAAAGATATTCAGATCCGTGAACAACAATTTTTCGATTATTATTTAAAAGGTGCTAAAGCTCCAGCCTGGATGACCAGTGGAATTCCTGCAACTGAAAAAGGAAAAACCTGGGGTTTTGAATTAACGGATGATAAACCTTAGTTAGTCAGAAGTCTGGAGTCAGATGGTCCATAGTTGGTAGTGTGTAAACTACTAGCTATGGACTTTTTTTTGGTTGATGGCTTGATAGCCAATAGCCGTATCATTGATAGGCATATTGTTTAATAGTTCTGGCCATCAGCCATCAAATCATTGACTATTAACCCTGATGTTGTTGACGCAACCCCACTACAGACTAAAGGACTATCAACTCAAGACTAAAAACTATGAATTTTCGCTTAAAAAAGGTATTTTAAGCCCTTCAAAGCAAAACACTAAACATTCCTAATGGCATTAAGCAGAATTTGGTCAGCATTTATTATTGTAGCTATTGTTGTAGCCTGTATTAAGTGCTTTTTTTTCGGGCAAAGCGATATTTTTAACTGGATGGTGATCGGTAAATCTTCTGATCCGGCAAATCCGTTAAAATTAGATGGCATTATAGAAACCTGTTCAATTGCTGTAAAACTGTGTATCGAATTGGTGGGTACTTTGGCTTTATTTATGGGTTTTATGAGTATTGCCGAAAAAGCGGGAGGCATCCGTTTATTATCGAAAATCATTAGCCCGTTTTTTTCAAAGCTTTTTCCTGAAGTTCCTAAAGGTCACCCATCAATGGGACACATGATCATGAATTTTTCGGCTAATTTATTGGGTTTGGATAATGCAGCCACTCCCTTTGGAATTAAAGCCATGGAAAGTTTACAAGAGCTCAATCCGAATAAAGATGTGGCCAGCAACTCGCAGATTATGTTTTTATGTTTACATGCTGCAGGTCTGTGTTTAATTCCGGTAAGTGTAATTGCAATCCGCTCTACTCAAAATGCACAGGATCCAACTGATGTGTTTATTCCCTGTATGATTGTAACCTTTGTGGGTACGATGGCCGCCATGCTCATTGTTTCTTTTAAACAGAAAATCAATATTTTGCAACCAGTTATTTTAATGTGGGTGTTAGGTATTTCTGCTGTAATAGCTGTGATAGTGTGGTATGTTAGCCATTTAAACGCAGCAAGTGTTACTTCTTTCTCGGGTTTGCTTAGTGGTGGCTTAATCCTATTGATATTTTTACTAATCGTTCTAGGTGCACTGTACAAAAAAATTGATGTTTTCGATTCATTTATCGAAGGTGCCAAAGGAGGTTTTGAAACCGCAATTAAAATTATCCCCTACCTTGTGGGCATATTGGTAGCCGTTTGTATGCTCAGGACGAGCGGAACTTTTGATGTGATCATGAACGCCATTAAACAGGCATTTATTTTTCTTGGCGCAGATACCCGTTTTGTTGATGCCCTCCCAACAGCTTTAATCAGGCCCTTGAGTGGTGGAGCGGCCAGAGGTATGATGGTGAGTACCATGATTTCTAATGGTCCGGATTCTTTTGCCAGCAGATTATCAGGTGTTTTTCAAGGGGCTTCAGATACCACATTTTATGTAGTAGCGGTTTATTTTGGATCAGTAAGCATTAAAAATACCCGTTATGCCATTGGCTCGATGTTACTCGCCGATTTAGTAGGTGTAATTACAGCAATAACGATGGCCTACCTATTTTGGCCGGGACTAAAATAGAGAACGACAAAAAATCCCTATTCGACTGTATAAGCCAAATAGGGATTTTTTTTTTATGAGCATTAGGTTAAATGTGATTTACACTACGAAACCTGCGGAAAAGAAATTCTATAAATAATTTCATCAATGGCATCGGGATCAATAGCCACGTTTTTGGATGCACACCATTTTTCGTTTTTATTATCTAACCAGATACAAAAAGAATGGTAACCATCTAAAACAACGGCATAAGTTTCATGAAAATCATCTTGGATACGCATGCAAAATCCTTTAAAAATTTTGCCTCTAACAATGAATTGCAGGGTGGAATAATTTTCTAACATGGCTCATTATATTTTTGGTTAAATTACAACAAATTGTAAACGAGAATGTTTTGTTAATTTTAACAAATTAATAATTAATTCTTAAACTATGCTTAAGGGCTTAACCTATGTTTAACATGTTCGAATACCCTTTAGCTATCAAACGCTTTTTTGCAGGTAAAAATATCTCACACTGTAGATTTAAAATCGTACGTCCTCTTTTTACAATCGAGGTTTCAGCAATCACTTCATCCCCTTCGCTTGCAGGTGCAAAATAATCGATATAATTACTTACCGTGGTGTAACGTTCGTTTAATCCCATGGTAAAAACCGTAGCGCCAATTAAATCATCAATAATGCCCGCGGTTACACCACCGTGTAAAATCTGGTATGGATTGGTCATTTCTTTCCGAATGGTATACTGGCAAACTAAAATGCCATTTTCCGCCCTAATTAACACAGGTGCCAGCCAATTCATAAAATTAGATGGCGAATCGGTTATCACTTTGCCTATTGATTGCCTTAAGAAGTTGAGACGCTGCTCGCTTAAAGATGCTTCCATGAGATGTAAAATGTAATGATGTAAGATGGATGAGGTAAAAATAGGTAAAACAGTCCATAGTCCATAGTCCATAGTCCATAGTCCATAGTCCATAGTCCATAGTCCATAGTCCATAGTCCATAGTCCATAGTCCATAGTCCATAGTCCATAGGATGGAATGGTGGCTTAAGAGAAGGTTTAATCGAAAAATAAAAAAAGAAAATGGAAGATATCAATACCTCCCATTTTCTAAAACGAAACATTAAAACCTAAAACATGATCACCACATCTTGTTATAGTTCTTTTGAGCGGAAATTCAAAAATCTTGTGTTTGATGGTCTGTTGGTCAATAGTTCATTGCCATATCGCCCCTGCAAAGCATAAATATTATGTCTATTACAGAAAGTTAAATATAACTCATCGTCGTTTTCCACTTATATTTCTAATGCCAATTAACGATTAACTATGAGCCATCAACCCAATTCTATTTCGTTTAAATCGGAATAATTACTTTAAAACTTAAATTTCTGCCCATATTGTAAATTCCTGATCTGCCGTTGGGCGAGCGGTTATAATATTCGAAATACTTCAACCGGTTTAAATTAGATTGATAAGCAATATTGAAAATATTATCCACCTGAAGGAAAATATCGCACAAGATCTTTCCTTTTTTAGATTTCATCGTTGACCCTACCCCTCCGTTGATTAAAGTATAACCTGCGGTAAAGGTTTCGGTATCATCTAAAGCGTAAAATTTATCCTGGTCGGCAAAAAAGGCAGCGTCAATTTTTATATAAGGTTTATCAAAAATGCCAATAGGTTTTTGCGCGGTTGCCTTAATTTCTGTTCTTACCTGCAAAGGCGGAATAAAGGGTAAATATTTTGCATCGCGGCCACGTTTATCTAATAACTCCTGATTCTGGTTTAAGCCCACTACATAGGCCAGGCTATTGTTAAAACTTAACCATTTCATCGTTGCAGGATGTAAGTTTACCGAAACTTCTGCCCCATATAACCTGGCTTTCGATTGTTGATATTGGTAAGTTAAATTACCGGGAACAATAACAACCGGATTTCCGTTGGCATCGGTTAAGCGCGATTGGTAAATATAGTTTTGAATGTTATTGTTAAACAATTCCATACTGATATCCGCATCTTTTAAATAAGCAATAACACCGACATCTTCTTGAAGGTTAAACTCCGGTTTAAAGGTTCTGTTGCCCAAATACACAATATGTGCACCTGGATCTAATCCGTTGGAACCAATTTCGGTAATGTTCGGTGCCCGGTATCCCCCTGGCAATATTGGCCTTAATGAGCAATTTTTCAGAAATGTTATAGGTTAAACCTAAACTTCCCGATAGGCCGTAATAGTTTTTATTTAAAGCAGGGAACTGTAGTTTTCCTCCATCAGTTGCACTCACCTGTTTACCAAAACCCGTTTGGGCATTGGTACCCACGTAAAAATCGCTCCAGTTTGTATTTCTTCTGTCGATCCTGATCCCTCCTGAAATATCTACCTTACCCATCGATTTCTTTGCGAAATAAAAAGCGCCCACATCAAAGAGGTCATAATCCGGAATTGGGAAATCGGTAGCCGCCTTGCTCCTGTTGCCCTGATACATGCCATTTACACCGATGGTACTTTCGATACCAGCGAAATCGGGCAGATTGTATTTAAGGTCGTAATTAAAGGTATTGAGCACGACATAAAGCCCTGCCTGACTTGGTAGAGTCGGGTGGTTATATTCTCTCCGCACACTTTGCTGTCCACCGATCAACAGATTTAAGTCGCTGGTTCCAAATTTTAGCTGGCTCGTATTGTAAAACCGATAATGCTGAATGTGCTGATGTAGCGGATTAATGGAATAACTATTTAAATCAACGTCAGCTACAATGGGACGGTGTTTAATATCATCTCCATCATCCAATACCTGCCGCGTAAATTTTCTTGATAAAGAATCTCTACTGCCATCGGGTATTTCCATCAGGTTATCATAATAAGTAATGGCCGTTTTAGAAAAACCCCAGGCCTTATCTACCCTTGCACTGGCTGAAAGATTGTATTCTCTAAAAGCAGTTCCGTACACCAGGCCATCAATTTTATTCTCATAACTGTGTGCGGTTTTGCCAGTTGCCCTAAATGTATATTTCCAATCGTTTTTAATGTATGCCAGTCCGAGCGACGAACCGACCATCCCGTTATTGCTTTGGTAGTTTGCCGTAAAGTCGCCCTTTAACTTCCCATTTTCAAAATTCGGGCTATAGGGAATCATGTTGATCACTCCTGCCAATGCATCAGAGCCATAGGTTAAACTGGCGGGGCCTTTTACCACTTCTGCCCGTGTAATGCCATATTCATCAACCTCAATACCATGTTCATCACCCCATTGCTGACCTTCTTGTCTTAAGCCATCGTACAAAGTCAGCACGCGGTTGTAACCTAAACCCCGGATAAATGGTTTAGAAACATTTGGCCCCGTAGTTACTGCAGTAATGCCCGGAATACCTTTTACAATGGCTTCGATGAGGTTGGTATTTACATTTTGATCCATTGATTTTTTGGATAACACTGCAATAGGCACAGGGCTTTTACGCAGCTGTGTGGCCCGGTTAACCCCTGTAATCACCACATCGCTTAAATCGGATGTTAAGCTTAACAGTTCAGCGTTAACCTGCGCGCTATCCCCTTTTAGCAAAACTTTAATTCTTTTGGATTGGTAACCAATACCCGAAAAAATAAGATCATAATTTCCGGATGGAATATCCTTTAATTGATAGTTACCAGAAACGTTCGATTTGGTGGATCCTGCTGATCCTAAAATTTTAATGGTAATATTTTCTACAGGTTCATTTTGGGAAGTGACCAAACCTTTAAGCATCACTTTTTGCGCGAATACATTTAATGATAAAAGGAAACAGAAGCAATATAATAAGAGGGATTTCATGAATTAAAATGATTTATCTAAATATAATTTTAGACAAATCTAAATTTTAATTTAGATAAATCAAGTAAAATATTTAGATAATATTTAAGATATGGCTAAACAAGGGTTTAGCGTAAGGTGAAAAGCGTTTTAATAGCGATAGATTTTGAAATGCGCAGCATTTAATGGCTATCTGCTTTAAGGAAAATATAGGGCAAATCTCTCCCGCTGATTTGGGGATTTACGCAGATGGATGGAAAAGAGAAGATCCTTCGACTGCGCTCAGGATGACATAGGATGGAAATCTCATGACAGCCTCTTCTACTACGCTCAAAGTGACAGACCAGTTTACAACGAATAGATCACTAATACCTACTCGTATTTAAGCGCATCTACAGCATTTGCCTTTGCCGCGCGGTAAGATCTGAAACTCACTGTAATCAATGTGAGTACCATTGATGCAACCATGGCCAATATAAAAGGCCAGACACCAAGTGGCACGCGATAAGCAAAACCCGATAACCATTTACTCGTTAGAATGTAAGCCAATGGCCATGCAACGAGATTGGCTACAAAAACCATTCTGATAAAAGCGCTGTTCAGCATTTTAACCAGCTCGCCTGTTGTAGCACCAAGTACTTTTCTGATGGCCATTTCACGGGTGCGCTGAGCTGCAACAAAAGAGATTAAGCCAAACAGACCGATGAAGGAAATAAACATGATTACACCAGCAAATATCTTGAACAACAGGCCTGTAATGCGCTCCGACTCATAATAATTGTTAATGTCATCATCCATAAATTTCGCATTGTATACTTCATTGGGGAAACTGCTTTTCCAAAGGTTTTCTATCGTTTTCATGGCCGGCATAATTTCTTTCGAATCCAATTTCAGCGCCATGTTATAATATTGCCTTTTCTCCTGATAAAAAACCATAGGCGATATCTTTTCTTTGAGTGATTGATCGTTAAAATCTTTTACCACGCCAACTATCGGTCCTGTTCTTCCGTTTTGTGCGATTACTTTGCCCAGCGCCAACTGGGGATTAGCAATACCAATTTTCTTTACAAAGGTTTCATTCGCGATATAAGCATTAGCGGTATCGCTTTTTGGGTAAACTTTACCTGCTAAAAACTGCAGTCCGAACAGATCAAAATAGTGTTCATCTCCTGGGCTTAACCGCACTTCAAAATCCTTATTTTCCCTGCCGTCAACATAAAAATTTGTTGTATTCATCGTACCAGAAAGTGGTGGCCTCACAAAATAACTTTGCTTCTCTACGCCCGGTATATGAAGCAGTTTTTCTCTAAACAGTTGTTGATGGCTCATACTGACACTATCTCCCGGAAAACCGATGAACACGACGGCATCTTTTTTAAAACCTAATGGTTTCTCTCTCACATATTGCATTTGTTTGATCACCACCAGCGTTGCAATAATGAGCACAATAGTAATGGTGAACTGCATGATGATCAATATCATCCTTAAACTCAAATTCCCCGATTGGACGCGCACCTTATTTTTGATGGCTAAAGCAGGACTAAAGCCCGAAATAATCATTGCGGGATAAAAACCAGCTAAAAAGCTAACCAGCATAACAAGAAGAAACAGAAAAACAAAAACCGAAGGATTTGTAAAAAGCGACAATGAAACCTGTCCTTTAAAAAGATGCGATAACAAAGGCAGTAATAACTCAGAGAAAATACAAGCCAACAACATAGAAAGCACTACGATAGTAGTAGTTTCGGCCAAAAACTGCAAAACAAGTTGCCTGCGCATCGCCCCCATCACCTTACGTACGCCAACCTCTTTTGAACGGTTAACGGATTGTGCTGTAGCCAGATTGATAAAATTGATACAGGCTGTAACCATCAAAAAAAGTCCGATGATGGCCAAACCATATACCTCTTTTTTAGTAATAGCCGTTTCAGCAAAGTTATTATAACGTTCACTAAAGTGAATATCAGATAAGGACTGCAAGTGGCTACGCTGATTACCGGCTAGCTTTTTCTGCTTTAAATATTTATCGTTCATCCGTTCTAACGATTGCGCTAAAGCAGCCATAGAGGCACCAGGCTTTAACAGCACAAAACATTCGTTATACGTGCTTACCGAATCCCAATCCTGATTATTTTTACCATAAAAGGTTGGATAACTCACCATGATTTCCATGGGGATGCTACTACTGCTGGGCAAATCGGCAATAACGCCCACTACCCTAAGCTGAATGGAATTCCAAAAGGTGAAGTTTTTGCCGATAGCCTGTTGGGCAGAACCAAAAAAAGTTTTAGCTGTTCTCTCCGAAATCACTACGGTATTGGGTTCTGAAAGGGATTGGATTGGTTTTCCAAAAAGCCACTTCACCTGAAGGATATCGAATAAATCAGCTTCTGTAAAATATACGTCCCTTACCGCTTTAAAATGCTCGGTACCATCGCCATTGCGAACCAATACCACGCCGCTGTTGCGCGAAATCCTGGCCAGTTTTTCGATACCTACAAGCTCTTGTTTAGCTGCCGGGCCAAAAGGCAAAGGTACTCCGGCAGAATAATCATCAAAACTATTGTATTTCCAATCGGTTACAAACCTGAATATCCGATCCTTATCTTTAAAATGTGTATCGTAACTCAGCTGGAACTGAATAAAAATAAAGATCAAAATGCAACTGGTCATTCCGATAGAGAGGCCGAGGATATTGATCAGTGCATAGGATCTGTTCCGTATCAGGTTTCTAAAAGCAATCTTCAGGTTTAATTTGAACATAAGTCTAAATTTCTATGGATCACGCCATTCCTATGCCAAATATAAGCAAGACAACTGACAGCACCCTAAGGGGCATTTATAATCTGATTAATAAACCATGTATGTTCATTAACGAACAGCGCTGTGCATAAACGGACAGCGTGTTAGGCCTCTGTATCATTTTTATTGCGTCGAATTGGGCACATCCGAGCTTAGACACAAACTTCTGTATATTAATATATTATCAGTTGAACAGCAATGAGCAAGGAAAATCTTTAAAATATATTTATACGTATACTGTTAAAGGCACAGTTATTATTATTATAATTGGAAACAGAAGAGTAGAATCCAACTATATACCCGAAGGATTGCTGTACCTAAAGGAGTTGTTAAAACAGTGCTTAACCCGAAAAACAGAATTTAATGTTGGTGATCAATAATTTCGAAGAGTATGAATCGCATTTAGGCAAAGAACTAGGTGTTTCGCATTGGCATACTATAGACCAGGAACAGATCAATAAATTTGCTGATGCAACTTTAGATCACCAATGGATTCATACCGATCCTGAAAAAGCCAAGAATGAAGGTCCATTTAAGGCGACTATTGCACACGGTTACTTAACCTTATCGTTAATTCCCTATTTGTGGAAACAGATTGCTGATGTGCGTAATATCAAAATGGAAATCAACTACGGTATTGAGCGGTTTAGGTTTGGCCAGGCGGTTTTGGTGGATAGCGAAGTACAGTTGAAAGCCAAACTGAATTGTATCAGCAATTTAAGGGGAATCACCAAAGTAACCATTCAGGCCACATTAGTGATTAAAGACCAACCAAAACCTGCATATGTAGGTGATGTGGTATTCTTGTATCATTTTATATAGTTGTTGGTTTAAGAATAATTGAATACCTTTTTATACCCGAAAACAGAAAAATATTTGTCCTTCAACAGGCTACCATTGACAGAATCTAACAGAGCGATCGTCATCTCGACCGAAGCAGTGCGAAGTGGAGAGATCTATGAGCCAAATTAAGTTAGACGATAGATTTCTCGACTGCGTTGTACTGCGCTCGAAATGACGACACTCCGAGGAAATTCATTTCCCTCGAATTCTCCTATCGTTTTATATTGGCTATTATACAATAAATTATCCCTCAGGATGACAATGTTTTTTGTAACTTGAATTAAACTTGTCTGGATGAAAAACCAATATCAGACAATTTTGTTAAGTTAGTATGGAAAATATCATCACACCAAGCCAGTTAATCATCAATCATGCTACTAACGGCAATAAGGCCACATTAAAAGTGGGCAGTAAATTTCAATGGGACAGGAAACACAGTTCTAAAGAGACGCCATCACTAGCTGATTTTAAAACTGAAGTAGATAATTATTACGATTATAAGGTAGTTTCTGGTTATGAAGGTGCGGCCGGACAGACGATTTATATGGTAACAGCTGTGAAATAAATTATTTTATCATTCAATCATTTCCAAAGTCAATCATTTTATCTCCGCTATGTAGCCCCCTTGATAGTTGATTTTTGTTTCGATAATTTTCACATCTGGCATTTTGATTTTTGCCACTGCTGTTTCTATAGCTAAGGATGCGTTGGATCTGTTTGCATGATCAGCGATATTTGAGGTAACTAATCTAAAGACTTTCAGTGCAGCAAAATACTGACGGTCAAGTGCTTTTATTTCATTCAAATCCCTGTTTTCGCGTTTGTATACCAAATTCGCCTGCATACAGCAATATTGTTGTATCTGATCTAAATTTACAATTTTCTCTGTAATGGTAGCCAAAGCCGATGCTGAAAGTTGAATACCGTTAACACCCATCACTTTGTTCTGTTTAACCAAATAATCGAATCCACAAAATGATATGATGCTGGCAGGGCTGCTATTTAGTATAGATATCGCTTTAGGCATTTCTTTTTTAGGATCAAAACCATTTTTGATTAATGCTTTATTAAAGTTGAACCGTTGTAAGAGCAATGTTTCAATCAATTGATCGCCATCAAGTTTTTCCAGTTTCGGCATTGGTTGGGTTTCATGCCCAGCATCAATATTGTATTTCAACATTTTATCCGAACGAAAACCCATGTTTATAGTAAGCAAGAAGACAAAAGCAAGAGGTAAAATGAGCACATTTTTCATTACCAAAATCAATAAAGTGTTAATTATTAATTAAATATAACACATTTATTAATTATTGTATAATTTAGTTTACAATTATCAACAACTTTTGTCAATAATATATAATTAACCTAATCTTTTTCCAGAATACTTTTCAATTCTTTTAACTGCCATTCCCGCTCCTCTTTTACCTTATTTAATTCTTCAGGAAAAGCCAGTTCGATGGTTTTAACGGCATAATCAGCGCATACCATGGCATGTTCTCTCATATGTCCAACCGCCACCGCTTGTCCGGCAGTTCGAATTGCATTTTTCCCAACTGCAGTTTTACACGCCCTGGCCACCGCATGGATTTTAAATCCTGCCTGACGAACTTCGTGAATGCTTGCTTTTCCAATCTGCCAAAGTTCATTGATCTTAAATCCATTTTCAACAACCGATAAATCAATAACTTCCTCATTAGCGAGCGGCAATACATGTTTTGCACAACGAATTGCCCATTTAGCCAAGGCTACCTGATCTGCAAGGTCATAGAATTTATCTATATTAGTTCTGAGACCAGACTGATCTGATAATTTTATTTTTGCTTGAGTCGGCATCTGAATCTGTTATAACGACTATAAATATAGGAAAACGACGATTAAACCTTAATCTGAGCGTAGTAATGTGGGGATTAGGAACAAAACCAATTTGATTAACAATATCATTTAAAACCATATAAGACATTCGAAGAACACATGAGCTAACATGGTCTTATGTGTCTTATATGGTTGTGGTTTAATAAAAGGGGGCTTAGACTACGCTCAGATTGATAAGCCGCGATCAATTCTGTTTTCTTTACGAGCCTCCCTGATTAACCCTTTTTCTCTACAGCAAATTGGCCATTCCGACTTAAAGTGGCGAAATCCTTGCCTGACGCAGATAAGGAGAAATCCATAAACAAAGTTTTAGTGCATGGTTTACAGATTTCTCCACTACGGTCGAAAGGACGATTCTCTGGGACTTATCCTCGCGATTTAAAGCCCTTATTATTGATTTGCTATTTTAGATACTTCCGATTTGGGTGCCTTCAGGGAAATCGCTCTGACTACAGCCATCGCTACCAGTAATCCCGGCATTGCCGCTACATGAAGAAAAACTCCAGTATGCCCTATATCTGTATAATGGACCCTTGCCAATTCCACCAAAATTACCATTAAAACTAAACTGGGCAACATCACAGCTAATGGCTTGCAAGCTATTGTTCCAGGTAATTACCTCATCAGCACTGCCATTTGGATTTCTATAATCGCCATAATAGCTACAATCGTAACCTGGGAAAGAGATGCTGTTTCCGAAGTGATAAGATCCATGTGCTTTTTTACCAACGTAAACCTGCGGACGGGTACCCGCAGCAATATTTCTCCAGTCTTTAGTGTACCAACCGCTGTGTTGAAAATACGTAACCGTAATAATCCGGTTGGTTTGCGAATTTACCTGAACAACGATGTGCTCCCAATCATAATCGTGCCCGCCTAAGTTGGCAAAACAAGTAGTTTGGGTTTTGTAAGTCCACCAGAAATCGATAAATACACGGTTGGGATCGTTAGGATGTTGCTGCACCTCATAATAAGTGGGGAAATTTTTACTTCTTGGTGCATCGCGGTTAACCATTACAAGCGTTCCATTACAAACGATACTGGCCGGATTGGTACTTGCCCAGATATCCTCTACTGTTGTGGGATAATCAGGAGCGGCGCGATCGAACTTCATAACTGGAGAAAATGTCCAGGCCAGGTTAAAGGCCGTGTTTCCGGTGATTTTCGTGCCACTTTCCTGGCAGTCGGCACACATAAACTGAGCACCGGTTTTGTTGGCCTCAACCATACTTGTTGTGGTTGGTTTCTTGGCGGTTGAAAGGTTGTTCTGTTTTTCTTTTGTACACTGGCTCAATGTCATAGCGACAGCAACCATTGCAAACAATGGGATTTTTGTTTTCATAATTTTTTGGTTAGAATGTGTAATCTTTATTAAAGATTAGCAATAAATTAAAGATCCCAATAGATTATAAAATCAAAATGATGGACAATTTCAGCTTCGGGCTTTAAAAGCAACTTCTCGGTATTGCCAGCCAATAAAAAGACACCAATGTTTTTTATCAAAAAAAACCAACAATTGTTAGGTCAGCTAACGAAATGGTAAGAAATGCAAAATCTTTTGAGTTACAGCACCTATTCTGTACTCAAAAGATTCTGATTTAAGACTTATTAATTAAACCTCTATTAAAACAACTTAAATCCAACGGACAAGTTAAATAAACCTGTTTTTTCATTAAGTGATTTGTTGATTTTCGTTAACCCTCTGCTATAGCGTGCATCGATAGTAATATTACCGATATCAACTCCGGCGTTAACCACACCGCCTAAATTAAATTTCTTATAATCGAAACCAACCGGCCCTTTTGCATCGTTAAGGGTATAATTAACATCAGGTCCTGCCGAAACCCTAAAATTTAATGCTTCAGTATCAATAATTTTGTACCCGACCATTAAGGGTAAATTTACCTGATTAAATTTTGGTGTATAGGTATTTGAGGCATATACATAAGAACTCTTAAACGTTACATAATTTAACTCTGGTTGAAAATAAAGTGTTTTACCCACCCTTGCAAATGCACCAAAGTTATACCCCACCTTTCCTTTTTTATCGGTTATTGCTTTTACACTTGTAGGCAATGTAGCATAGTTTACACCTGCCTTTAATCCAAAAGTGAAGTCAGAATCCTGTGCTTTTACCGATCCTGCCGTGATAAACAATACCGCAATTAATAAATAAAACTTGTTCGTTTTCATAATTTTTGTTTTTGAATAATTAATCATTTGTTTTTGTGATTTGATAGTATGACAGCGACAAATGCTTTTACCCCTACTCAATAAAAAAAATAATTACTGATTTTTATTGCTGGTCTTAATTTGTACGTATTGGGGCTTTCAAATTAATTTCTTATTTTGTTCTTCATCACATCTTATCCACTAAATCATCCATATATGAAAAACTTGATCATCCTACTTTTTGTATCCCTTGGCTTGCACACTTATGCACAAAAAAAACCGCATTAGATCAACGTTTGATGGGCAAATGGAAAGCCATATCAAAAATTGAAATCGATAAAAAAGATGGTGTAGTAACAGAAACCGAGCGAGAACTTTACAAGGCCGGAGAAAAAACATACGAGTTTACCAAAAAGAATACTGTGATTATTATCCAGGGATTTGGCAAACACAAGGAAGAATTGCCTGCAATAAGTGATGGTGGTAAACTGTTTATTGGAAAATCGAACAAGAACAAAACACCTTATTTGGTGACCATACAACAGGGCAAGGCCAGATTGCTTAAAACCGAGACCAAAACAAAAAAAGGCAAAACAATTGTAGAAACCGAGGAGGTTATTTTACAACGGTAAACAATACTAGGCTACAGGCAAAGTGAACCAGAAAGTACTTCCAATCCCCACTTCACTATCTGCACCAATGGTTCCATCATGCTTTTTTATAATCTCGGCGCAGATATAAAGGCCAAGGCCTAAGCCGGTGTACTCGCTTCCTCCATGGTTGATCCGATAATAACGATCGAAAAGAAAACGAAGATTTTGTGGGGGGATACCAGGGCCTTTATCAATTACCGATACTTTGGCCATTCTGCCCAATTTTTCTATACGGACTGCTATTTCTTTAGCATGTGGCGCATATTTCATGGCATTATTGACGAAATTGACCACCACCTGCTCGGTACGGGAAATATCAGCATATACCTCTACGGTTTCATCGCCTTCGATGTTGATATTGAAAGAACTGTTTACCGGAAGGTTATCGCAACATTCGTTAATTATTTTTAATAAACTGAATTTCTCAGGTTTAATTAGAAGCTGATCTTCATTGGCTTTGCTGGTATTTAAGAGATCTTCGATCAGCATGTATACTTTTTCGAGGCTCTTATTGGCCTGGGTAATCAATTTGGGCAATATTGCAGGCGAAGGATTGTCTTTCATCCGATCCAACAATTGTAGCGATCCCTTTAAACTGGTGATGGGCGTTTTTAATTCGTGACTGGCAATACTGATAAAATCATCCTTATGCTGCTGTAATATCCTTAATTCGTGAATGTCGGTTGCGGTACCTACCCATTGTTGTAACAAACCATCGGCATTTTTGATGGGCATTAAACGAATGAGGTGCCACCGGTAAAGGCCATCTGCCCGTTTAGCCCTAACCTGAAACTCTCCGCCATCAATGCGTTTTCGGAGGAAACTAAACCGATGCAGAATTTCTTTAAGATCATCGGGATGGACTACAATAACCAAATCGCTTACATGTATTTGTCCAGCGTTTAACCCGGTATAGTCATACCACCGCTGGTTATAATAATCTACTTTTCCTTTAATGGTATTGGTCCAGGCAATTTGCGGAATGGTTTCCATCATATTCCTGAAACGGTTTTCACTTTCGGCCAGGGCCTTGGTGCGCGCAGCTACCCGATTTTCGAGCTCTGCATTTAACTGAGATAGCTCCTGGTTAATGGACTTAACTTTTTCTTTTTGCTCGGTAAGCAAATCGTTCGCAAAACGCAATTCCTGGGTATGGTGTTCTTTTTCTTTATTTTGTATGAGGAGCTCTTCATTGGCTACGAGCAATTCGGCGGCCTGAACTTTTAAGGTCTCATCTGCAATCGATTTCTCCCTTCTTATTTCCGCATCTTTTAAAGCCCTGTTTATTTTGGCGGGCACGGTAAAAAGCTTGTCTTTAGAGGCATAATCGGTTACCCCACTATTAATCAGGGCCACTGCATTTTCTTCGCCGATAAAGCCCGAAACGATGATAAATGGAATTAACGGATATAAATCCTGCTTGATATGAAAGGCACTTACGGCGTCAAAAGATGGAAGTGAATAATCGGAAAGGATAATGTCGGGATTAAAATCTACTAAGGCGTACTCATAATCAACACGGTTCTGAACAATTTTAGCAATAAAATTTAAACCGGATTTTTTCAGTTCGCGGCACAGCAGATCGGCATCATGATCATTGTCTTCGAGAATTAAGACCCTGGAATTCTCAATCATTTCGGTTCCATATTCGGCGGGTAAAATCAAATCATTGATCATCTAACTTGCAGGCTGACTCAGCACCATCCAGTACATCCCAATCTCTTTAATCGCATGAAAGAAATTATCACTATCAACCGGCTTTACAATATAACTATTGGCGCCAAGCTGAAAACACCTTTCAATATCAGGGCCTTCGTTTGATGAAGTCAGCATCACTACCGGAATACTTTTAAGATTAGGATCTGATTTTACGGTTTCCAATACCTGTACACCCGAAACTTTTGGCATTTTAAGGTCAAGCAAAACCAGTTTAGGGTGTTGCGTATGGTCTCTGCCGGTATATATGCCTCTGCAATATAAAAAATCGAGCGCTGCTGCCCCATCTACTACATGATGGAGTTTATTGGAAAAACCACTTTTGGTAAGCGCCCGTATGGTAAAAAGTGCATCATCGGCACTGTCTTCCACGAATAATATCTCGATGTTGTCGTAATTCATATCTGTATTTAAATGACTAATTTTTGGGTAAACTGAAATAAAAGCTAGATCCCTGATCTAGAACCGATTCGGCCCAAACACTCCCCTTATGCCGGTCTATAATTTTTTGTACAATGGCGAGGCCTATCCCCGTTCCTTCAAACTCTTCCTGTGAGTGTAAGCGCTGGAATACTCCGAAAAGCTTATCGTAATACTGCATATCAAAGCCTGCGCCTTTGTCTTTCACAAAATAAACCATCAGTTTGCCTTGTTCAAAGGCTCCGATTTCGATCGTGGTATTGGCTTTATGCCTCGAATATTTGATGGCATTTGAAATGAGGTTGATCCATACCTGTCTGATCAGTGATTTATCTACTTTGGCTGGGGGAAGAAGCTGAATGTCGAAAACAGGTATATTTTCGCCTTCCTCAAACATCAATTCCTTGTTCACGGAGCTGACCAGATCATTCATGGATACTTCAGAAAGCGTTACCTGTTTTCTACCCAGTTTGGAGAAAGCCAGCAAGTCATCAATCAGCACACCCATCTTTTTCGAATTATTGATGATCGATTGTAAGATTTGGTTGCCTTCTTGATCTAGCCTGTTGCCATAATCTTCTGCCAGGATACGGGTATAGCCGTTAATCCCCCTGATGGGTGCACGTAAATCGTGAGATACCGAATAAGAAAACGATTCCAGTTCCTTATTTACGGCTTCTAATTCGGCAGTGCGTTCAATTACCTTTTGCTCTAACTCTTCATTTAGTTTACGGATATCATCTTCGGCATTTTTCAGCTCTCTATTGGCCACTATAAGTTCCTGTGCTCTTTTTTCCTTTTCTTCATTTTGAAAAGCCAGTTCCTTATTGGCTACAATCAGCTCGGCGGCTCGTTTTTCCTTCTCTGTATTCTGAAAAGCCAATTCTTTATTGGCAATCACCAGTTCAGCTGCGCGGTTCTCTTTCTCTTCGTTCTGAAATATAAGTTCTTTATTGGCTACAATCAGTTCGGCCGCACGGTGTTCTTTTTCTGTATTCTGAAAAGCCAGTTCTTTATTGGCAATTACCAGTTCGGCCGCACGCCTTTCCTTTTCTTCATTCTGAAAAACAAGTTCCTTGTTGGCTACAATCAGTTCGGCGGCACGTTTTTCCTTCTCGGTATTCTGAAAAGCGAGTTCTTTATTGGCAATCACCAATTCTGCTGCGCGGTTCTCTTTCTCTTCGTTCTGAAATACAAGCTCTTTATTCGCTACTACCAGCTCCGCTGCGCGGTCTTCCTTCTCCTGATGTTGAAATGCGATTTCTTTGTTCGCGATTGATAATTCATCCGCATCTGTTTTTTTCATATCCTAAACTTTCAATCTAATCGATGTAAATAAGTACAGGATGGTTAAGGCTCGGGAATCACCTTTTCTGTAAAGTGTATAAAGCTAACATAATATAACGTAACTATATCAGAAACCTACCCTGCATAATGGCCTATTTCTAAAACCGGCAGCATATTGAGATTTAACATATTCTATAAAAGCAGATTCTATCCTATCTTTAGGTTAACAAACAAAACAGATATGAAAACATTGAAATTATTTTTGAGCGTGGCCTGCCTATTGGTGATGCTGGGCACCGCGAATGCGCAAGCGCCAACCGACATTAAAATCGCCGAATGGGAAAGAGCAAAAGCTTATACAAAAGAATATCTTGATGCCATGCCCGAATCAGGCTACGCATTAAAACCAACCCCCGAAATGCGCTCTTTTGCCGAACAGATGTTACACCTTACAGATGCTAATTATGGTTTTACCGCAACAGCAACTGGCGAAAAAAGTCCTTTTGCGCTTGGTGCATTGGAAAAAACCAGCGATAAATCGAAAGCTAATGTTACTAAAGAAGTAATGGCAGGTTATGATTACGTAATTGCTGCAATAAAAAAGTTAACACCTGCGCAATTAGAAGAGAAAGTAAAGTTTATGGGCCGTTTCGAAATGACCAAGGATATGGTTTTCACCAAAGATTTTGAGCACCAAACACATCACCGTGGTCAGGCTACGGTATATCTGCGTTTAGCTGGCGTTAAACCGCCTCAGGAAAAATTATTCTAAGATCATCAGCCCCACAGCAGCTTGCGTGGACCAATGTTGTTGAATTAGGGACAAGACACAGATAAACATAATTTAACCACAGATGGAAAGGATACACACAGATATAAAGATCCGTGTTAATCTATTTTTATCCGTGGTTAAATACGTTAATTTAATATTTTGCCCAAAGGCGTGTATCATCTTATCGCATTTTATACGATTGCAACAGCTTTTTAATGAGTTTACTATGGCGTATTAGATGCCGATATTCAATTATCCTTAAACTGAGATTTGTGGCAAATAGCCTGCGCTAAACATATTTACAATGGATTTAGGCGTAAGTACTGGCAAAGTAGGCAAATCAGGAAATGCAATGGGTTTTTCATAACCAGCGGATGTCCACAAATACATTTGACCAGCATTTACAAGATAGGCTTTATCCAGGTAAGATACGAACGTACCATTAGGAAGAACAGCCAGCTGCTCTTCATAAGTAATTTTAGATTGATCAGCTGCTATCCTTTCGGCCTGCATCATATTATCTATTTCCGATACTGGTGTTTTCATATTAAAGCCATGTTCAGGATTGCCCTTTATCCAAAAGCTTTTAAACCGTTGGTGATCTGCGTACCGGCATTGAAAACAGGGCCTGTGTCCGGCCGAAAATGCGGTAGCTTCATCTAAAAAGAATAACTCCGTCCATCGGTTCGGCTGCATCACTTCCCGATGCCGCCCTCTAAATTCGAGTACACAGGTAATCCATGCTTTGATTTTATAATGGCGGACAATCTCTTGTTTATCATTATGCAGCACACCACGGTTTCCTAACCAGGCACCACGATCGCTTGTGCTGATGATTTCTCCAAAAGGGTTTACCCGGTTCTGCAACATAGGATTTAGCTGTTTAATTATATGGTAAGCAGCATAGATCTATTTGTGTTTGGGCTTGTTAACACAAATTTCGGTGATTAAGCTATCAAGTTTATGGTAGCCAGGCTCTCCTTCATTATACCTGCCCATTTTATACACACCATACTTTGAAGGCATTAACCACTCTGTTTTGACCGCTGTTGAGTCTGAGTCGTAACGCACGATCATAAATGCATCTCTGAGCGCGGCCTTGAAATTCGCCTTCTTCTTGTTTTTTAGCGGTTTAAGGCTTAGTACAAAGAGCTGCTGTCCGGTAAAGACTTCAATCTCCCTGATATCACTATTTTTATATCCAATAGAGTCATTGCCACTTTGTTTAATTCCGGCATGTCCCGTTCCACGAAAACCAAAGGTGATCAACAACACGGAGAAAAAAACAAGGTACTTTAACGATTTAGATTTCCAGATCAGTAAATGGGAATCTTTAACTAAGTCTAAAATGCCTTTAAATGTCATACAGGAGAGTTTAAAAAGATGTGTATTTTGAACGGAAAAATATGGATATATTCTATCAACCACAAATAAAAAATTTGGCTTCTGATAAATCAGTATTTGCATTGAGATAAAAAGCCGAGGCTTCCAAACAGAAATGCCCTCACCATATGCGAGGGCATTTCTATTGATGTATAAAGGAAATAAACAGTTTATTATATTTAAATAAACTATCCGTTTGTTTCGGGTCGCTCTGTTTCGATATATTTATTTTCCAGTGTTCCATCGCTATATAATTTAAGGATAGCATAACCAGGTGCGGTTTCCTGATAATAATAAGGGTTTGCGGATCTTTTATCGCCCTTTCCCCACCAAAACCCACTCATTGCACCATTGCAATAATATTCTACTCCGTTATACCATGCCCGATCTAACAAATGTTGATGACCGCTTAGGCATACTTTCACTTTATCTTTATGTTTGTAAAACAACTGCTTCAGTTCTTTATGGTCGCCGTGCTGCCCACCTTCCCAGGTGCCGGTTACGGTTAATATCGGGTAGTGCGACATCAGCAAAACAGGTGTATTGGCTGGCAAGCGTTCCAATTCGGCCTCCAGCCATTTGTACTGTTCGCTATCTAAAGCAGTATTCTTATTGTTTCCATCCAAAACAATAAAATGCCAGCCTTTTTTAGAAAAACTGTAATAACGGTTCGGAATCTTTAGCCTTTTTACCACATATTCTTTGCCATACATTTCGTCTGCTGTAGATGGTGCAGCCCACCATATATCGTGATTGCCGATACAACTGTGCACTTCATATTCTGCTATCTGTTTGATACAATTATCCCAAATGCCCCATTGCTCGGTCACACTGTCACGGGTTATGTCTTTATAATCGGCGGCATGGATACTATCGCCTCCATTGAGAAAAAAATCTACTTTATGCTTCTTAATTTCCTTTAAACATTTCTCAAATCTTGCAGGTGCATCATCGCCACTCCTGATATGGACATCGGTAATATGGGCAATGGTTAATATCGGTTTTCTATTGATATTTTTTTCTACTGGGGCAGCTGAAGCCAGATTCTTTAGATCTCCTGCTACAAGAGCAGCGGCAGCCAGTGGGATTGATTTTAATAAACTTCTTCTTTTCATGATGTTATGTGTTTCGTTTTTAAACAAGGGCATATTTGTCATGTTGAGCCTGTCGAAACACAATAAAGTGATTTAACGAAGTCCTTCGACAAGCTCAGGATGACAATTTTTATATTTGATTCAGCCTCTATATTTTACTATTGCCAGCCAGTGGGCTGTTTTAACTGTGGGTTAAGCAAGATCTGTTGCATCGGTATCGGAAAATAGTAGTATTTCGGTTCAATAAATGATCGTGGAGCACTGATATTTTCAGGGAACATGATAAAGCCCGAATTGCCATTGCTTAAATAAAAACTGTTATCGCTCAGGTAATATTTCACCAGGTTCTTTTTAACGTCGGCCGAAAGGCCATCGAGCGGACCTTCCTGATTGGCGGCCTGTAAAATAGCGATATCTTCTATCCCATCACCCGTAACATCGTAGGCACCAAGTTTAGGCAGATACATGCCCTGGGTTGGTCTTTCGAGCAGTTTGCCTGCTTTCCACCGCAATAAATCGTAAAATCTGAGTCCTTCGCAGGCCATTTCTACATTGCGTTCTCTACGGATTTCTAAAAGCACACCTTTATTCGCTCCGGTAATCTGTGGGTACATATTGGCCAAAACGACATCAGGTGCGGTATTTGCCGCAGCCATGTTTAATGCAGCCACTCCGGCACGGTTACGCAAAACATTAATGGTATTATCCAGATCCACCTGATTAAGCAGGCCTAATTCGGCCCTGGCCTCTGCATGGATCAATAAAACTTCTGCATAACGCAATATCGGCAGATCGGTAAATTCGGTATATACTTTACTGACCGGATCTATCGCATAAAACTTAATCTGCGGATAACCACCAAAAGTAGGCCTGGTTTTATTGGGTATCCCGCCAAGCGTAGTTGAAAAGCCTGGAGGCATAATGGTAACGGCCATCCGCGGATCGCGGTTATTAAAAATCTCGGCATAGGTTTTCTTATCCCAATTCGGACTTGAGGTAAAAGGCGTACCATCGGTCATTAAGTAGGTATCGATCATACTTTTGCTGATGGCCCACTGCCAATCGAAAACATAGTGTGTACTGTTAGACCGGTTTAAGGCCCGGTCATAATCATCATAAAAGATCATTTCCTTATTTGCACTCAAATTCTCACTGGTAAAAAGTTTCTGGTAATCTTCTCCTTTTTTCCCGGTATTGTAAATGCTAAATCCGCCGCCCATTACTTCTTTACTGGCCGATTCGGCCCGCTGTATAAAAGTACTGGCTGATGCCTGCAATCCAAGCTCATCGTGGTATTTCCTAAAAGTACCTTCGAAGAGGCAGAACCTCGCCAATAAGGTTAGTGCCGCCCATTTGGTAATGCGCGTATTGGTGCCTGTCGCCATTACGTTGGCTGCAGCGTATTCTAGGTCGGCTTTTACCGAATCGGCCACCAAAGCACGCGGATCTTTTGCTTTATATAACTGCGCCTGATCATCGGGATTTAGTACTGTGGAGTAATAAGGAACATCGCCATATCTCGCGATCATATTAAAATAGAATATGGCACGGTAAAAACGTGCAATGCCTACAAAATGTTTAATGGTGGCAGGATCTCCCTGTACCTGTTGAAGATTGTTGAGCATATAATTGATGGTGCGTAGGTTTTCCCACTTCCATCCACCAACATTTGTTGGATTAATTTTACCTCTGATCATGTTATCCAACTCACTGCCACCTAAGTTTACAGAGATGTTATCCGAAAAGAGATCATTTGTACTGGGGCCAAACATGCCATAAAATCCATTGCTATAAGTTTCCAGATCGGCAGTGGTTTTAAAAAACTGATTGGGTGTAATGGTGGTTTCGGGAATCCGGTCTAAAAAATCCTTCTTACAACCTGCCAAAGTTCCTACTATCAATACAAATAGGAAGATATGAATGTAATATGTTGCTTTCATCTGTTTAGTATTAGAAATTAAAGTTCATTCCAAATGAATAGGTACGTTGAAAAGGATAAAGATTACCATCAAGTCCTTCAGGATCGAGCTTTACTTTAAGGTTAGAATGTTCAAAAAGGTTCTCACCGCTCACATAAAAATGCACGTTCTCCAGCTTTGCCTTTCTTAAAAAGCTTTTAGGCAGGGTATAACCCAAAGTGATGTTCTTTACCCTGAGGTAAGATGCATCCTGTAAAAAACGGGTATTCGGTATACCAAGCTCCTCTCCTGTATCTTCAGCAGCATAAGCTTTTATCCTCGGAAAATAGGCGTTCGGCATTTCAGGACTCCAGTGATCAAGGTTTTGTACCGTTACATTGGTCCATGGCTGTGCGTAAATGCCCCAAAAATAGATATTGCTTCCTGCAGCGTACCAGTCTCTTTTGCCCACTCCCTGTATAAATACCCTTAAATCGAAACCTTTCCAGGCGCCAGACAAATCAATACTGTACGGTAACCTGTTGCGGTTATTGCCAAGTTTGTAATAATCGCCCGGCTTATCTACTGTTTTATTCCCAAAATCAACCTTGCCATCACCATTACGGTCTTTGAATTTCATGTCACCAACAAAATACTGGTAACGCTGATCGTCGGTGCCTACGGCAGTTTGGTTGGCGTGATTTTTCAGTTCATCTGCATTCTGGAAAAAACCTTCCGACTCCAGTCCCCAGATTTCACCAATTTCCATTCCTTCATAATAATCGCTCAGGAGTTTATTCGGATTGTCGAAACGGGTGATATAAGATCTGCTATCGCTAACAGCAAACACAACATTGTAACTAAGCGGCGAACCTCCCAATGTAACCTGATCTTTCCAGCCCAGTTTTAGCTCCCAGCCTTTTGTTTTTAAATCGGCGGCATTTGCGGTTGGCGATCCGGTGCCAAAAACAGCAGGAAGTGGTTTTCCCGGCACCAGCATATTCTTGGTAAAGCGGGTATACCTGTCGAAATTCAGATCTAATCTGTTTTTAAAGAAACTCATATCAAGACCAAGATTAACGGTTGATACTTTTTCCCAGGTGAAATTATTGGAAATGGCCAATGGAGGTTTAACGAAAATGGGTTGCGAACCGCCCAATATCTGGTTTGTTTTTCCACTACTCATCTTGGCCAAATAATCGTATTCGTTTGCAGCAGCCTGGTTACCCAGAATACCATAAGAACCTCTTATCTTAAACATATCCATCGATAGCGCTTCTTTAACAGGGGCAAAAAAATGTTCTTGTGAGATCATCCAACCAGCAGAGGCCGAGGGTACAAATGTCCAGCGTTTGCCTGGTGCAAAACGTGAAGATCCATCATAACGTCCATTCAGTTCCAACAGATAACGTTCTTTGAAATTATAATTAAGACGATAGAAAAGTCCTTGAACCGCCCATTCGGCTACATTCTCGGTAACGGTTTGATCGCCCGTGGCCAAATTAAGCGAAGGAAGTGAACTAGAAATCAATTGTTTACGTGAAGCCAAAAACCACGCATTTCTAAATTGCTCCTGGTTATAACCTACTAATCCTGAAATAAAATGATCGCCCAATTGTTTATGCGCCTGGGTATATAGATTGATCACATTGTATTTCACATTACCGTTTTGATCTGTGGCAGAAGTGGAGGTAGACAAGGGTGGTGCGAGGTTTGGCCCTGTTTTATAAGGAATCGGGATTTCGTACGACTTCCCTAAACTGTCTACTCTTCTAAAGGTTGCATCCCCTTTTAAACTCCAAACATCCTTGATCAGAGATGCATCAAAAGAGAAAGTAGTCTGAACCGTAGTGGTACTCATAGTCTTTCTGCCGCCTTCTTGTACGGCACCTAGCAATGATGCACCTGCCGAGGTCCATGAACCATCAGGATTGCGGGGGATATCGGTAACGTTGGTACGGTTAATGTTCCAGAAGTAATTGCCATCAATAAATGTTGGTGCTTCATAAAATGTAGAGGTTAACATGGTATTGTTCGAAATGGTCAACCATTTGGTCACGTTCAAATCTACCTTGCCCCTTAAATTGTAGATATTATTGTTTTCATCCGCGTTGCGGATCATTCCTTTCTGTTTGTAATAATTTGCCGAGAGGTAATAACTCACCTGATCGGCCTTTTTAGAGATATTTACACCCACATTATAGGTCGGTGCCGATTGTTCGTAAGCTTCCTTCAGCCAGTCGGTAGAGCCAATGTAAAACCATTTATTCGGATCGGTTGGGTCGGCAATTACATCTGGTCTTGAAGGATCAAGCGAACGTAACCGGGCAGCTTCAACCAGTGCCGCACTATAAGCAGGATTATACAAAGGGAATGCGGCTTCATTCTTCACTTTTAACACCTCATAAGGATCTGTAACCACTTCAGGAAGTTTTCCTACTGTACGGTAAGCCATGTAACTGTTTACACCGATATTGATCTTACTGCTTTTTGCGGATCTGGTTACAATCAATACTACACCAAAAGGTGCCCTGGCTCCGTATATTGCCGAAGCTGCGGCATCTTTCAGCACCGATACACTTTCTATATCCGCCGGGTTAAGGGTTAACAAGTCGGATGCGCTGAAAGGAACGTTATCGACTAAAATCAAGGGTGCACCACTGCCATTAATGGATGCAAAACCCCTGATATTAAAATCGGGTGCAGTATTTGGCCGGCCGTTGGCAATGGAAATGTTCAGATTGGGGATCAGGCCTTGTAAACCCTGACCTAGGTTCGCAATCGGCCGGTTTTCTAACTGTTTGGCACTGATCGCATCTACAGCACCTGTTAAGTTTGCCCTTTTTTGTGTGCCATAACCCACAACCACAACATCTTCAAGATCGGCCAGATCAGGCTGGAGCGTAATGTTTAGCAAACCGCCCTTTGATACAGGGAGCTCCTGGGTTTTATAACCTAAATAAGAAACCACCAATATGGCGCCCTCATCAGGCACGCTAAACTTAAAATTACCATTCTCATCGGTTTTGTGGTAGATTTTAGTTCCTTTAATCAAGATTGAGGCATTGGGCAGGGTAATCCCCTTTTCGTCCAATACTTTTCCGGTAATTTCTATCTCCCGAAAGATATTGATTACCTTTTCAAACAAAGATAATGGCCGGGATTTAATGATTATCGTTTTCTCATCAATGGCATAAGTAAGGTTTTTACCTTCGAAACATTTTGCCAATACTTCATCTAAGGAGGCATTGTTAAATTTCACATCAATGGTTTTACCGGTTTGGAGTTTATCGGCTTCCCAAAGCACATTATAGCCGGTCTGTTTCCGGATGGCTTTAAAAACCTGTTTAATGGTTATGTTTTTTTGGACCAAAGAGAGGCTCTGGGCATTGCTTGTTGTAGCACTTACCTGAAGCAGGCCGGTGACCATCAAAACTATTATGAGTTTCATTACACGCAAAAATTTGGTCGCGCAGGATCGATACCCGCAAAAAATATTAGGAGAATTTGTATACATTTGTTCGTCTGTTTTGGTTAAAGGTATTCTATCGCAATAGTGTATTTAAACTGAGCCAAAGCATTCCCGGTTATGCCGGTTAAGGGTCAGTAATGTTCGTAGCATTGCTGACTTTTTTTTGGACTGCAGTTTTTGATTTTATTTCATCACTACAATCCTCCTTCCTTCAATCTTAAAGTGTACTGAACCTGTTAATTCTATTTTTTTAAGCACTTGTGATACATTGCCAAATCGCGACACTGTACCGCTAAATTCTTTTGTTTTTAAACCGCTTTCTTTAAATTCTACCTCTACATCGTACCATCTGGCCACCTGGTACATGATACTTTGCAGGTTTTCATCATCGAACATAAAAAACCCTTCTTTCCAGGCGAGCACCTGTTCGGTATCAACTGTAGCAACTTTTAGCACCGAAGCATTTAATGTAGATTGTTCGCCTGGCTTAATGGTCCTGCCAGGCACTATGGTTCCATTGGTTAATACAGGATGCACCGCCACCGACCCTTCTAATAAAGTCGTTTTGGTATTGCCTTCATCCTCATAACTGTTGATATTGAAATGAGTACCGAGCACCTCCACTTCCTGTATATTGGTTTTAACTATAAATGGCAATCGTTTTCCATCGACCGTTCTTTTGGCCACCTCGAAATAAGCTTCGCCTTTCAATTCCACTTCGCGTTTAGCTGCCGCAAACTGTGCCAGATAACGCAGTGATGAACCCGCATTTAACCAAACTTTGGTTCCATCGGGCAAATCGACCTGATATTGACCTCCTTTAGGGGTTTCAATGGTATTAAAATTAGCTGTACGAGAATTTTTCTGGTTAGATTTAAGTGCATCCGAAACGGTGTACACCAATTTTCCATCAGCAGTTTTAGAAATGCTTACCCCAGTCTGATCGGCTATTTTACCGTTGCCGGCATCATCTAAGGCAATCCGTTTGCCATTGGCAAGGGTTAGAAAAGCTTTATTTCCACCTGGTGCAATATCGTTCTGAGCAAAATGCTCAACAGATTGAACAGGAGCGGTTCGGATATTGGTCATATAATATAAACCTGCGCCCAGAATAAACAATATGGCGGCGGCAGCAGCCCACTTATAAAACGGCACTAATTTTCTGGTTTTAGTGTTTTCCTGCTGTATGTCTTTCCAGATGTTTTTTCCTAAGGCACTATAATCTGGTTCCGTTTGAAGTGCTGGCGGACGATCCGTTTCCTTCAAATACCAGGATTCTACAAGATCAATCTCTTCGGGGCTGCAGTTACCCTCCAGGTATTTATTAAGAAGTTCCTGAGCGCGTTTATACTCCATACTGTTTTTCCTCAATTGGTCAAATGTATGGTTATGAACGTTTGCTCAGCCCTTGGGAGTAGATGAATTAAAAAAAAATTAGAAAATTAAAAAGAAAAGCGTTCCAAGCTTTAAACGAAGGATTTTTAAGGCGTTTGCCATTTGTTTTTTTACGGTTTTATCTGAAATTTCCATCTGTGTGGCAATTTCACGATGAGAAAGGTGCGATCTGCGACTGAGTTCAAATACTTCCCTCATTTTTGGAGGCAACATCGACACCTCATGCTCAATCCGCTTGGCAAGTTCCCGATCGCGCACCAGATGGTCGGTGGCATTGTTCTCTTGTGTGATAAATTGAGATAAAGAACTGAGATAATTGGCCTTTACCTTTCCACGTTGAAAAAGTTTAAGAATGCTATTTCGGGTAGCGGCATATAAGAAGCAAGAAAGGGATACCTGTATTTCGAGGGTTTCGGCCTTCGACCAAAGCATTACAAAAACATCCTGTACCACGTCTCTCGATTCTTCGTCATTTTGAAGTATCCTGCGGGAATAACGGAAAAGTATGGCCCAGTACCGCTCGTAGAGTGTGGCATATGCGCGATGATCCCCTTCCTTCAAAAGAAGAAAAAGTTCATCATCGGTATGCAGATTATACTTGGCCATTATTCCACCTAATTTTTTTTACAAAAAAACCATTTAGATTTTAAAGATACAATTCTTCTTATATTATCAATTTGTTAAGCTGAAAATTGACCAACATTTTAAAGATCAGCCGATCTGGCATCAACAACATCTCATGATCGGATAAAAACGGGAGGTTATATAAAAAAACAAACTGTTATTTCCCTTTACCCTCAGATCGCTAAATATTCCTATCTTGCCTCATTAAGGTAGAAAAATGAAAGAAACGGACGAGATTATTCAGCTGATCAAAGAATTTGAAAAAAGGGAATCAGATCTGCGTTTAGATAACGAACAGCTAAGACGGCTGAATACAGCATTAAGGATTGCGGAAGAAAAAAGTGCTATATTAAACTCCATCGTCAGTACTTCAGACGATGCCATCATCAGTAAAAATCTGGAGGGAATTATTACCAGCTGGAATGAATCGGCCTTTCGAATTTTTGGTTATACCGAAGCAGAAATTATAGGCGTTTCGGTGCTGAAGCTTATTCCTGCAGAACGGCAGTATGAAGAACCAATAATCCTGGAACAGTTAAAGAAAGGTATCCGTGTAGACCATTTTGAAACCAAACGCATGAGAAAGGATGGAACGCTCATCGACGTATCCCTCACCATCTCCCCGATTCTAAACATCGAAGGAAAGATTATCGGGCTTTCGAAGATCGCCAGGGATATTACTGCACAAAGATCTGCGGAAGTAGATAGCAAAAGACTTGCCGCCATCATTGCTTCTTCCGACGACGCGATCATCAGCAAAGACCTCAACAGTATCATCACCAGTTGGAACGGCTCTGCATGCCGCATTTTTGGCTATACAGCAGATGAAATGGTAGGCAGTTCGATTTTAAAACTCATCCCGCCCGACAGGCAGGACGAGGAGCCTAAAATCCTCTCTGAACTTAAAAAAGGCAACCGGGTTGAGCATTTCGAAACGGTTCGCATGAAAAAGGATGGTACACTGATACACGTGTCGTTAACGATTTCACCTATCAAGGATAAATCGGGAAAGGTTATCGGTCTTTCAAAGATTGCAAGAGACATTACCGAGAAAAAGCTTACGGAGAAAAAAAAGGATGAGTTTATCGGTTTTGTAAGTCACGAACTCAAAACCCCATTAACCTCCCTTCGCTCTTATATACAGGTGGCTCTCCATAAATCAAAGGGAGAAAACCATGATTTTATCAGTCATGCTTTGACCAAGGCCGAACAGCAGACCAAAAAAATGGAGAACATGATCACCGATTTCCTGAATATATCCAGGTTTGAAGATGGTCAGATGAAATTAGAGCTTTCAAGTTTTGATCTTGCCTTATCTATCCATTCGTGTATAGAAGATGCGAGAGTTAGCAGTTCTAAACATCAGCTGAGTTATGAGGGTATTGATCAGGCTATCGTTACCGGCGATACCGAAAAGATCTCATTGGTGCTCACCAATCTGATCAGCAATGCGCAAAAATACTCACCGGAGGGAGGAGCGATCATCATCTCTTGTCATAAAACAGAAAATGGCTTCACCATGAGCGTGAAAGATCAGGGAATAGGAATTTCTGCAGAAGACCAGAAAAGTATGTTCCAAAAATTTTACCGCATCAAATCCGAAAAAACCAGGTTTATTAGCGGCTTTGGAATTGGTTTATACCTCGCCAACTCTATTATTACCTTACACGGTTCTTCGATCCATGTTGAAAGTATAATTGGCGAGGGGTCTACCTTTTCCTTTTCGCTTAAAGCGGCTGAATAAGGACCATTAACGCATCAGTATATTACCAGCCAATACCATAATCTTCGCCATGGTTGCTCGATCCGCCTTGTAAACTGCCATGTTTCCAGTCGAAATAAATGGCATTGATGGGGCCACTGGTACGCTCGGAAAAACTGAGGATATAGCCCATTTTTTTCAACTCTTCCCGTACAGCGTCTTTAGTATTGGCATTTAATAAGATCTGCCCGGGTTTAGGTTCCCTGTCGCTGGTTTTAGTGCCCCCCAAAGAAAGCCAGAGTTGGTTGGTATTAAAATTGGCCGCCTCGGTAGCTTTTTGAACCGTCATACCAAACTCGGCCATATTCAAGAAAAACTGCAATAAATTCTGATCCTGTGTATCTCCACCCTGAACCGCGGCCGATACAAAAGGTTTACCATCTTTCAAAAATAACGACGGCGATAACGTCACTCTCGGCCGTTTGCCTGGCGCAACAACATTAAAAGGATTTAAGGTAGAATCTAATACAAAACTTTGCATCCGCTGACTCATGCCCAAACCGGTATTGCCTGCAATGCAAGCCGGAAGCCAGCCTCCACTGGGTGTAACCGACACTACCCAGCCTTCTTTATCGGCTGCCTCTATAGAAGTTGTACCTCTCCACAAGCGGTCTTCATAAATTTCTTTTGGTGTATTATTGCCCAAATCGTGTTTTGGGGCAAAGTTTCTTTTAGCCGTATCCAATTCGAACCCCCTGCTCTTTAACAGATTCAAATAAGGGTTTTTCTTTCCCTCAAAAAGATAAGGATCGCCTGGACCGATATGCTCATCATTCTTATCCAACTGGATCAGCGAAGCCCTTTGTTTTGCATAATCCTTGCTCAACAATCCTTTCATTGGTTCGGCAGGTGTTTGGTTAGGATCTCCATAATAAAAATCACGATCGGCAAACGACAGGTTCATGGCCTGATAAACCGTGTGGATGTACTTTGAACTATTGTAGCCCATTGCTTTTAGATCGAAATTCTCTAAGATATTTAAAGCCTGCAATAAAACTGGTCCTTGTGTCCATTGCTTTAATTTATATACCTCAATGCCTTTATAATTGGTGCTTAATGCCTCCTCTTCTACAGGTTTCCATTTGGCCAGATCGTTCATTGTGATTAAACCGCCCTGTTCCTTACTTCCACGAACAAATTCTTGAGCAATATCCCCTTTATAAAAACGATCGTATGCAGCCATTAAAGCTTCCTGACGGGATTTACCTTTTTTCAGTGCCGCTTTCTCCGCATCAACCATTTTGGTTAAGGTAGCAAGGAGGTCCTTCTGGATAAAAATCTCTCCGGCCTCAGGCGCTTCACGTTTCTCACCTGCATGTGGCAATAATACCTTTTTGCTGTAAGGCCAGGTTTTAATCAGTTCTTTATCGCGTTCAATGGTATTTGCGGCTTGTGCTTCAATAGCGTAACCTGCAGCCATGTGCATGGCAGGTGCCAAAACCTGCCCTAAACTCATGCTGCCGTATTTACACAGCATAAAAATAAGCCCACCCGGAGTGCCGGGAGTAGTTGCAGCCAGCGGGCCATATTCTGGCGGGAAATTATAGCCTTTACTTTTAAAAAATGCTACCGTAGCTCCCGTTGGTGCCACACCCATTGCATTAATGGCAATAACCTTTTTAGTTTTTGGATTGTAAATCAGTGCCTGTGTTTCTCCGCCCCAACTTAAGGTATCCCACATGGTGCAGGTGGCGGCCAGCATGGCACAAGCTGCATCAACAGCATTTCCGCCCTGTTGGAAAATCATCGATCCCGCGGTTGCGGCCATCGGCTTACCGGTGATGGCCATCCAGCTGTTGCCATAAAGCATGGGCTTTTGCGTTTGCTGAGCAAATAGCGTATGGATGGATAGAAATAATATAAAAAATAAGGCTAGATTCTTCATGATTCAAATATAAGAAAATATAGGTTTAGAAGTGGATGTTCTGTATCTTATAGCCCTTAATCAGCATAATTAATCAAGCTTGTTACAAATTTAAACCGCTATTGAAATAGCTATCTTGTTCCATTTGCCAATAATTGCGGCCTTAACTGATTGATTATACTTATTCTATAAAAACTAAAACCCTGTTTTTGATGTCTTTATCTAAAAATAATCGTTTTCTTTTTCCCCATTATATTATACCTTAAAAACTAAGCCGTACCTTTGCAAAAAATTATTACAATGAACAATATTACGCCATACCCAGTCTTAGAATACGTTGTTAACGTCATCAAGAACACTATTAGTGACATTAAAACCGAATATACTGCAGCAGATGCAGCCACCCTGAAGGACGGCAATGATACCATAGATTTAGTACAGCGCTTTGATGAAACCGGAAAGACTTCCACAATTTTTATCAAAGACCCGAAAGACATTATTTTTAGCGAAGACTTATTTCCAGAGCTAAAAAATTTACAGCAAAGTGCCAAAGGAAAAGCTATTCCGGAGCTAAAAGATGCTACGGTGATCATCAATGATCTGAACATTGAAACACATCTTATTTTTCAGGGGGTAAAAGACTTTTTCGATGAGTTGAGCAGCAGTTACGAATTTGGCAAAACCGTTGAAAAAGAAGCCAACATCACCAAAAACACCTATAAATTTGGAAGCCACTTTTTTGGTTTAACGGTGATCAACGAAAAAGACACCATTATTGTTAAAACAGGATTTCAGGCTTCAACAGATGCAGCCATTAAAAAAATCATCGAAAATGATGCGCTTAAAGTGCAAAATGCAGCGATAAAAATGTTTAAAACTGGTAAATAACCATTAAAAAGGAAGAGGCAATATCCTAAATGTAGAATTGTCATCCTGAGCTTGTCGAAGGAACCTTTTAAATCTCTTTAAGGCACTTCGACAAACTCAACCTGACAAATTCCAATCACTTAATTATTCGCCATTTTTTCCTGCTCGGCTGTATACCTGGCACCTGTATCAGGGTATTTTTTAAGCAGCTCATCAATTGTAGCCAAATCGCTTGTTGTTAAATCCACGTCCACCGCACCAGCATTTTCTCTCAGGTATTTGGTTTTCTTGGTACCAGGGATAGGAATAATGTGCTCACCCTGACTTAAAACCCATGCGAGTGCAATTTGAGCCGGCGTAACATTTTTCGATTCCGCTAATGCAGCAAAACCTTCCGCCAGTTTTTTATTGTTTTCGGCATATTGCTCCTGGTAGCGTGGCAGGCCCTTTCTAAAGTCGTTATCCCCAAGCGTACTTACATCAAGCGTATTGGTTACCAATCCACGGGCTAAAGGACTGAAAGGAACAAAAGATATCCCTAATTCTTTTGTTAACGGGAGTATTTCTGTTTCTACCTCTCTGGTTAAAAGTGAATACTCACTTTGAAGCGCGGCAATTGGATGTACGGCATGTGCTTTTCTAATGGATGCCGCTGAAGCTTCCGAAAGGCCAAGATATCTTACTTTACCTTCTTTAACCAATTCGGCCATAGCACCTACCGTTTCTTCGATGGGTACATTCGGATCTACCCGGTGCGCATAATACAAATCGATATGATCGGTGCGCAACCGTTTCAGGCTTTGTTCTACCGCTGTTTTAAGATACGCAGGTGATCCATCAAAAGCGCTGGTTTTCTGATCATCCCATCTGAATCCAAATTTTGTGGCAATAAAAACCTTATCCCTGTTCGGCACCAAAACCTGTGATACCAGTTTTTCATTTTCACCCTGGGCATAAATATCGGCTGTATCCCAAAAGTTAATGCCCAGCTCAATGGCCAGATTTAAGGTTGCTAATGATTCCTGATCGTCTGGTTGGCCATAAGCATGATTCATGCCCATTGTACCCAAGCCGATAGCAGATAACTGTTCGTTGGTATTGCCTAATTTTCTATATTTCATAACCTAATCGTTAAAAGATTAATCTCTATTTTTATCATTCAAATTTAGGGAGAAAGCTGAGCTGATCAATTACCAAATTCAAACGAATTGTTATGCATTTCAAATATTATCATTAATACTTCTCAATGTTAATAGCGGTCTCTCTGTCCGTTTAAACAGGTGTGAGCGCTACAAGTTCCATTTCCTTTTCCTTCCCCCTTAATTTAATTGCGCCAAATATTTTTGCGATATAATCTCCGGTTAAGTGCAGTTCTTTAAGCAATTCTGTTGAGACCAACATTTCCTGATTAAATTCCTTACACATGTTTTGGATCCTGGAAGTGGTATTGAGTACATCTCCCGAATAAGTAATATCACGTTTTATAATGCCAACTTCTCCGGCAATCACCCTACCGCAATGGATACCGGCTTTAAAAGATGGTAGCAAGCCATATTTTTCGATGTATTTTGTTTTCAAACGCAAAAGCTGTGCTTTAATATCAAAAAAACAATTGATACACTTATTATTGCTCAACCCGTCTTCATAACGCCAGGCAATTACCACCTCATCCCCCACATACTGGTATATTTCCCCTCTATTTTCCAAAATGGGATTGGTAATGTCGATAAAAATATCTTTGAGTAATTCATGGTATTTTTTATCGCCTAAACTTTCAGCAATTGTGGTTGATGAGTTCAGATCAAGAAACATAAAAATCCGCGACTCTTCTCTTGGCGTATTGTATTTTCCACGGATGATGTCCCAGAAAATCCCCTGCCCAAATTTGCTGTTGATCTGAAGCATCAGCTGGGTAATGGAAACCACGATGGCCCAGGCCAGGCCATTTTTAAGAAACCGGTGCGGATCGCCGAATGAAAGTAGACTCAATACCTCGTTCACCAGTAAAATGATGCAGATAAAACATCCGGCAACAATTAAAAGGGTGTATCCATAAGGTTTATCGTTGTACTTCTCGTTTACATAAAACACCAAAAGACTCCCTCCTATCAATGCAGCTGCAAAACCGATGCTCGCATTTAAAATCACAGAAGCAAGTAGGGAGTAATCAGGCGCTGGCCCCAATGATTTTCTGGTATGTAACACAAGATCCTCAAAAACCGCAATAATTACCCCCACCACCATCCAGGAGATGACGATAATCAGCAATTGTTGAAGTTTCTGTAGCGTTCGGCGATTGATCTTTGTTAACATCCTCACGTTATTCAAAATACTAAGCCAACTTTGATAGGCTCGCACTAAAATAACGAATATAATCAGCTATCCAATCATTTTACTCAATCATTGATAAACATGCTATATTCATTATCTTAAAGCAGTATAAATAACGCGGAGAATAATCGCCCAGAAGAGTTTTTTTTTTACAGAAGGCTTATCTCCTGATCCTGTCTGTAGAAAAGGCAATGATGTATTCGGCTCCTGGCAGCACATCCATAAAAAGGCTCGATACTTTAACTTTAGGCTGTGCCTTTAAATTAAGCATTACGCTGGTAGAGAACTCTTCCATTACCTTAGGATCAACCTTTGTTGAAACCGTTGGCGAATAATTCCTTTCGATTTCGGTTTTTACTTCTTCACTAACCTGGCGCAAGGTCCAGCTTTCATCTTTACGGATACCGTTTTCATCGTTAGCATTGTTTAAGTGGTATAAAAATACTTTTGCCTGTAAGGCTATGTTATCATTTTTCATATTCATTTAATAAGATGCCTTTCGGCAATAATTGATTAAGGAAACCGGTTAATCCGTCGCCCCTAGTTTTTTAAGGTGCGAAAGATGGGAAACAAACGCGTTCAGCATCGTTTTATGCTCCAGATAGGAAACACCAAACTCCCTGCAGGTCTCCTTCACAAATTCATTGATTTTAGGGTAATGGATATGGCTGATGCCCGGAAAAAGATGGTGTTCGACCTGAAAATTCAGTCCGCCAAGAAAAAAGTAAGCCAGCTTGCTCCGCGTGGCGAAATTTGCTGTAGAGGAAATCTGATGAACCGCCCATTCGTTCTGGATCTTACCATTGATGTTTTCTGGAAAAGAAGTCCCCTCTACCACATGCGCCAACTGAAACACTATACTCAGGGTAAATCCACAAACAACAGCTGCAATTGTAAAACCGATCAAAGCTTTGGCAAAGCCCAGCATCAGGATCGGGAGCAATAAATAAACCGAAAGATACAACAGTTTGGTTGTCCAGAAAATCAGGTGTTCCTTCACCTCCAGTTTGATCTTTTTACCGTTTTTACCCATCTTGCCCGAAAAATATTTCTCAAAGTCCTGATAAAGAATCCAGGCGATATAAGAAACCCCATACAACAGGATCCAATAATATTGTTGGAAACGATGGTGCCTCCTTCTCTTTTGCTCTTCATGCATACGCATAAACTTAATATCGATATCATGGTCCATGCCGTCGATATTGGTGTAGGTGTGGTGGTCGATATTGTGTTTTTGTTTCCAGAAATGGATCGTTCCGCCCATGATATTGAGCGAATAGGCCGAAACCGCATTGATCCATTTGTATTTAGAAAAGCTCCCGTGCCCGCCCTCGTGCATTACATTAAAGCCAATGGCAGCAAGGTTAGCGCCGAAAATAGCGCAGAGCAATACGGCAATACTCCAATGCGGAGAAAGAAAAACCAGGATCAAATAAATGGCAATGGCAGAAAGAATGAGTCCAAGGCCTTTAAAAAAAAGTACAGGCCCGCCGTTTTTACTTTTTCCGGTATCCAAAAAATAAAGATTCACCTTTTCCTTTAAAGACTTAAAAAAAGGCGTTGAAGTGGATTCGAAAGATATTTTTGTCATGAGATCTGTTTTAACACCTGCCTTCTGAACAAACAGAAGGATTCCTGTTGCGTGCTAAAACAAAAAGAATGCGCCTCTCGGGCGCGTGTGATTATAAAACGTAAATATACGCATAATATTATCATTCCCTGTTTTTTTGATTTACAACTGAAAAGCAATCTAAGTTGAGCGTACAAAATTTGATTTTCTCCATATCATTGTATAAATTGAGGCGGAATTTATCCTTGAATCAACCCTTTATGAAACGATATCTTTTTATCATCCTTTTGGCATGCTCATTTTCTGTACAGGCACAATCTAACATCAATAGTTACAAATACTTAATTGTACCGGAGAAATTCAGTTTCCTTAAACAGATTAACCAATACGGCTTAAATACCGAAACCAAAGCGTCGTTTGAGGCGAAAGGTTTTACGGTGTATTTTGACAATGCAGAATTACCCACAGAAATTGCAACCGATAGATGTAAGGCTTTAACGGTAGATATTTTAGAAAAAAACTCCATGTTTGTAACCAACCTTACTTTAGTGCTTAAAGATTGTAAGGGAACTGTGGTGTTGAAAGGCAAGGAAGGCAAAAGCAGAGAGAAAGAGTACAATACCTCTTATAATGCCGCATTGAAAGAGGCCTTTGCTTCTATAAGCGACTTTCATTATGTTGTCGGTAGCACAGCTGAAGTTTCGACGCCAACGCCTGCAACAGCAACAACACCAGTTCCAGAGGTTAAGACAGTAGCGACACCCGCCAATCAGCCGGTAGCCACCGAAGCAAAACAACCCGACGGGCTGTTATACGCACAAGCCATTGCCAACGGTTATCAACTGATCGATGCAGCACCAAAAATCGTACTCACCTTATTAAAAAGTTCTGCAACAGATTACTTCATTGCCAGCAATGGAAGTGTTAATGGGATCGTGTTAAAAAAGAATGGAAATTGGTTTTTTGAATATTATAAAAACAATGTGCTGGTTTCTGAACAGTTATCGATTAAATTTTAAAAATCTATCGACCTAAGCATCTGATCAACAGCCTATTGAAAATGATTAAGCGAGTTGATTCGCTTAATCGAGCGCCTTATGTTTTTCACCCCAACTTTCGAGCTGTTTAATAATGGGCTTCAATTCGTAACCTATGGGTGTTAATTCGTATTCAACGCGCGGTGGTATTTCTGCGAATACAGTACGTTTGACGATTTTACTTTCCTCCAGTTTCCGCAATTGCAGTGTTAACATCCGCTCGGTAATGGCGGGCAGGTGTTTTTTCAATTCACCAAACCTGAGTTTTCCATTAATCAACCAGGAACAAATAGCCAGGGCCCATTGGCCACCAATAATATGGGCGGCATAAACTTCCGGACATTCATCGGCCAGTGCCTGTTTATTGGCAAAGTTGGTGGAGCTTTCCTTGATTTTCGACATTACTTACATTTTTTATAGTACCCTACAATGGGTGGCTAATGTACATAAATAACGTAATGTCCCTTATTTTTGTCTGCATCATTTTAAGATTTATAACATGAAGACACTTATCATCGTGATCCATCCCGACATCAAAAATTCGGTTGTAAACAAAAGGTGGATTGAAGAACTCCATAAATTTCCAGACCAATACCATGTTCATCAGTTGTACGAAGTTTATCCCGACGAAAAAATCGACGTTTCTGCAGAGCAAAAACGGATTGAACAATATGATAAAATTGTATTCCAGTTCCCCTATTACTGGTTCAATGCGCCCGCACTTTTCAAAAAATGGCTGGATGAAGTATTAACGCATGGCTGGGCTTATGGCAGTAAAAGTGGCTATAAGGTTGCTGGAAAGCAAATTGCCTTAGCCATTTCATTAGGAGTAAATGAAGACGAACTTAGCCCCTCAGGTATATACAAATACCCTTTGGAAGAACTCACGCGCCCCTTCGAACTTTCTTTCGAATATGTAAAAGCAGTATATAAACCCCTATTTGCCTACTATGGCATTGAATACAATTCTTCACCAGAAAGGATTGAGAAAAGTGTTCCATTATATCTCGATTTCCTCAAGGCCTTGTAAACTTTTAGGATTACATCTATTTTAAACGGGCGGCATTACCGCCCGTTTAAATATTTAAGCATGTTCTTCTTCCAAGGCTACCGCGATAGGCCAATCAACTGGGATTTCGGTCAATGCGTGTAGATAATTGGTGATGATTTTATCGCCAATCACCATATTCACATCTACTAAACTACCTTTGTTATAACCAGCAGCGTAAAAATTTTCTAATACTTCGGCAGCAACATGTCCTTTGCCCAAAACGATAGCCTTAACCAATTTGGCCAGTGCATCAAGTTTGCTGTCAAAAGAAATGTTTGCTTTTCTGATCTCCAGAATCTGTTCTTCGTTAAATCCGTTCATTTTGGCAAAAGCGGTGTGTGCGCTTAAACAGTATAAACACTCGTTTAGTTGACTTACCACAAGGTTGATTACCTCACGCTCTTTTGCACGCAAAGAACTTTTGCCATTCTGCAAAGTAAGGTAATTGCCCAAGGCATGTTCCGAATGGGCAAAAACGGCATAAAGGTTAGGCACAAAACCAACCATACCTTCGAGGTTGGTAAAAATAGCCTGATTTTCTGCTGAAATATCTTGTTTTACTGGGATTGGGAAATTTTCCATGATGATTTTATTTAAATGATTATTGGTTTCTTTATGAGGATAAAGGTCTTAAGTTTTTCACCACCAAAGAATGTACAGATTTCCCGAATGTTTGTAATTAATGCCCGCTCTTGTCAACGCAGCAAAAAAGATTGCGATATTGCAGTATTAAATCACATAAAATGAAATTCCAGTATCTGCAAAATCTCACACAGGGAGAATTTAGGCTAACCCTACATGAAGCTCAGCTCGACCGGTTGTTTTTCCAGCGGGATAGGCAAGATAAATTTTTAACCATTGCCTGGAACAGGGGTTCTGCTCAACAGATTATGATTGATGGTGTAAACTACGGATTTCCAGGGCAAAGTATCATTCCACTGGTAGTAAGCCAGTCTTTTAGCTTTGAGAAACCCGAACAGATTGTAGCCTGGCAGTTTAACCGGAATTTTTATTGTGTGGTAGACCACGATAAGGAAGTAAGTTGTGTCGGTTTTATCTTTTACGGTTCATCCGGCAATATGTTCATCAATTTAGATGAGGCCCATCAGCGGAAAATCGATTCCCTGCTCGAAGTATTTGCAGATGAATTCGGTACTACTGATAATATTCAACTGGATATGCTGCAGATGTTGTTAAAGCGCTTGATTATCATCATTACCCGGCTTGCAAAACAGCAATATATCCCAACGCAAATCTTAAGTGACGATAAACTGGATATCATCCGAAATTATAACCTTCTGGTCGAAAATCATTACCGCAAACACCATACGGTAACCTTTTACGCCGGTGAATTAAACAGATCAGCCAAAACACTGTCCAATGTTTTCGCCCTTTATGGCCATCAATCGCCCTTAACCATCATTCGCGAACGTTTATTGCTCGAAGCCAAAAGATTGTTGATGTATACCGACAAATCGGCTAAGGAAATTGCCTATGAGCTGGGCTATGAGGACGCCGCTTACTTTAGTGGCAATTTTAAAAAACAGACTGGTTATGCGCCGACCGATTTTAGGGCTGCCAAAACAGCCCTGGTATTCCAGGCTTAAGTGAGCCGTAATCCGGGAAGTCATAACCCACATCCCTAAAATTTCAGCAATCTTTCATTTATCCCTCAGGATAATTTTATTAATTTTGATTGACATAAACCCCTATACTACTACCTTATCATCCTATGAAAATTAAATGTTTATTCTATTTCCTGCTTTTTCCGCTCTTTACTTTTGCACAAAATGTACACGAACCTAGCGAAACCCCAAAAGAATGGTCTGCGCCCTACGCTCCTTTTCGTATCGTTGGCAATATTTATTATGTGGGTACTTCTGATCTGGCCTGTTACCTGATCACCACTTCGAAAGGAAATATACTCATCAACACAGGTTTAAGTTCGTCGGCAGAACAGATTGAAAAAAATGTAAAAACATTGGGATTTAACTTTAAGGAAATTAAAATCCTGCTCACCACACAGGCACATTACGACCATATGGGTGCCATGGCAGAAGTTAAAAAGCTTACTGGTGCTAAAATGATGGTGGATGAAAAAGATGCCCAGGTGATGAGAGATGGCGGCCGATCAGATTATGCACTGGGCGGTAAAGAAAGCAGTTATACACCTGTTGTTACCGATCGTTTATTAAAAGATGGTGATCACATTCAATTGGGAAATACAAACATCACAATGTTACACCACCCCGGACATACCAAAGGATCATGCAGTTTTGTATTGAACACCAGGGACAAAAAACGTGCTTATAAAGTGCTGATTGCCAATATGCCAAGCATCGTTACCGATAAAAAGTTTTCCGAAATACCAGCTTATCCTGAAATTGAAAAGGATTATGCCTACACCATCCAATCGCTTAAAAAACAAACCTTTGATATCTGGTTATCGTCGCACGCCAGCCAGTTTAACCTTCACGAAAAACACAAACCTGGCGACGCCTATAACCCCGCAGCATTTATAGACCGCAAGGGATATGATGAAACATTAGGGGAGCTTGAGGCGGCTTATAATAAAAAGATTGGTAAGCAATAGTGTATATTCAGGTGTTTTTTTTTACATAGGAGACACGAAACATCCAATGTATGTGTCATCCTGAGCCACTTGGTCGTCATCCTGAACTTGTTTCAGGATCTTTCCATCTGCAAGTGTCATCCTGAGCCTAGTCGAAGGATCTTTCCAAACATTGTTTTTAACCACTGATGCACACAGATAAACACAGATGTGTAATGGGCGTATTTTTTATGAGGCCGGCCACGGAAACACAGAAAGCACGGAACACCCTCTGCGCTTGTCATCCTGAGCGTAGTCGAAGGACCTTTACAAACATTGTTTTTAACCACTGATGCACACAGATGTGTAATGGGCGCATTTTTTTATGAGGCCGGCCACGGAAACACAGAAAGCACGGAACACCCTCTGCGCTTGTCATCCTGAGCGGAGCCGAAGGACCTTTCCAAATATTGTTTTTAACCACTGATGCAAACAGATAAACACAGATGTGTAATGGGCACATTTTTATGAGGCCGGCCACGGAAACACGGAAAGCACGGAACACCCTCTGCGCTTGTCATCCTGAGCGTAGTCGAAGGACCTTTACAAACATTGTTTTTAACCACTGATGCACACAGATAAACACGGATGTGTAATGGGCGCATTTTTTATGAGGCCGGCCACGGAAACACGGAAAGCACGGAACACCCTCTGCGCTTGTCATCCTGAGCGGAGCCTAAGGACCTTTCCAAATATTGTTTTTAACCACTGATGCAAACAGATAAACACAGATGTGTAATGGGCACATTTTTATGAGGCCGGCCACGGAAACACGGAAAGCACGGAACACCCTCTGCGCTTGTCATCCTGAGCGTAGTCGAAGGATCTTCCTTGGATCCAGCACCACATTGACAATATTATGTAAAACCAAATGAGATGACGACTTTCTATGAAGGCATGTCAACAGTAGCGGAACCGAAGCTACCACCCCTACAGTTTATATTTCAATTCAAAAGAAGAAAAAACAGCTTCCTCTGTAGGCAAACCCTTAAAGTGAAGTCCAATACGTGGGCTTCTGTCCCATTGTGGAAGAAAATCCGTCGTTACCTTTTCATCGATATTGAGATTTTCCCAGTCTTTGCTTCCCTGTTTGAAAAAAACCTGAACGCTTTTATCCGGCATCACTTTCATCTTCAAGGCTACAGGGGTATTGTCTTCCAGCCGGGCTGATGCACGAACTTTACGCTCCTTAGCTTGAACGGTCCAGAATTCTACCGTATTTCCGGTTACCCCCACACCAAGCGCTGCATTTGCGTCGCCATAATAAGTTAGTCCTTTTAATGCTTTGTTTGCGTTAGACACTACTGTCTCTGCTTCAAAAACACCAGAAACAGGTCTTCGCGTTAAGGCTATACCAGTCAAGTTGCCTTCTATTTTGCCCGATAGATGAATTTTACCATCCCTTTGCGAAACCTTCGTGATCGAATTCCGGAAATCCCATTGCCAGCCTTTATCAATCAACGGACTTTTAAAAGTAAGTTTCAGATCAGGGTTTATAGCCGGGCCAGATTGTTCTTTAAAAACAGGCCAGCCATTTTTTTCAGGCCAAAGCAATTCGGCAAGCATACCCTGCCTGCCTGCAAAAACGGTTGTTTCTTTATTGTAAGCATGATATAAATAATAAGTTTTCCCGTTTTTGGCCGTCACAAAGGTACCATGCCCCGAGCATTTCCAATAAGCGTTCTCCATCAGTAAGGGATTTCCAGGGTACTGTTCATAAGGGCCGGTAAAGGATTTCGACCGCGCTACCCTTACATTATAATCACATTGTGCCCCGCAACAATTACCTGCAGAGTAAAAAAGGTAGTAATAACCGTCCTTTTTTAAAATACTCTGTCCTTCCAGCCCTATCCGTTGATCGTCTTTTAATAGCGAAAAAGGTTCACCTTCTGTGCGTAAACCATCTTTAGAAAGTTTAAAACCCAAAATTTCGATTGGTCTGTTATCCAGTCCGTACGCTTTGAAAGTGATGTACCGGGTGCCTTTATCTAAAAAAACAAAACCATCAATGGCTTCTTTGCCATGGTCGATAATCACGCCCTGATCCACAAACCCCCGATCCGGATATTTCGAGATGGCCACGCCTACACAGGAAACAAGGTCTTTTTTTCTTCTTGCCGTATAATAGATAAAATAGGTATTGTCATGGTAATCGAACTCCGGTGCCCAGAAAGAACCTGTTGTCCATGCCGGCGCCTGATCAAACACATAACCTGTTTGTTTCCAGTTCAGCAAATCAGCAGAAGTATAGATCGGGAAATGTGGCGCCCACTCTGATGAAGTACCGATGGCATAATACTGATTGGAAACCTTAATGATCGAAGGATCGGCAAAATCGCCAGGAATGACAGGATTGATCGCTGTTTGGGCAAACAACTGATTCGAAAACAATAAGGTTTGAACCATCAGGAACAGCAACAAGTAGCGGAATAATCTCATGTAACGAAATTAATCTTAATTGCCATAAGTCTGTAATAGAAGAGCTAATTTTTTCTAATAAAATTGCTGGCGATCAGATTTTATTCAGTCTAAAATCGAAAATGAATGGTTGATGCTGGTAATTGCGCCTAGGTAAAATTACTGCAAAAAATTGCCGGTTGGAACGGGGTTGCTTCGGACCTGGCTCGGACTTGAGACACAGTTGTGACAATCGTACCCGAATAAAGTCCGAAATAAATACGTAGTAAATGCTTCATCAAGGTTAAGCCATTTGCACCAGGTTTGCGATGAGTTCCAAGTCATTAAATCATTGCCTGCTAGCATAGCTGACCTGCAAAACGATTTTAAAAATAAAATAACCCCCGATTTCCAAAATTTTAGCCCACCTTTGCTTGTGGCTTGAAATTTGTGCCTTTAAGATTATGGAAAACAGCAATTATCCCAAAAAGAAGATTTTAACCCCTTCTGTTGTACACGATGATTTACCAGAGGTTAAAAAACCTGAGCACTTAAGAAAAGTAGCGCCAGATCACGATAATGGATTGCCAGAAAATCCGGAAAGAAATTACCACCACGAAGAGTTAAAGAGTGTAACCTCCAGTCATGACGAAATCAGGCATGCTGACGACGACATCTGGAATGGTGAAGACGCTTAAACAAGTTTTTTGAGGGTGCTTTTTTTTCTATATCTATGTTTTAAAGCGTAGAACAGATAGAAAACGTGCTTTTTTGGCGCCTGTTTCCAAAATTATCCTGCATAAACTCTATTTTAATTGCTTCGTTTTTAAACACTTATTTAAAATAAGAAAAACAGCCCTCAAATAGTTTAAAATATATTTTTACATATTCAATAGAACTTCTATATTTGCAGCTCATTAAAAAATGGGCCTCGGTAGCTCAGCTGGATAGAGCGTCGGTTTTCTAAACCGAGGGTCAGGGGTTCGAGTCCCTTCCGGGGTACGATTAAAGGCTTCTAGTTCAAAACTGGAAGCCTTTTTTTATGCCCCATCTATACTGTTTGTTTCGCATTTGGCGCGCAACTGGCACGCTGGTTTAAAATTATTTAATTAAATCAAAGTTGTTTGGTTTGTCTTTCATTTCCAAATTATTCAGATCATTCCATCATCAGCAAAGCTGTAATAGTTGTTTTCATATATAAATAAGTTTGAGCACTTATTTCAGTTTGATAAAAATAAAATGGCTAAAACTCTTTGTTTCCAAATGTTTATTATATCTGGTTTTTGCTACAAATATTTACTGGTCTGCTCATCAATCCAATTGCTAAAAGTCTTATTGCCATCATCAACAATTTCGCTTCCTTTATCCGGTATTTGAACTTTAAATTCTTTTTCAATCCACTCTCTAAATTTTGGGTTAATACCTTCGTCTTTTTCTTGTCCTGTTGCTAAGTTCCACTCCTGAACAGTCATGTTCAAATCAGAATAGCCAATTTCCATATATCCTATTGCTAACAATCTTAAAAAGTCAATGAAGTTGTTTGCCAGAATATAGCGCTCTCCACCTTCGGAACCCAAATGAACTATTTTATGATTATTTTCGTCATCAACCCAAAATGAATACAACGAACCATCAGGTCCTGCTCCAAATATTCCAAATCGGTCGGATACGTTGTCAAAACCGAGCCAATAGCGAATTGTCTCCCCATCATCTGCTCTCAGTTCAAAATATCCACTTATTGGATATCCATTTGTGTCTGTCCAATTACACAGCTTTTCTAACTCCTCAGGAATAGTTATGCCTTTTGGTATTCCTTTTATTATATTTTGATAAGTGCTCATCTGTGATTTAAATTTTATTTTTCAACAATAGCTTTCTCCATAATTTCTCAATATAAAAAAAAATAATACACTGAGAAAACCCTGTCCCAAAATACCCCTTTAAATGTCGCTTACCTACCCTTACTATTTCGCTAATACAAGTTAACTTAGTAAAAGTATTTTACCTAAAAAACTAACTATGAAACCTAAAAAGATATGGTCTAATTTGACCGTAAACGATCTGGACCGAACCACAAAATTTTATACTGCATTGGGATTTAAATCCAATGGAAGAAATGAGGACCTCACCAGCTTTTTTATCAGTGAGGATCAGTTTGTGATGCACTTCTTTTTAAAAGATGCGCTGACAGCCAATGTAGAAATGGAAATTTCGGATGCACATACGGCAAACGAAATTGTATTTACACTTTCCGCGGAGAGCAAAGATGAGGTAGATCAATGGGCGAAGGAAGTGGAGCAAGCAGGAGGAAAAATTGTTTCCCAACCCAAAGCGTTTGGAGCCGGTTATTATGGGTTTCTATTTGCTGATCCGGATGGGCATAAGTTTAATGTGTTTTATATGTAAGGCAGTAAACCGGGGTAACGAACGCTGTGAAGGTCCTTCGACTACGCTCAGGATGACACTATGAGATGAGGAAAAAAAATAAGAATCTTATCCGTGTTTATCTCCCGAAAACTGGGACAGGTAGTGGTTAAATACAATGCCAGAAAGATCCTGATACAAGTTCAGGATGAAGATTTAAGGCTCAGGATGACATGTTCAGTGGATTTCCGTGCCTTCCGTGTTTCCGTGGCAACAATAAAAATGCACACATTAAACAAAGTTGTTTATCTGTGCGCATCTCCTGAAAATTGTAATAGCTCATGGTTAAAAACAACGCAAGAAAATCCTTCGACTACGCTCAGGATGACACTTTGAGATGAGGAAAAAAAATAAGAATCTTATCCGTGTTTATCTCCCGAAAACTGGGACAGGTAGTGGTTAAATACAATGCCAGAAAGATCCTGAAACAAGTTCAGGATGACGATTTAAGGCTCAGGATGCATGTTCAGTGGATTTCCGTGCCTTCCGTGGCAACAAAAAAATGCGCACAATAAACAAAGTCGTTTATCTGTGCGCATCTCTTGAAAATCGCGACCATTAAGGGTTAAATAGGTTACCACAAAGATCCTGAAACAAGTTCAGGATGACGATCTAAGGCTCAGGATGACACCGTTCAGGTATTACTAATAATTCCCTGTTACCCCGATTTCTAAGCCTCTTAACTCCGCCAAACCTCTCAATCTGCCAATAGCAGAGTATCCTGGATTGGTTTCCTTAGCCAGATCATCCAGCATCTGGTGGCCATGATCCGGGCGGAAAGGGATCGATTTATCGCGTAGCGCATTTTCTGCGGTTAAGGCTTTCATGATCTCGTACATGTTTACATCACCACCCAAATGGTCTGCTTCGTAAAAACTACCATCTTCATCTTTTTTCACATTACGCAAATGCGCGAAATAAACGCGTTCTTTAACCGCATTAAAGATCTCTAAGGCATTATTCCCCATCCCGGCGCCTAGTGAACCTGTACAGAAACAAACGCCGTTAAAAGCCTGATCTACCTCTTTGATGATATAATTGAAATCTTCCAAGGTACTCGCAATTCTTGGTAAACCTAAAATCGCATATGGTGGATCGTCAGGATGGATGGTCATTTTAATACCTTCTTCGGTACATACATCCGCAATAGACGACAGGAAGAACTTTAAATTTTCTTTTAAACCTTGTGTACCAATGGCTTTATACTCCTTAATGCTGTTGCGCAGGGTTTCCAGTTCAATTTCCTTTTCATTCGGGATCCCCATTAATACATTGATGCGAAGATCTACCAAATCTTGTTCACTTAGGGTAGCATATTTATCTTTGGCTCTTTGCAAGATCGATTGTGAATAATCAGCTTCTGCTTCTTCCCTTTTTAAAATATACAGGTCGAAAATGGCCAGGTCGATCCAGTTAAAATAAAGTGCTTTCGAACCATCGGTCATTTCCAGATCCAATTGTGTACGTGTCCAATCCAATACAGGCATAAAATTGTAACATACAATCTTAATTCCGCAGGCTGATAAATTACGCAAAGAGGTTTTATAGTTCTCAATATATATAGCAGCATCGGCCCTACGTGTTTTAATGGCCTCGTGCACCGGAACACTTTCTACTACCGACCAGGTTAAGCCTGATGCTTCTATAATGGCTTTTCTTTCTTTAATATCTGCCAATGGCCAGATTTCGCCATGTGGAATATGGTGCAGAGCGGTTACAATACCTGTAGCGCCTGCCTGTTTAACATCTTGTAAGCTTACCGGATCATTTGGACCGTACCAACGCCAGGTTTGTTCTAATTTTTTCATAATATGATTACACAGATAATGTGATTACACAGATTAAATATTTATTTCTAAACGCCAGAGAATGCGGTAAACCCGCCATCTACCTTCACGTTTTCGCCATTTACAAATTTAGAGGCATCGCTAAGCAAATAGACTAAAGCACCGATCAATTCTTCGGGATCGCCAAAACGTTTAAATGGTGTTTTAGAAATGATGGCCTGCCCCCTTTCGGTTAAAGAGCCATCTGCGTTGGTTAACAATGCCCTGTTCTGGTTGGTGATAAAAAAGCCCGGTACAATGGCATTCATTCTGATTTTATCCTGATAACGGTTGGCCAGCTCTACCGCCATCCACTTGGTATAACTATCAATCGAAGCCTTTGCCAGCGAATAACCCAATACACGGGTAAGCGCCTGTGTGGCCGAAACAGAAGAAATGTTAACGATACTGCCACCATTTTTGGCTATTTCTTTCCCAAAAACCTGCGTCGGCATAATGGTACCGAATAAATTTAAATCGAATGCTTGTTTAAGGGCAGGAACGTTAAGATCGAAAACATCACTTCCAGGTTGAATTACGGCCTCAGCCACATTACCGCCCGCTGCGTTTACCAGTGCATCAATACGCCCGAATTCTTTGATGATGGTCGCATTGGCGTCGATCAGGTTCTGCTCGTCTAATACATCAGCAATAATGTAAATGGCTTTACCGCCGGCATGAATCACATCGGCAGCCCTTTGTTTTGCAATTTCTTCGTTTCTACCAATCACCACGATTGAGGCACCCGCTGCACACAATCCGTTAACAAAAGCCTCACCTAAAACGCCTGTGGCACCTGTAACGACTACCACCTTGTTTTTTAGCGAAAAAAGGTTTTCTACTTCTTTTACCATTGTTTAGTTTGTTTAAGGTTATTCTACTACTAACGTGGTTATGGAGTGTGGCAAACTGGTTGTAGTTGCGGCCTCACCTTTTATCCATAAACTGTATTTTAATTTATCGTCTGATTGGTTCATCACTACCACCACAAGTTTTCCATCGGTATTTAAAAAGGCTGTGGATTGTAATTTATCGCGACTCGAAGCCGAACCGATTCTTTTCGCTCCGGGACGGATGAATTTAGAAAAATGGCCCATATAATAATAGGCATTGGTATATATCAGTTTATCGTTTTTTGTATCGGCGTGTACCGGTGCGAAACAGAAATTACCCACGTGGTTTGGTCCACCTTTTTCATCTAAAAGAATATTCCAGTCGGTCCAGGCTGCTGTTCCGGCATTAAAATCGTTGATCATCGAGTAACCGTAACGCTCGCCCAATGTCCAGTCGTCTAATTTATTTACATCGTATTTTTCTTTACATCCTTCGGTGAAAATCAAGGCTTTATCCGGATATGCTTCATGAGTTTGTTTTACATTGCCAAACTGCATTCCGCTGCCCGTCCAGGTTTCGTACCAGTGGAAACCGATACCCCATACATATTTTGCGGCATCCTTATCGTTTAAAATGGTACTGGCCCTTTGGAAAATCTGATCGCGGTTATGGTCCCATGCAATGAGTTTTTTTGAGGCTAGACCCGATTTCTGTAAAGTTGGACCCAGGAAGTTTTTAATAAAATCGCGTTCCTCTTCAGCCGTAAACACACAGGATTCCCATTTTTGTTTGGCCATAGGCTCATTTTGAACGCTTAAGCCCCAAATTGGAATACCCATCGCCTCATAGGTTTTAATAAATTTCACATAGTGATTGGCCCAGCTCTGGCGGAAAGCAGGCAATAAATGCCCACCCTGGATTAAACTGTTGTTATCTTTCATCCATGCTGGTGGCGACCATGGGCTAACAAACAAAGGCAATTTACCGCCTGATGCTGCAATAGCCTGTTTAATCAAAGGGATTTTAAATTCCTGATCGTGCGCTACGCTAAAGGTTTTAAGGTCCTTATCATTATCCTGCACATAGGTATAACTTCCGCTTGAAAAATCACAACTGGCGATATTGGTACGGGCTAAGGTATAACCAATCCCTTTATCCCGGCTGTAATATGCCGTTAAAAGTTCCTGTTGGTTTTTCTTCGAAAGTTTGGCAAAAGTTTCGGCAGAAGCATCAGTTAAAGCACCACCAATACCTACCAAAGTTTGATATTTAACTGTCGGATCGACAAAAATACAAGGCTCTGTTTCAAATGGTTGTTTGTTCTCAACAAAACTTAAGGTTTCGGTTTTACTAAGGCGGTATTCAGATTTCTCCGCAGTGGTGTATACCGATACCTTTTTATTGGCAACGGTATACGTTTGCACAGGTTTTACTGATTTTTTGTTCTGCGCCGCTGCAGTAAATGCAGTTGCCAAAACCAATAGGATGCTCAGATTTTGTTTCATTATATATTTATTTAATCTATCGCCTTACAAATGGCGTATTTTTTTTTACTGGCCCAATTTCCGAATAAATCGTGCATTTAAACCATACAATCTTAAATATTACACCTTATTTATAGCTATTTTAAACAGCTGGAGCGTAACATTTTATCGCTTAGGAAAATACATCGATCATTTGTTTATCATTTTATTTGTTACTTCTCAGCAAAGCTTCTAAATAATAGTAATCGGCATAGTTAATCGGTACATCAATTTCTGATTTCGCAGGGCGGTGACCAGTACTATGTTCCAGGATGAAACCATAGTTTGTTCCGGCTTTGCTCGTGTATTTGGTACTTAATGAATATAAAATTTTATCGGCTGCTGCTTTATACCTTTTACCATTGGCGCTATACTTTGCCAATTCGTAAAGTGCTGATGCGGTGATGGAAGCCGCCGAAGCATCTCTCGAAACATCTGGTATCTTAGGGTCGTTATAATCCCAATATGGAATACCATCGGCTGGAGTAATTTTACTGTTTAAGATAAAACCTGCAACACCATCAGCCTGAGCTAAATATGTTTTGTTTTTGGTTTCACGATAGCACATGGTATAACCATACAAGGCCCAGGCCTGTCCACGTGCCCATGCCGATTCGTTCGCATAACCCTGTGCAGTTACTTTCTGGCGTACGTTACCACTTAGCGTATCGTAATCAATTACGTGATAAGAACTGAAATCGGGTCTGAAATGGTTTTTCATGGTGGTATTGGCATGCGTTACGGCAATTTTATAAAAAGATGAATCGCCAGTTAGCTTGGTGGTTTCGAACAACAGCTCCAGGTTCATCATATTGTCGATAATTACCGGATATTTCCATTTATCGCCATTGTGGTCCCACGATTTTAACACCCCTGCTTTTGCATTAAAGCGTGTAGACAATGATTTTGCCGCCTGGATGATGACTGCTTTATAGGCAGGATCGTTTGTTAAGCGGTATCCGTTACCAAATGGACAATAAATCATAAAGCCTAAATCATGGGTTCCGCGGTTAAACTGTTCCTTTTTGATGTCTTCGGTATATTTTTTGGCCAGATCGAGCCATTTTTTGTCTTTGGTATACTGGTAGAAATACCACAATTCGGCTGGAAAGAAACCACTTGTCCAGTCTTTAGAAATGACCATTTTAAACTGGCCGTTTTCTACCGTTCGTGGTGAAACCAGGTTGGGTTTTATTTTTCTGGCCGAATCTACGTTTTTAATGAGCACCTCTGTTTGTTTTGCTGCTGAGGCAAAGGCTTTTTTCACATCTGTTTTTTGTGCCTTTACTACACTGAAAGACAATACACTTAGTGCTGTTATGATTACTTTTAAATTCATATTACAACCAGATTAATGGGTTACGGATAGGTAAATTTCTAATGACTTCTTCTACTTGTGGTTTATGGTCTAACTTAGCCCAGGTGTTATACCAGTTTTCCTGGTTATAGGCTACGGCACCAAACACTAAAAAGGGCTGTGCTACCGGCCAGTTTTCCCAATACATTACATCAGGCGGCAAGGTCCATTTGCTTTTGTCTGCAATAAAGGGATATAAATAAGTCACTCCTTTTTTGATGGATTTACCATCTTTGGTTTCGAAATTCCAGAGGTTATCCTTTGGTGTCGATAAAATCTGGCAGAGCATGGTCATGGCATCAAGGTTAAAGATCGAATAACCATAAGGTTTGGTTCTGGCCATTTCTAATGGAAAATTGCCATCAGTACCCATTTGGTTTGGTAAAAGAATGGTTTTATAACTGGTACGTAACGAATCGAGCATATTTTCATCGCCACAAAGCCGTGCGAATGAAGCCACCTGCATGGCCCAACAAGTGGCATGGTTGTTTTTTACTGTTTTTTCCTGAATACCTGGTTTGCTCGTATTTAACCATAAAGTATAATCTGCAAACCATTTTTTTACACCTTTAGCGGTATTTGGATCGAAAGCTTTGGCTTTTTGCATCACCAATGCCCCCTGAGCTACTTCCATCAAATGAATGGTATCGATAATACCATAATTGCGGCCTGTAAATTTACCTTTAACAGCCTGTGCAAACAGTAAATTTGGGTTCATTAAGGTTTCTGCATTGATAAACCAGGCCTGGAAATGTTTTACAGCCGCTTTTACATACTTTTCATCACCCGTAACTTTATAGGCAGAGGCCAAAGCACCGATAATTTTGCTAAAACGGACCATAGCCTTACGGTGTGCTAAAAAGTTATCAGGATTGGTTAATCCATCCCTATTGATATAGGGACCATCAGGGTTTTGGGGATCGGGCCAGAAATAATCGGCTTCAGAGAAGAAATCGTGTTTCCCACCGGCACTCCTGGGCGACGATGAATCTGTAACCGTAATCGGTTTTTGTTGCATGGCCCAGGCGGCCTCGGCTAAAATCTGCTTTTTTAACAAAACGGCAGCATCCTTTTTGAAGTCCGAAGCCCTGGGATTCTCCTTTGGGACGGGAGATGCAAAAGTTGTCCCTGTAAAACAGAGCAGGATAAATAAAACATAAGAGATGATTTTTTTCATTGGTTATATATTTGGTCAGGATGTTATAATGCGATAAAAACTGTTTTCAAACCTTCAGCCCTAACGGATACTGTATTTTGTCCCTTATTTAAATTCACGCTGATCATTGCCCTGCCGTTGTATGCCTGCACTTTACGCGAACCGGAAGAAGTACCCTGATTATCAATCAATTTACCATCACCAGTTAAACCAAAAGTAATCAGGTTAACCGCGTCTAAACATTGTATACCTTTATCGTCAAAAAGCTTCACCTCAACGGTTGTAACATCACCTTGCTGACCGATTTTTTTCAATTCCATCTTTGCAGGTTTAGTCCATTTTTCGGTTTGATAGGTAAATTTATTTTCGTCAGTTACGGTTTCTTTCCCCTTTTTGGCAATCACCTTTACGGTGTTTTCGCCTTTTACGAAAGGAAGGTTCCAGCGTAAACCAGCTGCTGGGTAATCCTGACTGTTGCGTTTTTTGCTACCAAAACTTTTGCCGTTTAAGAAAATTTCGGCATCGGTACAGTTTGAGTAAATTTTGACCATTTTCTCTTCGCCTTCATCGCCCCAACGTACCGGCCAGGTATGTCCGTAAATATGCACCATTGGTTTTTCGGTCCAGTAAGATTGGAAAACATAGTAAGATTCTTTTTTGGTAAAGTCACGCTCTACCACCCCTTTTTGATTGACATAAGGTACAGGATTTTCGGGACGTATTGGTGTAGAAAAATCTTTGAACGGCCAGTAAGCCGTACCGCTTAACCAGGGCATGTTTTCCTGCTCTTTCAAATGCCAGTCGATTAAATTAGCGATATACGATTCGCTCCAGTCGCCATCTTTTGAAATTCTGGCTGCACCACCATATAAAGAAGCATCGCCTGCCCTTTCATCGGCACTGCCACCTGTTTTAATCTTACTAAGGGCTTTATCCGGATTTTCCGAATGACGCAATGCATGACTATCACCGCCCCATTCTACATGTAAAAAGCGTTTTACCTTGGCAAACTCATCTTCTGAGGCCTTTTTATAATCCGTATAAGCCCCACGGTACCATCCTGCCCAAATGGAAGGAGAATATACATCAACGATATCGCTACAAAAATCGCAACGGCGAATGGCCGTGTACCTTGATTTATCCAATTGATGCGATAAATCATTCAGCTCTTTCATAAAAGTCCTGATCTTTTCTTTATCAAATTCAGGAAAGTCTCCGGGCCAATCGTTCTCATTGCCCATCCCCCAAATGATAATGGCTGGGTGGTTAAAATGTTGTTCAACCATATTGGTGAGCATTCTGCGGGCCTGTTGTTTGTATATTTCGCCACCTAAACCACCACGGCACCAGGGAATTTCTTCCCAAACGAGTATCCCTAAACTATCGCAAAGGTTGAGTACAATGCGCGATTGCTGATAATGCCCCAGGCGGATAAAATTAACGCCCATATCTTTCATCATCTGCATTTCCTCACGGATCATACCTTCGGTCATTGCAGCTGCTACACCAGCATGATCTTCGTGGCGGTGTGTTCCCCGCAGCAATAAACGTTTCCCATTCAGATTAAAAGGTCCTTTTTCAACAAATTCGATATTACGGAAACCGATTTTCTCTTCTCCCTTATAATTTCCTGCAGCAGAAAGCACTTCATATTGTAAATGGTATTGTACAGGTTTATCCGTCGACCATAATTGAGGTTTTTTTACTTCTAACGTCCATAAATCAATGTCACCAGATAGATTACTCAGTTCTTTCTCCGTTTTAGCTACAATTTTACCGGCAAGATCAACTAACTTCAACTGAACGGTGGCTCCGGCAATTCCCATGGGATTATATAAGCGGGTTTTAACTGTCAATTTACCCAGTTTGCCCTGCGCATCTACTTCCGCCTTGGCAAACATTTTATCAACGGATAGTGATGGGTTATAAACCAAATTCAGATAACGGTAAATACCGCCATAAACGTTAAAATCAGATAGATCGGAAGGGATCATTTCCAGGTCTCTGGAATTATCGGTCCTTATCGAAACCGGAACTTTGCCTTTAAACTGTTTCAGATAAACATCGGTTTTTTGAAAAGCCGCAACAGCATCGGTAATATCTGCCGTCCACTCATCATAACCACCAACATGTGTAGCTACTTTAGTGCTATATACGTAAACTTCTGTTTTCTGTCCGGCGCCTTCGAAATGTAAAATCGTTCTTCCGCCCTGGTAGGGGTTGTCTATTTTAAGCTGTGTGCGGTACCAGGCTGGACCCTGATAATAATTTACATCAGGATCTACGGCATCTTCAGCATTAACACAATGTGGCAAACTTACTTTCTGCCATATCGGTGAGGCTTCCGGATTGCCAACGCCCACCGGACGAACGGCTTCCCATATCCCGCCTAAATCCTGTTTTAAAAACTCCCAATTGTTGTTTAACCGAACAGATTGCTGTGCAAACAACTGACTGGTAAACAGTGTGAATACTAAAATTATATATCTGGCTTGCTTTAACATAAATCTTGAAAATTAAACTTTTAAACGCAATTTTTTCTTTTCTAAAAAGTAGACGATTCCGATCACTAAAAATGCCATCAGGAACGACCTGATCATACCACCAATTCCCGAACTCAGAAAGTGTGGAAAATGGAAATGCACTAAACTGAAAAGAGAATACAATAAATATGGAATGAGGTAACAGGTTAAGGTGCTGGTGCCCGCAGGTTTAATAATTTTAAACCAATCTTTTTCCTGTCTTACCTCAATGAGGTGGCGAACCTAATTCAACAACGTATTATCCTTTTCCAGTTTAATGTTATTTGAAGCTGTTCCGATCATTATATTCTAAAGTTAAGGCTAATGGCAAGTATTTCTCATTGGTGTTTGTGGCTATTATTTAACGCCTTCTAAAATTGCTTGATATGCTGGTTTTCGCTGATATTTTGCGTTGAAGGGCAAAGGCCAATCGACATGTTTAAAATTGGAAGGAATCCAGCTATCGGCATCGGTTACATTCCACTGCGTAATGCCAAACTGCTGGTTTTTCGGAATGGCGTTGTAAGCCTGAACAATGGTTTTATATTTTGCTGCTTGCTGCTCTCCCAGCTCATTGGTATACGTTATCGATTGCACATTATCGGGATTCAATGAGATATCGATTTCAGAAATGTGGATTTTTAAACCTGTTGCCGCTGCAGTAGCAATGGCAGCTGTTAAATTTGCATCGGTTTGTGTTACGCGGGTATGCATCTGTATGCCGATCCCATCAATAGGTATCCCTTTATTTTTTAAACCTTTAACCAGATTTAAGATTGCAGTGCGTTTGGTTGGGCCAAATTCATGGCCATAATCGTTGTAAAAAAGTAAGGCATTTGGATCTGCTTCATGCGCATATTGGAATGCCCTACCGATATAATCTACACCTAACTTTTGCACCCAGATGCTATTGCGTAAGGTACCATCTTCGTTGACGGCTTCATTTACCACATCCCATGAAACAACTTTACCCTTAAAATGGCCTACAACAGTTTGGATATGGGTTTTCAAAAGGTTCTCCCATTCAGCCGTAGTTCCCTGGAAATTATTTACCCAATTGGGAAGTGATTGGTACCAGTTCAAGGTATGGCCGTGTATTCTTTTTCCATTGGCTACGGCAAAATCGACCAGATAATCGGCATCACTCCAGGTGTATGTATCTTTTGACGGATGTACAGATGCAAATTTCATGGCGTTTTCTGCCGTAACACTATTAAATTCTTTAATGACCAGATTACGGTAATTCGTATTGCTTTTTAACAGATTTACATTAATTGAGGCCCCCATTGGAAAAGGCATATTTTTCTGTAAGGTAATTTCTTCTGTCTTCGAAACGGATGTGATGAAACCCGGATCGATACCGCTACTCGTGTAGTTGGCACAAGAGAGGGTTAACATCGCCATAGAAATTATTTTCGAAGCGAAACTAATCTTCTGTAATCTTTTCATATTTTATTTGTATTTGACCTGTATCTGGTCGTAAAAATCTTTCAACACATAAAAAGCTTTCTTTTTCTTCCCTGTTTCGCTGATGAGGCCTTTTCGGTTCCAGAAATTCTGATAGATAGGATGTTGTCTTCGTGGCGACCTGAAATCGGTTAAAATCCAGGGTGTCATGCCGCGTAAAGCACCAATTTTACTTAACAGGGTAATTTGGTTTTTATACAGCGCCTCCTGGTACTCTTCACTCCAGCGGGTATTTTCATCGGCGTGGAAACCACCTAATGCATCGCCACCAAACTCAGTGATGACCACAGGTTTTTTATACTTGATATCAAAATTGTATTTAACGATTTCGGACGGGTTACCTCCCCAATACCAACCCGCATATTCATTAAAGCTTACCAGATCGATTTTTTCACCCAGTGGATCATTTAAAATAATATTGTTCCCTTCGCGGTGCACTTCTAAAGCCGCCGCAACCAAACGGGTATCATCTAAAGCTCGGGCCGTTTCGGCCAGATTGCTCATAAAACTTAAGCGGGCATCACTTAACGGTGTTTCGTTGCCGATAGACCAAACGATTACACTGGCCCTGTTTTTATCGCGTACAATTAAATCGGTCAGTTGTTGTTTGGCATTGGCATAAGTGGCAGGATTTGTCCAGCTGATGGTCCAATACACCGGAACCTCAGCCCAAACCAATAGGCCCATTTCGTCGGCCAGGCGGATCATTTCTTCATTGTGCGGGTAATGTGCCAGGCGAACATAGTTACAGTTCATATCTTTTGCCCATTGTAACATCATGCGCATATCGCCTTCTGAACGTAAACGACCAGCCAATAAAGGATTTTCATCATGAAGGGATATCCCTCTTAAGAAGACCGATTTACGGTTTAAAAGAATGCTATCGCCATCTACCTGAATGGTCCGGAAACCAATTTTATCATTAATATTTTCTTTATCGGTTTTAATATTTACCGCATAAAGTTTAGGGGTTTCAGGCGACCATAGGCTTAAATTGTTCCAGGTGAATTCGTCGGCAATTTTACCTTCGCCATCTGTTTTATATTTCTTTTCCAGCTTTAATTCAGGAATGGACAAAGTAATCTCCTGCCCAGCTGTAGCATCGGCCAGTTTTACAGAAAAGTTTAACAGGTTTTTATTCCCTTTAACGAGCTGAAGTTTATAATCGTTAATAAAATGTTCCGGAAATTCAGCTAAAAAAACATCACGGGTAATACCACCATAATTCCACCAATCGGTGTTTACGGTAGGGATTTCATCCTGTTTACGGATATTATCCACCTTAAGTACAATCGAATTTTCGCCAACTTTTAAGTTGCTGGTTACATCGAACTGGAAAGGCGTAAAACCACCTTTGTGTACACCTAATTTTTTACCATTAAGGTAAACATGCGCTTCGTAGTTAACCGCACCAAAATACACGAAATATCTTTTTCCTTTTTCGGGTTTGGCATCAAACTTTTTGCGCAACCAAACATTACCTTCGTAAAGTTCTAACTTTTCTGATTGCGAATTCCAATCGCCCGGAACATTCATTTGTGGCGAATGATCGAAATCATACTCGATCAGTTCTGATTTATCCTTTTGAACCTTATCATCAAAGTAACCTCCGGTCCCTGTTTTCGATTGATCGAAGGGCTCATGGCGGTAATCGTAATAGCCGTTTTCGTAAGGATCGATAATATAGTTCCATTTGCCGTTAAGACTTTGGATTTTCCGTCCCTGAATGTTCTGTATAGCCGTAACCTGACCGTAACTGATTGATGAAAAGAGCGAAAAGCAGATTAAAAATACGCTATAGGTTGTTTTTAGCATAACTTAAGTTTTAATATTAATTAATTGATCGTTTCAAAACTAACAATTAATTAACGGACGGTGTTTCTACCGCCCGCCTAAATTTGAGCAAAATCTAGTTTTTTAAATAAAATCCGGGACTCTGATCCGGATATAGTGCTTTATTAATTCACTTATGGTACTGCCTTTCCATATTGATATTAGTCTGGCAGAAGAAGATGGAGCTTAACTGATCCTAAACATCTTGAGGATTGGGCGATTTTGTCTTCAAAGCGGGGTATTTCGGTGTTAAGGTAACGTCAGTACTTTCAGCTAAACCTGGTACTCCTGTTAGCGCCCCTTTAAAATTGAAGTAGGTATGGGATGATTTCATCATTTTTATTCGGTTAGTGTGTGTGTTAGTGGTAACGAATTTAGAAAAGCTTAGCAGATAAAAGTGTTTTTAATCACCTAAAAAGCGGCAAAATCCATTGAAACTACATTTCAAACGTTTGAAATAATTGCGTTTTTTTTCTTATCTATGCATGGAGATTGGAAAAGATGACGAATAACACCCCTGTTACACTAAAGTTCTTGGCTGAAAAGTTAAAGATGTCAGTATCAACAGTATCAAAAGCCCTTAATAACTACCCCACCATTAACGAGTACACTAAGAAACGTGTACAGGAAATGGCTCGCGATCTGCATTTTACGCCAAACAAATCAGCCATTAATTTAAAAGAAAAGAAATCGCGCATTATTGGTATTATTTTGCCAAACCTGTTAGACCACTTTTTCACCAGGAGCATTTATGGTGTGGAACAGTTTGCCACCCAAAATGGATACAATGTGATCATCAGTCAATCTCACGATGATCTGGAAAAAGAAATTCAATCGGCAAATATGTTGTTAAGAAGCCGTGTTGACGGTTTAATTGTGGCCATTTCGAAGAATACGCAGGATTTTGCACATCTGGATCAATTCGAGAATATGGGTATTCCGGTAGTTTATTATACACGTAACCCAAGTTTTAACCTCAGTTGCCACAAAGTATTGGGCAATACCTTTCAGGGCTGTTACCAGGCCACGAAGTTTTTAATCGACAGAGGACATAAAAAGATTGCTTATCTGGGTGGTCCTAAAATGATTAATTTTACACACGATCGTTTTAACGGATACATCAACGCTTTAAAAGATAATCAAGTGCCTTTTTCATCAGAATTGGTGGCCTATACTGATTTTGATAAAGAAAATACAATTTCTGCCATCCAGAATCTTTTTTCCCATCCGGAAAACATGCCCACAGCGCTCGTCGCTTTTAAAGAGCCTATCCTGTTTGACGCCATAAAATACCTGAGATCGATCAATCATCCTAATTTTAACAAAATTGAATGTATAGGTTTCGGTAATACTTCTTTTATCAGCTATCTCGACTCGCCCCCTATCGCCTCTATTGAAGAAAATCCAGAATCTGTAGGCGAAAATGCCATCAAATTATTGCTCCAGCTGATTAATAAAGAAATAGACATCCAGAACTACCAAAAAGTAATGGTAGACTGTAAGCTGGTTGTACACGGGCAGTAGCGTTGAGCGCTTAGTGTAAGGCGCATGGCGTTTGGTGTATTAAGCATAAACGATTAAAATCTGCGAACCTTTTCTGCTTAATCTGCGGGAAACTTTCCAGATATCGTACACCATTAAGAAGTTAAGGCAGTTAAGAAATACCATTCAGCCTTAATGTCCTTAATCCCTTAATGATAGAAAGACCTTCACTTTATCG
>NZ_JAVTSN010000013.1:0-144875 GCF_032678585.1 Pedobacter psychrodurus | reverse complement strand
AAACTTAAAATCGTATAAACAGACCGTAAACGACTTGGCAATCAGCTGCCTGATAAAAGGGTTTACAACCGAAAAGGATTTTCCTGACCCAGGTGTCCCGATCAAAATCGTTGCACGAAAAACGTTCACCAGATTTAGCCACCCCTTTCTTACTTTTCCTTTGTAATAGAAAAGCATCGGTATATTTACCGAGTAAGGATTCTCAATCTTTTTGGTCTGTTGCATGAAACTTTCAGCTTCAACATTCCATTTATCCTTACCAAGTCCCGATCTAATGATTTTTGAGATATTATCCATCGACACACTGATCATTACCGCCCCAATCAACGACAGAAACATATAGGTCAGGTTGGTTACCGTAGTATATGAAAATACTAAGCTGCTAGGTCTTCCATAAAAAAATATGCTGCCAAAATAAAAAAGGAGTCCCAAGGTTAAAGGATAAACAACTTTTGTTTTAGGATCAAAATCTAACTCTTTTTTGGATAGCGTACCAATACTGACCAGACAGATCAATGACAGTACAGAAAGTTTGCTGTAAATCAGTTCTTTGTATATAATGATTGATTTCACCTTCTCTAAACCCATATTGAATATCCCCCAAAATGGGGCGCCCAGATATACGAAAACGCTTATCTCTAACGCAATTGCAAAATAGATCAGACACTGCAGGAAACCATGTAGTTTCTGAATTTCCTTCGACTCTTCCATACTCCGTTTTTTACCTGCTGATCTTCTTTGCCTTTAGAATGTCGGAATAGCGGATATTAAAGGCAATAGATCGACCCGAGATCTGTTTTTCTGATAATTCAATATTAAGTATTTTATGATCCGGGAAGGTCAATTTGCGCAAGACAAATATATTCCGGTAGCTTTTTTCAAAGATTGGAATATCTCTAAAGCTGGATATCGGAACAACATCCAATGACTGAACAGTTGTTGCCTTGTGCTGTTTTCGGTCTTCAATGTGCATCCTTAACACATCAATCTCGTATGGAATTTTCGTCGCATTATCAAAGCTAATATCCAAAAGCAGGTACTGTCCAACAGTGGTGATGCCATTCAGTATTGCCCTGATTCCATTTTTCTTTTCTCTTACTTCCGCATCGAATGGCTTGTGCTCGAACATTTTTTTGGAAATACTGTCAAGTTCGGCACTAGAGATTATTGAACTTTTCGCTTCAACTGCCCTCATCTCGCCAAAGGAGATATCAATCAAAGAACTGAAAGCCGTTTCCGGCCGATCATCAAAGATGATTGCATACTGTTTGATCCTTTTTTCTCCCATGATAGTTAGGACACCCATATAACCATCTTTAAACTTGGTTGAATCTAGCATCTTAATTCTTAGCAGGTTCTTATCAGGAAGATCACCAACGAGCCCCTTTGGAATATCCACATATGTTATTTTTTCCGGAGCAAGAAAATGTAGCGTTAATGTTCGTTTGATATAAATTTTTGGGACCTCAATGGATGCTCCAATTGTATTGCCCATAGATTGGGCAGAAAGCGTCCCTGCCATCAAGAATAACAGGACAATAGTTAGAATATTGTTTTTCATGTCTTTTTAATTTTTTTCTTGCAGATCATGTGGATCGACAAGGAATACCTGATTATTGAATTTTAATTTGGCTCTGTTTTTTCTAACCAGATTGGCAATAGCCGATGAAGTAGACTGGAACAGTTTATCCACTGTACTCATTACGAATTCATTTTGATTCTGGGAACTGCCCATGGTGTTAAATCCCTGAACAGGGCTTGAGCCCAGGCCTTTGGAAAACTCCCTGAAAGCTGATGCAGGAACATATAGACCAGGTAAACCATCCGTATCATAAACCAATAGTTTTATCGGCAAGATCTTTCCCGAGCAGATCACAGAACTGATCTCTAACTGCACACGTTGTTCAGAGAAACCGCTGATCCTGGCATATAGATCAGTACCTTTTGGTAAAAGTGATTTTCCTGCATAAACCTGGTCAAGTAACCTGAGCCTTATCCGTGAACCGGAATAACCAGTTATATCCTCATCGATGATCGCAGTGATCATTGGCCGGTTTTCGAAAGCTGTTAACGTGTTGAATTCGGTTGTAGGTGCAGAAATCTTCGAAACCTGAAGAGTTCTTTCTTCTTTAGCCGATCCGGCCACTGCTATCATTTTCTCTTTTTGCCGGGCAATATGGTCAGGATCATTCACTTTCTGAAGGCTGTCCACATAAGCCATCTGTTTTTTGAAAAGATCCATAGGATCTGTTTCCTTTGATATATTATTCGGCGATGGTTTCTCCCTACTCCTGGCCTCCGCCAGACTTGCCAATGCCTGTGCTACTGCCTGATCCTCAGGCTTGCCACCAACACTATATTCTGACCTACCTGCAGAATAAACAGGATATGATTTATTTTCCAGTTGCCTGGGCATGTAAGCTTGTCTTTTGATCGATTCTTCGATTGAATCAAGTTTTTGCTTTTCCCGATCAGAATATGAACTGGCCATCGTTGCCTGTGGCAATTGCTCTTCACTAACTGTTTTAATCGCTGAATAACCATCTGCCTCTTTGTAACTGTTCTTATAAGCCTCTAATTTATCGGATAAGCCCCGTTCGCGGACCTGGTCTGATATTTCAGTGAGATTACCATTCATATCCTCCTTCAGGTTGCCCGACTGTTTTTTAGATGCACTCTGTTGGTATACATAAAAGAAAAGGCATAAGAAGGGGATGGAAATCAATGGGATTATATACCGTGGTTTTTTAAAATTTATTTTCATAACATTGTGATTAACGAAGCCTCTTTAGCTCCTCTAGTTTAGCTTCCAAAAAAAGCGTATCCATATTGTTCAGCTCAGCCCTCTCCAATACTGAATCGACCTGTTTTTTGATCTCTACCGTTTTTCTCAGTTTTGCACCCGTACTACTGATCTTTGACAATCCGTCGTCAATAGACTGCGGATTTTTTCCACTCCCATGCTGGCTGTGGAGATTATTAGCTTTTGCATCCAACTTATTGTCAGAACTGAAAAGGCCAAAGGAAAACAGCAATGAAAAGATAATCAGGGCAACCATCAGAGTAAATACCAGCCTGGGGTGTGCCCGTAAAAAACGCACCGTTTTTCTGCGGATTAGTGTCAGGTATGGCCTGAATTCTTGATAGAGTTCGGCAGAAACCGTTATGCCGGGGTCTCTGTTAGATCGGATTTTTCTGAACATTTTCTACATCTTTATTTTCAAGCGTTTTCCAGGAAAGGATAAGCACTCCATATAGATTATTGTCGCTTTTCGGAATGTCCCGTAGATACCCTTCGGTAATTAGCGATCTGGTAACAATTGAGCTTCTGCGCTCAATACGCTGCTTCCCATAGTAGCGGAAAAATTTCTTTTTGACATCTATAAAAATAGAATCAGTCTGTAAAGTGAGTACTGAACTACTGGAAAGTATAGAGCTGAAATAACCTTTTTCCTTGAGGTTTAGGTACTGTTGCATTCCCGATTCATCAATTAGATACATGGCCTTTTTCATCTGGTAATCGATATAACGATCATCTGGTGTTAGAGAAAAGAACAGTGAATGAAAAAGCTCTACATGTCCCCTATAGATTGCCGGCCTGATCAGTTGTTCATCAGTCTGCCTGGCCAATACTGGTACATTATTTTCAAAGATGTAAATACTCTTTCTTGCGACTTCAATCTGTTTATAAGCGAAAAAAGCAATGGAAATACAGATCAGAAAAGCACAGGCCAGACTTCCTATAGATACAAATGTTGCCAGCCGGATCTTAGATTCGATATTTTTAATGATCATAGTTGGTGGATTTAGATTTAAAAGAATTTGCCAGTGGCTTTTTTAGCAATACCGACAACGGTCTGTGAACCACGGCCAAAATTTGATGCGGCTGAACTGATACCAGATGTCGAGATAATCCAGGTGGAGATACTAGGGACAGTAAACATACAGATGGCACCGATCAGAAAACTTAAGATCACGGTACCAAAGGATAGAATCCCATTCCCTGCAAACCAGGCCATTTTTTCTAAATTGGCGGCATCTCCGTTTTCTCCGATCAGCTCCTTATACCTGCTGATCTCAGAGGTCATAGCGTATTTTTGCAGCAACGCTACCAGATACATAATCAGATATGCAATTCCCAAATAAAGGTTAACAGACACGAAACGAGCGATCCAGGTACTCAAAGAATCCCGAAAAGCGGGAAGTATGCTTACTGCAACTGCAAATGGTCCAAGAATAATAAGAATGGTGGAATAAATAATCTGGATCATAAAGATCACATAGGTTGCCAGCCGTAGTATCCATATCCCTAACAGTTCAAGCAATTGGGTAAGCAGCAACTGCATACCAATTTTTAAGCGGTTTTTCAGTTCTATTACCGGACTGACCACTGTCGACATCCCTTCCTTGACCGTACTGGTCACGGAATCCCAAGCCCTCCCCATCCAAGTATCGGATTCTTTTTCTGCCATTTCTGTCTCAGCCTGAAAACTATAGAGGGAATTGGCAACCTTCTGCATATAATCGGCCCGAATGAGTCTAAGCGTGTTTACCTCTGCCTGCTCACTGTTGAACATAGTTTCGGTTCTCGCAGCTACCAGATCAGTTGGGAAAGCGACCATTTTGACAAACGCCCCCCACCAGAGTATGATCATCACCAGTCCGAAGGGCCGCAATAAGGGCATAATCTCCAGTTTTTTATCTCCAGCGATCATCTCATAAGATTTGATTGCAAAAAAAATGATCATGAATATCGCCGCTAGTGCTTTTGCATCGGCAATGAACATATCGAAATGTGTCCATATAGATTCCTTAAGCCCTCTGAGTATAACCATCACTCCTTCTTCATACACTCCGTTACCCTGCAGAAACTCAAAGGATCTGCGGTAGTCGGTAGTTTGTCCCATTGCAAAACCAGTGGCCAACATCATGACCACTCCAAACAATAAAATCTTTTTCATTTTCCTTTGATTTAGTACTTTCTTTTCTGAAGGATCTCCCGCGCAATCCTGATATCGGATTCCGGTGTCCAGTTTTCTATCTTTACATCTTGCCCGATAAGATCCTGTCTTACTTTAACTTTTGCAGGTTCCCGGGCAGTGGCAATTACTTTATCGGTCCAGAGCGCCGATAGTTTGCGGAATTCACTGAGCAATCGGTGATAAGATAAGATCCTAGCGCCCCTTTCGAGCGTTGTCGATCGTGCCGCTTCCAGTCTTTCAGCAAGGATACCGATCTCCCTGCTATACCAGTTGAGGCTTCCGCTGGCAATGATCTTTTCTCTGGCATTTGGAGGAACCCTACCTAAAAGTTCTTTTGGATCGAAGTCAGTTACCCCTTTCAGCTGCCTGGAATAATAGAGTATCCACAGAGGATCGGTTGTGGAAAGGATTCCCGACATCCCCGCAATCTGTAATAGGGCAGTTTGGGCAAGGGTATCAGAATGAAGCTCATATTTTTTATCGATCCCTTGCATACCGGTCACGGCTCCCAACCGCTGGGTCTGTGGCCCAAATGGGCCTAATGGCCTGAGATCCGTTTTGGGATAGTTGGGATGTAACCCCCAGGTTAGCCAGTAATAAGGATTTAGCCCTAAAAAACCAGATGTGGGTGTAAACTTTTTTCTATCCCACTGCTTAAAGACCATACGTTCCTGCTGGTTAACGATACTTTCATCCTTGATCTGTTTCTGTGAATATGCTATCATGTTTTCACACAACAGCAATGTTAAAACCAATAACTTCTTCATTATATCTAAGTGTTATTTTTTGAGATATTTGGTCTTTGAGATGATATCGGCTACAATCTGCCGGTCGCGGTTAATGTAACCTTGAAATGGATTGAGCATACTCATCACTCCCTTAACCTTTGCCCAGTACATTGCTTTCCATGCACCGTATGCCAAGCCGCGAATAATCTGTAGATCGCTTCGGATACCCGTAAGCAGATTATCCCTGCTATTGTAATCCATCAGAATATTTTGATCTTCCTTGAGCACAAAGTCTGAAACTTCTGTCATCATTTTGGCACTGCGTGTTCCTACATCTTTGATGATCTGCTCACTGAACAGTACAAGATAAGGTTCGTTTACGGCTAGCTTACTCATTTCCCTGCCATAGCCAATGATCTCCTCACACACTGAATACATATCCCTTAAGGCCAGTCCATTTTTCAATGCAGAATTTACGTTGGAAAGAGAAGAATAGATCATGCTCTGTGCAATTACAATGCTTGAACTATTGGTATTAATGTTGTCCAGGGATTTATTGATCTTGTTCAGCAGTTCATTATGGCTGACTTCAGCGGCATTTCTGGCCACAGCGTTTTCGCTTACTGTTGCAAGATGCCGTGTATCGATAACTATCCGCTGCGCTGAGAGCCTAAATGAACTCAGGCCAAAAAGCACTATATAAAATATTCGTTTCATTTTTTGAGGTATTTAGCGTTTTGGAGAATATCCTTAACAATTGCCCTATCCATTTCGACGTAACCAGAAAAGGGATTAGCTTTACGAATTGAAGCGAATATATTTCCATAATTAAAAGTTTGGACCAGTCCGACTGCCAGATTTCTTAAATTTGAGAGTTCCGAAATTATATGGTCAAAGAGGATTCTCCTGTCCGATGACTTCATTTGATTTACTGCACCAAGACTGGCCGTAAGCCCTGCTAAATAATAAAGCAGATTTCTCGATTTTTCGAGCAGATCAATTTCTGTCTGGAGCACGAATGGTAAAAGTTCAGGCGTTTTTCCAGCCAGTTCATATAAACTATACTGATCCTTTGCAATCTGACTGACCATGGGTGCCGCACGGGTTCCGATGTCAAGCAGATCAATGGCAGTACCGATGGAATTAAAATGTGATTGTAATTCCCGGTATCTATTTTTGAACCGCGCTAAAAGCGTTCTATTAGCTTCTTCGTTAATACTGTTTACCGCCTGCCTATCCCTTGCCGTTGACTGCCGCTCATGCTCATTTTTGGAATCAGAAACCAGCTGATGGATTGCGGGAATATTAAGTGCTTTTTGTTGAGCTTCGCTAATCTGTATACAGAAAAAAGAAGCTAATGATAGAATCAGCGCCCTCATCTTTTCAGGTATTTAGCAGTCGACAGAACACTATTGGCAATCCGGACATCCATATTGACCCAGTCAGACCACGGGTTTAGGGAAGCAAAAATCCCCCTCATCTTTGCCCAATACATTGCCCGGTGCATTCCATAAGAGGTGCCCCTAAGAATACGCATCTCTGATGCAATATGGTTTAGCAATTTGGAACGTTCACCAGCATCCATTAGGTTATCACGGCCACCTTTGAGCACAAATGCACCAACTTCCGAACTTAGCCTTACTGCCCTGGTTCTGAACTCGCGCGCATTTTGCTCGGCAAAGAGTAATAATATGGGATTGGACTTTCCAAGTTCCATGGCTTTCTCTACATCGGTAACGATATCGAGTCCAATATCTGTAATCTCCTTTACCGACATTAGGTTGTTAAGTATTGTAGATACCTCGGTCAATCCCCTGTAAATCCTGTCCTGCATATCATTGACTACAACCAATTGACCTGTTACCAACAGCTGTCCCCTGGAAATGAGGCTCAGATTATCATTTGTACGGTCGAGCTGCCTATTTATTACGCCTGAATGGCCTGCAATGGCCGCGGAAGTAACCGGATCAACATAAAGAGTCTGTGCATTTATGCTACCGCATAACAAAGCACAAAAAATAATTAGAAATACTTTCATGATTTTAAGTTGTTTAAGCGTTTGTTAATAATCCAGACGCACCCGAGTTGACCCGTTTAACGAAATCACCAAGGGAAAGTCCGGAACCTTTAAAATCACCAATAAAGGCTTCGAGCGCATCAGGATAGGAACCGAACCTTGCTAGATAGTTTTCCACCGCTAGTTTTTCAGGTTTCTCGGTGGTATAGGTCAGGTATTGGGGAAGCGAAGCCTCTACACCATAAACCTCTCCAATGTCGCCCCTTCTGATATACACTTCCTTGAAGGGGCTTCGGCCTTCACGGTTGTCCAGTTGATTGACACTAAAAATCTTGTTCCTTTCACTTTTAGAAATAGAGAGCATTGCTGCAATTTCATCATAATTGTCCCGAAATTTGGCTTGGTCTAGCAGAATTACGGTATCAGAACTGCTTACAATCGTATCTTTTACTATTGCATTACCTACAACATCGGCAAGATCTTGGGTAACCAATATCAGTTCCCCCCAAAATTTTCTGACCGTTTTATCTACATAGACCAGAAAGCCTACCATTAGGGGTGATGAAATGGCTTTCCAAGCTTCTTCGATGACCAATGATTTCCGCTGAAAATTCCGGTAACGCATTTTCTGGATGAAAATGTCCATTATATTGAGCGTGACAATTGCAAAAAGTAAGGCATTTTCCTTAATGCTGTCAATTTCGAAGACAATCAAACGCTCCTTGAGGAGGGATTTATCCGCATCCTCGTTGAGTATAGTACCAAATTCGCCACCACTGCAGAACTTTCGCAGGATGAACCGGAAAGCCTCAAAATCAAAAGGCACGGTATTCTCTTTCATAATCAGCGGGATCTTTTCAATTGCATAAGCATAGAAAGAATCAAAGTTGAGCTTTTTGATCCCTGAAGATTCTCCCATCGAAAACCATTTGGCATAATAGGAAGTAATCACTTCAGAAATCACATCCCTTTCCAGCTGGCTGGCATCCCCCTCAGGCCCCTTTAAACAGACTAGGATCAGTACTAGGATAAATTCCTTCTTTTCGATGTTATATTCTTCCTCACTAATAGCAAAAGGATTCATCGTAATTGGACTATCATCGCTATAGGTGATATACCTGCCACCGGCATAATGGCACAGCCCTGAATATGAGTGACCTGTATCAATGACCACGGTATCCATATTATATAACAGATACTGTTCCATCAGGGAATTCATGAAAAAGGACTTACCTGTACCAGACGGACCAAGAACGAATTTATTCCGGTTTGTGATCCTTCCGGAAGACATCGGCAGATCCGCAAGATCAATAGCGATCGGGATTCCAGACCTGTCAGTAAAACGGACCAGAAATCCTGACTTCTCGTCCCTGGGTAGGCTTTCCTTCAAAAAAAGACATATCGCTGCTTCAGCAGTGGTTAGAAACCAGTCATACTTCCGGAGTTCAGCAGCATTGCCAGGGAGCGCCGTCCTGAACAGCTCAAGCTGGTTATATGCATTCCTGCTAGGGATAATCCCGGCCCGGAACAGCGCGCTTTCGATATAGTTATAAGCCCTGTTGAGCAGTGTTTTTTCTGCACATACAATAATATTAAAATGTGCGTTGATGATTAACCTGCCATCCCTTGCAACCTCGTCCAGCAATAAAGAAATATCTTCTACGCAAAGATTATTCGCAGGGTCTGGTATTCCGCTGTGCCGTTTCCGCTTAAGCTCCATCTGCCGGACAGTTGTAGTCTGCGAAGGGATTTCGAAGACCTGGTTATAAAGAATATTGGAGCAGTTTGGCACTTTAAAAAGAAAAGAAAGGATATCCGTTGGAAATCCCTTTAAGCTTTCTTTATCCGATAGCTTTCCAAATGTCGGAAGCATCGCAGGCAGATCAACCTGGTCGATATTGATCAGCGGTACACAGCGGAAAGAACGCGTTCCGATATTTACTTCGGTATCCGTAGGATTATAATTGTCCAGCGAAATACTTTCTTCCCCGAACTGCATCGCCATGATCTTCATGATAAACATATTGATCTCTCTTTCCCTCATTGCCCTCGGCACCATACCGGAACTGTCAAGCATACCGATAACCTTGGCAACAGTTACCTTAAACTCAGCAAGCGATTTTTTATCGTGTACAAACAATGCCCCTTTTTTTACCTGTCTGGTAATGGTGAGCACCGTTTGGAGCTTGACATATGGCCTTCCTTCAAAGTGCCGGTTGTAACTGTCCTGAAGATATTCTTTTGCAACTTTATATTCATATTCGGCCCTATAAATAATATCCTGCTTCTGGAGGACATGGCCTTCACCGATCACCCGGGCAAGATTGGTGAAAATCTCATGAAAATTATCATAAGCCCGGGGGTCTCCACCAAACCTGAGCACTGGATTGGTAATATCGATCAACACGGAAAATTCTCCGTTGAGTCCATATAAAATATCCAGCTCTGCACCGATATCGATCCCTAAATAGGGTACCCTAAATTCTTTTTGTCTTACCATAAAGATTGATTTTTGAAAGATGGTTGGTCTGGAGATAGATCCCAATAGATCGGGTTTTGTTGTGAAGTCCCTTTTTCTGCTGGATACCGATGTAAAAAAAACCACCTAAGATTAGCGTGAGCATAATTACCGCCCCCACATACATATTGATAAGTGCCATACTTAGCGCACCAATAACTAACGAGAGTAATAGGATGCCTACGCCCCAATAAATAAAACGCCCCTTAAAACCTTTGTAGGTCAAGGGCCGCTGTAGTCCCCTGTAGACCGGAAAAAGCCTTTCCATTGTTACAGCCCGAAAAACGCCTTCACGATAAGGGAGGATAGAACTAGAAAGAGACAGGAGCCTCCCCAACCCATCAGCTCCTTGTTAATGTCCTGATCACCGCTGTTCCACTTGGAATATACGCGGATGCCACCTACAATACCGACCAGTCCACCGATCACAAGGGCAATATTAGTCGCCGGATCTACATAGGTCTTAAGCGTGCTGGTTGCAGTATTCAAACCGTTAACCCCACTCTGTGCCATAACATACCCATTGATTGTGCACAGGTACAGAAAAATGATGAACCTTAGATTTTTGATCTTTCTCATTTGATTGGATTTTAATTGTGAATTATTGGGAAATAAAAAAACCGCCGTTAGCGGTTACAAGAATGTGGATCAGAGTCCGAAAACATGGACCAGAACAATATTGATTACTATAATAAAGAGTGCGGAAAAGAACCAAGCAGGAATGTCAGCACTTACATCCTTTCCCATCTGCATTTTATGGTAAACATGTACTGCGCCTATTATGGAAATAAGAGCAGCCAGTACGTAGGATAGATCGGACATGGAAAAAAACGACTCCCTGATGAAACTCCTTGCCTCTCCCATCTCTGCAATACCAGGTTGCGCCATAGCCCTTGTCAAAATCAATATGCAAACGACCACGGTCAAAAAAACTATATATCTCATGATCAGAAGGATACTGAAGAAGTGTACTCGATAGACTCGGAACGCGCCAGGGCAAAAAGCTCCTTTATCGATACCCCTCCAGAAAAAACAATGGGAGGCTCTTCCATTTCTCCATCACCTAGGAAATAATCGATTTCTTCATCTTCGATTTCCTTGAGCGATACCTTTTCAGCAATAGGAAGATCAATTATGACAGTTGTTTCACTTCGGTTCTCTGTATCTGCCAGCTTCCTGTTTCTCGAAAGATCGAAAGCGATAAGCCCGGAATAATAAAATGCATAGATGCATAATAGCCAGGAAAGAAATTGTATCCAAGTCATAGTTCAAAATTTTCTAACGATGTTTTAATAAACTTTTTAATTTCCGGATGCTGATCGAAGAGTCTATGAAGCGCAAATGCTATCACTTTGTTCATATCAATACCAGAGGCCAGCTTGAGCCGGTTGAGCAACTGCACGGTGTGGCGGTTTAGCCTTGGGTGTAACATGTGCGTATTACCGGTACAATCAAATTCCCGGATAAGCTCAATAATTAGTGTCTCTTTATTTGTAGCTTTTTTCTCAACATCGGGCTTTTTTGCTTTTATTACAGGGTCTTTATTTGATAGATTTACATTCTGGGGGCTGATGGTTTTTCTCAGCGCATCAGCCATTGTTGTTATCTCTACTTTCATATCTGCTATTTTTTATATTTTGGATGCAGTCTCTTCAATATGATCCGAATAGATCTGATCAAATACCGGAAGAATGACGGGGTAAAGGGATAACGGTGTCTGAAACGTGTCCGTCCGTTGGAAATCTACGCGGTCAGAAATCACCGGGGTGATTTTTCCGAATTTGGAAAGCTGGGTTTCTACATCAGAGGCAGTATCATACCTTACATTTCCCTTGATCCTATTCGGGATAAATACCAGTTGTCCGCTTGGATTGATCTTCTTAAGCACGACGGAGAACAACACAGTTGAATCAAAACTGAACTCATCGTAGGCAAAAGGACAAAGGATCAGATCTGCGGCGCTGAATACAGGGATCAGCCCATCATCATCAAGCTTCCCGGGTAGATCGATAATTACGATATGCTCTCTGCTTTTGCTGAGAACTGTGTACATAGAAGGAAAATGTTCCAGACCTGCCGCAATAATTTCATAGTTTTCCGGGTTTTCAGCAGCCTTGGTCTTTTCATATTTTTGGGCCAGCGACTGCTGGTAGTCCATATCGATAACGGTTACCTTCCGCTTTTTAACTAGCGTTAGAAAGTTAGCCAGTAATAGAGTGAGCGTACTTTTCCCCGCTCCACCCTTTTGGTTTCCAATAATAATCAGCATAAAATAATATTTTAAGTTTAACGTGTATTCGTTCGGGCTTTGCCCTTCCGCTGACGGTTACGACCATGGATAGCCTCGTCATCAACATCATCTTTAAGTTCAATCTCCCTTACAGCCTCTTCTATTAAGCCTCCACCCTCCAACTCGGAAAGAATATAATCAACCTCAATCCTGGGATCTGAAAAGGATATTCTATATTCGACAGGTTCAGATTGAATCTGATTATTCGTAGACAGGCCATTCAGTATCTCCCTAATGGGCATTACTTCAGATCCTTTCATTACTGATCTGTTGGTATGATCAATTATGGTATATCCGTATGGATGCTTCGCATCTTTAGAATGAAACTCCAGCTCAATTCCAGATCTCTTGCGCATCATTTTTGAAAGGAGCTCCAATTTTGAGCTGAGATCATCCGTTTGCGAGACTTCATAATTCCCCTGTATATCCACTGAAAGTACTTTTTTGAAAATAGCTTTTAATTGTTGTGCTCTTTTTTTATCAGTACAATACTGATCACAGTTATTTTCAATATCTGCCAGCTTAAATTCACGGACGCTCTTCCCATAATTTAGTATCTGGAAAAGATCTTTTTCTATCCGGACTTCAAACCCCACTTTTTCAAGTAATGTCCTCATCTGGGCAACGGTAGAATGTCGGTAGTGAAAAAAATTTTCTAAATTTTTAATATTGGACTTTTGTTTTTTGCAGACGGTGGATAGCGCTCGTACTGAACGGATTTTCTCAAACGCCGAGGAAATCTTTTTACCACACTTATCAATTCGGGTAGATACAATGTGAACATGATTATTCTCTGTATCATTGTGAAAAATGATGAGATATGGATTCTGTCCATAACCCATTTCCGCAAGCCACTTTCCTGCTGTATCCAAAAGTTCTTCTTTCGAAACCGTTTTGCCCTTAGCAGAGATTACCGCATGAAACTGGGGCTTACTCACCCTTTTGTTAACAGATGATACAGCTTTGAGATAGTTGATATAATCCTGTGAACCAATTTTGTCCAGCCCCATTAGGCTTCCGAAATTTCTGACCTTTAAAAGTTCCCCCTTTCCGGAACGCATCTTCTCATGGTTATATCTTACCCCGGCGAAAGTAGCAGAAGAGCCAAGTATCTTTACGATCATAAAATTTAGGAACTAGGTAACCTGCTCACCAGATCACAGAATTACTACAAATCACTGTAACTGGCATCATAGTTATGCCGTTCTGGTTGAAACCTGTTAGCAGTATCGCAAGCTTTTGAGCTACAGTCATAACCAGAGATCAAAGTATGCGACGAAATAGCTATACAGCTACTGTTGAACTTGCTAACAGCATAACTAGGTAATAGGCTAACGAGTTATAGAAGTAGTCCGGTAACTTTACATCAGTTTAGCTCCCCATCAACTTTAATATTTTTTTTATTTCCAGGTTAAGATTTTTTAAAAGAAGAGAATGCTTATCAAGTTCTTTACTATACCGTGTAAAAATTACCGGGGAGAGCACCCGCTGCTTGTTTAATATATTTGCATACCTGGCAAGCTGATTAATATTATTTCCGGTTCTGGAAAGTTCAAGTCCTATCTGATCAATGCTGGCTAAAACTGAACGCCCGTCAAAAATTAGGGCTACGTTAACTTCAAGCACTCGTTTTCTGATTATATCAGTCCTCTTTAGCCCAAGAAGTTTTTCAAGGGATAAAATGAAGATAAATTCTTCCTCCGAAAACCGCACGCTCAACCTTTTGTTTCTCTTACCGTCTTTGAGAAAAGGCCGACCAACCTGTTTGTTCTTTCTTTCCATCCTGATATCATCTAAAAGAGAAAATGAGTTGCGAGTTTTCTCAGCCCCCAATAGCTCCGCTATGGGGCAAGATTCTTTTTGTGGGAATAATCCACAGGATTATTGTCAGACAAAAAGACATCTTGCGGGTATAAAAAAACTAAGATTTTAATGGCAAACCAAACCAGCAGTATTAGGTGACCACTAAGATGGCGCACAACTTTAGCTGATCTGATTTGACATCATCATTTCCTAGATTGATAGGTCTTACTTTAACATAAATCCGTATTGCATGAATTTGAAGCCCAAACATACTTGAGGCGTCCAAATTCCGGGACCAGCGAATGATTCTTAAAATCAAGACACAAAAAAAGGGGCCAGATGGCCCCTCCTACCTAAACTAAAAACTAAAACAAAAAACAAAGTTTTTAAAAACGGTATACCGGGATTACTCACGTAAGTCCATACGGACCTGGCCGTCGCCTGCCTCTGCGCTTTCGTATTATTGATACAATCTCAACTTCGCAAGAATTTTCCGTTCCTCACGGAAAAATGCTTCATCCCACAATTTCAAAGAACCGATGCTATGCACCTATCTATCTGCCAACGGCAGATAGAACTAATATCGAAAGCAGCTATAAAAACAGCTTCCATAAAAGCAATGCTCAACTTGATCGATTCTGACGAATCTCACTAAGCAGGGCATTTGCTCTCTAGTTATTTCGTTAGTGGCAAAACGGGTTATTCCGTTTCATTGACCAAACGTATCCAGTAATTTAGAGTGATAAAATTTTTGACCTGAATTGGCCTAAATTGGCCGCTAAATGAACCTAAAGTGACCTAAAAGTTCTTTTTCCCCGTCGTGCCATAACCTGTAATTAACATTGTGGCCGAGGTAAACTGGGAATAGATCATCAAGAATTCGGTAAGTGGACCTTTTTAAATCGCAGTGCTAAGTGCACAAATTGATTGATATCATAAGCTTATAAATTTTTCAAACCTTAGCCACAGCTAATAAAATTAGCTCTTTAGAATGTCAGATATATTCATTTTGATCCGCTATTCACGGATGCCAAGGATCTATTCAAACTGATTATTCTGGAAGAATTAGGCTAATAAAAACCATGGATGGAAAGTGAAAAAGACAAAGCTTGATGCTAACAAACGCGCGCATTTGATCTATATTTTTTTTATATTGCATCTGAAGGTTACTATATAACAATATGGCTTTTCTACTTTAATACGAAGGGAAAATTATTTAATCTATAATTAAATGTTATGGGTACATTCAGACTACGTTTTGAAAAAGGAAGGGATGATTGGGAATACGGCTATATCACCCTTAAGATTCTGCAAAACACCAATATTATTTCCGGATCTAAACAAGGTGTGGTAGTTGTTACCACCTATGAAATTCTAGATAAGCAGGATGAACTTAACGAACAGCTTTATAACGGTGAGGCAACCTTAAATTATAGACAGACCCTTTATTTTATCCAGGCGACCGATCATATCTCAAAAATACTCGTTTCAATGGGTGAACCTTTATACTCAAACCTTTTTTCCATCGTGAATGGATTCACTGATCGCTTTAAAAACTTACAGGAATTTGAAACATATTACCTTGACTATTCTACCGGCCTGTTGGCTTTGGTAAAAAGAGAATTTGATAAAGAGCCAGAACTCAAGGGCGCACTGGAAAAATTGCTTAACGACGAATAATCTAGGATTACCACCTAGCTAGATCTCGCCTCAAACTTAAGAACTTTCTCAACTGATACGTAGTTACTTATACCCGCCCCCTCCTTTTACTTTCCAGGAATTCCTCTTGCAGTTCACTTTTGTAGAATCTATCTCCACCGGGAAGCTTGCTGGGTTTTAAAATTCCTTTCCTGACCTTTCTCTTGTAAGTACTATCACTTATCCCAAGATACTCCATCACTTCAAGCCGCGTTAGCATTTGATCCTCGGGCAGTGTTAGGTTGCCATAGGACTTGGAATATATAAGTTGCATAATTTCATAAATTTTCAGCAAGACGTCAAGGATTGCATTCAATTTTTCCATATTAAGTTCCATTAGTTTCAGAAAAAAACCTTTATTTTTATAACCAATTTTTGTTACAAAAAGAAGAAACTATGTCTAATACGTCAAGTTCTAGAAAGGTGGTAGAAATTACCACCCCCCACTAATTTTGATCTAAAACAGAAATCTTGAAAATTAATTATAGAGCTTGAAAGTCTGTTCGTCACGGCAATAATTACCTTCTAAACTTCTACCATTATCCCTGGTGTAAAACAATTTCAATTATTAGAAGTATCAGATAATTTTAGGTTTTTATAACCTAAATGCATTCTCATCCATGAATATCGAACTCGGCTACCTCTATCAGATAATTGATTCAATAACGAATAAATCAATAGCGTTTGCACCAGAAGACAATAGTGAATCTGATATTTTGAATGAGGTAAACAGATTAAAACAAAAAATTCATTCCTGTGTACCGGAGAGCAAATGCGGTTTACAAGATTTTATTCATCTACAGTTAACATCCATTGGCAGAATGATAAACCAGATTGAGGATGTTTTGAAACAAGGGATTGAAAGTGAAGATCATCGCAAGCTGTTAGAAGTTATGTTGTTTTCACTTGAAGAACTCTTAAATTATCTATGGAAATACTATCCTTTAGAATTTGATCTTTCGATTCAGCCATCAACCTCAGCAATGGAAAAGTATCAGCAGGAAAATCAGGAAAAAATTGATGCTGCTCTACATTATATAAATTATCTTGAAATCAGTCAGGATCTAAAAGGAATTATCAGAGATACTCTTTATCTTAAGCTATCAGGCACTACGACTTATAAGTGGATTTCATTTAATTTAGAGCTTATAAATTATCTTTGCGACAACAATGATACCCAGCTTTCAGAAGAAGCTATCATTGGAAGGCTTATTTCAAGACAGTTCAACCATCCCCGTTTCTACGAATTCTGCCACACAGTTGTTATCGAAAAACTCAATAGCCTATCAGCAATATCTGATCACTACCGGGAACTAATTTACATGCGTAAATCCCTAATTCAGATCCCTGCATTTGCTGTTTCCCTATATTCGCCTTTCTCTGAAGCAATAAAAGATTCGCTCTTAAAATTGTTTGATTCTGAGCTTGAGTTTCTAAAAGAATTAGATTTTATAAATACTGAACTGGTAAATTCCGGACTCTTGGATTCAACATACAAAGTGTCACTATCAGTAAAGCAATTGGCCTTTTATATCTTTCTGAATGTTGAGGCTGGAATTATCATAGAGCAAAAGGCGACACGCATACATCAGTATGTCATATCACATGTAAGCACTGCTGAAAAGCCTGAAATTTCAGAAAAAAGTTTTAGCAATGGGTATTACGTACATAATCCTGAAGATATCCGTAGAGTATCTGAAAAATTGGCAAGAATGCTTGCGATCGCTCAAGAAAAATACTAAACTTATTAAAAACTGCTCCAGCTTGCTAAAAATTATGTCTGTAGAAATAAATTTTATTGCGTTCTAGTACGAATTAACAGGCAGGTGGTGGGGGTGGTAAATTCTACCACTTGACCGGTAGGCTTCATGTTGTATAATTTTACATTTATGAATTTTACAACATTTTGCAAGCATCTTGAAGGTTATGGCCATGTTTCCTCTGCCCTAAAGGCCTATCTTAGAATTGCTTTAAAAGACCATAAACTCAAAAACAATGAGTTGCTTGATGGAAATTTGCGCAATAGTTTTCCAATTATATTTGTGAGACGAGGATTATTAAAGACTGAGCTTGAAAGCAAATTAGATCCAGGAAAAAAAATGCTCAGATTTCATTTCGAAGGGTCAATCGTCCCGAATTTGATTGAAAAAAACTTTAATGATTTTAAACTAGAAACCTCTGGTCTGGACGACACCACAATTATGGTAATTTCTAAAGGTCATACACAGAACTTATTTAAACTCTTTCCCGAATTCAATCAGCTGATTACAAATTTATTAGATGAAGTAATATTGGAACATTTTCATCAGACATTTGACACACATCATCTGAAAGGCGAGGAACGGCTGGAGTACCTGTTAAGAAAACATCCCGACATTTTTCAATTGGCCCCGGTCAATGATATTGCAGCATTTATTGGGATGCATGCCAATACGCTCAGCGGGTTAAAAAATAAAAGCTAAATTAATTATGTGCATTTCAGGCATTTTTCTAATGCAGATTAGGTTATTTATTTAAAAAGATAGCTTTTTTCTAATTATCGTTAGCTGCCTTACCAACTTTAACTTATGAGATTTGCTTTACAAAAAGAAGCAAATCATGAAAGATCAATATATAAAGATCGCAACCAGCTTATTAATAATTCTCTGGATTTACACTGCAGGATCTAAGCTTATAGATTACCAGGATTTTAAGCACCAGTTGAGGCTCCAGCATTTTTCATCAACAATGATCAGTATACTGCAGTGGGCAATCCCATTTATAGAGATAATAGCTGCAGCCCTATTGACCTTCTTGCAAACGCGAAGAATTGGTCTTTACCTTTCTACGATTCTATTAATTGCATTTACCGGATATATAACATTAATACTAAGTGGATTTTACATAAAAACACCATGTAGCTGTGGTGGCATTTTAAAATCAATGGGCTGGCGTACACATTTGGTATTTAATATTTTCTTTCTCCTGCTAAATATTGTAACCGTCTACTTTATACATTCTAAAGAAAGGAGGCCAGGAAAAGGATTTGCAATTTGAAATGATTACAGTCTGGAAGCCTTTCTGTTATCGATTACAATAATTTGAACCATAATTCAACTAAACTTTTTTGGATATTTTTTCAAGCAAAAAATACCTACTAAAATATGAATACATTACGCAAAATAGGCTTTGGAGCCTACGCATTACTGTTAGGTTTAACAGTTTTGTTCACGCAGTCTGCATTTAAGGCTGCGAATGGTAAAATTTCAAAATTTGAAGCTTTTACCTTTTATTATCATGGTCCAGCAACTTACACTATCAGTGAGGTTGAGGATGAAAACAATTGGAGCACTACTCCTCCAGAAGACGAATGCAGTGGTAATGATAAAGCTTGTGAGATCACTATTGATCGTAGTTATGTGAATAATCCAGACACTGCGCCAACAGTAAAATCCACTTTGAACCTGACTGCGGGTTTAAGTTCAGCCAGTCTTGCCCGTGTAACCGGGTCTTCGGACGGGTCAATGACTTACGCCAATAATCAGCAGTAAATGAAACTAGGGCAGGACTATCCAGTCCAGCCCTGTTTCCACTATCAATTAACTAATCTAATTTTGTTGCAATCCCTGCTCAATGATGTCAGTTGGCAATGGCAAAGCATAAAACTTGGAATTTGGCTCAAGAGAATATATAACTCCATTTAATGCCCGCTTAAGTGTAATCCCAGCACCTTCCACGTTATATCTTTTGATGTCAGCCCATCTAATATTCCTCATAAGTAATTCCTTCCGCCGCTCTTCCCTGACTTTAGAAAGTGCATCAACTTTCCCTATCGCTGTGACAGGTATAAAAGGAACTGAGTTCTTCCATCTTTTTTTCCTTAATAAATTCAGATCTGTCAAAGCTGCTTCTATATTTCCAAGGTAAGCATTCGCCTCTGCTCTATTTAGGATCATCTCATCCGTTGCCAAACCACTAAAAAAAGTTGTTGAACTTGAGGCATAACTGCCCTTGAATTGCTGATACTGACCATTCGGCCTAAAAAACGCTTTTTTGCGCAGATCATCTGCACTATAGGAGTTGTATAACAGGGTATCAATTTTCCCTCTTGAAGTTGAATGAATTGAAAATCCGAAGTTAAGTTCTGTGTAGAAAATAGTTTCTTTATTAAACCGCTTAAACGGGACATTTAGATCAATCCCCAATAAATCAGTATCTGAATTATAATCTATCAAACTTGACTTTATTTTCAGGCATTCATCGGCATATTTAAATGCGGCAGCGTAATCACCCATGTAGAGCTTCACCCTGCTCAATAAGGCAAACGCAGCTGCCCTGGAAGGCCTTAAGGTATTCTCTCCTACATTTGGCAATAACAATAGCGATTCTTCAATATCCGAGATAACCCTATCTAAGCATTTTTTTACCGTAGCCCGCTCCGATTTGACATTAAAATCGGACGATAGTCTCAAAACAATTCCCAGATCCCTTTCTGAAGTTGCCGGGTTATATGCTAAACCGAATGTTGTAGTCAAGCAATAAAAATAATAACTTCTAAAAAAAAGCGCTGATCCTTTAATATTATCCCACTGTTTTGAGTTTAAGTCATCTCTAGGAATGGTGGGTAGTATCTCAAGACATAAATTGGAATTATACACTGGGAGATAGGCGTCTGACCAGTCATTCCCAAATCTATAGTCTATAGATTTCCAAAGATATACGTCTCTTAGTGTCTGGTTAAATCCACTAAGTGTTGTTGGGAGTAGAAAAAAATCATCTGCTTCGCTTTCTCCATAAGATGGAGTTCTCATCAGGTTCATAGTAGCGCCATCGTCAAGCATTCCCTGGAGGTCGTCTACAGTTTTTGGAACGATTAGTTTGGCATCAGATTTTTTATCGAGGTATTTGTCACAACCAGACAAAATGTTCATGCCCACTAGTATCAATAATATGCTGAATCTGTACATAACGTTTATTTTAAAATTTTTAGCATTAAAAACTTCCCCTGATCCCAAATGTGTAACCCTTAAATGGGTTGATGCGCCCAACATAATCAGGATCGATACCATCCTTGTTTGCCCTCCAGATTATCCCAAGAGATGTGGCATTAAAAAAAAGATCAAAAGTTCGAAACGGAAATCTCCATTTACCCGCATCGAACCTATATCCAAGATTGACATAATCTAACCGGATATTATCACCGCGAATTATGTTGACCTCTGAATTTTGGTAAAAAGAATCACTTAGACCATTTATTGGATAGATAAATGCGGGAACATTGGTGAACGATTCATCCCCCGGCTTCTGCCAGCGCTTCTCATAATCAGCATTTCCAATTCCAGAATTCACTAGAGAATTATAGGAAATAGTCTCTTTTCGCGCGAAATACCCAAACCTATAACTCAGGTTAAAAGATAAAGTTATGTTCTTGAAATTAAACGAATTGATCAAAGAGCCAAAGTAAACTGGACTTGCTGGGCCTATGTACCTGATATTGTCGCCATTTAGATTTCCTTCCGCAGAAATTGCAGCATAATCTGTACTTACGGCTCCCTTTAAGTAACCTTGTGGCAGGCCGCTGGAATTGAGTCCTGCCCACTTATATGCTGCTATTGCATACAAGGGTTTTCCCTCAATGGGTGTAATAGACTGTCCAGCACCCAAAAGCCCAAATATCCCTGTCACACTCTGCCTGTAATATTTAACAGTTTTATTTTCAGAGTAATTAAAATATAGGTCCGTATCCCATTTAACATTACCCGATTGAACATTGAGGGAATGAAATTCTGCATCTACACCATAGCCTTTCATATCAGCCACATTTCTGGTAACATCAGCGGCTCCGCCCCAAGCCGTATAATCGAATGGAGTGAGTCCATATAGATCAGATCCCCTTTTTATGTAATAAGCAATTGAACCTTTAATTCGATCCTTTCTGGTTGCAAAATCAATTTTTATATTTAACTGGGAAAGCTGTTCCCATTTGAGATCGGGATTATTGATCGTTCTAATCCTGACGTATGGTAGTCCAGTAATCGCATTAGAACCATAAAGCCCCACAGGTGATGCCGTTCTTGAAAGGTCTACATTGCCACTATACCCAAATGTTGATGTTAGCCTTAGTATGGGAAGCTCTCTTAAATTATAAAAATTCTCGTCAGAAATAGTCCATCCTAATCCAGCTGACCACAAAGGCTTCCATTTATCATTGGTATTTGCCCCAAAAATATTTGAGCCATCTTTTCTAACACTTGCAGATACTGTATATTTTCCTTTCAGAGAATATACAGCATTTCCGTACAGACTAATAAAACGATAATCAAGTTTTGTGAGTACGTCACCAGAGCTAATCTGATTGGTACTTCCAGTAATAAAATTGGGAAAACTATTAATGTAATCTACGTTCCCGTATGTCAAAGGATCGCCATTATACCCGTAAAATAAATTAGTATTACCATCGGTTCCACTGTTTCTCGCCTCTGCGCCGACAATAATATTAACAGAATGGACACCAAAATTTTTAATTCCATTCAATTGGAATCGGTAGGTCGCAGAGTTAATGTTATTCTGTGCAACCCGTGATATACCTCCCTTGGGAATATTATATTTCACGATACCTGTAGATCTGTTTAATTGGGAATAACTGTTAACAAGATTTCTTGCGTAATAACTGTTTACTGAATAGTCATCTGTTGAGATTTCCTGCTGAAACTGCTGCTGGTATGTAAGATCGGCCGAAAGGAAGGATAGAATTTTATAGTTCAATGATATTGATCCATAGATTTCCCTCCGCTTCTGTTTAAATATTGTATTTTCATATTCATTAGCAGGATAATATTTCCAATCCAACAATTTACCGCCGCCGGCAGTATCAGTATATATTTGCCGATAAACCTGAGCCAACGGAATAGCATTACCCAATTCATCTTCAAATTTCAGATATGTCGGTTGCCTACCTGCAGAACTTAAGCTGCCATAAACGGGTCTTCCATTTTGGAAAGAAGCGGCTGTGAGTAAGATATTGGTTGATAAGGTAAGCTTTGAGCTAACCTTATAACTATGCGCAAAACGTAAGTTAGTTCGCTGAGTGGAGGAATAGCTTTCATCAACCGTCTGATCATGACCTGCTGAAAGTGAGTAAGAATTATTAATAGCTCCCCCCCTTATTGATAATGCATACTGTTGGGTTACGGCGTGTCTGTAAAATGATTTCAGATAGCTATCCCTAACATCTTTGCTTCTTAATAAATCAAGTTGCTTAGTAGCCTCTACATTTGTTAACTTATTAGATCTCAAAGCCAATAATATTTCTACAACAGGGGTCAAAGCCTGATATCCAGTATTAATACGATTGTCAAAAAACCCTTTTTCAAATAACATTTTTTCGACGTCTATATAATCACTCGAGCTCATCGTCCTAAACGAACCTAAATTGGGTTTTTCGTTAACTGTCGTGTTTGCATTGAATGAAACTACGATATCCTGATTATACCGACCTTTTTTGGTAGCGATAACTATAACGCCATTTCCTGCTCTTGCACCCCAAATAGAAGCCGCTGATGCATCTTTAAGAATGGAAATATCCTGAACATCAAAAGGATTAATGTTATTGATATTACCCTCATATATAAATCCATCAACCACGATCAGAGGATCAAGAGGACCATTGATGGTGCCCAGACCACGGATGGATATTCCGGTTGTATTTTGTGGGTTCCCATTAGCTTTCCCAACATTCAGTGTTACACCTGAAGTCTGACCTATAATTCTGTCCAGAATATTGGTTCCCGTTCTTGCATTTAACCTTTTCTCATCGATTACAGAAACACTGCCATTTACCTCATTAGGTCTTACCCGTTGATAACCTGTACTAATCTGCACATCACCAAGATCACGGATTTCAGGCACCATTTTAACTGAGAGATATCTTTTACTTTCTTCAGGATTTCGGATTATTCTACTAACTGTAATATATCCGACTGCATTAAATCTTAACGTATCTGGCAATCTTCTCAACTCAACAATAAAACGTCCAGTTGAATCTGCAGTACGTGTACCGCCTGAACCAGAGCGCAAAATGACATTAACGCCTTTCCCATCTGGAAGAAACACCTGGCCTTTTATTATGTTGCGTCCATCCTGAGTCAGGGGATTCTGAGCAAATACAGAGGAAACTGAAAGCAGGGTCATCAAAAATGCCATGATCCATAGTGCTTTATTACTTAGTCTGTAATTACTAAAATTCATCTTTACCATATTATCTCTCCTTTACCGGTAAATGAAGATTCAACCCAGCGATTAATCTTGAAATGTTTTCTTCCTTCAGTTCGTCTGGGCCAGTAATTGCTTTTATTCGTTGATCTGCACCGATCCATACATAATGAGGAAATACATTATGAGGAAACCATATCCTTGTGTTTTTTGGTTTTAGAAGAATAGGTAATGTTATTTCCCGGCCCTCACTTTTTCTTTTTTCCAGAAAGTCCATCAGGATTTTCTCAGTATCCCTTTTGGCATCATCCACTAAGATAATGGCTAGCCTATCCCCATATTTCTTTTGAAATTCCTGCATGTGGGGAGTATATTTAAGGCATGTACTACACCATGTTCCCCAGAAATCAAGAATAATAGCCTTACCCTTATAATCCGATAATTTTAAAGTTTTCGAAATATGGTTGTAAACTGAGTCGAACATAAGATCAGGAACCTTATCTCCGATTACAAAGGCTTCATTTTTAACATTTTGTTGGTATTTAAGCTGAGCATTAGCTTTAAAAAATAAGCATAGCGTAGCCATAGCGATAAATAATATCGTTTTTTTCATGATTTGTTAGTTAGTTGATTAAATGAAACTTTTCCGGTGAATCCGGAAAAAATTAAATGCTCACAGGAGGCCAAGAACCAATACTAAACCTATATTAAATTAAGCACTGCCTCCTGTAGGCACAGGGGGATCACTCAGGGTTTTTAGGCTTTAATGCATACATCCTATTAAAGGGACAGTAGCATAAGACAATTGAAAAATTTAATAAAAATTTTAGAAAATAGAGGACAAAACCATACAATCCATTCTTAAAACAATGGTTAGTTAGTTCTGAATTGTGATTGTCTATTTTCATCCTCGTATTGGTTATACGAGTCTTGGTGATTGAGTTCAATAAATGTGAGAACTACCAACCGTGGTGCAATAAAGTTTCTGACGCCTTAAGTGACACGGAATTACAGCAGTTCCCACATCTATTTCGAAATACAAATATATTGATTTCTACACATAGATATGGGTATTAAACTGCTGTCCTACGTCACGGCGTCAGAAATTGCGACCGCAAGACTCTTATTAATACCTAATTAATATATCTCAAATATACGAAAAATATCAAAAACCCTACTATAGTAGGGCAAACATTTTTTTGTTTATTCTTTACTTAGTCAAAATGGGTAAAGCGTCTGAAATAGAGCAGTTTGTAATTGATAAAGTGAGGGAAATCAGGCTTTTAAAGAAGTATGGTCAAAAGCAATTATCGCTTGAAATGGGGCTGAGCGGAAAATTTGTTGGAAACGTTGAGAGTACGAAAACCGATGATAAATACAATTTAAACCATTTAAATAAAATTGCCGAAATCTTGGAATGTTCCATAAAGGATTTTTTCCCTGATGAACCGTTCGCAGGAGACCTGGAACGAATTTACCCTAAATAAATGATCATTTAAATTGTAAATTAAACCGCTCTTCGACTATCCTTATTGTTTAATCAGTAAAACTAAATCAATGAAATAAAAGAAAAATTAAACCATCCCAAACTACCGCTTATGAAAAACAAAATCAGATGCGTCATCATTGATGATGAACGCCATGCCATTTTGCTACTCACCACTTATATCAGTTCTATTCCCAATCTTGAACTGGTCAAAACATTCAACAACCCTCTAGAAGCATTATCCGGAATATGTATTGAAGATGAGATCGACATCATATTTCTAGATATTGAAATGCCCTATCTTACTGGACTGGAACTGGCTCTCGAGCTAAAACCTAAGGTCAGGTCGATAATTTTCACCAGTGCATTTGACCGATCTCTTGAAGCTTTCGAAGTTAGGGCTACACACTATTTATTGAAACCTATCAAACTAGCCAAATTCACCCAAATAGTTGTTGGAGTGATGGAGAACGAACTCTCCTTAAAGCAACAACCTGGAAAAAATATCAAGTTTTATAAAACGGGCGAAAAGGGGAAACTTACACGATTGAAAAAGCAGGACATCCTGTACTTTGAAGGTGCAAAAAATTATGTTACAATGGTAACTTCCAAAACTGAACAACTTGTTTATCTGACATTGAAGGATGTTGAAAAAATATTCAGCAAAGATCTTTTTTATAGGGTCCATCGATCACATATAATCAATGCAAGAAAGATCCAGAAAATTGTTGGAAATACGATAAACCTTGGACAGGGCCATCAGGTTCAAATGGGCGAAACCTATAAAAAAGGTCTCATAAAATTTCTTGAAGAAAAAACTTTGCTTACCGGCCGGATTTAGCAAGATTGATCAATTAACGGTTTGCATCTGCGATGCCTCCAGTAATAGTAATGAGGATACTTGATGTAGTCGGATCAGTACCATGGGAATTTCGGTTCCCTGCCGAGCTAAAGACAAAAACTGTTTTTTTCTTCAGCCGCTTTTCGGTGCGTTTCATAGCTTTTTTTTTATGAAACTAGCCGTGTTTTAAAGCTTGAAAGAAGTTATTACACCAGCAGTATTAGAGGTTTTACCAAATTATATTATGGCCGTGATGAAGCACTTTACGATTTTACTATCCAGGTATAAAATCCACTTTCTGAGCTGGGCACTTTTCATCAGTGCCGAGACAGGTATAATCGGGTTGGCTACTGGAGTATTCGGGGATGCCAAGAGTTATATCTATCATTATATACAGAACATAGGCTTATTCTATCTATGTGCGCTATGGCTGTATCACCGGATTTTTCAGGTTAGAAATAATTGGATATGGAAGCTGCCAACTTTTTTGGGGGCCGTCTATTTTTTCTACCTATTTACGAGCTATGGCATAGACACGTATCTTCTGAAAGAAACCACTTGGTACAGTTATCACAAAATAAGCATAGGTAAACCGTATATTTTCAGCCAGCTATGGAGATCGTTGATCTTTATGGGAGCAGCAGGATTTTATTACCTCTTTCTTGTGCATCTAAAAGAGATAGAGGTTCGTAAGAAAACGGAAACGGAATACTACCAGAGCATTCTTTCCGAACGCGAACTTCAGATAGAACTGGCAAACGCGAAAAACTCATACCTTAAAGCGCAGATCAATCCCCATCTACTGTTCAATGTCTTAAATTTTATCTATCAGGACGTTTATGGTAAATTGCCGAAATCAGCAGAAGCGGTTATGCAGCTTTCCGATATTATGCGTTACAGCATTAATTGTGAGTTCAGTGAGCAGACCGTCCCTTTAAAGGATGAACTGGAACAGATAGACAGGCTGATTATATTGCACCAAACCCGGTTTGAAAATGATATATGCATAAATTTTACTTATCCTGCGGAGTTGGTATCCAAGAATTTTATTCCACTGGTGCTCGTAACGCTGGTAGAAAACATCTTTAAACATGGTATTTTTCAGGACCCTGAAAATCCGGCCAATCTTGATATCGGCCTGATAAATGACCAGATCGTAATTACTTCTAGAAATCTTCTCAATAGAAAAAAAACGTCACAAAGTATGAATAAGGGACTGGATAATATCAGACAGCGGCTTAAACTGATCTATGGTAGTAAGGCATCAATGGAATACAGCACTTCTGAAGGGATATTTGATGTACGGATTATCGCTCCCCTATTAGATTGATTTATCAGGAACCTCCATCTGTCAATAATACATTAAAAAACACCACACCATGAAAAAATATATCATACCCACCGTTTTATTTTTGCTTCCATTTTTTGCAAGTGCGCAATTGCCCGCAACCCGGGTAATTAACTTTACCTTGCGGACGGTCGAAGATGGGCTTATCCTGGTACCACCAAAAGGAAAATATAATCCTGTTACCGATAGTCTTGATAAGGTTCTGAAAAAATCACCAAAAGACACAACCGCCCTCCTCTACCGATCACTGTTATATTATAGTTATAACCAGATGCTTGCTGCACCCGCGCAAAGGACTAAGGGAACTTTAGAGAATCTGACAATAGCAAAAGATATGATTGAGCTGGCAATCAAAGAAAAAATACTTGATTCACGTGCGAAACTCTTACGTGCACAGATCTATAGCGAACTTTGTTTCAGGTTTAGTGGGGATGAAAGCTGGATGTTCAGTGCCACACAAATTGCATCAAGAAAAAAGCTGTTCAACACATATAAGTTAGCTGCGAACAAATATTATGATGAACTTGGCATAGCTGATAAGAACCATGCCTACGAATATTCCAAGAAGAAAGTGAATTACAATTATCCTTTATGATATTATGCTTTCCCACATTCTATTGCATTGCTAATTTTCACAAATTATCGTGCTGGATTATGATCTAAAATTGGCAATATTTTAAATATCACAAAGAAGGTTTTTATTAACTAAACAAAAAACCACTGATGCTGATCAGTGGTTTTTATCCCAAAACAGTTATTGTTTATTTTTCGCTGTTTTTCTTTTCTGTTACTTCAGTTCTGATATCCTGAGCTAAAACCTTTAAGTCCTGCATTGCTTTGCGCACCCGTGTACCGGCAGCTGCATTTCCATTGTCATAAAATTTTGCAACATCAGCCTCAACTGAAGCGATCACTTCCTGTACTTTTTTGAATTTATCCATTACTTTTCTTTTTTTGCGGTCAAAGACCTCACTGTTAATTGTTTTATCTTTCAGAATTGATTCCAGGGCCAAAACTAAACATTTCATCCAAAAAACCAACGGCCGACAAATGTCACTATTATGTGTATCACGGGTAAACTGATTTTTTCACACGGCAGTCTGTTTAGCCTTGAAATGTGGGGGGCAAAAACAGCTGCCGAAAAACGGGCGGGCGTAGCCCGCCGCCGGGCGATTTGGAATAAGTTTATACCGCTATCGGCTGTGATCTGAAACCTCCCAAACTGAGAAAACACCCTCTGTGTTCTATGATGCCCACCCTTAGCATCTGCCACAAAAGAGATGCGGCCATATTCACGAGTGCAGAATTTATAAAAAGATCCTGCTTTCCAAGGGCTTCGGCTAAAGAGCAGCTTGGTTGATTATCCAGTTCTTCTCCATTCTCTAACATTACTTTATACTCATTTACCATAGAAGGTAGCATTCCAACTGTCTCGAAAGTTAAAGATTTAGCTTGCTTAATTTCTCCAACGGTGGATAGCACAGCCTGTCCCGAATCCCTGCCATTACCAAGATCAAGCAGATAAATAGCGGAATCACGATCAATGTGGTGTTCTTTCCCCGAATGGAGACTTTCTTCTATTTCAAGCCTGGCCCCAATAGTATCAACGCAAGAAACGGTAATATTAGCCAAACGTTTTTTCGCAGTGCTTATATTATACCCGTAGGGCATAGCCTTCCAATCCGTCCCAAAAAAACGGTTAACACGGTTGATGAGTGCAACTCCTTTATTCAATCCTATCTCATTTTCGGTAAAAAGCTGCCTTGCGAGATTGGCTCGCTGAACTGTATCATGGTCAAATACGTAAACATTCAGCCCTGCATGCCCAAGCACATTTAGAGCATGGTTGATCCTTGCAAGGGCTGTAAGCATCTGACTGCCACTTCCTCCTGCACCGATCAGGTTAACTGAAATAGGATTGGTAGGATTTAAGAGGTAAGGGTAAACAATGTGTACCCGTTTTTTTATGCCATTCATGATAGGATATCTTTAAGTTTTCTGCCATTTTTTTTGAGTATTGAAATAGGAAAATCTGTGACTTTGCCAACCTGCCTTTTCCATAGCTGCACGATGTTACCTTTTACTGGTGAAACCTGCTCTAATAGATGGCTAAAAGCCGATCCGAAAAAATACTTTTCCCACTCCGCCATAAACCGCTCCAATCTACAGTCCTTTGGCACATTGATGTCCACATTGCCCATACATACCCTTCCATCTATGTAACAATTGAAAAAGGGGGCGAAGTATAACGGTGCAGATAAATCAGGTCTGTTTTCTTTGCCCAACGCCCAAACCCACAAATGATTTTTGGTAGCCCTCCACAAAAGGGGCGGCAACATGGCTTCTCCGTCACCGATGCCAAGTTCCTTTTTAAAAAGTAGATGCTGCCTGCACCTTGGAGTAAACCAAACTGCACAACCGTCTCCTGCGGAACTGAAGTAAAGAATATTCTCGGGAATAAGCCCCTCGGGCTGTAAAAAAGCAGTATGTTTTTCTTTATCACTTTTTTTAAGTGATTCCGCTAGTTGCCTGCTCTCCTTTATTGACAACGGATGGGCATTTATTGGTCTGCCTAAGCTGTCCATATCATAACTCTCTACATAATGACTGCCTTCGGCCTGTGACGAGTAGAACAGCAACGCTTTATAAGGCATAAAAATCTGATCAAGAAGTGGTGTTATATTTTTCATTGTGAAAGTCATTTAGATTATCGGATATTTCATTTAAAAGATCAAAGAACTCCTTTTCAAAAGAAAGGTCGTGAACAGGCTGATCCTGCTGCAAATCGAAAAACTGAACGCTTAACGGTTCATCGATAGAATCAAACTCGTTAAGTTCTGCATTGACACATTCAATAATTTGATCGTATAAATGATCAGAATTACTCCACATAAAGGAGATATACTGGTCGGCCATGATTATGTTTTCCCCATCATTACCCTTACAAAACTGATCACCATAAATACTGTCCATTATTGAGCGGTTAGGGTAATCATTCATCATTTTACATACCCTTTGGGCAATGCGGTGAAGTGTGATTTCTGCACTGGTTTTAGGAATGAACTGCTCTTGCCTTTTTTTTAAGGTTTTTAAATTCACCGGATTTTTGAGCCTTTCCAACAACTTTAACCCCTTTTTACGGCTCTGCAAAATCTCATTAAGATAGACTTCCTGTTGACCTAATTCTTCGAAATACTCCGGTTCGCTGCTCCACTCTGTTACATTATCGTAGATATAATATAGATAGCTGCTATCTTCTTCATGATAGGGAACTCCTCCTATCTGATAAAGATATGCGCAGACCGATAACAGCAGTTCAGCCGTTTCCTTTCGGGCTTTATCTGCCAGTAGAGTATTGAGCGGTTCAACTGGCAGATAAAAAAGGGTCATCCCTGTATCAAACTGCTTAACTGTAGTTAAACATGCAAGGCTTTCCTCGATGGATATAATCTTAAGGGAAAGGCTATCATCCAATAAGGCCATTTTTTTGTTCAGTTCAGCGAATGCCAATGCTATATTTTGCGGATATGGACTTTGATTATGGTAATCTATTGCAATACCATATAAGGCACACAGATTTTTAGCGGACTGAAAAAAATCCTTTTCAAATTTCCTCCAATTTTTCAGTTCATGGGGGTAGCTTTTAAGTACAGGTAAGAAATGGTGGTTTAAAAAACCATTTCCGTTAAAATCGGGGGTGCAGGCTTTTTCGGATTGTTTTTTATATCCGATAGATCGGGCGTGCGGTCTAGGTTCTGCGCAAAGCTTGCTAGCTGTTGGTGCAGGTAGTAAGCTTTGGAGTGTGGTGTAGTTCTGAAACATTTTACCCTCCTTTTCATAATTATCCCTTGGTGCCGAGTGTGGTGATAAATCTATATTGCATTTCGTCACCAGTTATTTCGGGGCCTTCAATTTTTGCAGTTGTCAAGATCGGGTAAGTTCCCGAGTAAAAATCCATGACCTGCTCGGGGCTGAATGCTCCCGAGGGGTCGGATAAACGGATGTCCTGTTCCCTAGCTTTAAGAACAAATACCCTTGGCAATATCGTTGCTGTCATCATAACATTATTTTTATGCGTTTACAATAAGGTCAGCTGTTTGCTTTTCCATTCCAATTCTTTCCTCAATTTCTCGATCTCCGCCTTTTTTTCGGGAAAACTTTCTACAACAGGGAGCAGGGCGAGGGCTTCCGAATACTTACAGCCTGCATTGAGTTTGTTGATTTCCGACAGGATGTCCTCAAATTTTGGCCTATCTTCGGTTGACTCGTGTATACTTTCAGTTGCCCCCTTTTTATCGGCAGATTTTTCGATCTTCGGTTTTACCATAATCTTGGCCTTTGCATCCTCAAGCCCTTTATTGTAGGCAGTAAGGTTGGCGAAGAGGTTCTTTGTTTCTTCGATTGGGTGAACAAGGGCATCGAAAATCCCCTCATCAATCTCCTGTGGAGTTCCCCTGTAGACCATCGGCGGGAGTGTGTTTTTATCGTCTCTATTTCCCCCATCTTTTACCACAACCGAAACCACCACTTCGTTTTCTGTTGAAAAGCTTACGTTGAATATCCATACTCCTGTACTATGCAGGCGTTGTATGGCCTGAAAAAAATTAGTCCTCATGACCTGCCCCCCTTGTCTTTACGCAGGGCTATGCCCCTGCTCCGTGAAATAGTATGGTAACCGTTCTGCGCGATTACATCCCTGATAATATTTTCTGCATGACGGATACGTACTGCATCCCCTGCTGAAATACCCATAAGGGTAAGATTTTCAAAATGCTTTAAAGTCTGTGCGATTTCCGCAAGCACCCTTCGTTCTGTTTTTTCTGTCAATATGCTCATGATAAGTGTTTTTTATGGGAGCGGAAGAACCGCTCCCGATGATTTAATTTAACTGAAAGTCTACATTGCCGTTTTTCCCAAGGTCAAGGCAAAGGTCAAAGGCTGACTGTCCCCTCTGCTTTGCTGTTCCCTCAATGATGGATTTAAATTTCGCCTCGCTGTCCTTGAATTTTCGGGCATTCTGATAATAGCCCGTCACGGCATTATATGCCCCGAAAAGGGTGCCTTTGGCGGTATCGATCAGCTGTGATGGTGCGCTCATCGCATAGCTGTAAACGTCATCCACAATATTTTTATAAACACTCGAAGCTTCATCCAGTAATCCCCTTTGCAGTTTGTCCAACACCTCTCTATTTGGAGCCATTGCAACCTGTACCAGTTTTTTAAGGTCTGCATCGGTGATACGCACCTTTGCCCAATGGTTGAAAATCTGCTCCATTTCATCACCTATTCTGCCCGAAATACCCATAAGCGTGTGTGCCTGTTTTAAACGGTCGTTTGCACCCGAAGAATGACGGATTCGGATTGAACTGCTTGAGTTTTTTATGGCAGCATTAAGCGTGTTATTGCATACAATTCTTACAGGGGTAAAGGCAGCTGTAATGCTTCCAAACCCATCGTGAGAGGTGGTGAGAAATAAATATTGTTCAATAAGATCATCTTTGCCCACTTTGATATAGGAGGGCAGTTTGGCGGTGATAAAAATTCGCTCACCTTTTCCCAAAGCCCCTGCGGTTTCATAAAGGATACCCTCGCCTCCCCCAACAATGCTATCGAAGAAAGAAAATGCCTCTGTATTCTGAACTACTTTATAATCCCTGCCCACCACTCCGAGGACTTCCTCTGTATCTGTCCGTACTGTAGAATAAAAATTCGGCACTAATATATCGGGCATAAAGGCATCATTCAGCCCCCCTGCATCTTTGCTCTGAAAAGTAACGAGGTTACGGGAATCAACAGTAAATAGCGGACGTTTCTCTACGTTATAGTCCAAACCCGCAAATTTTAGCGCTTCCGCTGAAGTGGGATAAGATTCCACTATTATACCCAACCCGTGCCAAGCTTTTTCCTTTACCGAAAAAAAACTGTATTTATCTGTTCTGCTGTTATAATTAAGGTTATGTGCCATGATAAAAAATTCTTAAATAATTAATGATGAATAAATTGTCTGTAACTGTAGTATTAAAGCTAAAAGGCTTAAAAAGGCAGGTCACCCTCTAGCCCGTCGAATGTGTCCGTAGGCACAATTTGGACACCCACCCCTTTTACATTTTCTCCTGCTGAACCGTTAGGATTTCTACTGCTAACGGTAGCGCCTTTATTTCTACTGCTGTTACTGCTAACTGTGACAACAGCCCCTAACAGTTTTACCTCGGTAGTATGAAAGGTAAGCGAAGCTTTTGCCTCACCGCCCCCATTGATATAGGCATTTACGCCCACTCTGCCATAAATCTGAACCCAACCTCCTTTTTTTAGGTATTCTGCAATACCTGTGTTCAACCAGTATGAACAGTCAAAAAATGTAGTAATCTTCTTTTGTTCGCCACCACTGCGGTAGCTGTCATTAATTGCAATTGAAAAGTTGACCACTTTCCGTTCTCCGTTCAACGTCTTTACCGTTGCATCTCCTGTTAATCTTCCTGTAATTTCCATGATCAAAAAATTTTAAGTTTTACTTTGTTTTTGTTTCCTTTCCCTTTTTCCAAAAAATCTTTTCAAAAGAAAAAACGGAAAAAAAGAAAGTCCGGAAAAACGGGTGCAGAGAAAACGGAGAGCTATAAGTCCCGGAGGGTGTTCTGGCACAGCCAGAACATTATGCGCTCGCAGAGAAAGGAGCGCCCGAAATTCACGGCCTTTTTATCCGTTTCGATTGGAAAGATTCAAACGAAGATTAACATACTGCAGTCTATCTATGAATACCACTATGTTCTTGGAGATGGTTTACTAGCAATAGCGAAAACCATCTAAATAGAAAAATGAGCAATACCTGTTTGATGTAACATTTAAATTCGGATATTGCAAAAAAACTAATTAAATGGAATTATTACGCTCTCAACTTAATGAACTATATACTTTAATCGTAGATACGGGATATTTTTCCCCAACCCAGTTTGATAAGTCAGCAACAGGTACTGAATTTCGGCTTACAGGAACAGCTTTTTATTTTAAAATATTTGAGAATAGTGGATATGCGAACTCTTTAATAGTTAATTTTTCACCCGGCGAAATACTTTATAAAGATGCATCCTCTTCTATCGTTTGGAAAGATGTAAAAGAATATTTTAAAAAATGGCTAAAATACCTAAAAAGAGAAGTTTCGTCTCCAGATAAATGGGGACGCGCGTTTGATGAAGCACAGTATCTAATAGGTGGTACAGTCGATCAAAATTTGCATTTCACTCACGATGAATATTTGTTAATATCTTCTCAAATTCAAACTATAAAAACATCTTTAGATCGAATTCCGTTATTGCAAGAACAAACTATTGCTATAAAAAATCAGCTCGATCATCTGTTGGAATTAACCGCCCAGCTTAATAAATTTGATTGGCAAAATTTATTGATCGGTACTATCATCAGCATAGTGGTCCAACTTGGTGTGTCCAAGGATAATGCGGTACTTCTTTATGAGTTGATTAAAAATACGTTTCACAAAATATTCCTCAAATAAATCTCATACTTATTGTTAGAATTACCAAGAAGAAATATATAAAACAAAGATGCCACTGCCAGCCTTTGAACGATTGTTTGCAAAACAAAAATTAAAACCTAATCCAAAAAATTAGATAATTTGTATAAATAAAATGGATGCTCAAGAAATTGTAATAGTTGATATTGTTTATAGAGCATATTATCATGCCTATCAAAAAAATGAAATGAGGGGTATAGTAGATATTGCAAATGAAAATGGGCTTTCACTGGAGGATGTTAAAAGATCAATTTTATTTCTAGAAGGAGAAAATCAAATAAAATTCGACAATAAAGGTTATGACCCCGTAAAAAGTGGTGCAGTTTATAAATTAACTAAATCTGGTTATTCATGGTTTGCCAAAACTTGTTATGAAAATGAATTATTAAATAGAACCAAACCACCAGTAACAACGAGAAAGAATCAAATGAAAATTTTTATTTCCCATGCAAGTTCCAATAAAAAATATGGATCTGCTCTTGTAGAATTGCTCCTCGGTATAGGTATTAAGGATGAACAGATCGTTTTCACCAGTAATCCTGCTTATGGTATTCCTATTGGAAATAACATTTTTAATTGGCTAAAAACACAAATTAGTGAAGAAAGTTTTGTAGTCTACTTATTGTCACCCGACTACTATAAAAGTATCGCTTGCTTAAATGAAATGGGTGCGAGTTGGATTGTTGAGAATGAACATGCTGCCATTTTTCTACCTGGCTTTGATTTGTCAGATAAATCCTTTCAAAGCGGAGCTATTGATCCGCGGGAAATAGGTTTTTTTATAAATGACGAAGATCGCTTGACTCAATTTTGCCAAATGTTGGAAAAATATTTTTCAATCACTACGAACTATGTGATCTTGGCACAACGCATTAAAAAATTCCTTAGTGAAATAGATGCGTTAGCTGGGGAATTAGAGCCAGTGAAGGCAGAAAAAGCACCAAGTAGCGAAAGAACTAAATCTGAGGTGACAGAAATAGAACGATCTTTACGCGAGGGCGTTGAGTTGAAACGTAAAATAGACGACATACCAATTATTTCTGGAACATATGGACTTTCCAAGCAATCAGAAAAATTTCTAAAAGACATTTTAGCCGACAAAGCTTCGGACGCAGAGTTATTAATGCTCAACTACATCATTTCCAGAGCTAAATTCAAATTAGGTGTCGGGTGGCAGATGCAACATGAAATAAGCACTATTAACGATTGGGAAGATGTTGTTGAACTAAATCACATGCTTTCCAGGGACTACGAAACTGTGATTAGAAAATTTGATATTAGAGGCCTAACGGAGGTTTCAGCAGTTACAAGTTATGACAATCCCAAAGAGGTTAGTTTAAAGAATGATTTGGCTAAATACATGCTTAATTTACCTCAAGACTTGGTCGACAAAATAGAGGATTCCGTAAATCGGAATAGGAAATCTGGAAATTCTGTCGTGGAAGAACTTGATGATCTACCTTTCTAATTTAAAGATGATCCTGAATTGCATTCCAAACTCACACATATGTAAAGGGCCCAAGTCGATAAAATAGAATTCTATTCTTCTTATGAATGCTAGAGGCACCTATTAGCACCAGAGATTTGTTATAACTGTCGTAGTTTTCTATAGTTACTAACAGGAAATGTATTTTTCCTGCAATGAGCCATTCAATAATATTGCGATAAATTGAAAAGCATGAAAAGCTATTTATTCTGATTTTGGGGTTGTTTTTTTTGCATATTTAACACCAGTTGCCCCAACGCTGAACGCTTTTGTAGGACTAAGGTTTATTCGGTTTACCAACTTATCTCTTTTAGCGAAGCAAGATTTGGTTCCGATAACTTGCCCCGTTTTGCTGATTAGGTAGGTAAACTCCCATTTCCCTTTAGTATTGTAGATAAAGTAAATCTCTGAAATATCAATTTTACTTTTTAAATCCTGCACTTTCTGGTAAATTTTAACCAGCTTCTTGTCTGTAATTGAATTAATAACCGTGCTCGAGCTGTCGGATTTGATTTGCAATTCTATATATGGCTCTCCAGGTATCTCAAAGATAGTCAATAATACCTTATTTTTTGGAATCATACTATTCCTAGTGATTTGTATTGCGTCAGCAACTTTCACGAGTAACTTCTTTGATAAACCATAGATATCTTCACCAATTCCTTCCGCGATCTTCTCGCCAAGCTTAGACATTAGTGGCTTTACAAGTGGTTTGAATAACATATAATATCCAGCGAGTGTAATAACAAGTTGCGGGTCAGGAAGTAAGCTTTTCCGCATTGAAGTATCAAGGCTGGCTTCTCCATCAAACAAATCCATTAATGATTTTCCGGCTCTTTCAAATGATTCAAACGATTTGAAATTGTTCTTATCAACTGTAATGCAGATTTGAGTGATTTCTTTGTTTCGGCCGACCAGCATAAGCGGTATTCCTGAATCCTCTACGACCAATTCGTCATCCCACTCAACCATTTTTCTATTTGCGAAAACGATGGGCTCAGCCAATGCATGATGAATCTGTCCTGCTTGCTTAACTTCGGCATTATCTAAATAACCCAATGGCGGCAAGTCACGACGATGATTAGCCAGATAGCGAAGTTTTAGGTTGCCGTTTACTACATTTACATAATCTTGAAGTTGCTCTAACCCGATGTAATCGCCGTGTTTGTCTACTGTAGTTGATCTTAGAATTGTTTTCTGTGTCATTTTAAAGCGTTAAAGTATAAAATTACTGATTTCTTTAGGGACTAATGTATTGTTAATAATGTATATTCACTTGATGATACGATGATTCCCCTTTGAGGAAATTCTTCATGCTTTTAAACTATTTATTTTTACATATGACTTTATTGGAATTCATAAAATCCCTTGCTTCTGAAGATTCTGCATTAGGTACACTTGCCGATGATGTAATGGGTGATAAAAACTTTCCGTATGATCAGGGGGAAGAAAGGATTATTTCCTATTTACAGTTTATGCTGCACAAGAAAGGAAATGCAGCAATCTTTAAAGAATTCATGGAGGCTTACCAATCACAAAAGGATGTCGAAATCGAATTTAATGATCTGGATACAAAATATGCACCGATGAGGGCCGAACGGTGGGATTTTTTGAAAGCAAATTTTTCCTGTGACAGAGTGATTAGTGTCGGAGAGCCAGAGGACATTTACAGAATTTATGCTGTTGACTCGACAGGAGGTGAAGCAATAAAGTTCGATGTTTATGGGAAGCGAACCTTGACCGATGTTGCTGTAGTTGAAATCGAAAATATTGTCATTGGCGATTTGACGAAAGAACTGTCGTTGGCCGAGGCATTGGCTGCTTTAGGTGATAATAAATTCGAAGGTACACGCACTCCAACCCAACCAAATTATTCGGAGATGATCGATTATTTAAATAGTCATCTCCAAAGCAATAGATGATGAAAGACCTACTTACAGATTATCCAGAATGTCTTTACAACAGTGCTAAAGACCTCAACCTTGGGGCTATCTATCTACGTTATCTGGATCTCTCCATCCCGCCACTAATCACTATTTTCGAAATGGAAAGACCCGCTGTCCTTGCTTATAACCAGTTTCGTAAGATTATTGATAGTCTAGAAAGCCAACCTGATGATGAGTTTTCTTGTAAGGGATTATTTGTACTCGGGATTGCTCAGTTTGAAACGATGTTAAACGATCTGATGATCAAGATTCTTCAATTTTATCCGCAAAAGTTGTCCTTGCTGAAGGGTGTGTATAGTGACGAAAAGGCCCAAGGACTAGCAGTTAGCCAGGAACAATTGCTAAAAGGAGAAGTGATAAACCAGATTATTGAGGCTAGTGTAAACCGACTGGCTTATAGTAGTTTGGATAATTTTTTAAAACTCTTCACCAAACTTTTTGCAATTGACCCCAAAGATTTGAAATTGCCGCAAATTTTCGATGAACTAATTGAAATTAAGGAAACCAGAAACCTGTTACTACATAACAACCTGGTCGTTAACGAGCTATACATAAGAAAGACTGCAGCCGTCAAAAGAAGTATTGAGCCTGGTAAAAAATTAATTGTTAACAGAGATTATACATTAAAATCGTTGACTTTAATTACAGACCTTATTTACGCAATCATTCTTCAAGTGCGTGAAAAATATGGCCATTTTACAGTTTTGCCGCTTTTGAAAAAGCTTTTCGCATATAATTTTAAGAGTCCAATTATCAAATTTGAAGAATTCTGCACACTCAGTGATGACGACGATATTTATGATGGGCCATTCAATTTGCCTGTTGGGAGATCGAGTTCGGAAAATTTTTTCCTTGAGTTCTGGCAAGCGCAGAGAGATGGAACTGCGCTTAACCGAGCTGCAATGGTGCACTTAGGCGGAAGCATAAGAAATTTGGCATTTTTAACTGAAGTTTTTGGTGAGCTCCGGTTCCCATATTGGCAGTATAGCATAACACCGAAAAAGACAAAAAGGATCCCTATATCGAAATTTTCTTAAAAATGACGTCGGGCGAAACGTAGATTTTGACCATTCTTCAATGCATATTTTATCGAAAAGGTGACGCATATAGTTTAGGATAAATTGACAGCTAATATAATTGCCAGAGGGGGTGATCCTAAAGGCGCGTCATTGAAAAAAATATGTTATTTTGTGCATAAATAATTATATCAATAATGTACTAGATAGGGGCATAAATGGACAAAAAATTCGCTACTCAGCAAAAATACTTCGATCTATTTACAAAGGATTTTTTGCCCAATCCTACTCCAAAATATCATGAGGTTGAACTCAAACGTGGAATTAAAACGGTTTACATCAAAGATTTTCCGATAGAATCCATAAAGCTAAAAAGATCACCATATATCGTCTTTATAATATTTGCAAAATTGCTTAATTTCAAATTTCTGGGAAGATGGGAAAAAACACTTTGGGAAATCCCTGTTTTATACAAAGGAATTCCGTTTATGCTTTCACACCGCAAATTCGGCTTTCAGTTTACATCATTTCAAAAGGGAGCAAACTTAACTAAATTAGCAAAGGAAGCTATCAAAAACATTGATAACGCAATTCCATTTGCAGAGCAATTATTTCAGGAGGAGATAAAGCAAAAGGTTATTGATGGAAGAATATCACTCTCCAATGAGTATAGACCTATAAAAGAGCGGTATGATTTCTTTAGAAGGAAGGCCGCAGCAATATACAAGAAAATGAACTTCCCTACTCCTACAGGCGACGCGTTAAGAGATTACGAAATGTTAATCATGCAGAATTTGTTAACGCCACCAGAAGCATCTTTCTATACTGTGGCCATGCTAGATGCTTTTTTCAGCCTACTAGAGCATTCCCTAGTCCTAATCATTCCTTTTTTGAATCATGGGTTTCCCGAAAACAATAATCTGGAACAATTTATTGGAATGAATTGGAAAGGGAAGTACCAGTATGTATTTTCAAAATCTGACCCAAAAACAGTAGCTCACCAACTAAATGCCCTTATAGACATCAAAGAAGAATATCGAAACCCCATTTCACATGGTCATTTTCATAAGAATGGGAATTCCTTTAATGTGCATATGGAAAATCTAGGTGCAATTCCTATGTCACTATCAAAAAACAGGGGTAATTTAAGTTATGGATTTAAATTGCCAGGTGATAAGGAATTTAAACAGATCTGCAATGTTCTGGACTGCTTTGATGACTTCATAGCAAAAAATAAGGAAACTAAATATGGGATACAATATATCAAAACTGGTTTTATAGTGGCTTTTGACAAGAGTTCCCATGAAAAATACATGGATGCGATGAGTTCGGAGAAAGCTTTCGGGAATTTTCTTGATTATACATCGTATCAAATTGAATCTTCCGCAAACATGGACTGGTAAAAAATTAAATGAAAGAGAAAATAGAAAACCCAGATATAACTCAGGATCTGATTATTGATTATTTGTATAAGCAAACAAACTATGCATTAATGCTTACTGCAAGCTGGGGAGCAGGAAAAACATATTTCCTAAAAAACCGAGTCTTTAGCAAAGTATTAGAAACCGGTTACAAGCCCATAATTGTATCGCTGTTTGGCATAAGCTCTATGGAAGAGCTAAAAGATAAAATTTTCGTTTCGGTGTATCCATTAATTGAGAATAAATACTTGAAAGCTGGATTTCCAATTGTAAAGCTGCTTATGAAGGCAGCAGATATTACAAAACTCTGGGGCGGAGAATTGCTTAGCCATCTTGCAGATGGTGCCGATGAAGCCAAAAACGAGCTAAAAACTCAACGATTTAATTTTCTGGCATTAGAAAAACTGCTTATTTGTTTTGATGATCTTGAGCGAATTGATGCAGAAATGCTCAAAGACAACTCGGTGCTTGGTTTTATTAATTCCTTGGTTGAGCAAAGTAATACCAAAGTTATTATCGTAGCAAATGAGGGAAAGCTTCCTCCAGACCTTTTTGGCGAAATAAAGGAAAAAACTATTGGCAACACCCTTCATTTCAGGCAAACTTTTTCGCCCACATTTGCCAACATAATTGAAAATCTGCAGAATACAACCTCCCATTATAAAAGCTTCCTCCAAGAACACTGCAAAACTATCGAAAACCTGTTAAAATATGAAAATGAAAAAGACGTTAATTACCGTACGCTAAATTATCTTTTATCCTATTATGCACCTATTTTTCAGTTCATCAAATCAGAGCTTAAAAATGGAGAATGGAAAGATTACCAGGAAAAATTACTTTATAGTACATTGAGGTTTAGTCTGATGATCTGCGTTGAATTTAAAAAAGGTCGCATTGAATATCACAAGAAACAGGGGCTTGAAAAAGGTATTGAGTATCAGATCAACAGAATGTATGATGAGATAAAAAAGGACAGGATTGTTGAATATGGGGAGGAAACAATAAATAAGTATTTTCCAAATGAAGACTATGATTATTATGAAAGTATATTTGATTACCTGACAGGTGGCAATATATTCAATGGCACCACTTTCAAAAAAGAAGTCCAAACGAACTACAATATGGTGGATGAAAAAACCCCTCCTGCCTATAAAGTATTTAATCAGCTGGCAGCAGCTAATTATAAGAATCTTTCAGATAAGGACTTCATTTCTCTTAATAGACAGTTATTATCTTATGCAAAACAAGGGGAATTTCTATTGCAAGATTACCTCACAGTGGCCTATCATGTAATGAGACACGAAAACGTTCTGAATTTAAAACCGGAAAAACTTGCTGAAGATCTAATCAAAGGGATGAAGAAAAGTCTCCCACGCCAAAAATATTCCCCAATGATCGATAAATATTTAGGCCTTTCAGCAGTTACACCAAATTATTTATCACTAAAAAAAATATCTGATTTTATTAAAAGTGCAAATAAGAAGCTTGGAGAAACTGGAGAGATCAATAAAGATAAACAGCTTGAAGATGAGTTTTTAAACAACTACGATAGTTTACATGCTAAAATGCTTTCTGAGATTGACACAGCACATTATCAGGTCACACTCTCTGGATTAAGGCCAAGCCTATTTCTAAAAACATTTTTAAAAGTAGAAAATGCTAAGAAAAACAAAATAATTACGCTGTTTACAATTATCTATCATTGGAACAGGGGAAATGACACGGAAAAAGATCGCCGCTTCTTGCTCGACCTTAAAAACCTTATTGAGAAGTATAAGGAAGGAAAAAAATTCAGAAATTTGAGTGGAGAACTTCTCCTAGAACTTGACGAACAGGTAAATAAAAAACTAGAGTCGCGAATCAGCTATTCTCAATAACTATTGGCATTGATTGTATGATGTTTATGTTATTTTTTATAACATAACTTGAAAACTTGTTGTAATTACCTATCAGAATTAATTAATATGCATTATTTGCAGATAGGTTAATAATTTTAATTCTTTAATATATTTTTAATCTTATTTTGTCTCAAAAAATCCCTAACCTGAATGAAAAACAATCCATTACGCTACAAATTTCACCAAAAGTGGCGAAGAATAACTCGGTTCGTTAATCGGATGTAAAAACACCATACTTCACCAAACTACGGTCAAAAATCATCAGCACGGGATTCTAATTATGATTGGCAAAAACCCTAAAAAGACACTCATCTTTCTTATCAACTTCAAATCTATGTATCAACTTTCTTCTCTCCAGCACTCTGAAAAGCCAATCATGATATGGCGTGCGTTGAAATTTTGGCTTGTGCCTTTTGTGAAATAATTCGGGGTAATCGCCTTTGAGTTCTGTTATCAGTGCAACTACCTGATCGTTAGAAAGTGTATCTGATCTTTCGTTGAGAAGCTTGATGCGGTTCTCTGCTGAAGATGAAGACTTAAACATACTTTCCATCACAGCAAAAGTTACTGGTACATTTCCCATATCACAAATTAAATTGCAGGAAAGATTAGAAATCTCTCTGTTCGACACAATGGTATCCTCATCCAATAAATTATAGAGCACAAGTTTGTTTTCTACTGTAAAGGTGGTTGATTTTAAAAGCTTAACGATATCCTGTTCGTCCACATCATAAGAGGTACCAAATGTTTTATAAGAAACCTGTCTAACTTCTAAAAGAGTAATGTGCAGGTCCGGAAAATCCTTCTTTAATCTATCGTAGTTTATTTGGGTCATTAATACTGCGCCACTCTTTACCAACCACTCGATCTTATCTCTGGTCATCCCTGTAGTTACCAGTTTAGTGATAGCTAGCCTCTGTGCTTTAAACAATGCCTTGTAAGCCTCAATATCAAGCTCATTGATAGCAAGTAGCGTTTCTATGAAGGTTTTAACAAACTCCTGTGATCGGGAAGGTGCATCTAACATTTTTGTTTTCGACAATTCTTGATAATTCTCTTCTGCATCCAAAAACATCAGAAGCGTTTCATCTAATTCTTTCATTTGACCCTCCTCGGCATCCGGGAGCTGATCATAGTAGGTAAATACATTTTCCCAAGAAGGGAAAACCTCACTATAGTCCATAACTTCCTTCCTGATCTCGAGTTCATCAATAGCCGCCAAATCACTAATCTCAACAAATCCTCTTTGTATGACCTCTGATTTTAAGTCGAAAATTAGGTTTTCATCATTCAAAAGTGCAACCATTTGTTCTTCTTCCTCTTTATTTTGAGAAAGTTTAAGCAATACGTTCTGCACATATTCATTTACATTTGCAGTAATATAATCGTGAAGATTTTCTGCCATAGAAACCATTATTGAAGTGTAATTAGCATTTGATTCCAATCCTATTTCTGAATGTCCCTTTTCTTTAAGCATTTGAACGATATTGACCTCATTTAATTCATAAAGATCATGCTCGTAAACAAAATCAAACAATGTCTGACTATTTTGGTTAGGAGGATCAATGGCTATAAATTTTACATTAAGTTTTTCAAGCAAACCCTTTGCTGGATTTACCTCAGCATCCCCAATAAAAAGTGAGAGAAAATTTGATCTTTTTGCAATATATTTTGCCATATCTCCCTTTAGTGCTGCAACAATATCCAACCCTGCATCAATGGTTAAAAATTTCAAATATTTATCCATTTTGCCAGCAGGATAATTACTCTTGGTTTCTAAAAAAATCCAAAAACCCAGCCAGGCTTTGGCTAGTTGCTTGATAAATAAACCCGCATGCTCAGGTCGCTTTTGCACAAATTCATCAATAAAAGAATTGGTTTGGGTTCGCCCCTCACTTAGGAGTTGGAGAATAGCCTGACATTTTGCTAAAACCTGGTCTCCTGCATTTAGCAGGTAGACAACCAAATCAAGATTGAGAATCACTTCTCTTTTAAAATATTTAACATCAAGTTTTTTAACTACATAATCAGCATGTGTAAGCTGATGTTCAACCGGTAGCGCTGAACCACTTTTGATTTTTCGCTCAAAAACTGAATCCTCCGCAGTCATATTTACTTCATGAAAAAGCGAAATGTAATCATCATAATGTTCGTCGATATAGCCGTTGATCAACAAATTTCTAATTAACTGATTTTCGCCAAATGGTTTCAGGTATGGGTCAATTTCTATACGCTCAAATATTTCACTGATACTCCAGTTTGCAATTGTATTTTTTTCGCTCCTTAATTCATCAATCTCCTTTTTGAGCTGTTCGATGGCACCACCATTTTTTTGGTCTATTAACTGCTTTCGCTGTTTAAAGCTTTTATTCTTGTCAACTAAACGTTCTAATTCGGCAAATGAAAATCTTTCGTCTTTAGTGTGTTCATGATATGTACTGCCGGAATAGTGGTTGAAATAATAATAAGTAAATGAGTTAAGCTTGGATAGTTCTTCAAATGCGGCTGGAGCTACGAGTTGGGCAAATGTTTTTTTACCTCCAGCTTTAACACTTGCAGCATCTGGAAATTTGACTTGTAAGGCATTTACGTACACTCCGATTAGCTCATTTAAGTCCTTAAACTTTAACTCTTCAAGTACTTTTACCTCTCCTACCTTAGCCACAATCTGTTCATCGAGATTTTTTATGAGTTCTTCGATATATCCCGCTTTATTTGCGATGAATTTGTACAATTTACCTTTTCTGCTATGTAGTTTTCCAAAATCCTCTGGGCAAATATTTTTGTAAGCGATCATAGCGAAAAGTTTATCCTGTAAAAGAACCTGCGAAAGGCTTGTCCGATAAAGCTGGTATTCATGAAAAATATTAATCAAAAGCCGCATATCTATATCATCGATGAAGGTTACTACATCTTCGGTAAACTCTTTTGATAGCACATTTTCAAGACCGGCACCTGAAATCAATTTCGCCAGTTGTTCGCCTGCATTTGAAGGGTTAATGAAAGGAATTACTGGAATGATATACTCAAAGAACTTAACTCTTTCATTCTTATCCTCAAATATTTCATCCCTTATCGCATATAGAAACACAATTTCCTTATGATTTTTGCGGGACTTGATGGAAAGCGAATTGTTTAAAAGCGTATTTAGCTCACGAAGTTTGGAAAAGATATCTGTACTTTCAAATCGGTCAAGATCTTCAATAATGACCAGGTTAAAAGGTGTCCTCTCAAAAAAATATAGGATTTCTTCCAGGTGCTCATTAAAAACAGATTTGTCCAGCTTGTCGCCAAGTTCTAGTTCACCTTTAATGGTAACCTTATTAATTTTTGAATTACCAAGCAACCTGATAATACTTTTTGCTGTGAGGCCAATTCCAACAAAAAACACCATGAATATCGGAAATGCCGAATAATCCAACGGGAGTTTCCAATGCCAGCTTGCGGGATTAATCCGATTAATATAATCAAATTTAAAAAGTAGCAGTGCGCTGGTGATCCATAAAATTAATGCACCAGCAATTGAATAAATATGTCGATCAGTAATATTGGTGATTCTTTTAAAACGAGAATCGGGAATGTCAGATGGCTTGACATGATAGAAAATCTGTTGCAGGATACTGATCTCAAGCAAACGCTCAAGTTCTTCTTTTTTGTCTTTAATGTGTCCTTTGTTCAAAGATTTCTTTTTCGTCCTTTGCTTTTTTCCTTTCACAGGGCTGAGGACTGAACCATTTGCTGTTGGGATTTCTACAATTTCTTCATCAAGTGTTTCTTCTAAATCTGCAACTTCCTTAGCAACATCGCCAAATGAGGCAAGGGAAATCCGAAGGTATTCATATTCCTTATGCTGGGATTCAAAGGTATTGATAATCGTACTTTTCCCTGAACCGTAGCTTCCTGTCAGCGCAATATTGGTAATCTTTGGTTCATCAATTGTGAGTTTTAATAAATCAAGGTAGGGCTTAACCCGTTCTAAATCTTTAGGATCAGTTAAAACTTTTGGAGCTAGCGAAATTACATTTTGCGGAGTTTCAGTGTTACTACTTGGTTGCACCTGCGTTGAACTGTGTGAAGTGGTTTGTTGAGCGTTATCCATTTCTGACTTTGCATAATCCCTTATGATCATGCTCCAACGTCTAAAATACAAAATAAATTATAGCTACTCTTATGACTGCGTATTTTCATATATTTCAATAAAAATTTAGCGAAATCGCCACTTAAACTACTCTTTCAAATGCATTGAAAAATTATTATATGCGTATAATTTTAGAACCATTAAAATACTAAAATAAATAGCAAATATTGTTACCTTTGTAATCCTTTTCAAATTGCGTTACAAAACATTATCTCTAATAAATATGTTAGTAACTTATTTGAGATATTTACATATCAGGTTTTAAAGAACTTATCTTTAAATAATAAACTCGGCCATCATGAATAAAATTCCAGCGTTTGATTATGTAGTACACCAACTGCAAAATTGGTATCTTGAAAATGGTGGAAACATGGAAAATAATGATTTATCTAAGTTAAAGATAACGAAATTGCTTTTTTTTACATGTGCCGCATCAGCTTCTTCAGATCAAGCTGGGTTACTTTCTCATTTCGACAATTTCTATGCACTACCTTATGGGCATGTTGAAAGTGACATTCAGGACAAAATGGATATGTCAGTATTTTTCAACATTTCAAAAACTCAACTGACATATAAGACAGCAGGAAGGATGTACGAGGCCGAAAATCTAAGCTTAGAGATAAAAGAAATAATTGACCATGCAATCGAAAAGTTGAAAAATATAAATTACAATTTAATTAAGCTGACAGCTTTTGAATTGGTCGACCTAAGCCACATGTGGCAGTCATGGAAGAGTGTATTCTCGCTTGCTCAACAAAACGGAAGGTATTCCATGAAAATTCCAGTAGAAATGATAATGGCCGAGCCGAAAATTTTTAAGTTATAGTTTAAATGCATCATCTAAATAATGCCCTCTCAAAACTAAATTCTGTCTTTCATTCGACTTGGACAACCGCATTATCATCAGTTTTAAGCTCGGATAACATTAATGACGTTAACAACAAACTTGCTGCACAGGTTGCAATTCTTGGCATTATAAACAGAATTTCGAATGAATTTTATAAGGAGTTAAATCTTTCTATAGTATCTGGTGAATACGTTAATGATTTAACAATTTCAGATACCAAAATATCTGAAATTGAAAGTTTTATTTCTCTACAGGCAGTTTTTGACGTTCCTCGATTTCCAAATATGCTCCAATATTATCAAGATATATTTGCAGAGGGGTTTTTACAACCTATTAGGTTAAATTTATTACAATATAGAGCTTTACTAAAGGTTGTAGGAAGACATATAGCACATCAACCAGGTTCAAGCATGCTATTTCATGAAATAGCTGACCCACCACCAACAAGTAGAAGATTTACAACTACAGCAACTAAACTGTCTGAATTGTTCAATTTCAATGTTAAAGTAGCTGAAATTGACCACACACTAAGTTTTGAAAAAAATACTTTTAAACAACTTTTACTCCTCCAACACAAGTTAAAGAATTTTGCTATTGCTAGTGACGAACTTGAATTGATTTCGGACAAATGTGATTTTTTATTATATAAGTTATCCTTTAGACTAGAGCAATCAAATAAGAAATTTCACTACGTAATAGATTTCAACTACTCTACCTTAACTTTAAAAGAAGTTAATCGTTTTTCTAAATATACAGACATCATAAAAGGCCACTATGGAAAAAATGCAACTGTTATAGCATTTAATCAGCGATCGGCAAATGCTCAAGGTAAGTTAGATACAACTCCAACAACGCTTAACCTAGATGAATATCACTCTTTGATAAAAAAAATCAAGGATGTAGATAAGAATGTAGAATCATTAAATAAATTAAACACAAATTATAGTCTAGCCTACAACCAGCGCATTCTTGGAGCATTGAGCGATTTTGATCGTCGTGCATATGACATTGACATGTGCTATATTGAAAATAATCTATTCTCATTAGAACTAGAAAGAAAGCTGATAACTTTAGATAATTGGGAATCAAAGCTTCAAACGTACACAACGAGGGCTGAATCTTTAAATAACAGCAACTTCTTCCCTTTTTACAAAATTATTGCTGAATTTTTAGTTCCTGAAATTGAAAAACAATTTAAGATCAATAATGAGGAAAGCCTTAAAGTAATTAATAAATTGCTTGATAAGTATGATAAATACTTAACTTCTTTGATTATTAATGCAACAATTTGTGAAGAAACAGATTACATAGCATTCCAAACAGATTATGCAACATCCTTAACTCCAATTAGGCTTAGTAGTGGTTTTACTTACAATTGTTTTGTCTCCTCATCATTTGTTCTCCCAATAGAATACACAAAATTTAAGGATGAAATTGACATATATAAAACTAAATTAACAAAATTTAGAGCTATGTATGATATACAGGATCTGTTACAAACGGATCACAAAACGATTCAGGAAGTCAAGGAGGAAATTGAAAAGACAGATAAGCGACATATAGAGATATTATCTATCTTTTCGGCATTAGTATTGTTTGTATCTAATGAAGTTCAAATTTTCAGCAAGTTAACAAAATTAAGTGACGCAATAATTTACTCACTTTCCTTCGCTTATGGGCTTGGCTTATTTGTTTTGTTAATTTGGTTTATTACTCGATCAGAGGGCGTTAGAAAAACTCGAATTACTAATACTCACAAACTAATTTTTGGCGTTTTCGCGTTAGGTTTTATACTTCAGGTAACATTTTTAAGATATCCCCATTTATTCAAATCAGAAAGAGATAATAAAATTGATAACTTAAGCTTTAAAATTGATTCAGCAAAAAAGGAACTATCTCTCGACACAGCAATTCAAAAATTAGTTAAAAAGGATACTTTACGAACCAAAGTTGCTCAGAAAAAATAGTGATTGTTTAACGATCCATATTCCTTTTTTGGTGATCAAACATTCCATTGCAACCATAATTGACTGTCATTATCTTCAATACAAAAAAATAATATTTCTGCTGGAGATGTCGGAAAAAGTGTTTTTTATCCTTAGTAATTTCGGGAATATTGACGACAAGGGGATTTCAGCAAAAATGGCTACCCGTTCCGCTTTTAAGCTATCACCTCATTTCGCTTTAAAGTGACAACTTTATTTCAGGGCAAACTGGGCGTTCTAATCTTTCGATCAGCTTTTTTCGTGACTGGCTTTCGGGAACATTCTTATAATTTCTGCATTAATATATACTCCTAGGAGCATATCTTCGATTCGGGATGGACTAATATGGGCCTTTCGCTATTTTGGAGGATTATGGCGTTTTTTCTGCATTCTGGCACCTATGAATGGATCTTGATTTTTAGAACCGTCTGAATTTAGTATTTCCGGTGGTAGGATGGATTAAACAAAAAAGTCCTGAGGAAAACGGTTTGGATTAGAATTGTATATTTGTCCAGAGGGAATGGAACTTAGATGTACATCATCCGGTAATCAAATTGGCAGTCAGTTTAAAGCGAACCAGAAGCGTCACTACAGGTTCTTCCCCAGTCATATCAAAATTCCTAAAAAATAACGCTCATGAAATACGATATTCACTCAATAATGTCCTACGAGATTTTTCTGCTTGGACAATACCAAATTGTTACCAAAGGCCTTTTTTACGTGAATGGTAGTTATTTCATTTACTGCCCTGATATTACGGAGACCACCCTAGCCATTGATGGCTCCAAAATCCATGAATGGTTTAGGTTACACAAAATCATGGGCACTTTAATCTTTTTAGTCAGCGAAATACCTGAATCTTCCGTGCAAATCGATGATCAAATCAAACAACTTACATCTCCAGGAACGGGATATCTCCTTACAAGGGCAGATGTTGGGTATGAGCTCAAATTGCTAATACCAAAAATTTATCCGGACTATGAAATCTTGGACAGCATGCCAATCACAGTTTCTTTCCTTGAAGAAGTTTCGGAAGATGGATTTAGCAATCTTCGAAAAATCTTTCAAGCGGCAAAATTCCAAGTTGAAATAAACTTTGTTAATAGCAAAATGCCCCATGTGAGCAAGCCTGAAAAAGAATCGATCTTCAGAAACATCCAAACATATAGAGATTTAAAAAACAAACTTTCACCAGTTTTAAATAAAGCATGGGAGGAAGAAGAGGATACATGGTTAGATAAAAGGCAAAAAATAATTAATGCTAGTCCAAAAGAGTTCGGTCCGTATCGTCCTGTCTCACTTCAAAAGAGATTATTCAGGTGTTTGATCGACTGCAGTTCAGGTTTTTCCGAAAATATTAGAAATTACTTGACAATGTATGACCAGATTTGTCTTGTTGCACCACATTCAGAATACATGAATCAGACATTGGTTGCATTGGGTCTTTCAAAAAAGGAATTGCTCGAGTTGCATAAATTGGGAAAGTTACAGCTCCTTTTTCCAAAATCTATAGATTATTATGACCAAAATTTTGTCCTAGAGTTATTAGAAACCAAAAAGGAAAATGTTCATCTTTCCAGAACGGTAACAACAATGACAATAATGGAAATGAAAAAACGAAATCCATTATTATTCCCCCCCTTGTCTATACAAGAAAAGCAGGTGTTGCTTGGAGCAATCGATAAATCAGTTCCGGTCTTGACAAAGAACAAACGTTTTGCAGATGCCATCCGAAAAACAATATCGGAAACAGGAAACATGTGGATACGCCTTCCTAATGCGATGAACCAGCAGGATTCCATTGTATTAAGTAGTTATGGCACCATCAATCTTATGGGACCCATATTTGAGTTAAACGAAAATCGGGATTTGAAATTGGAATTCATGACGGCTATACCTGCCGTAGAAATGGCTGCAAGTACTGGATCAGTTCTAGTGCCGACGACAGTCCATGGATATGATACGACAAATGTAAGTTCTCTGATTGCAGACCTCTATTCTGGGACACCAAGGGCAGATTGGGTCTTGCATAATAAGAATTTCACAAATTTCACGGCAGAAAATATTTTGGCTGTCAGCGCCAATCTTCCAGTAATTGAACTTGCTACGACTTTCGATTCCGTAGAAATACAAAGATTCAGAGATCTGGTTTTAAATATATCTAAACACCAAAAAACCCATGAAGATGTTTCAGAAACAGTAGAAGCTTATAACCATTTCGTTAGACAGTATGAAAAGAATAAAAATAATCTTTCCGCATGGAACATTAAAGGTTTTGTCATTGGCCTGATAGGAAAGGCCATGCCGGGTGTCCCGATGGCATCGTGGTTAATCAATCACGCCCTCAAACATATTATCAAAATTAGCGGTAACGCCCCAGAGCTAATCAAAATTGTAGAAACGATAGAAGCAGAACTGCAAGGGGGAATACCAGATGCAGTATTACTAAGCAAGATGAGGGATAAAGTCAAAAAAAAGATGTAATCCACATATATGAAAGTTTCTTTTCACTTTGACTATTTAATCGAAACTAACTAAATTTATAAAACAATATAGTTCTTATGAAACTTTGGTTCTTTCTCAGGCTTTGCATTAATATTGCCAAAGCATTTAGCACGATATCACCATAAATAACGAAATAGAGAGACTAAATACCATGTATTATTAATAACATCTTCACCACTTTTTCAAAATTTCCTACCGCTTCACAGTGCTCAAATAAGGTCGAGCTTCCGCAGATTGACTCTACCCAATAAGCATAAACCGGAAAATCCTTTAATAATAGAAATGAGAATTAATCAAAGGTGAGTTTTTGGCATCAAAGCAGAATTAACAAAACTCAAAAAACTAATTCACAACTAATTACACCACTAGGTTCAACACTCTTTCGCCTCAATCCAACACATCATTTAAAATTCCTCCTTTGCAACAGGGATAGTAGCGGATACCTGCCCAGCGCCTAAAGCCCGAAGGCGTATGAGCGGATAGCCCGGCTGTTGCCCAAACAACAAAGCACGCCGAACCCTATAGACGTAAAAAGCCACTTATTCATACCAGTGGCCTTATTTCCCAAAACAGTCTCTTGTTTATTTATCGTTATTTTTTTTCTCTGTAACTTCAGCCCTTATCTCTTGAGCCAAAACCTTAAGGTCCTGCATTGCCTTACGTACTCGCGTACCAGCCGCTGCATTTCCACCATCATAAAATTTCGTTACATCGGCTTCTACTGAAGCAATAACTTCCTGCACCTGTTTGAATTTGTCCATAACTGTTTTTTTTAAAGGGCCCGATGACCACGGTATTGTTTTTTATCTAGGAAACCGTATTCCAGCCCTAAAACTAAACATTTCAACCAAAATTCGAAAAGAACTTTAAAAATTCCGAATCCCGGCACCATTGCCTGCCCTTTTTACATCTGCTTACAAAGGATAAACCGTGGCATCCGCCAACAAAATACCCTATCCGGTGAAGTTCCTGATTTGAAAGCAATAGATGATTTACTGTTTCGGTTTATAATATCGCATTCCGTGCTTTTGTTAAAAAAGTAGTTCATTTTGGGAGCCGTGCATTATAATTCCGACACCGTTAAAATCAATCTAAAAATAAATTTAGATAAATCTAAATTTATTTTTAGTCTTTTCTATTTTTAATATTAGATTTACAAAAAATCAGATAACATGCAGAAAAGATTACCCATTGTCCTGCTTTCACTTATGAGCCTAGTTGCTATAATGGTGTCCTGTGAGAAGATAATCCCTTCTTCTCCAAAAGAGGATGAAATTCTTGATGGCCCGGTGGAAGGACTCAGCTATGACCAGCTCAGACGTTTCGCTTTGGGAGATGCGGCCTTTAACAATGAGATATTTACTCCTGCGAATGGCCTTGGTCCTGGCTTTGTTGCAACCAGCTGCGGAAGCTGCCATGCTGGAGACGGCAAAGGCCATCCCTTTACTACGCTGGTCCGTTTCGGGCAGACCGATGAGACAGGCAATAAATTTTTGGACCAGGGAGGCCCACAACTGCAGAACAGGGCTATTCCCGGGTACAAACCTGAGCAAATCCCAGCAGGCGCCAGCTTTTCAAAATTTACACCGCCTGCCAATACCGGCCTTGGCTTTCTCGAACTGGTAGCTGATGCAGATATACTAGCTATGGCTGACCCCCAGGATCTGGATAATGACGGCATTTCTGGTGTCCCAAATTACGCAGTGCTTCCGTCATATGTTCAGGCCTTTAACAACGCTATTGCACTGAAGGGAAAATATATCCATCGTTTTGGAAAAAAGGCGGCAGCATATAACCTGCTCCACCAGACTGTTAATGCCTACAACCAGGATATCGGGATAACTTCAAGCTTTGATCCTGTGGATGCCTATACGCGGATGGTGATTGATCCTGAAATTTCCACACTTACAGTGAATAACGTGGTGTTTTATCTACAGACGCTAAAAGCGCCCATACAGCGCGATGCCGGAAATGCCGAAGTTGAAACCGGCAGGAAACTGTTCGAAAAGATCAACTGTTCAGGCTGTCACAAGCCTACCCTAAAAACAGTTTTTTCCCCAGTGGTTGCTCTATCCAACAAAGAATTCCATCCCTATACCGACCTGCTGCTTCACGATATGGGACCTGGGCTGGACGATGGTTATACGGAAGGATCGGCTAAGACCTTCGAATGGAGGACCCCGCCCCTATGGGGACTGGGACTTTCGATGAATTCACAGGGTGGATCTTATCATCTGCTGCATGACGGAAGGGCAAAAAGCATCGAAGAGGCGGTAACCCTTCATGGAGGAGAGGCATCTGCAAGCCGCAACAGGTTCAACCAGCTGTCTGGGGCAGAAAGAAATGCCATGCTGAGATTTTTAGAATCACTATAGAAATGAAAAGAAAAGATTTTATAAAAGGCTGTGGAATGGCCTGCCTTGGAGGCCTTGGGATCACCACGTTGATCAGTGGATGCAGCAGCCTGGTGCCGGCGACGGGCGAGATTGCAGGGGATAACCTGGTCGTAGAAATGAAGGACTTTGAACTCAGACAGGGAAAAAATGTCCAGTTCAAAAGATACATTGTAGTCAGCAATGACCTGCTCCGATATCCCATCTGTATCTACCGGCATGATGAACTGAATTATTCTGCACTATGGATGCAGTGCACCCACCAGGGAACCGAGCTCCAGGCTTTCGGAGACAGGCTTCAATGTCCGGCCCATGGAAGTGAATTTGACAATAAGGGCAGAATGACAAATGGTCCGGCAGAAGCAAACTTAAGAACTTTCCCCATTACCATAGAAAAAACCAGGATCAAAATTTCACTGAAGGCAGTATGAAAAAACTCTTTACGCTTATCATATCTATTGGTATCGGTCAGATGGCTTTTGCCCAGATCGACCCGAAACTTTTAAGGGCCAAACCCAGTGATACAGCAAAAAACTCACTCAACATGGATGCAGTTTATGAACGGCCTTTTATTGCCGTGGGAAAACTTCCGGTATCAGTGGGCGGGTATATGGAAGCCAACTGGCAGTATCAGGGTACAGACGGGATCTCTGAAGGACAGCAGTTCCAGTTCAGAAGGATGACGCTATTTGTAGCCTCAACCATTTCCAAGCGCATCAAGTTCCTTTCCGAGATCGAATTTGAACCTGCTGAAAAAGAAATAGCGGTTGAATTTGCTGCGCTGGATCTGGAACTGCACCCCTTGCTTAATTTAAGGGGTGGAATGATATTAAATCCCATTGGTGCATTCAACCAGAACCATGACGGTCCTAAATGGGAATTCACCGACCGTCCGATCGCCATGACACAGATGCTGCCTGCAACCTGGAGCAGTGCAGGATTCGGGATTTATGGCAAGAACTATAGCGGTGACTGGATGCTGGGCTACGAGTTATATGCCACAAGCAGCTTTGACGATTCCATTATTGCAAACCCTGAAAACAGAACCTCTCTGGCTGCCTCAAAAAGGAATCCGGAAAGGTTTGAAGAAATTGCAAGCGGGCAGCCGCTTCTAACGGGAAAGGTTGCGGTACGCAGGAACAATATAGGCGAACTCGGCGTATCCTATATGGGAGGTGTTTACAATAAATGGCAGTCGGACGGAATTGTTATCGATGACAAACGCAGGTTAAATGTTTTCGCCATAGACTTTAACACTACACTTCCCAAACTTAAGACCTTCATCACCGCTGAGTGGGCATGGATCAGGGTAGATGTTCCCGACACCTATTCCCAGCAGTTCGGGAGCCGTCAGATGGGCGGATATATAGATATTGTTCAACCTGTGATCAAAAAAACGATTCTGGGCTGGCAGCATTCTGTTGTAAGTTTAGCCTGCAGGGTAGAGTATGTGGACTGGAATGTAGGGAAGTTCAGGGAGACCGGCGGGAATATTGGTGATGAGCTTTTCAGCGTAATGCCCGGCATCAGTTTCAGGCCAAGGCAACAAACCGTGCTGAGGTTTTCCTACCGAAAACAGTGGCAGAAGGATATCCTTGGAAACCCGCCTGCCAGAACCGGAGCGGTGCAGTTCGGGGTGTCAACCTATTTTTAATGATACCTGCCAGGATAAAAGCGACAAGAAGCCTAAGAGTATATCCCATTCATTGTCCAAATCCATTTAGGGTGTTTGGCCTGATTTATTTTTTATGCGTTCCCGCACCAAATGGATATTATTTTGCTTTCCCTGCGAGAGCATAGACTTGCAATAAGGCGTAAAAAAACGGTGGGCTGATAGAAATGCAAGTGTTTCTTTATCCCAATGGCTTAGGTCCACATCTGCCCTTTTCTGCATTTCGCGCGCAACCTTTGCATCGGTGATGAGAAATTCCTCATTGCCCAGGTTATAGGTATCCGCATCACAGATAATTTCTTCAAGGATATTGCTAGGGCTATGTGGAATGGAGGTGGAGAGTATGCAGCGGCCGATGGCGGAAATGATATCCGGTGCAATCCCTTTATCTGAAAGAAACTCTTCCATCAGCCGCACGCTTCGATGCTCATGGCCGGCAGGAGGCCCAGTTAGCTGCCCGGTGTCATGAAACCATGCGGCAGAGAAAAGTATGAATTCCTGAAGGTCATCCAGGCGAAAATTGGAAGCGATTTCCTGGGTCCTTTTGACCACAAGTCTGGTATGATCCAGATCGTGGTATGCCAGGTCAGCCTGCCAGTGCTCCTCAAAAAGATAGCTTACATAAGCTTGAACATCTCCAATAAGCATACTGAAGATGTTTCTGCGCCTGCGCTTAAAAAAGTATTTACCTGTTAGCAGGATCACAGACCCCGCTAGCACACAGATCAATAATAACTGATAATAATTCATAATATTCTTATTTTTTTAATCCCCCTGTCCTAAAGAGATAATAGGCACTCTGATAATAAGAAATGGCTTCCCTTCCAAGTGTTTCAGAAGATTTCGCCGAGGTCTGTGTATTGGTTTTGAAATCATAATGATAGCTCTGCGGAGGCTTCCTTGGACTGAGTACCACAAGGGTGTCGCTACGGAGATAACCGAGCTTTTGATAGGTTCCTAGCAAGATCCTTGGGCGGTACCCGGCTGATCTAACATCCATACCGAAGTTATTGCTCTCAAAGTCCCATTTCAACAGGCCGAACAAGGTTGGATAGAGATCTATCTGTGAGCAAAGGCTGGGAATTATTGAAGGGGGCTGTCCATTGAGGTTGTATATCATCGCCGGGATATGGTAACGGGAGATATCAATCTCGTTCTTTCCTGCGCTTTCCGCGCAGTGATCGGCAACGAATATAAACACGGTATTGCTGAACCATGGCTTTTTCCGGACCTGTCTTAAAAATTCCCCAATGGCATAATCGGTATATTTTACTGCGCCCTCTCTTCCCGTGCCTGGTGGGATATCTATCTTTCCTTTGGGATAGGTAAAGGGCCGATGGTTGGAAGTGGTCATGACAAAATCGTAGAAAGGTTTCTTTAACGAGTGCCTTTTATCCGCATCACGGATTACCGCAGCGAAAAGATCCCCGTCCGAAACGCCCCAGGCATTTTCAAAGCTCACTTCGCTATCGCTCAGGATGGTCCGCTTTCCCAGATAGGCATCACCCATTGTAAGCTTCCTCCCCCTATCTGTTATGTCATAGCCATTGCTTCCGAAGAACTGGTTCATATTGTCAAAGTAACCGTCCCCGCCATAAAAAAAGCCTGTGGAATACCCACGTTTGGAAAAAATACTGCCTATTGTGCTCAGGTTTGCATTATTGCTCCTCCTTACAATACTATTCCCCGGTGTTGGCGGAACGGCGAGGGAAAGCGCCTCCATCCCTCGCACGGTACGGGTGCCTGTTGCATACATGCGCTCAAATAGGATGCTCTCTTTGGCCAGCGAATCCAGAACAGGTGTCAGTTTTTGTGTATTGCCAAAAGTGCCCATATAATCAGCGCTGAAACTCTCCATGACCACCATAATGACATTGGGTTCCGTCTGGCCATTACCGGCCAGAACCGATCTACGTACCGAAGGACCTTTGAAAATAAACCTGCTAGAGGAAGAGGAGAGTTCTTTTCTTACCAAATTGAAGGCAAGCTGATTTGTGAGCATCGGATAAAACTGATCGTAGCTAAGTTCATTCGCCTTGAAGGCCGCTACGAAAGAATATATCCCTGCTTTGGAAATTTCTGCCGCATAACGGTTACCGCTTTTATCCCCCCAGGAGTTATCTATCTCGATCGTATAGAATATTGCTGTCAGAATGATCAGGGCTGTATTTACCGATCGACGGGCAAAAGGTGTAGCAGACTCGAAGCTCTTCCTGAACGCCCCCTTCATAAGATAGTTCCATAAAAAGGAGATTATGACAATAGCTGAAATCAAAAGCGGCAGCGGATAGGACTCGTTGATGTTGTGCACAACCTCATAAGTATAGACCAGATAATCTACTGCTATAAAGTTAAAACGGCTCTCAAATTCCCGCCAAAAAGTAAATTCTGCGAAAAAAGAAAATACCGAAATCAAGACCATCAGAAAAAGAAGGATATGGGTAAACACCTTGTTAAATCCAGTCCTGTTCCATTTTTGGGGAAGGATGAGCAGATAAAAGGCATAAATTACACTGAAATATGTGGCCACCCCAAGATCGAAGACGAATCCTTTAGCAAAGGCGGTGAGGATTTCTCCAAATCCCAGCCCCGCCTTTCCGAGCGAAATCGCAGTAAAACTGATCCTCAGCATGGTCGAGACACAGATGAAGAAAAAGATAAAGAAATATAGTACACTATATCGGCTTTTCATAAAAATCTGCTTCATGGTTTATTTTTTAGATCCGGGGGTGTTGATAACAGAATCGTTGTTTTTTTCGTTGGTATCCTTGTCCCAATGTGAATTATAGAAATGTTTGGCTTTAAAATAAATGGCGAGTGCCAGCAGCAGCGCCAGTATCCAATAAAATACCATCAGGAAAACCGATTTCTTTGGCCCCTTGGCCTTTTTCTTTTTTGGAGCTGTTCCCCCACCCCTGGCAGCAGCAGGCCTGGGCCTGTTGTTTCTTTTGATCTGCATTTTATTCAATGTTTTAAGATCGGTCAGGAGCCTTGTGGATACCTTTCCGCGGTTTGGATTATATTTTGTGTGATCAGGGGATAGTCTTTGCACTGCAATTATCCCTCCAGGCTGATAAACCATTGCTGGGCCCTGTTGATGGCGACCTCAACAATATTGAGCTCGCTTACCTCTTTGGTAATTCTAAGTTCGTTGGCGATCTCGATCGCTTTTTCCCTTACCCTTGGGTCAAGGTCCTTCATCTCAAGTGGAAAATTTTCTGGTGTCCAGTCCATAGGTTTTTAGTTTTAAATTAAATTATTTTTGGATCATGCCCGAGAGCACATTGATTGTCAGGGCAACTATTACTGTATTAAAGGCAAATGAAAGAACACCGTGCATCCATGCAAGCCTTCGGATCCGTTTGGAGGAGATTTCTACGTCAGATACTTGAAAAGTCATTCCAACCACGAAAGCGAAATAGACAAAATCCATATAATCGGGATCTTCTCCTCCCGGAAAGATCAGTCCTCCGGGTTTTTCTATTTTTCCTTTCTTCTCATGCTCGATGTCACAGTAATAGAAATGTGCATATCGCATGGTAAAGACCGTATGAACCAGCCACCATGAGCTAACCACGCAGAGCAACGGAATAACGATAGTCATAAAAAGGCCCTGATCGGTCTTTTCCGAATTTTCACGCAAAAGGATAATAATGGAAAAAAGACTGGCGAATGCAGCAGCTATGGCAAAAAGAAAAATGAGCGTCCTGCTTGAATCCTGCGCATGGGCATCGTGTTTTATCTGACTGGGATGCGAGGAGCTAATGGTTGTCCATGCAAGCGCTATGCTGGTTGTTGCATAGCTTAGCCATACAACCATCAACCTGACAGAGGCTTCCAGTTCCGTAGCATAGCAAATACCAAGGACGGCAAGAGCAACACCCAGGGAGAGGTAAAGTTTATGGTGCGCATCGAACTGACTGATTTTAGCGATAATATTCATCGGTTTAGATTAAATAATGAGCCCCAGAACCATAAACAGAAGAAATCCTAAGAAAAAAGCCGCGGTAAAAAATGGAGAATCCTTTTCTTCATGGGCTTCGACAAGAAGTTCCTCGGTAACTAAAAACAGTAAGGCTGCGCTACCAAATGAGAGCACAAGTTCCAGTACTTTTTCTCCTGTAAAATGCAGTATAAAAAAACCTCCCCCTGTTCCCAATAGAAGAACCAGGCCAAATAGCGAGAGCACCCTGATCAGCCTCCTTTTGGAATTTCCAAGCTTGGTCAGCCTGGTACCTACTGCAAGTCCCAGCGAAAGGCATTCCATCGCAAGTGCCAGTGCAAGCAGGGTTCCTTCTTTTGATCCCGCTGCAAATCCTATCCCTAAAAGAAGACCGTCCAAAAGGAGGTCAATGCCTACCGCGATAAGCATTCCCCAAGGCAACAGCTTGCTGTCGTTTGTTCCGCCCATTTTGAGCTCAAGCCTGGCGGTATACCATTTGATCAGAAGCATGGCCGAAATACCCAAGGTAAAGCCTATAATTATCGAGGTTGTATCATGGATCCTAATCATATCTGGCAAAAGCTCGACTGCCACGACTGAAAAAACTACCCCTGCAGCAAAGTGGAGGATCGTACTCTGCACAGCAGCCGTCGGCTTTTTCCAGGTTACGATCATGCCACCGACTATAAGTAAGACGACCGGAAACGCTGCAAACAGCAGTATGTTTAATGAAATAAGTTGTTTAGCCTGCATAATTCTTTCTTAAATAAAATCTATAGGCACCAAAGGAAAGGCACCCCAGATTGAGGTCGAGGCATGTGCCGATAAGAATCTCCATGTGGGTCAGGAACAGATATTTCAGAACTGAGCCAAGTGTCGAGTAAGGCAGATAGATGATGAAGAATAGAAGTACTCCGGTAAAGAGCACACTAAAAACAATTGCATGAACGGCAGGAAATATGAGATGCTCCACAGCGTCCATATCAGCGATATCGGCACCAATGTTCAGGACGATTGCCAGCACGCTGAATATGATCAACAGGTACAATACCCATTTTGGATAGTGTTTCCTAAGCATTGTGGTCAGCCTGATACGGTCGCAATCCTGGACTGCAGCCTGCAAGGGGAACGTGATGATCAATGTCCAGAGTGCTGCCAGACCATATTTTGCACCGCCCTGTGAATAGGTGGAAATACCTGATGGGTCATCGTCACTCGCACCGGTAACGATGCCCGGCCCCAGGGCTTTCAGGAATTTTTTAACCTTTTTGAACATGCCTTATTTTTTCCTCTTTTTCGGTGCTTTTTTATTATGTCCGTTGTCGTAAGCAAGTAAGCGCAGCGCATTAAACACTACGACCAGCGTCGATCCCTCGTGGGCGATTACTGCCGGTCCGATCGAAGCGACACCCAGTATGGTCAGTGGAATAAGTGCGGCGACAACACCAAGGGAAATCCAGAGGTTCTGTTTAATGATGCCCCGGGCTTTACGGCTAAGCCCGATGGCAAAGGGAAGGCTTTCCAGCTTATCGCCCATCAGGGCAATATCTGCTGTTTCCAAAGCAACATCAGATCCCGCAGCGCCCATAGCGATACCTACGGTACTTTTGGCCATGGCCGGGGCATCATTCACGCCGTCTCCCACCATCGCAACCATTTTTTCTGATTTGGCGAGTTTCTGTACTGCCTTGACTTTGTCTTCCGGCATAAGGTTGCCCCATGCCTCGGTTACACCGATCTGTTTAGCTACCGCTTCTGCAACCTGTTGGTTGTCCCCGGTGAGCATAATCATTTTTTTGATCCCCAGCTCTTCGAGTTCTTTAAGCACATGTTTTGCCTCTTCACGGGGAACATCCATAAGGGAAAGAATGCCGATGAAATCTTTATCGACCCTGACAAGCATTGAAGTATGTCCGCCCTTTTCCAGCTCTTCAACCTGTTTGAGAATATCTTCGGGTATTCCATCCTTTTCAAAAAGGGCCTTGTTTCCAATGAATACTTTTTTACCGTTGACCTCAGCCTGAACACCTCTTCCGGTAATGCCTTTCACGTTATGTGCCTCAGGAACGGATTTTTTCTTCATCTTTTCGAGTGCGCCTTTTACAATTGCCTCGGCCAGCGGGTGGTCGCTGAGTTTTTCAACTGCAACAGCGATCCCCATTAGTTCTTCTTCCGATATGTCGTTCAGTGGAATCACGTTTGTGAGCTGGGGCTTGCCTTCGGTGAGTGTTCCGGTCTTATCGAACGCGATGGCGTTGAGTTCGCCCAGATCTTCCAGTGGCCGTCCTCCCTTTATAAGGACTCCGCCACGTGCAGCCCTTGCAATACCGCTAAGTACTGCGCTTGGGGTAGAAATCGCCAAAGCGCAAGGGCTGGCAGCAACCAGTACGGACATCGCGCGGTAAAAACTTTTGCTAAAAGGCTCATCAATAACCAGGAATGCAAAACATAGTGCGGTCACCAGAACCAATACTACCGGAACGAAATACTTTTCGAACCTGTCGGTAAATAGCTGCGTTGGGGATTTTTGTTTTTCCGCCTCATTTACCATTTTGATCAGGCGTGAGATGGTCGAATCCTTGGCTTCCCGGATTACCTTAACCTCCAGAACCGAGGCTCCGTTGATTGTTCCGGCAAATACACGAAACTCGGGCTTTATGGTTTTTTCGGCAGAATAGTCCTTTGATGCGTCCGGTATGGGTGATTTGTCCACTGGCACACTCTCACCCGTAATAGGGGCCTGGTTGACACTGCCCTCACCCTTTACAACCACTCCGTCTGCCGGAATTTTGCTGTTGGGCTTGATGATAATGACATCTCCAAGCTGAAGATCTTCAATGCGCACTTCAGATTCCTTGCCATCCCGGACAACCAGGGCTGTCGGGGGAGCCAGACTGGTAAGGGCAGCTATAGATTTTCTTGCCTTGCCCATCGCATAGTGTTCCATCGCATGTCCCAGACTGAACAGGAAGAGCAATAATGCGCCTTCGGCCCAGGAGCCCAGGATCGCTGCGCCGATTGCGGCGACCAGCATCAGAAAATCGATCTCAAAGCCACCTTTCAGTATAGTTTCAACTGCTTCCTTGGCCGTAAAGAAACCGCCAAAGAAATAGGCTGTTATGTAGAGTGCAAGGCTTGCCCATTCGGGAACACCGTCTATGAAAGAAATTCCAAATCCTATCCCCAGCGCCGCGCCACAGATAAAGGCGAAGATCATTTCCGTGTTCTTCCCGAAAATCCCGCCATGTTCATGATCATGGCCTTCCTCTTCAGCATGGTCAAGATGAGCCTCTTTCTCCTTTTCAGCTTCTTTTCCCTTCCTGGATGGTTTTTCAGAAATAGGCTGTGAAGAAGTTTTGGTTTCTTCCTTTTCCGGATTCGCTTTTGTTTCTTTGGAATCTGAGCCTTCCTTCCGGACTACGGGCTTTTTGTCAGATGATTTGCTTTCGGATTTTTTCTTCTTGTTTTCCATATCGGGGTAAATTGATTTTTGTTGAATATTCAGGGCAACCGCTTTATCTGTATTCTCTGCCCGTGTGGGTCCACTTTTTTTAAAAAGATGCCTCCCTAACGAGGCACCTTTTATTCAATGTGTGTACTAAAAATTCTTTGTGGGGACTTTACTCTTCTTCGCTGTTCTTCATTTTTGACAGCAGATCATAAGTGCCCTTAAGCACAACCTTGCCTGTAAAATCCCGTCCCGAAGGCATGGTTACCTCTATATAACCGCCATCGGATATACCCGTTGTAACCTCTACCATTTCAAAATGATGGCCGGCCTCAGTGGCGCCATCTTTGTTTCCGGACTCGTTTTTTGCCGGTTCCTTTGCCTTTTTGTCCGCCGAGTTCTGGACGAAAATGTATTTTTTGCCCTCAAAGTCTACAACCGCTGCAGAAGGCAAAGCCATTACCTGCACGGCACCTGTTTCGATGAAAGCCTTAAGGTAGGTACCAGGGATAAACCCGGCGCTTCCCTGGGCAATAGCATGAACGGTCACGGTCTTATCGGCATTGATCTCACCGCCTACCAGCTGTACGACAGCAGTCCGCTGGGTTGAATCATTGGTGAGTGAAAAAAGCACCTTCTGTCCTTTTTTTACCTTTTGTGCATCTTTCTCGAAAACGTTGAGCTCAACGTGGAGATTCGAACTGTTTACGATTTCGAACATTGCATCATTGGGGGCCACAAATTTGCCCGTATTTACGTTAACCTTGGTTACATAGCCATTGATCGGCGAGTAGATATTTATCTGGCTACGGATATTGCCGGCGTTTAGCGAGGACGGATTGATATTGATCAGTTGAAGACGTTGCTTTAATGCATTTTCCCTTGCAAGATTTCCCAGATAAGCTGCTTTGGCCTGTTGGAGTGTTTTTTGAGCATTAACGTTTTGCTGGGCAAGGGTCTGTTGTCTTTTGTATTCAGAATCCGAAAGTTCAAGCTGGCTTTTGCTCTCCAGGTAATCCTGTTGCATCTGCACATATTCCTGATTCTGGAGTATGGCAATAACCTGACCTTTGCTCACCTTTGTCCCCTGTAAAAGCGGAGTGGATTTTACAATACCGCCCATCTGAGTGGTAATGCTCACCAGGTTCTGTGGTGGCACGTCAATAAAGCCATTTACTTTCAGCATACCGCTGAGTGCACGGAGCTCGGGACTTCCCAGCTCTATCCCTACAGACTTGAACTGTGACTGGCTGAGCTCTACTGAGTTGCTTTCCTCCGTGGCCGTGCTGTCTGCAGGGGCTTCTGTTCCAGCGCCATCTTTTTCCTTGCTGCCGCAGGAAGAAAGCACTACTGCCAGTGCCCCTATGTAAGATAATCGGCTGAGGGCTTTTAATATTTTTTTCATTTTTATATTGTTATTGACCTTTTAGGTACTGTAATGTGTATACTGATTGATTGTATTGGTTGATGGCCTCCAGATAGCTGAAGCGGATATCAGAGTAGGTACGCAGGGCCTGCAGATACTCTACATAGCCGATCTCCCCTGCCTGAAATGCAATCTGGGACTGCTTTAGGATCAGGTTGGCATTCGGCAGGGCACTGTTCTTATAATAGGCGATACTTCTGGAATTTTTCTGAAGGTCCTGGAAGGCCTGCTCATACCTTCCACGAAGATCTGTCTGGGAAAGGATAAAATCGCTTTCGGCTACCTGCTTATCTATCTTTGCGGCTTTTATCCTTGAGGAGAAAGGCTTAAAGAAAAGCGGTATGGAGATCCCGGCGGAAACTCCCTGAAAACGTTTGCCTCCATTAAAATAAAGATCCTGACCGCCAACATTCTGTGCTCCGATAATGGACTGGTTGAAATAGCCGATACTGAAATCGGGGCCGGAGCGTGAGCGCTCGAGCCTTACCGTCTTGTCGGCAATATCTATCTGCTGGGCCTGCAGCGCAAGAATTGGATTTTCTGATGTAACGGTATCAGCCTGGCTAACATTCCAGACTACCTGGCCAAAGTCCGCGTTCATGATACTGATCTGTTCCCTGGTATTCAGCAAACGCTTAAGTTCGGCGATATAAGCAAGGATATCAGCTTCGTTCTTGCTCATCTGGTTGCGAACCTCATTATACTGAGTTTCGGCGGTAGTTTTTTCAAGCAGATTGGTCTCTCCTGCCTGGTACCTCAATGAGGCGGCCTTCAGAAAGTTACTGTAAACACTGTCCTGGCTTTTGTAAAGCTTTTGAAGGGCAATGAAATAGCCCAACTGGGCGTAAACGCTTTTCACCTGATAGGAAAGTTCTCTTTGTGTTACCTGAAGGCCGATTTCGGCTCCCCTGATCTGCGCATCATACAAGTTGCGCTGACTTTTGAACAGCCCCGGATAGGGTATGTTCTGAGAGGCCGAAAAGTTATTGTCGCGTTTGATGGTATTCATCTGTCCGTACTGCACCTCAAAGCTGGTCTTTCCAAGATCTGTTGAGGATCCCCTTAGCGCCTGTTGCCTGCCAATCTGCAGGGTTGAGGATTTCAAAGCCTGGTTATTACTCAATGCTGTGCTCAAAGCCTGCTCAAGGCTCATACCCTTGGTGGGAAGGGTCTGCGCCTGCGCCTGTCCCGATAAAATGAAAAGTCCAAAAAACACCGCTAGGGTAACTACAGTTGTTGGAAGGGCAGTTTTTTTGCTTTTCCAACCTTCAAAATAAGTATATAGCACTGGAAGTACGATTAAGGTTAATATGGTGGAAGTAATCAGTCCCCCGATTACTACGGTTGCTAACGGTTTCTGCACCTCAGCGCCTGCTGCACTGGATATTGCCATTGGAAGGAACCCAAGAGAGGCTACAGTTGCGGTCATCAGTACAGGTCTCAGACGGATAGCAGTTCCCTTGAGGACAATGTCCCTTATACTATATTTATCCATTTTTTTCAATCTGTTGAATTCGGTAATCAGTACGATTCCGTTGAGCACGGCTACCCCGAATAATGCAATAAATCCAACACCGGCGGAAATGCTGAAAGGCATTCCCCTCAGGATTAATGCAAATATTCCCCCGATTGCGGCCATCGGAATAGCAGAAAAAATCAGTATCGACTGTTTTACAGATCCAAATGAGAAATACAGTAATAGCAATATCAGTAAAAGTGCAACCGGAACGGCAATAGAAAGCCTTTGTGTCGCCTCTTTTAAGTTTTCGAACTGCCCTCCATAGGTAATGTAATATCCTGCGGGCATTTTGATCTGTTCGTTTATTTTCTGCTCAATCTCTGTTACCACACTCTGGATATCACGGCCACGGACATTCAGCCCCACTATGATGCGCCGTTTGGTATCCTCACGTTGAATCTGGTTAGGGCCGATCTTAAACTCTATGTCAGCAAGTTGGTCAAGGGGAACCTGATTGCCGTTCGGGGCAGTCACATAGACATTTTTAACATCATCAATACCCTGGCGGTTCTGTTGGGAAAGGCGAACAATGATATCGTAACGCTGCTCTCCCTCGTATACCAGCCCCGCAGACTGTCCTGCAAAAGCAGTATTGAGTGCCTGGTTAACCGTTCCTATGCTCAATCCATATTGTGCAATCCTGTCACGGTTGATCTTTACCACTATCTGCGGCAGACCGGTTGCCTGTTCCAGATAGAGATCTTTTGCGCCCTCTACACCCGAAACAATTTTCCCGATCTTTTGGGATATACTGGTGAGGGATTCGAGGTCATCTCCGAAAACTTTGATCCCAATATCCTGTCTAACTCCCGAGATAAGTTCATTTGAGCGTAATTGGATTGGTTGTGAAAAACCGAAGCTCACGCCGGGAACTTCTTCAAGTGCCTTACTCATCATCTCTGCCAGTTCTTCCCTGTCATGGGTAGTGGTCCAGTCTTTTTTATCTTTGAGTATTATGGTCAGATCACATGCTTCCATTGGCATGGGATCGGTAGGAATCTCGGCAGCACCAACCTTACCAATTACTTCTTTCACCTCTGGAAATTTTTCTACAAGGATTTTTGAAGCCTGATTTACTTTATCAATAGTCTGGGTAAGGGAACTGCCGGTAAGTAGCCTGGTTTCTACCGCAAAATCACCTTCCTCCAACGTGGGAATGAATTCTCCCCCCATCCGGGTAAAGATAAAAATACTGATGGCCAGAAGAACAACCGATGATGCCACAACAATTATTCTTTTATTGAGTGCAGCCTTGATCATTGGAGTGTAATGGCGCTGGAAAAAATCCATCATCCGATCTGAAAAATTCTTTTTGTGGGCAACTTTTTTGCTTAAGAACAGCGAGGAAACCATAGGAACATAGGTAAGGGACAAAATAAAGGCTCCCAATATGGCAAAGGAAACGGTTTGTGCCATAGGACCGAACATCTTGCCTTCAATACCTACAAGGGCAAGGATGGGAAGATAAACGATCAGAATAATGATCTGTCCAAATGCCGCAGCGCTCATCATCCGCACGGCAGATTTTTCAACCTGCTCATCCATTTCGGCCTGTGTATAAGCGCGGCCAAGCTTATTCCCAGAGAGGATGTGCATTGTGGCTTCCACAATAATTACGGCCCCATCGACGATAAGTCCGAAATCTATCGCGCCAAGACTCATCAGGTTTCCCGATACGCCAAAAAGGTTCATCAGGGAAATCGCAAAAAGCATAGCTAGCGGAATCACTGAGGCAACAACCAGCCCGGCCCTAAAATTCCCAAGAAAGAGAACCAGGACAAAAATAACAATCAGGGCGCCCTCGATCAGGTTTTTGGCAACTGTACCCATGGCACGATCAACAAGCGCACTTCTATCTAAGAACGGCTCAATGGTTACCCCCTTCGGTAGAGTTTTACTGATTCTGTCTATCTTGGCCTTTACCTGTTTTACCACGTTATTGGCATTTGCGCCTTTTAGCATCATCACGATACCACCAACGGCTTCACCTTCTCCATCCTTTGTGGCACGGGTAAGTGCACCATAACGGATCGAACTGCCGATCTGTACGGTAGCTATATCGTGTATAAGCACCGGGATACCGTTTGCATTGTTTTTGACAACGATCTTATTGATGTCATCAAGATTGCCGACCAGGCCCTCGCTCCTGATAAAATAGGCATTGGGCTTTTTGTCTATATAGGCGCCGCCCGTGTTCTGGTTATTCTGTTCCAGGGCAGCGAAAACATCGCTGATACTCAGGTTCAGGCTCCGAAGCTTATCGGGATCAAGCGCAATTTCATACTGCTTTAAAAGGCCACCGAAACTGTTGACCTCCGCAATGCCCGGCGTTCCAAGGAGCTGTCTTCTTACGATCCAGTCCTGGATGCTGCGCAGCTCGCGTGCATTGAATTTGTTTTCGAATCCAGGCTTTGCATGGATCACATACTGGTATATCTCCCCAAGTCCTGTTGATATGGGGGATATTTCCGGATTACCTAGTCCTGATGGGATGTTATTCTTGGCCTCGGCAAGCTTTTCGTTTACCTGTTGCCGGGCCCAGTAGATGTCAACATCATCTTGGAAGACGATGGTTACAACCGATAGTCCGAACCTTGAAATGGAGCGTACCTGCTCTATTTCAGGTATGGTGGACATGGTCTGTTCTACGGGATAGGAAATAAGTCTTTCCACCTCCTGGGTAGCAAGGGATGGGCTAAGGGTTATGACCTGAACCTGATTATTGGTGATATCGGGAACGGCATCAATGGGAAGTTGTCTCAGGGAATATACGCCCCATGCGATCAGCCCCAAGGTGAACAGGGCTATTACAAGCTTGTTCGCTATTGAAAACTGAATAATTTTTTTCAGCATTATTTGTTTAATTAAGTAAAAAATAAAAAAGCCAGATCAATGCATAGCGTAGCCTCGTAAGGATTACACGGGCAAAAACGCAGCATCGAAATGAAGATCGATTTTTAACTTAATTTAGGCGGCTGCCAAACAGATAATGGTAGAGAGATAACCTCACCCCTGTAAGCTTCATTATATTCTGAGCTTATCGGTTTTGAGATTACCACAAGAGGTGTGGAAGAAATAACTTCAGAAGTAGTGTTACAGCACGAACAAACGCAGAAAGGTGAACAGAAATCATTGCGTTCTTTTTCTGTAGAATGTGTTGTTATGTTTTTTTCAGCGAATGGTCCACCCTGCAACTTACCCATAGCCAATACGTCAGCACATGGAATGCAGCTGAGTATTACGATAATGAAGCAGAGAAACAAACTGGATATTTTCACTTTCAAAATTTTACCAAATATATAAATTTATTTAAGAACAATTTTTTTTAGTCCTAGTTTGAAAAAATTTAATACTTTTTAATAAAAATAAACATAGCCTACCGGTTTCAACCCATCATTCAAAAGTTCCACCACTTGAACAACCAAACGGAAACCTTCTTTGCCCAAATCAAAAAACTTCATATAATCTGGGTAAAAAGGGAAGGAAGTTTTCATTTATTGATGAGATAAGTCCAGAGGTAAGCCTGAATCTTCCACTAACAGACCTTATCGGCCAGCATAGACTCTTCTGATGGGAAATGTCTTTTAACCGCACCGAAAGCTTCAATTATTCAGCCAGCCAGGGATTTTTTGGCCATCAAATCCCTGGCCCGGCTAAAATGTGAATCCACTACCCAGAAAAGTCGATTACTACAGGTTTAAAGTTTGAATTTTATCCCTCCGTTTACTACAAACCCATCTACAGGCGCATAGATGTCCCTGAAAACAGGGCTAGTAATGCTACCTGTATAGATCGAATCAAAGCTGGTCTGCCTAGTGTCCGTTAAATTCTCAAAATTCACAAAAATTGAAAACCGTTCCCAAAGCTTTTCTGCCATCAGACCAGCTGTCCAATAGCTTTTACCAGTGGCACCATCGTTTAACTTCTGTTTGCTGAAATAGTATGCTTCGGCACCGATCTTCCATTTATCTTCAAGCTCATACATCAATACATTATTTACCCTGTGCTTTGAAACCAGCGGATAATTTGTGCTGGTGCCTCCTGTATGCTGGTTCACATCCGCTAATGTATAACCGATGAAAAGTTTAAAATCACCGTAGGTTACTTTGGCATTTGTTTCCATTCCCCTGGTATCTAAATTACCTTTAGGCTGAACATAGGTCAGGTTGGCTCCATTAGCAGCAGTCAGCAATATCGGGTTATTGATACGGGTATAAAAAAACATCTGATTGATGCTGAATCCAACCGCTCCGTCAAACAATGAGGTGCGATAGTTAACATCATAGTTGGCGCCATAAGAGCGTTCCGCCTTTGTATTGGCCACATCTAAAGGCGCTACATTTCTGAACTGGATCCGCTCAGCATCTTCGGTAAATACAGTTGGTGCCTTATAACCCAGACCACCGCCTAATCGGGTAGAAAAATGTTCATTGATCTTCCACAATCCGGAAATTCTTGGTAAGAAGAAAAATCCGTATTCATTGTGGTAATCTCCCCTTACTCCTGATTCAAGACTAATTTTTTTAGATATGTTCCAGGTGTTCTGTGCAAATGCCCCAATGGTATTATAATTGTAACTTCTGAGTGCATTGTCACTGTTCTGGTCTTCCTTAAAATTGTCGGTCAAAAAGTTCACCCCCAACACCCAGTCTGCTTTTTCTCCGTTACGGCTATAATTGGCCTCACTGTAGGTTGACACTTGAACGCCTGAAAAAAGGTAATTTGGCAACCCAATACTCCGGTCGTAATAGCTCACCGAATTGCGGATAACAAGCTTTTCCTTTTCGCTCAGTCTATGATCCAACTCAACCTGAGAGCTGTAACGCCCGGTTTTATTCTCCTCAAAATAAGAATGGGCAGCACTGCCATTTCCCTTCACATATTCCAGGTCGCCGCCAATCCGTTTTTCAGTTGTGGCGTTGATTCCGGCCAAAAGCGTAGTCGCATCATTGAAATAAAAATATAGTTTGGGGTTCAGGGTGAAACGGTCAAACTTGGGGATAGCGGTTAAGCCAATATCAGAAGGATCATAGGCAGTCCCTTTGTTGTATGCACCATAAACCGTGATACCTATTTTATCAAATTTCTGTCCATAAAAACCACTGGCATCCAGTCCCAAAGCAGAAGTACCGTTTAAAAGGAAATTAAGCTGACGCGCTTCAGTCGGTTTTTTAGAAACCAGGTTCACCAGTCCAGCAATTGCTCCACCTCCGTAAAGGGTGGACGATGAACCTTTGATCACCTCTACCTGCTGCAAATCCAATGGGGCAATCTGAAGCAGGCCCAATCCACCCGAGAAACCAGAGTATAATGGAAAACCGTCCCTAATGATCTGGGTATATTTTCCGTCCAGTCCCTGTATGCGGATACTGGAATTTCCGCTGGTCGCAGAAGTCTGCTGGGTCTGGATGCCTGTGCTTTCTGCCAGCATCATGCGGATGTCGCCAGGTTTCATATTACCTTTTTCGTCCAGTTCTTCCCCGGCGATGACCTCAACCCGTGTAGGAATATTATCAATGGTACGGCTGCTCCTTGTAGCTGAGATCACTACATCCTCTAGTTCCTGGTCTTCTTCAGCTGCAGTAAGTAAAATAGTCAAAACGTTAGTTTCAGCAAGGGGAAAGGTCAGCGTATCAGTTTTGGTCTGATAGCCTACATAACTAAACTGAATGATCTGTTTACCTGAGGGTATACCATTAATACTTGCATTACCTGCACTATCTGATTTAGCGCCAATGGTCGTTCCAAGAACTTTTAACGTAGCTCCTGGAAGTACTTGGTTTGTCTTTGCGTCTTTGATGACGGCTTTATATCTATTTTGGGCAAAGGCGGTAACTGTAAACAACAGTATAGCCAAAACCACAATCGTTCTTTTCATAATGATCTTTAAATAATGATTTCGATAAATATGTCCGGTTAGGACGAGGGAAAAATAAACTACGAAAGTTTGGGCGGCTGCCAGATAGAAATTGAAATGGCCTGTAGCTGAAGTGGGATGTAAGCCGTATTATGCTGTACAGGTAAAAGCTGGGCCGCAAAAACGATCGTTGTCCGTGTAGTGATGGTAAAGCCGATACAGGTACCACAGACATAAAACGGTGAACAGCCTTTGCAACAATTATCGTTATGTTCACTGCAAGCATGTTTTTCCGCTTTATCGGTTTTCAGTACATGGCTATCTTCTCGCGCTAAAGCGCAGCATGGTACCGCGGTTAGCGTATATACGATGAGAGATAAAACCAGGGCAATGAATTTCACGGTGTAAAAGTATAAAATTTACTAATACTCTGTGTTGTTGTTATGTGATATAATAGATTGCAAGATCTGTAAATGAAGAATAAGAGCCTGGCACCCTCAAATTTGACTGTCCAATTGATTGGGGTTATTTCGCAAGCTTCAAGGCATCAGCAAACTCACCGGACAGGGGGACTGTTTATGATAGCTGTGGGGGATGCTTCCACGTCGTGCTCGACACGCTTGAATTCAATTTCAATACTATTTGCATCGGTTGTAGAACAGCCTGCATTTAAGTGAACATAAGGTAACAACCCCTTGGGTCACCGTCGTTAGGCTTTCCGAGGGATCCCAGGTTGATCACATGTTTGAACTTTCAATATGGGGTTTCCAAATTCTGTGATACGGCTTGTGGAAGTGCACCACAAAAAGCAGATCTGCATCAGCTTCTTTAAGCATTTCCAAAACATAGTCTGCATCTGTGTCTATCAGTATGTATTCATCTATACTACTGGTACTGCCGTGCGCGAAAACAAGATTTAGTTTTTCACCGCTCAGTTTATATTCTAACCTGATATGCGCCGGAAGCGTTTTCAAATATCCCCTGTTATCCTCACGCAACGGCCATCGGTAACAGCATCTGCCTTTTTCCTCTACTAAAAAAATATCAGTCGATTTTGGCATTTCTCAATCTCAGGGAATTCAAAATAACGGAAACCGAGCTAAAACTCATCGCGAGTGCAGCTATCATGGGAGAAAGTAAAACTCCAAAAAACGGATATAAAATACCAGCCGCTATCGGAATCCCCAATACATTGTATCCCAGGGCAAAAAACAGGTTTCCTTTGATATTGCCCATTACTTTATGGCTCAACAACCTTGCTTTTGCGATCCCGTTTAAATCCCCCTTCACCAATGTAATCGAGGCACTCTGGATAGCAACGTCTGTTCCCGTGCCCATGGCAATCCCGATATCAGCCTGGGAAAGTGCAGGGGCATCATTGATGCCGTCACCTGCCATGGCTACCTTTTTGCCTTCGGCCTGTAGTTTTTTTATTTCATTCAGCTTATCTTCAGGCAACATCTGAGCTTTGAACCCATCCAGATTTAAAGTTGCGCTTACTGCCCTCGCTGTATCCTCATTGTCTCCGGTAAACATGATTACCTTGATGCCTTCCTGCTGGAGCTTTAGAATAGCAGCTGTGCTGGAATGCTTGATCTTATCCGAAATCACAACAAACCCCACTGCTTTATTTCCAACGGCCAAATAAGAAACCGTCTTGCCCTGCCTTTGAGCGGCACTAACCTGCTCGGACAGACTAGGATCAATCGCCGCTTTAACATGCTCCATCAGTTTTTGGTTCCCCAAAGCCAGTCTTTCCCCATTCAGACTGCCTGTTACGCCCTTCCCGGTAACGGCCTCAAAGTCGGATATAGCCTTAACGGATATTTCGTTTTCCTCCCCATAACGCAAAGTTGCCTGTGCCAATGGATGTTCGCTGCTGCTGTTCAAAGCCACAATTTTCTCCAGGATCTGTTTTTCGGTAAAGCCCTTATCTACGCTAACCACACTTTCAACCGAGGGCTTTCCCTCTGTAACCGTACCAGTTTTATCGATGACCACTACATCAATAGCATTCATTTTCTCAAGAGATTCCGCATTTTTGATCAGTATACCAGACTGAGCGCCCTTCCCTACTCCCACCATTACCGACATTGGGGTAGCCAGGCCTAGCGCACATGGGCATGCAATAATCAATACCGCGATTGCATTTACAAAAGCATAAACATAGGCCGGATCGGGGCCGTATACTGCCCATACCACGAACGTTACAATAGAAATCAATACCACAACAGGCACGAAATAACCTGAAATTTTATCGGCCATCTTTTGGATGGGCGCTTTTGAGCGGCTGGCGGAATTGACCATTTCGATGATCTGGGAAAGCAGTGTTTCTGAGCCTACCTTTTCGGCAAGCATGACAAAGGTCTTTTTACCATTGATGGTTCCTGAACTGATTTTATCCCCTATCTTTTTCTCAACAGGAAGGGGTTCTCCTGTGATCATGGATTCATCAATTACAGCTTCCCCGTTCTTAATACTACCATCCACCGGAATTTTTTCACCAGGCTTTACCCTCAGCAGATCTCCTTTCTGAATATCATCAATAGATACTGATATTTCCTTATCCCCGACCACTTTTGTTGCTGAATTAGGTGCCAGCTTCAACAGCTCCTTAATGGCGCTGTTGGTTTTGCCATGCGCCCGGGCTTCCAAAAGCTGACCGAGCAGTACCAGCGTAAGAATCACGGTTGCCGCCTCAAAATAAACGAAAACGGTGCCGTGATGTGTTTTAAACTGATCAGGAAAAACTCCGGGGAATAGAAGGGCGACAATACTGAAGCCCCAGGATACCCCGGCACCAATCCCAATCAGTGTAAACATGTTCAGTTTCCAGGTAATGATGGATTGCCATGCACGCTGAAAGAACATCCAGGTTGCATAAAAGACCACCGGAATAGAAAGAAAAAACTGAACCCAGTTCCAGTATTTAAGTTCCATTAGATCAAACAAAGGATTGCTGGGAATCATTTCCGTCATGGCAATAACAAAAATGGGTATGGTAAAACCTGCTGCAATCTTGAACTTTTTGAGCAGGGTTTCATAAGTTTTATCTTCTTCTTCAAGGTTTGTCCCTGTAGGTACCAGGTCCATTCCGCAGAGCGGACATGATCCTGGTTTGTCCCTGATAATCTCGGGATGCATGGGGCAGGTAAATTGAGATGCCTGTTTCTTGGCAGGCTGTTTTACCAGGTCCATCCCGCATACAGGGCAATGACTTGGCTTATCATAAGTCTTCTGACCTTGACAGTGCATAGGACAATAAAACAGGCCTCCCGCTTCATTTTTATCATCATTTTCAACCTTGGGACTTTGCTCATGGGTTGAATGATCATGATTAGGATGTTCTGAAGATTTTAGAACATGTTTTCCCTGAACTGCCATTTCAATACCGTAATGTCCGGCGGCAGAAAGAGCCTCCTGCAGCTTTTCCGTCGGGATATGTTCTTGCATAGTTATGACGGCTTCAGCAGGTTCAAGGGTCACCTGTGCAGAAACGCCATCAATCGCATTCAGCACATTTTCGACTTTGCTCCGGCAGCCCTGACAGCTCATTCCGGTTATTTTATAGGTGTGTTCCATGTTTTTGATTTGTTAATAGCTTAATGTCAATCCGGCGCCATAGCCCATATCACTGTCATAATGTGTTGAAAGCCCAAAATACTTAGTAACGATGTACCTGAATCCGGCCATATATTCCTTATCGGTATTGACCATAAACTGGAAGCGCAGTCTTTTGGAAACGGGGATATCTTCCCTCATCAGCTGAAACCTGACATTCCCCTTGTGATCGAGGGAAGCATCTGCAACGATCAGCAGTGGTAGGGTATATTGAACTCCCAAATGAAATACCTGCCTGAAATTTTTGGTATTTCCCTGCCCGAAAAGGTTGTTTCCCGGCGAAAGTGATTGCCCGAAAACATTCTTGTCCAAGGGATCAACCGTTCTTTTTCTAAAATCCCATCCGATATAGGGCAATAGCCATTGGTTTCTCCCGATATATCTTCCAAAATGACTTTCACTTTCATAGCCCATTTCCTTGTCAAACCCAATCCGCCATTCAGTGGTAAAGCGGTAACGGGTATTGGCGAGCATAATCTCTCCGTCGCTGCCATTGGTTTCGATTCCGATGCGTGCCATTGGATGAAATGCCCTGTCATCACTGAAAAGTTTTCGCTGTGCCAGCTTGGGGTCCGGGATTTCGGGATTAGGCGGAGAATTCTCATAACTGAATACCCTTCCCATACCGCTCATCATGTGATAGAGAATATGGCAGTGGAAGAACCAGTCGCCTCCTGGCTCTGTTGCTGCAAATTCAAGGGTATCCCGCTCCATGGGCATGATGTCGATAATGTTCTTCATCGGGGCATATTCTCCCTGCCGGTTAATTACCCTGAAGTCATGGCCATGAAGGTGCATAGGATGGCGCATCATACTGTTGTTGTAAAGGATTATCCTAACATTTTCGCCCTTTTTTATCAGTATCTTATCGCTTTCAGAAACGGTTTTGTTATCCAGCGTCCAGACGTAACGGTTCATATTTCCTGTAAGGTCAAACTTAAGTTCCTTCCATGGGCCTTTTGGCAGGGTTGTTTTCTTTGGATCTCGAAGCATATTATAGTTCAGAGTAACGATATCGGCGGTTTCTGCCTCCATATTCATCCCTGCCATGCTCTTGTCACCAGACATCTGCATACCAGGCATCCCCTTCATTTTTTTCTCTGTTTTTGAATTTTCTTCACCGGTTACCTCCGGGTACATCACCGTATTCATATCCATGATCTGGTTCTGCATCTTCATGCCTTCCATCTGTACCATATTGCCGCTCATATCCATCATATCGTTCATCATTTTCATTCCGGCAAAATACTTCAGTTTGGGCATTTTCTCTGCATGGACCTTTTCTCCCTTGCCCAGCCATAGTGATGCTGATCCCGTACGGTCTTCAGGAGTGACCAAAAATTCATAGCTCTTATTTTCCGGAATCGTGACCACTACATCATAGGTTTCGGAAACCGCTATAATCAGCCTGTCGACCTCTACAGGCTCCACATCATTTCCATCGGTAGCGACAACGGTAATCTTGCCCCCTGCATATTTAAGCCAGAAATAATCTGAGGCTCCACCGTTTGCAATACGCAGCCTTACCTTGTCCCCAGCCTTGAACTGCGGCTGTTCGTTCTGATTTTTCCCATTGATGAGAAAGGCTTCATAATAAACATCGCTCACATCCATGGCATTCATGCGCTTCCATTCATTGGCTACCTTTGTTTTAAAATGTCCGGTCCTGATCGCTTCTGCATAACTCTGGGTAGTCCCTTTTTTGATGGCAAACCAGTCGTTGGCATTTTTCAGGCTTCTATGAACCTCCTCGGGCTTCATATCTGTCCATTCGCTAATGACTACTGGAAGGGTTGGAATATCCCACTCCGTACGTTTGTTCATGATAAATGCCCCATACATACCTATCTGTTCCTGAAGGCCGCTGTGGCTGTGGTACCAGTGCGTTCCATGTTGGACGATGGGAAACTTATAGATGTAGGTAGTGTGCGGTTTGATCGGCATTTGGGTCAGAAAAGGAACACCATCCATCTTGTTCGGAAGAAAAAGTCCGTGCCAGTGCAGCGCGGTTTCCTCGTCGAGATTATTGTGCACGTAGATCAGGGCGGTATCGCCCTGCGTAAAGGTCAGTGTGGGCATGGGGATCTGACCGTTTACCGCAATTGCCCGCTTTGATTTTCTCCCATAATTTACCGTTGTATCGGCTATGTAAAGATCATAACGCACGGTACGTGGTGGAAATTTATTCGCAACGGTCTTAATCGGGCCCAAATTGGCCTTTGCAGTTTTGATATTTTCCATGTCAGAACTGTTATCATCCATTGCCATGCCCGCCATATCCCCCATATCCTCACTCTTTTTGGAACTTTCCTTTGTTCCCCCATTCTGTTCAGGCGCTGACCTGGGCTTTTCCCTGATTAGCTTCATCCCGCATTTGGGACAGTTGCCAGGTTTGGAGTCATGGATCTCAGGGTGCATTGGGCAGGTATAGGTTACTGATTCCTCTTTTGGCTTACTTTCCAATTTTTCTGCCAGCATTTTCATGCCTTCCATAGCTCCCTTTTTTGTACCTTGCTTCTTTTTGCCCGGATCAGCTGTCTTTGCCTTATCCACTTTACCTTTCTGCAGGATAAGCTTCATTCCGCACTTTGGACAGTTACCGGGTTTTTCCGATTGTATTTCCGGGTGCATCACACAGGTATAGATTACCCTGGACTGACCAGCACTGCCGTTCTTGTCCGTTTTCATTCCCTTCATATCCTGGGCGGAAACCACAGAATAAATTATCAATAAAAAGACTGTTAATATATTTTTCATTTCTTTGTTAATTTAAAGAGCAGTGAGATTCTTTCTGTTCAAACTATCCCTTGAATTCTGTACCCACTTTATGAGTATCGACTTTTCCCTTGGATCTAATATTGCATTTCTGTGGATCAGGCTATAAGAGGAAAGCGGCATTGTACCATCTTTTAAGCTATTTTCTATGGCCCGCAGTTTGTTCTGACGCCTCCGCAAGGTATAGCCGGCAAATTCATTAAAGTTCAGCTCCTCTTTTCCCGATCGTATGTGACTGTTAAGGTACCAGTGAAGCGGCTGAACATAGGCATACCATGGATATTCCGTGTTGTTGCTGTGACAGTCATAACATGATTTTTTAAGTATCCCCTGCACATCATCAGGCATAGGAACAAGTGTGGATATATCCTGAGGCATAGCCTGCGCGCTTTTATTGCGTGCAGGCTGTAAGATCTGCATAAGCATGAAGATAACTAATAGCCCAAGAAAGGTTTTTTTTATGCCCGTCATTTTTGTGCTATTTCAGTTCTTCTTTGACAGTGCCACAGGTGGGCATCGTTTTTCCAAGGTAAGGGTTTTTGATCTCCTTTATCTCACTCACCCAGATTGCACCCTTGTTATTGTTGTACATGGGACAACGGTCCACATACAGGGGCTTGTCAGTGCCAAGGAGCTTGATCATATCGTACATGTCTTTGCTCAGCATATCGAAATGCTCACGTTGATGGGCAATATTGCCTGCATTGGAACCGATATGCTCTGCGTGCTCTTTGGCATCATCCCGAATATCGCTATATGCCCTGGCCTGCTCCGAAGTCAATGATTTTTCATCAAAACTGGCGAACGCTGCGACCATTTCACTGCCTGCGGCGGCAGCTTGTTTATCATCGTCCGTGGTCAGGGCATTTTTCAGTTTCAGATAGCCGGATAAAAGCGCAGCCGTTTGGGATTTTTTTACATTATTGGTTTCCCTAGAAACATTTTTGGTCGTGGAATCCGCAACAGCGGAATCTTGCTTTTCATTTTTGCCATTTGTACAGGCGGCAAGGAAAAATAGTGGGCCCAGAAGGCTATATATTAATGTTTTCATTGTTTTTGATATATCTTGAATAAATTATTTCGAGCTGTATGTAGAATATATGCATACAGCTATATTGAACGGACCAAAACATCACAATGCTAAATGTCCGCTCAATAACAATATGAATTATTTGATAGTCTCCTTTACTGCACCACAGGTCAGCATCTGCTTACCGAAATAAGGGTTTTTGATACCAGCGTTATCAGAAAGCCAATAGCTCTTTTTCAATGGACAATAGGTATAATAAACAGGCGCTTTGGTGAGTTTAACGGCTTTTGCCAGTTTAAAAAGATTGGCAGAAAAAGTTGCGAAATATTCTCTCTGATGGGCAATATCCTTACTCTCCGATATGTGCTTGGCATCAAAGGCAAGCTTATCCTGTAAACCTATAAATATATTCATATCGGCTTCTGGCATTGACTTCATGTCCATGCTGCCCAGCGCTCTGGAAAACTCAGTGGCTTTTGAGGCGGCGACTGTCGCATCTGCATTTATCAATGCATTTTTGATATCGTAATAAGAAGTTAAAAGTGACTGTGTCTGGCTATTTTGCGCAAGGACGCGGCCAGTGAAAACGATTGCCAATAGGGCAACCAGAAAAAATATTTTTTTCATGATTTTAAGATTAAATGTTTACACTCTTTCCGCAGGAGTTTTGGCCGCGCGAAAGCCAGGCACCATGTCAATGTAACACGGGCTCTATTGGTAATTCTTGGTGAAATCTTATATCTGAAAGCTATTGATGGAAATCCGGATGTCCCTGTTGGGTGGCCGCTCCCGCTGTCCGGCGTAAACGCTCTTTTTGAGAGCCAGTTTGACAGAAGGAATTAAAAAGTTGTAATTATAATCTGGAAGCAATAGAACAGGTAGGATAACCTGGTTTTTAACGCTTTGGGGAACAAGCTTCCCCTGAACCACAAGGTCGTTGACCAGAGTCTTGCAACAGGGATCTTCTTTTGAAAGATTCGGTCCATTTGAAGCACTGTGTTTATGCACATGTGCACCTTTATGCTGATGATCATGTTTGTGATTATTCTTTTTAGAGGAAACATGTACATCACTTTCTCCATGATTATCTCTTTCCATTCCAACTGCACAGGCAAGGCCAACAACAGTGTTGAGCAGAAAAATCACTAAAAGAAAGATGGCTTTGGTTTTCATCAGACTACAAATCTATATAAAGATGCAAAATTAAATTTATATAATTTCCCATATCTTTTATATAATTATATTAGAAAATCACCTCAAATTTCTGACATTGAACTTGTTTCAATATTTTTCGGCCCCTCGAAAAGTAATTTCGTTTCGCAGACTCCGACCTGTCAAATGCTGGATTTGCTTTTCACCAAGGTCCAGACAGTATTAGCGCAATCAAGCTACATACTATGCCAAATTTTACTTACCATGGGTATTTATCCATAAGATATGACGCACCAAATCATAACCTTACCCTCCATTTTTGAATATCGATTCACTCTCCAAGAGGTAGGCTCTACTGGTGACCACTATTTCACCTAGTGAAATGCCAGACAATACCTGCACATAGCCCCCGTTCCCTGCTCCGGTATTGACCTTTCTTCCAGAAAAACTTCCATCACGATTTTTGATCCATACCTTATTGCCTTTACCTCCTGCTAGTATTGAAGATGTGGGCACAGCAACAGCATTCTGTTTTCCATTACCAATGGAAATGTATGCCAACATCCCCGGCCTGATCAGCCCCTGCGTATTTGGAACTGCGATCCGGATGAGCACAACCTTAGATTCATCTGATAGTTCAGGATTTACAAATTCCACCTTGCCTTTAACAACCTGTCCGTTCAGATCTGGAAAAGAGACATTCACCATGTCATTTTCCTTATAGTTTCCGCTTTCGCCGGCATATAACTGCGCCTCTATCCATAGATTGGCTAACCCTTGCGTTTTTAATATAGCCATCCCTTCAGTTACGTAATCACCCTCGTGGATGGCTATGTCGCTTACCGTTCCGTTAACCTTGCTGTATATGGTAACAGTGGCCGAAGTTTTGGACAAAGAAGAAAGATTTATGATCTGGGCGGAGTTCAGGCCCCATAACAATAACTTGTGCTCTACTGTCTTGATCATGGCCTCATAATCGACGTCAGGATTATTTAATACCTTCTGCTGCTGCCTGGCCAAAAGGTATTCTTTTTCGGCTGATAACAGGTCTTCGCTATAAATGGAATACACTGCCTGACCTATTGTTATTTTTTCTCCAACGGACCTAACAAATAAACGCTGTATGCGTCCGGCCACTCTTGCACTGATCTCTTCCGCCTTACTTTCGTCCGTGGCAACTGTTCCGGTCAGAAGTTTTTCGCCCCCTGTATTTTCTTCCCTTACCGTATCAACTGTTATGCCTGCCAACTGAATCTGGCTTGCTGTCAATGTTATTTTTTCCGTGGCAGAATTTCCTGATCCAGTAAGTTCGACCTTGATCAGTTTCATGCCACAGATCGGACAGTTGCCGGGATGGTCTTCATGTATCTGTGGATGCATGGAACAGGTATAGTAAAATTTGCTTTTTGCTTTTGCCGCCGGCTCTGCTTTTTGTTTGCAGCTGTTAAATATACTTACTGAAAGCACAATAATCAGTAAGGCACAGATCCTTTTCAGGTTAATTCTTTTTATGTTATTCATGACCCTTTGTTTTGATGAAACTCTCACTGTCTGTTAAATACCCTGCATCTACTGCCAGGGTATCGGTTGCGGAAAGGCCTCTTGTTATCTGTATTTCGTTCCCTTTGAAAGTCCCAATATTTACACTATGTGCATAGTATAAGCTGCCTTTTTTTAGCCAGATTATTTTTGTCTGCCCAAGATCCTGCAGAGCAGACCTCGGTATCCAAAGCCCTTTGGATTTTCCCGTCTCTATTGAGGCATTGATTAGACTGTTTACCTTCAGCTGATGTTCCATATTGTCCAGATAAACCCTTGCGCTAACCGTTTTGTCACCTTGCTGAAGGGTAGGTTCAATAAAATCTACTTTCCCATATAACGTTTTACCTGGCAGATCCGGCAGGGTAATCTTAACCGGTTGATTTAACTCTAAGCTGGCCAGTGAATTTCTGTCGATCTTGATAATGGCCTGGAACAGGGCAGCCCAGGTGATCAGCTCAGGCATAATCTGGTAAGGGTGCCTTAAAATATGAACCGGCCTATGGTCCGACAGAGAAAGCCTGCGTTTTTTAAGGTAGACGGTAAAAAGAAGAATTGCGCAAAGCAGCAACCCTCCCGGTAAGCTTCCCCTTGGAGAGAGGATGATTTGTCCGGGTTCAGCAGCAAAAGCAGCATAGTTCCCTGCAGCATAAACCAGTTTATACCCGATAAGAAAACCTAAAAATCCATTGGTTATCCATTCCCATAACAAAATCTCCTTCTTAGGCTGTATAATAATCTCAACAGGTGCTATATGTCCTGCAGCCTCCTTTCTTTTAAGCTCAGCAGAAAACAGCAGGTAACCAGAAATAAATGCCAGGGCCACAAAGAAACCGAAAGTCTGAACGGGAAGCGGAATATATATTCCAAATAGGTATTCAATAAGATGGGTCAGGGTTGGGAACATAGGCAGAAACTGAAAAACCGCAACGTAAAAAAATATATTAGCCGCCATCAGGAAATTGCCCCAAGTAGTCCATAAAGTGGGGACCCTTTAAAAAGCAGATCCCCACTGATCCTATTTGGATAACAATAAGTCTTAAGCCAGCAAGCGTTTGAGCCACTTTAATTCAATATATAAATTAAATGCCCAAAGACTAGTAAGCCACGCCTCAGAAGCTAATTATGACCTCATTGTTACGATTCATAGTTATGGTGGTACCTTTAAAAAGTCGCACTGATCGGGCTATTTCTTTCCGGGTCGATCAAAAAACATAAAGATTAACAAGGGATAAAAAATAAAAAACAATATGTGATTTTTGTCAGCTTTATCCCTGGACGAAGTGTTAGGTTTACTTTGGAAAAAACGCGCTGCATGTTTTAATTAGGGAACCATAGAGAGTTTCTTTGTAAATTTATTATACCCTTTATTCTATATCCAAAAAATGTATTCCAATATTTTAAAGAATTTTGGCGCAGGCCTGCAGTATAGTTATCTTTAAAATCCAAAACAGCTAAAATGAAAGATATGACCATTGCGGAATACATCGAAAGACTTTTTCCCCAGTTTGAACCTGCCCTTAAGACCATCCTTATCGAGAATGCGACGCTTAGGGATTTTCAGGGAGGTGATATGCTCATGCAAACTGGGCAGAATATGCGCTCCACGGTGCTTATCGTAGAAGGCATGGTAAAGCTCTACAGGGAGGGAGAAGATGGACAGGAATTCTTTATGTATTATCTCCAGCCAGGAAATGCGTGTGCACTTTCCATGATATGCGCAACCAAACAGGAAACCAGTCAGGTAATGGCAAAGGCCATTGAACAGACCAAGGTACTCATGATTCCGATTGCCCTGATGGATAAGCTGATGCGGGATTACAGAACATGGTATTACTTTGTCATTGAAACATACCGTATGCGCTTTGAAGAACTCCTCTTTGTCATCGATAATATCGCCTTTAAGGCAATGGATGAGCGGCTGGCCTTTTACCTGAAAAAGCAAGCTGGAGATTTAAACACAAAAGAACTGCACCTTACCCACAGTGAAATTGCATCTGATTTGAACACCTCCCGGGAAGTAATTTCAAGGCTGCTTAAGAAAATGGAGCAGGCAGGAGAAATTAAGATGTACCGTAATTACATCGAATATTTAGCCTAAGCCCATAAAAAGAATAAAGTTATTTTTACTGCGAAAGGCATCACTTCTTGAAAATATAATGAGTGTGACAAAAGTCACCAACATTGGTAGATGATAACTCGATTTTTGTTAAAAAATAACAGAAATGGAAATCATTGCATACGTTGCATCTGCCTTAATTGGAATTTCGCTTGGATTGATCGGCGGTGGCGGTTCTATCCTCACCATGCCGGTACTGGTTTACCTATTTGGGGTTAATCCGCTATTGGCTACTTCTTATTCATTGTTCATCGTTGGCTCTACAAGTTTAGCAGGTACAGTCGGGAATTTTAAGCGTGGGCTGGTGAATATTAAAACAGCTTTGCTGTTTGGTAGTGCATCCATCTCAACTGTATTCTTAACCCGCAAATTCATTATCCCCCTTATACCCAAGATAATAATAAAAATCGGCGATTTTGAGTTAACAGAAAACATGCTCATGATGGTACTCTTTGCAGTTTTGATGGTAGCGGCTGCAACAGCGATGATTAAAGGTGCAAGAGCAGAAAGCAGCACCCGAATAGAAAAACCCCCACTTCACATCGGTAAACTGTTTTTATACGGCATTGCCATCGGCCTCGCTACTGGTTTTTTGGGTGCTGGTGGTGGCTTTCTACTTATTCCTACACTTGTTATTTTAGTGGGCTTACCCATGAAAGAGGCCGTAGGTACTTCACTTTTCATCATAGCGCTTAATTCGCTCATCGGTTTCACCGGCGATCTTGGACATTTCCATATCGACTGGATCTTTCTCGCCAAAATTACTACCGTTGCCATTGCCGGTATCGTGGTAGGTGGAATGATAAACAAAAAAATAGATGGAGGAAAACTGAAGAAAGGTTTCGGGTGGTTTGTACTGGTTATGGGTTGCTACATCATTCTAAAAGAGGTAATATTTAAGTAACCTTCAGAAACAAACTCCTTGTGTGACAAAAGTCACCAACGACCATATCGTTAAGGATTAATTTTGACATACTAATTTAATCATCATGATTATAGAACAAATTTACACCGGATGTCTGGCACAAGGTGCCTATTATATAGAAAGCAACGGAGAGGCGGCCATTATCGATCCGCTTCGAGAGGTTAGTCCGTATATGGAACGTGCACGGAAGAACAACGCAAAAATAAAATACGTGCTCGAAACACATTTCCATGCCGATTTTGTATCCGGACACATTGATCTGGCTAAAGAAAGCGGCGCAGAAATCGTTTACGGGCCGAATGCAAAACCCGACTTTGATTTTTACGGTGCGAAAGACGGAGAAGTGTTGCGACTTGGTGGGGCAAAGATTAAAGTGTTGCACACCCCAGGACATACCATGGAAAGCACCTGTTTCCTGGTTAGCGATGAGCAAGGAAAGGAAATAGCACTGTTCTCCGGCGATACGCTTTTTATAGGCGATGTGGGAAGACCCGATCTGGCACAGAAACCGGTCAGTGAGCTTACAAGTGAGATGCTAGCAGGTTATCTCTTTGATTCTTTACGCAATAAGATCATGCCTTTAAGCGATGATATTATGGTTTATCCTGCACATGGTGCGGGTAGCGCATGCGGAAAAAATATGAGCAAAGAGACCACCGATCTTTTGGGAAATCAAAAGAAGACCAATTATGCGCTAAGGGCAGGCATGTCCAAAGACGAATTCATTAAAGAGGTTACTGATGGTCTTTTACCGCCTCCTGCATATTTTCCTGAAAACGTCATGATGAACATCCATGGATATGATAGTTTTAACAAAGTGATAGAACGAGGCATGCAAGCCCTTAACCCCGATGCTTTTGAGCGGGTTGCAAATGAAACAGGAGCGGTAATTCTCGACACAAGAGCTCCAGAGGATTTTATAAAAGGCTTTCTCCCAAACTCGGTAAATATTGGCATCGATGGAAATTTCGCCCCCTGGGTAGGAACTTTAATCCCGGACATTAAACATCCTATTTTACTTATTACAGATGAGGGTAGAATTGAAGAAGTGCTCACCCGTTTATCAAGAGTAGGATTTGATGGTGCAGTAGGTTACCTAGATGGCGGCGTCGTTGCCTGGAAAAAAGCTGGTCAGGAAACCGACGAGATAAAATCGGTTTGTGTAGCCCGGCTGGCCGAAATCGGCAAAAAAGCGGAGGTAAATATTCTGGACGTCAGAAAAACAAAGGAATACTTAAGCGAGCATGTCGAGGGTGCTGTCAACCTTCCACTGGATTATATCAACGAAAACCTCGGCACCGTCGATAAAACCAAGACCTACTTTGTTCACTGTGCAGGTGGTTACCGTTCTGTTATTTTCAATTCCATCATGCGCTCACGCGGGTACCACAACCTCATCGATGTGGCTGGTGGTTTTAAGGCCATACAGGAAAACGGATGTATTCCGACTACAGCATTTGTATGTCCAAGTACCTTAATATAAAAGGGATATGAAAAATGAGAAAAAATCGCACTGGGAAAAGGTGTATTTAGAAAAAAGTCCTGACCAGGTCAGCTGGACGCAGGTCTACCCCACAGTTTCAATGGAGATGATAACGGGGTTCAATCTGGATAAATCTGCTCCGATAATCGATATTGGCGGGGGAGACAGTCTGCTTGTGGATTTTTTGCTTCAGGAAGGCTACAGCGATATTACCGTAGTGGATATATCTTCCCGGGCATTGGAAAAGGCAAAGGCAAGGCTTGGAGAACTGTCTGGCAGGATACACTGGATCGAGACAGACATCAGGGATTTTGTGCCGCAAAGAAGTTATGCAGTCTGGCATGACCGGGCCACTTTTCATTTCCTTCATTCATCAGAGGAAATCCATAGTTATGCAAACACGGCAGGTCAGTTTACCGGAGAATACTTGGTCATGGCGACTTTTTCGCTCACCGGACCAGAAAAATGCAGTGGCCTGCCCGTTTCAAGATACAGTGAAAGAACGCTGCGCGAGATATTTAGAGAAGGGTTTACCGAAATAGAGTGCAGGCCGCAAGAGCACACTACCCCAATGCAAAGCACGCAGGATTTTCTGTTCTGCAGCTTTAAAAAAAATACAGAGCAATAAGAAACGAATAAATACAATGAATAAACTACTTCAAATGATCAGCAGTTTTTTTTCAAAAGGTGCGTACAACCTCGATGGCTACCACTTCAAAAACGAATTTACAAAAAGCAGTGACGCAGTCCTCTTAGATGTAAGGACAAAGCCTGAATATGCCCCAGGCGCGCTTCCTTCAGCCATATATATCGATTTCCTGGGTTCTGCCTTTTCTTTAGAACTTGCAAAGCTGGATAAGGCCAAGCGGTATTTCCTCTATTGCAGAAGTGGAAAGCGTTCCTCCTCAGCGGTATCGGAGATGAGAAAACTTGGGGTGGAAGCATTCAACCTGGTTGGAGGTATCGGTACCTGGCCAAAATGAAGAAATATATTCAAGAAATATTGATCTATTCAACGCTGCCGGCCGGATTTCTTCGGGATGGCAGTTTGCTAAAATGATTCAGCACTTACTTGCTCAAACCGCCACAGGCATTACCTTTTAACAACAACAAAAACACCCATATTAACATTTCATTTAAAAAAACATGATTGATTTTATTAAACAACCCTGGCCTTGGTATTTCTCGGGCAGCATGATCGTACTCATTATGCTCATCCTACTTTTTTTCGGAAAGTCCTTTGGCTTTTCATCAAACCTGCGAACGATGTGCAGCATAGCCGGAGCAGGCAGGAAAGTAAAATTTTTTGATTTTAAATGGAAAGACCAGACCTGGAACCTCATGTTCCTTATCGGCTCGGTAATAGGTGGATTTGTTGCTACAAATTACCTTAGCAGTCCATCTCCCGTAAAATTATCATCCGCCACAATCTCCGATTTAAATCAATTGGGCATTAAGTTCGATGGTGGGTTAAATCCAACCGGCCTGTTTTCACTGGAAGCAATGAAAGATTTAAAAACGCTGGCTATTTTACTCATCGGTGGTTTATTAGTCGGTTTTGGATCTCGTTATGCAGGCGGTTGTACTTCTGGTCACGCCATATCCGGGCTTTCGAATCTGCAAGTACCATCACTAGTAGCCGTAATCGGTTTCTTTGTTGGTGGCCTGATCATGACTTTCCTCATCATGCCTTTTATCTTTTAAATCTAAAAAAAATGAAATTCATAAAATATATTCTTGCAGGAACACTTTTCGGAATCATCATGACCAAGTCTGAGGCTGTTTCCTGGTACAGGATCCAGGAAATGTTCCGTTTCCAGTCTTTCCATATGTATGGAATTATTGGTACGGCCGTTGTACTTGGCGTAATTGCAGTATGGCTGATCAAAAAATTCAAAGCCAAGGATCTGGCCGGAAATCCGATTGTCTTCCACGATAAGGACAAGGCCTATATAAAATACCTACTAGGCGGCACCATTTTCGGCCTGGGCTGGGCACTCACCGGCGCCTGTCCCGGCCCCATGTTCGTCAACCTTGGGAGCGGATATGCCGGTATGGCGGTGGTCATCCTTGGTGCGCTCCTGGGCACCTATCTATACGGAGCGATGAAAAGCAAGCTCCCTCATTAATAAAATAGAATCTGATGAGCAAACTAAGGGCTATAATAGACCATAGATGTCCCAGGTGCCGAAAGGGAAAATTATATACCCATTCCATGTTCCATTGGAAATATGATCAGATGAATAAAAAATTTGCCTGCTGCAACCTGAACTATGAGATAGAGCCGGGCTTCTTTATCGGAGCGATGTATGTGAGCTATGTTTTCATTGTCGCAGAACTTGTCAATGCGGGCATTCCGGCATTCATGATCTTTGGCGAAGAAGAGCAGTGGGCAATCATCGCAACCACTATTTCGCCGGTCATCCTACTGTTCACCTTCAACTACCGCTATGCCAGAACCCTTTTGCTCCATGTCCTCTCTCCGATCAAATATGATGAAAGTGCAGGCAGAAACTGCTGAGAAGATTTTGGGGCGCTGTGACAAAAGTTACAGTGCGAAGAACCGCTAAAGGGTAAATTTGATGTAAACCTGGCAAAGGCAGGAATCATACCGTTAAACACATTAATCAAAAATAAAAACACATGAAAATAGAACAATTTGAAGACAAGCACCTCTCCCATTACAGCTATGCGGTACTGAGCGAATGCCGGAATGAAATCATATTGATCGATCCCTCCAGGGATCCGTCTGCATATTACCATTTTGCCGAAAAACACCAGGCCAAAATAGTTGGTGTTATCGAGACGCACCCGCATGCGGATTTTGTGAGTGCTCATCTTGAAATCCATCATAAGACCGGCGCAACAATATATTGCAGCAAACTCAATACGCCGTCCTACCTGTTTTCCCCATTTGATGAAGACCAGACGATAACCCTGGGAAAGATCACCTTAAGGGCAATCAACACCCCGGGGCACTCTCCGGATAGTATCAGTATTTTGCTCGAACACGATGGGAAACAAAAAGCGCTATTTTCCGGAGATACCCTTTTTATCGGTGACTGCGGAAGGCCGGATTTAAGGGAAAGCGGAGGTGATTCAATGGCGGAACGCAATTTCCTTGCCGCCCAAATGTACCATTCATTAAGGGACAAACTGATGAAACTCTCAGATGAAGTGATTCTGTATCCGGCACACGGGGCAGGTACGCTCTGCGGAAAAGCGTTGAGCGAGGCCAATAGCAGTACCATTGGTGCTGAAAAAAGAAGTAACTGGTCACTGCAGGAAATGACTGAGGCCGATTTTGTGAGCGCATTAAATGAAAACCAGCCATTCATTCCATTTTACTTCCCTTTTGATGTGGCCTTGAACAAGAAAGGCGCAGCACCGTTTGAAGATTCGGTAAGTGCGGTTCAGATCATGGAATCCGGTGAAAACTTAAAACCAAATGCCCTAATTATCGATACGCGAAGGGAAGATGTTTTTAAGAAGGGACATATAGAAGGCGCTGTAAATATCATGGATGGAAACAAATTTGAAACCTGGCTGGGCAGCATTGTGAAGCCTGAAGAGCCTTATTATCTTATGGCAGAAAATCTTGCTACATTGCATAGTCTTATCGCGAGGACCGCATCCATCGGGTATGAAACGCAGCTTGCCGGCGGTTTTATAAACGCAGTAGAAACTGTCCCGGATGAGATTATCGATATCCAAAATTTTAAAGAGAACCAAAATGGATATACCATTGTGGATGTGAGGAACAAGACAGAGCGTATGGAAAACAGTATTTTTGAGAACAGCATAAATATTCCACTGGGAAATTTAAGGGAAAGGGTAAACGAAATTCCGCTGGAGCAACCCGTAGCAGTACACTGCGCCGGTGGATACAGAAGTGCGGCTGCAAGCTCACTGATTGCATCCGTTATTGATGGCAAGCAAAAGGTGCTTGATATTGGTGAGGCCATTAAGGATTTTCAGAATTAATATTTTAAAAGTGTGAAAACAGAAAGAAACAACGAGGATAAACTGCAGGTATTTGCCCGGTTTGGAAAATATCTCGTATGGACGTCATTTCTATTCGTTGTGATCATGTTTTCTCTTGTTTTAGCACTCAGCGGATTTCATCTTCCAAAAAGTTTCTATGCGGATAAGCCTAATCCATCCATTCAAAAGAATCAAATAAAACCTTTAGAGCGCCGTGTTGCTAAACCCGAATATTGGAAGGCGCCTGATACGATGCAGCTTCAGGGCAAAGCTGATGCGGATCTGATCAGGTATGGCCGGGATTTGATTGTCCGTACGGCATACTATTTAGGGCCGCAGGGTATCGTAGGAAAGCTGACTAATGGTATGAATTGTCAGAACTGCCACTTGGATGCAGGAACCAGGCCCTTTGCGAATAATTTCTCCATCTTTTATGCAGGTTTTCCAAAAATGAGCGCAAGAAGCGGTAGAAAGGAAGAAGCCTTTGAACGGATTAATGAGTGCTTCGAGCGAAGCATGAACGGCAAAGCTCCGGGAAGAAATTCCAGGGAAATGGTCGCCATGTTGGCCTATTTAAAATGGGTTGGAAAAAAACAGGATGCCGCACATTCCATTGCGGATAATTCGGTAAAAAAAATCCCATATCTGGATGTGCCTGCAGATCCCCTGAAGGGGAAAATGGTATATGCCTCCAAATGCAGCAGCTGTCATGGAGAAACGGGCAAAGGCGTTGCCTCACCTGATGGAAAAGGATATATGTACCCTCCCCTTTGGGGCAGGGACAGCTATAACGATGGTGCAGGAATGTTCAGGCTTGGAAATTTTGCAGGATTTGTCAAAAACAACATGCCTTATGGCGCCACCTACAAAGATCCGAACTTAACGGATGCGGAAGCCTGGGACGTAGCTGCATTTGTGAATGCGCAGCCCAGACCGCACCTGGATTCCAAAAACGACTATAAAAACCTGTACACAAAGCCAATAGATTATCCCTTCGGGCCATATGCAGATCACTTTAGCGAAAAGCAGCATAAATATGGTCCCTTTATTGACATGGCTGAACAGCACGCACCTATAAAACAGAAAAAATAGAAACATGAAAAAATTACTGATCTTACTCCAGCTTGTCATCATGATGGTCATCACCACCAATGTATCTGCACAGGAGACAAAAAAACCGTTTACGGGTGCTGTTGCAAAAAAGAAATCATATAAAGCGCTATATGTACTTAACAGTGCCGAGGAAAAACATATTTCGGGAACACTCAGGAACATCAACAATGCTTTGGAGGATCCAAGATTGAAGGGAAAACTGGAGGTTGAGCTTATCGCCTTCGGGGATGGCGTGGCGGTTTATCGCAAGGATGGAAAGTTCCTTGAGCAGCTTAATTTGCTAAAGTCAAAGGGCGTAATTCTTGCGCAGTGCGAGAATACCGTTCGCGAGCGGAAAATCGATAAGTCAGATCTCTTCGATTTCATCAGCTATGTGCCAAGCGGCAACGGAGAGATCATCATCCGTTCGGCGGAAGGATGGGTAATCGTTCATCCCTAATGTAAAAACCAAAACGGCAGTGAATCTTTAAAAGGTGCAAATTGGTATTTCGATACGATGCAAAGATTAGGATCAGTTGTGCCGGATCCATTTCACCCGGGGCCGCAAACGCCGAAAATTATTGTCATGTTTAAATATCAATGGCTTATGCCGGCAACACTAAAATTCAAAAGGTTCGACAAAATTGTCTATCATCGTATGTGCTGTGCGGAGTAACGCATTTAAAAATGCTAGGGAATTTATCGAAAAGCTACATAATTAAAACAGTACTCGCCCAAACAGCATTGATAAAATTTTGTTAATCAGGCATGCGGTGATCCGTCAACCAATATTATCAATAATGGAAAAAGAAGAACAAGCCATTCCTAAATCAAACACTGGTGACCATCTGGCCAACGAACGGACTTTTCTTGCCTGGATAAGAACTAGCATAGGAATTATGGGCTTTGGTTTTGTGGTGGTAAAGTTTTCACTTTTTATCAAGCAGATCACTCTCGCTCTTGGGGCCAAAGCCGTCGTACACCAAACCGGCAACTCACAGAGGATAGGAATACTTCTTGTCGGGGTAGGCGCACTGACCATCATCCTGGCATTTATGCGCTATCAAAAAACTCATACACTTATTAATCAAGGCAGTTATTACCATTCCTCTACACTCATCAAAGTCCTTACCGTGGTTATTTTCATTTCAAGCATGCTTTTGTTGATATATCTTGTAAGAACGACTTAGCGGATCTCTGACATGGAAACACTGATTGTGAGCACGAATACCAAACTTGAGAGAACCCGTACTTTATCACCGGTCAAATATGTTTCGCTACCAAACGCAGCAGGTCGTGAATATCGAAAGGCTTTTTAATAAAATTCTCTGCAGCGCAGCCCCTTCTAATGTCATAACGGTCCGCATGAGCACTCATCATGATAATCGGAACATTCCGGGTTTTCTCTAAGGACTTCAGGTAACTGCAGACTTCAATGCCGTTTCCATCGGGGAGCATAACATCCAGCAGAAAAAGATCTGCAACATGATCACTTAGCCCTGCCATAAACGAGCTTACCGAAGAAAACGCGGAAACCCCGTACCCCTCACTGTTAAAAAGAAGCTGTAATACTTCGGTTATACCCTCATCATTTTCCAAAAGATATATCATCTTTTCCATTTGTCATGCATATTGTGGGTTGCCCCTGGTTATAATAAATCTGATTTGCCATTCCTACGAATGTTTTTTAAAGGTCTAAAAAGGCCCCTACTTCCTCAATTTTCGCTTCTCATTGAGATGGCCGGTTTCCAGGTTCAACCGCTCCAGCAGGTAACGCAATAAAACCTCTCTATCTTGGTTTGCGGGGTGATATGCGTTATCTCCACCCTTTGCTGAGGATTTATTATGGTCAAAAGTTTCAAATGGTTGTGAAATATTTTTCTCTGTCATAATTTAAATTTTAGGTTAAATATTTTGCCTATTATTTTTTAGTTCCTGAAATTGCCAGAGCCAAACGAAGTCCAAAAAAGGAAACCTGCCCTCCGCTGCTTTTCCAACCCTCATAACGAAGGCCGAGATCTGCACTATAATGCTTCGAAATTGGAATGCTGGCACCCAAAGTCGGTCCGTAGGCAAAAGAGGTATTCAGCCGGTATCCAAGAGTATTTGCTGCACCAAGCTCAAGGGCAGCGTAATAGATACCTTCAAAGTAATATTTTGCTCCGACTTTAATTGGAACAACACCATTCATGCTTGTTGGCTCTCCTAAATAATCGAGACGTTTTTTTACCTCATCCCTGTAGCGGAAAGTCATATAGCCCGCAGATCCGGTTAGGTTGAGGTGCTCCGAAACCTTGAATTCCACCTTTGTTGATGCCCCATATCCGTTGACATAAGTTTTAGCCGTCTTACCGGTCGGAAAGCCCATGACAAAGCCTACCGATATCTTGGGGACGGCAGTTTGATCTTGCGCCTTTACCTTTACAGTCATTAATAACAGGAAACAGATCAGAAAAGGTTGAAATGTCCATCCGGCATAGGCACTCATAGGGAGGTCCTGTAAAAAATGTTTAACTCGGCCGCAATGCTTTCCAGGTAAGGGGCAAGCTTAAAATCTCTTGATACAAAGGATATTACCCCTTGTTTTTTACATTCCCAAACCGTCCCAACCAGCTCTCCCTCGATGTAGACCTGGTTGCATCTTTTCTTTGGGACATCTATGCAAATGTGTTTTCCCCCGATTTCAAACTCATGGTTAAATTCTAAATCTTTCATATTTTCCTTTTTTCTTATCTGACTAATAAAAAGATTTGCCGGGCGGCTAATATCCGCCCGGCAATGTTTTATAGCGTCTGACCGCTTTTGATCTCATCGTTCGCGGGCGAAATAATCTCTGTCCCGGCTTTGATGGAACCAAAAATCTCGGTCATCTCTGTTCCCTTCATCCCTTCCTTAATGTCAACGAGCTTGGCTTTACCATTTGCAATTTCCACTACGTACTTCCGTTCTGTAGAACGCACGATAGCAGAATTAGGCACAAGAAGCGAAGTCGCACCGGATTTAAGCGGGATTTCAACCTCGGCATACATGCCGGCCTTCAACCTGTTATCTTTATTGGCCACGTCAACCTCGACGATTTCCTGGCGCATGTTGCCCAGTGAATTTGCAGACCGGCTGATCTTGGCCTGGCGCTGTTCCCCCGGCAGCGCATTGAAGCGGAACTTGACCATCTGGCTTAGGTCCACTTTGTCTACATAATCCTCAGGTATAGAAACTTCAAGCCTCATGTGGGTCAGGTCCTGCAATACCAGCATGGGTAGGTCCGAAGATTTGCCCGCCGACACCAGTGCTCCCGGTGATACATTCCTGTCAACGATCACCCCGTCAAAAGGCGCATATACTTTCAAGTAGTCCTGCATGGTACGTACGGAGGATACATTTGACCGCTCAGCCTCAGCTATGGCCTTATCTCCTTTCATCCTGGAAAGCGCATTATCAAGTTCTAGCGGAGATACCGAACCTTCCTCTTTTGCTGCTTCTTTCAGACGTCTGTATTTCTCACTGCTCGCCGATGCGGTCTCCCGTGCCTGCAGGTAACGGGAATTTGCCGATTGCAATTGTGATTCGAGTTCCGGTGCTTCCAGGGTCATCAGCAGCTGGCCTTTGGTCACCTTAGAACCCAAATCGACCAGTATTGCTTTCACAAAACCATTGGCCTTGGGAAAAATGTTCACCTGGTTGAAAGGCTTGAGCACCCCGGGAATGCGGGTAAAACTGGAAAGGGCCTCTTCTTCGACCTTTGTGGTTTCATATTTGGCTTCCTTGCCGTTTTTTTCGGGACTGATGTTCACGGGCTTCTGGTTTCCGCCACACGCGGCCAGAGTACTTATAATTATTATGATGGGAATGAATCTGGTTTTCATGTTGTTTATCTTTTAAATTCTTGTTTTTCTAGGCATTAGGTTTGGTTCTTTTAAGCTGCTTTTTTTCTGTACCCAAGCGAAAACCTGCGGAAGGATGAAGAGCGCGGCAAGGGTTGAAAAGAATAGCCCACCAATAACAGCCCTGCCGAGCGGCGCGGTCTGTTCACCGGATTCGCCCAACCCAGAGGCCATCGGGATCATCCCGGCTATCATCGCAAAACTGGTCATCAGGATCGGCCTTAAACGAATCCCGGCACTCACCACTGCCGCCCGGGTAGAATCCTTGTAATCCAGCCTGAGTTTTTCGGCGTTGGTCACGATAAGTATCGCATTGGCCACTGACACCCCGGTGGACATGATCATCCCCATGTAGCTCTGCAGGTTAAGCGTAGAACCTGTAAGCAATAATGCGGTAAGCGACCCAAGGATTACAGCAGGAACGGTCGAAAGAACCGTCAGCGAAAGCTTGAAAGACTGGTAATTGGCCGCAAGCAGCAGGAAGATCACCAATATCGCAAAAGCAAGTCCGCCCTGAAGAGAAGATAGTGTTTCAGTCAACAGGCTCGACATACCTTTCACTTCAGCAGTTAGTCCCTTAGGAGGCGTGCCTACGGACTTTAGTGCCTTTTCTACATCAGCAGTTGCCGTTCCAAGATCCTTTTTATAAATGTTTGCGCTCACGGTCAGAAAGCGTCTTGGCCCGGAGCGGTCATATTCTCCTGGAAGGTAACTGGTATTGAAAGTAGCGATGTCGCCCAGTACCGGACTGCTCTGCCCTTTAACCAAAGGAATTTCTTTGAGCTCATCCATTGTATTCATGACATACTCTGGAACCTGTACCTGTACCTGGTAGGTATAGGCGGTTTTTTCATCGAGCCATTGGTTCTTCTCAGTAAATCGGCTGGATGAGGTACTTGCAGTAACTGACCTTGCGATATCAACCACGTTCAGCCCAAACTGCGCCGCCTTTAATCTATCAAGGGTAATAGAAACCACGGGAATGTGCAGGGGTTGAGCAATCTGGATATCACGGAGGTAATCTATTTTTTTAAGTTTAGAGAGCACCTTATTAGCGTAAGACTCGATCTGGTCCATATCTTTTCCTGCTACTCTGATCTCAATAGGAGTTGCAGCGCCTTGGCTCATAATCTTTTCGGTCATGTCAATCGGCTCAAAGGTGATACGTAGGTCAGGAAGTTTATAAGCGATGTTCTTTCTCAGCGCATCTTTCAGCTCATCCATATTTACCTTATAATCTTCATCAAGGTTCACCTGAAGCACAGCCTCATGGGTACCGGTATTGAAGATATATAAGTTACTTGTTCCGTAACTACTCGGAATAAGCCCAACGTATCCCGAACTAACTGCGATATGGTTATCTACTGTCTGATTGATAATGGAAAGTACCTGCTTAAATTTCTCCTCGGTGCGCTCTAATCTGGTACCGTCCGGCGCTTTGATGCGTATCTGGAACTGTCCGTTGTTGAGCTTTGGCATCATATCCTTTCCAATAAAAACAAATCCCAGTCCTGCAAGAGAAATGACCAGAACTAAATAAATCCCGACAATACCTTTTTTCATCGGCATCCACCGCTGGATGATTGCCATAAACCGCACCTTCACCCTTTCAAAGAAATCATTTTTTTCCGGTTCATCCTTTTCATTTTGCAGATGCTTTTCTACCTGCTCTCCTTGCCTCTCGTCCAGGGCCTCTCCTGCATGAGCATGGATCTTACCATGGTCATAGTGCTGGTAACGTTCTTCGTTTATCATCCAGTTGGATAGAATGGGAACTAAGGTCTGGGCCACGATGAAAGAGACAACCATGGTGAAGCCAATCGAAAGGGATAGTGGCAAAAACATCGCCTTTGGTATACCGTTCATCATAAAAGATGGTGCAAATACGGCCAGAATACACAGCAGGATGAGCAGCAGCGGGAATGCGATTTCTTCACAGGCATCGTAAATGGCTTCGCGTTTGGGCTTGCCCATTTCCAGGTGCTGATGGATATTTTCGATCGTCACCGTTGCCTGATCGACCAGGATCCCTATTGCAAGTGCCAGACCGCTCAAGGTCATGATATTTATGGTCTGACCGAACATGCCTAGTAAAAGCACCCCAATTAAAATCGATACCGGAATGGTGATCACCACGATAAGACTGCTTCGCAGATCACGCAGGAATAGCAACACCATTAGGCCCGTTAATAGTGCACCAAGACCACCTTCAGTGATCAGGCTTTTTACCGAGTTGATAACGGCAACAGACTGGTCAAATTCATAAGAGATGTGGACATCGTCCGGCAAGAGGCTCTGCATTTCGGGGATTTTGGCCTTTAAGGACTTTACCACTGACCAAGTCGAGGCGTCTGCTGTTTTGACCACAGGAATATACACAGACCGTTTCCCGTTGATCAATGCATAATCCACGGTAACATCCGCTGCATCGGCAACCCTTGCCACATCCCTTACCAATATTGAAACGCCGTTTTTTGTAGCTATTGGAATGTTGTTGAATTCATCGACCGTTTTAACCAGGGAGTTCATAGAGGTCACCATCATGGTATTGTCCAACCTTAGATTTCCCGAAGGAGACATGACATTGAACTTGGATAAAGCCCCTACCACCTCGTCCGGAGTCAGATTATAACTCCTTAATTTGCTCGGATCTACACTAATGGTAATCGAGCGGGAATTGGCACCGAATGGCGGTGGCGCTGAAAGCCCTGCGACAGAGGAAAACATGGGCCTGATACGCGTTGCCGCCATATCATAGATTTCTTTCAGACTGCGGGATTTGGCCGAGAGTACAAGCTGGCCTACTGGCAGTGAAGAGGCATCAAAGCGGACCACCTGCGGAGGCAAAGCGCCTGGAGGGAAGAACTTCATGGCCCGGTTAACCTGCAAGGCAACTTGGGCAGAAGCCTCTGCCATATTGGTGCTTTCATAAAAACTCAGCTTTAGCATCGTCAAACCCTGAATGTTTTTGGCGGTAATATTCTTAACGCCATTAACATAAAGAAACTGATCCTGTAGACGAGTGGAGAAGAAGCCCTCCATCTGTTGTGGAGACATACCTCCGTAGGATTCAATAACATATATTGTCGGCGAATTAAGCTGGGGGAAAATATCTATTGGGATCTTCAGCGCACTGAGAACTGCAAAGAGCAGTAAACTCGCGGTGATCACCACTGTTGTAATCGGCTTTTTCAGGGCCGAGGTAACCATTGACATATCTTTATTATTTTAATGTGTTTAACAGTGAATCTACTTGGTTGGTGGCGATAGCCTTTTGAAAAAGCGCCCGGATGTACAGATATTTTGCGTTGACAAAATCGGTTTCTGCACGGTAAAGGATGGTCAGGGCTGCATTGAGCTCAATGATGTCGGTCAGCCCGTTCTTATAAAGCGAGAGCTTCTGGCGATACCCTGCGGCCGCTGCCTTTAGCTGGTTTGGTATTTCATCGAGTCTTTTATGCGCGGTACTGATCTCAAGTCCTGCTTGAAGGGCGGCATTTGATAACATTAACCTTTCCTGCTGTAGTTCCTTTAAGTAAAAATTGCTACTGGCCTTTTGGGTCCTAAGCTTCAACTGACGCCTGCGCAGATCAAATAAGTTATAACTGATCCCTACGCCCACGAGGTAATTTTCCCGTTGCCATTCCAAGCCATTCGAGAGACTGTTGAAATTATCATTGGCATCAATGCTTGATCCCCTTGACCAGGCAGCAGCTTGCAGGCTTACCTTTGGATTATAGGCTTTTTTGACCAGGTTTTCCTTCTCAACGCTGCTTAGATAATTGCTTTTGTAGAAATCAAGCAGCGGATGGCTTGAACTGTCGGTCAACTTTACCGATAGGTTTACCTCAAGCGATTTTAGCCGATCCAGGATCGTACTGTCAGCGACAATACTTTCCGGATTTAGCCCGCTGATTGCTGCAATGTCGAGCTGAACCTGTCTGTAGGTATTGTCCATTTCAATATAGTTCAATCTTGATTTGGAGAGTTCGGCCCCTGCGATACTGGTATCCACACCCGGACGCACACCGCTTCTGGCAAGGGATAAAATCGAACGGTTGATCTGCTCATTGCGACTGATATTGCTTGCTTGAATGGATAGCATGTCCTGAAGCTTTAGTAGACTCAGGTAATCATCAATAGCGATGGCCCTTGTCTGGTATCGGCGCTGGGCAAACTTGGATCGTTCAACGACAAGTTCTGATTTGGCGACTGCATTCTGAGCTTTATAGGCACCAAAATTATAGACCTCCCAATCAAGGGAGACAATACCAAGATTAGTAAGTGTAGCCTTGGTAGTGCTTTCAGTCCTAACACCTCTGGAATTGGAGGGAACTATACCAAAGGCCATATAAGGTCCTGCCACGTTATTGTTTGAGCCCAGATCTGCCTGATAATTAAGCTTCAGATTTGGAAGGGCATTCGCCGCGGTCTCTCTTAACTGGGCGGCACGTATATCAACTGTTGCTGAATCAGCGGCCAGTGAAGGTGAAAAAGCGGTCACGTGATCGATCAGATCAACGATCCCGATGGGCTTTGGGGAGGTTTGGGCATGGCTTTCCAGCCCCATATATAAAAGTGGGAACAAACAGAAAATCTGTTTAATACGGATCATGTCTTTAAATTAAAATTTAAGGAAAAAGATTTGACGGACGTCTTGGACAGGAAACACGGTGATTAACCGGCCGTCGTCACTTCATCATTTGAAGGACCTGTCAATAAAAGAAAATTGAGATAAATCTCAGATCCGAAAGACCTGGTTGGAAATATAAATTGGGACTGATCCGGCAATCCTGTATCTGATCTCAAGAAAATACCTGTTTAGGTTAGAGGCTAAAAGCGAAAGCCCCAAAAATAAGATGACGCCGATAAGAAAAGCTTCCAAAACAGGAAGCACGGTTTTCTTGCGTTCATCAAGGATACACTTAAATTGTCTGGTAATTTTTGAATCCTTTCCAAGCGGAGAAAAGCTACCTTTGTACTGCGCAGCTGATTTTATTCCCCGGGCGGACTCTAAAAGGGAGAGGTTGGATAAAAAAAAGATATTGCCCAAAGAGATAATCAGGTACAGCAAGACGACTCCAATTATAGAGCAATTTGGTACCTGCTTAACTTTCAAACCCTTCAAATTTAACAACCTAAATATATAGGCGCTAAAATCTGCATTAATCTAAAAAGATGAGAGGATAAACCGCAACAAAACCGTTACAAAATATCAACAAATATTAGGTTACGATATTTCTCACCCTACTTTCGATTGTCATCGAATAATTTCTTTTTCCTATACTGTCCCTCCATCTTGTTGTTCAAAACTTTATCAAAATTAACCACAGCTTCACAATGCTCAAAAAGGGTCGAACTTCCGCGGGTTGACCCTACTAAGTGGCAATATGAGGCATCTAAAAAGTATGCCTCTTATTTTTTAAACATTAAGAACTTGAAAATAAGTCACTTACAATAGATTAAATTGAATTTTTCGGTTCGAACTTTTTAGAATTTTCCCTAAAATTAAGATATACCGCAACTATTTATAAAACACCAATTGTCTAGACATCAGTGTTGAACTCCATAAACTGCTATCTAATTAGCCAAATAAGCATGTGGATTAGTTTCAATTGCGAACATCGATCAGCTTGAATATTATTCAATTATAGGATAAACGGGGGGAAATCCGTTTGGTCTAAATTTTTTTACAATTATGCGCAAATGCCATGTAGCTTGCATTTAATTTAGAAGGTACATACCCTCGGTTTAACAACGTGATTGTTTTAACACCGCCATTGAAATGAAATTTGTATTTTTTGTTTTTTGAAATAATTTGATGAAGCGGGAATTGAAAGTTCATGCATTATTTAATGCATTCCTCAACTCGCATCTAGCCTTCATTTTCATAGAATTCGAATTATCAAGTACTCATCATCAAAAACTGAAATTCTTATTTGAATAATGGAATGAGTTTATGAGAATCATATCCTAAAAAACCCATTTTTTTAAGGCTAGAGAAAGGACATACCAAGAACAACCTCAAACCTTGGTAAATATCAAATAATGAGGGAATAATGAAAATAAAATGAATGGAATAAATTTGCCTATTTATAAAAATGAAAGGGCAACTAGAATGCTGCCCTTAATCAATTAATGCTCACGGTGATTGGCATCTTAAGCAGCTACTCCTGTCATTCTTCTGCATTCTTCCGCACAAGCCTTACAAGCATCTGCACATTCCTGACAATGCTGGGTATGATGATTACTACACTCATCTCCGCATTGCTGGCAAATATCTGCGCAAATACGGCAAATGTCTTGAGCAAAAGAGCTACCCATACTCATCAATTGAGCGGCAGAGTAGCAGATGGCTGCACATTGCATATCAAGCTCAATACACCGCGCCATCATTTTCACGTCTTCTTCCTGAGTGCATGAACTTGCACAATGATTGCAAATTGAAGCACACTTTAAGCATGCATCAATACAGTTTTTCCATTCATGGTATCCCATAACTTTAATTTTTTAGGGTTATAAAAAAAATTCCTATATAGATAACATGGTTATTTCCAGGCGGTTTCATTTTGTTTAAGAAAAGCTTTAATCCCGTGATATGATGCTTGTTTAAACGGTAGAAGAATAAGAAACTGGTTCTCGTATTCAAATAAGGAGGAATAGTGATAAATTAAATTCTCAACACCTACTTTAAGATTTTGCACATCATTTTATTAGTATTATATTTGCAATACGGAAATGGTGTCCTTCCGATTCAACCGCTTTTTTCAAAAGCTGATGGCGCCTACAATAGAAATTCCAGCAGGTAATAAAATCTGCCGGTCAAAGTATTGTAGGTGAAAAAATTAAAAATAAATTCTCAACTCTTATTGCTGGCAGCTATCTTAATTGCGCTTGTCTTACTTTGTCTGTCTGCCAAAGTGAGATCAGTGTTAGCAATGGTCCTGCCGGTTGAAACTGAATGGTTCTTGTGGATAAATCAGCACCATAATGCATTCTGGGATACGATCATGTACTGGGCCAGTGATAAGCGTTTTTGGCTTCCTTTTTATGCCTTCATTATTTATTGCCTCTTCCAGAATTTCTGCAAAAAAATTTGGCAGGTTCTTATTACCATTGCGCTACTAGTTGCTAGTGCAGATCAGATTGCTTTAGGACTGATTAAAAACACCGTTAAGCGTCTACGCCCTTCCCATGAACCGAATCTAACTACGATCATTCATTTAAGTAAAGCAGGTGCGGGTGGGATGTATGGATGGCCATCCGCTCTTTCATCACCTATCTTCAAAAGCATTCTTTCCGCTGGTTCGGCATTTACCGGATCATTGCCGGAGCAACGGTTCTTGTACTCATTTACTTTGGAATTATTCAATAACGGAAAATTAACATAAAACTATGTGGTGGATCTACGCGCTATTATCAGCTTTCTTTGCTTCCCTTACGGCCATCTTTGCAAAAGTCGGCGTAACCAATGTCAATTCTGATTTGGCTACTGCCATACGAACGGTGGTAATACTGATTGTAGCCTGGGGGATCGTAATGGCCAGAGGCGAACTTAAAGGAATTACGGAACTGTCAAAGCATAACCTGCTATTTCTTTTTTTATCTGGCCTTGCCACCGGCTTGTCCTGGATATTCTACTACAAGGCTTTGCAGATCGGGAAAGTGTCCCAGGTCGCCCCTGTTGATAAGTTGAGTGTTGCCCTAACTATTATACTTGCAATGGTGTTCCTGAAAGAAGCTCTTACCCTGAAAGTATTCTTTGGTGCCCTGCTGATCATTGGGGGAACACTGGTTTTGATCTTTTGAGAAACTCAATTATTTGTAAGCAACCGAAATACTAAAAATCAATATAAAACAAAAAACTATGAAATTAACTAAAATTCATGCCCGTGAAATTTTGGATTCCAGGGGCAATCCGACAGTAGAAGTAGAAGTCACTCTTAACGGAACAACAGCAAGGGGTATTTCTCCATCCGGGGCAAGTACGGGTGAAAAAGAAGCCGTAGAGCTTAGAGATGGTGATCCAGAGCGCTATAATGGTAAAGGCGTGGAAAAAGCAGTAAAAGGGATTAACGTCGAAGTCGGCAAATCAGTCACCGGCTTATCCTTTGAGGGTCAGCAGGCCTTCGATGATCATATAATTGGTCTGGATGGAACCGAGAATAAATCAAGGCTCGGCGCAAATGCGATGCTTGCGGCCTCAATCGCCTTCGCCCGGGCTTCGGCCGTTGCAAAAGGGATTCCCTTGTATAGGCAGCTAGTGGAAAGGGAAGGTTACGTAATGCCCGTACCGTGCATGAATGTCATTAATGGGGGAAGGCATTCTGATAACAACATCGATTTTCAGGAATTTATGATTGCCCCTCATAACGCCCCCTCGTTTAAGGAAAGTATCCGTATGGGCGAAGCTGTTTTTCATTCCCTGAGAAGTCTGCTAAAAGCGAAAGGCTATTATACCGGAGTTGGTGACGAAGGTGGGTTTGCGCCAAATCTGAGTTCTAATGAGGAAGCCGTCCAAATCATCATGGAAGCGATACATATTGCCGGTTTTGCTCCAGGCAAGGATATTTCCCTTTGTCTTGACCCAGCGACCAGCGAAATGTGGAATAATGGAAAATATGAATTTTATAAAAGTTCTAAAGAACGGATCACAACAGATGAAATGATTGGCTTTTGGGAAGGATGGTTAAAAGAGTACCCAATTATCCTGTTGGAAGACGGGTTGGGCGAAAACGATTGGGAGGGATGGAAAAAGCTGACCAGCCTTTTGGGAGACAAAGTGGAATTGGTTGGAGATGATATATTCTGCACCAACCCGAGTATTATCCAGCAGGGAATCGACCAGGGCATTGCAAACAGCGTACTGATTAAATTGAACCAGATCGGTACAGTTTCCGAAACGCTAAAGGCCGTAGAACTAGCCCAAAAAAACGGTTACAATTGCTTTATTTCTCACCGCAGTGGTGAAACTGAAGACACGACAATTGCGGATCTGGTTGTCGCTACCGGTGCGGGGCACATCAAAACAGGAAGTGGCTGCCGCTCTGAAAGGGTATCTAAATTTAACCAGTTGCTTCGGATAGAAGAAGAACTTGGTGATAGGGCATCATTTGCAGGAATCAATACTTTTTATAAAAAATTATAAATCAGCCGCTAACCTACAATGAAACATAATAAATTTTTATTTGAACACCTTTCGGTTTTTAAATATGCGGTTCGATGGACGCTGCTTATACTTCCTGTTGCCATTGCAATAGGAAGTATGGTTGCCTTGTTCCTTTGGCTGCTAGGCTGGGCCATTCACTTTCGCTTTCAGCATACCTGTCTCATTTTTCTGCTACCTTTAGCAGGTATTGTGATCCACCTGATTTATCAGTCAGTTGGTAGGTCCTCAGAAAAAGGAAATAACCTGATCATGGATGAAATCCATAGGCCGGGTGGTGGAGTGCCCAGGCAGATGGCGCCAGTAATCTTAATAACTACAGTGATTACCCATTTGTTTGGCGGATCGGCTGGAAGAGAGGGAACCGCGGTACAAATCGGAGGAAGCATCGCAGGAATGTTTAGCCGCTGGTTTAAGCTAAATGAGGTAGACACCAAGATGCTCCTTACCGCGGGAATTGCAGCCGGGTTTGGGGCGGTGTTCGGAACACCGCTCACCGGTGCCATATTTGCAATGGAAGTTCTGGCCATTGGAAGAATAGAGTACAAGGCTTTACTTCCCGCATTAATTGCCAGCGTGCTTGGTGATCTTACTGTCTCTGCCTGGGGCATCCATCATACCGCTTATCACATCGATCTCATAGAGAAAAGTGCCTACTTTCTATCTGAATACCTGCCGGTAAACCTACTCCTGCTTAGTAAGGTTATTCTAGCATCCACATTGTTTGGTCTGGCCAGCTACCTGTTTGCTGTAATGGTGCATGAGATCAAGGCCTTTTTTTCTAAAGTATGTAAGATCCAGTGGCTTATTCCTGTTATCGGTGGTCTGATTATTATAGGCTTGACTTACGCCATCGGGAAACCGGATTACTTAAGTTTGGGCGTGGATAGCGAATACCAAGGAGCCGTTACAATTCCCTCTGCTTTTCAGCCTGGTGGAGCAGATACTTGGAGCTGGTTATGGAAGACCATTTACACAACTTTAACATTAGGAACTGGATTTAAAGGTGGTGAGGTAACGCCTTTGTTTTATATTGGCGCAACATTAGGCAATGCACTTTCGACCTTATTAAATGCTCCAGTTAGTTTGTTTGCTGCCCTTGGATTTATTGCTGTTTTTGCTGGTGCAACGAATACACCCCTTGCCTGTACGATTATGGGTATAGAACTTTTTGGTAGTGAATACACCATGTTTTTTGCGGTAGCCTGTTTTACAGCCTATTTTTTCAGTGGCCATTCAGGTATATATTCTTCACAGCGTATTGCGGTACCCAAAATATTTACGGGAACATAAAATATTGACTTATCCTGTTCCTGTGGATTATCATAAAGAGGTGAAATTTTTATAAGATCCTTGACCAATGCAATCAGCAATTTATATCAAAAAACAACGCTATATCGACCGCTTTCCTTCCTCTCTTTTCTAAAGCATCAAGTACAGATGATTTAACTGCCTATGTTGTTTTAATAAGGTAGAGCAGTAAAAGTATACTAGCTATGAAAACTAAAGCGGTTAAAACTTTAACAAAAAGTGTTGAATGGTAATACACCCCCTGATTCAATTGTTCTTTCGTTGAATTATATCTTAAGTAAGAACAAATGATAGTAATTGCTCCCAGGGCAACTAGAAAAATCCCGATAATGCGGGAATCTCCGGTTTGGTGCAGGGGCACTTTACTCCCCAGTGCGGCACTGATCTGCTTGATAAATAGCGAGAATTTCATCACCACGAAGCCAAATCCCATGATACCAATACTGGTTCTGATCCAGGCCAAAAATGTTCTTTCATTAGCCAAATGGTCTCCTGCATGCTGTTTGGTGTTTTCCTGATCTTGAATTTTCATCTTGTTCTGTATCGGTATATTACAGCAATATATTTGCATGTTATGTCAATATCGATGCCAGTTTGGAGATGATAACCCTGGTATCCCGGATGCAAGTAAGCCTGTTTGATTCAGTGCCGGCAGGATAGCAGGTAACTGCAATTTCTTCGATAAACGATAAGCCTGATAGGTCAATAGATTCTTTAACCTCTTGTTCAATGCTTTTCATTAGGATCATGATTAATCGGGGTTGATATGTTCTGATTTTATGAGCTAATTGCTCTATTCCCCCCTGCCTCTGGTTTTTTCTGATTTTAACTGACGATTTATCAATAGGTGTACAAGTTAGATGTTCCAAAAAGCATCCCGTGCCTTTAAAGAACTGCAAAAAATCTTCTACAGATTTAAAATCGCCAAATACCTCACTAAATGCAAGATAAATTGTTCGAAACAGATTAGTATTTCCCAGGTAAAAATGTTTATCGTCACCTCCAGGAGCTTCAGAAACAAAGAGCAGCAGCACTTTAGCTGGCTGATATTGCCTCGAAATTTCGGTAACACTATACATTATAGTTGTAGCTTTTAGCGAAGCGCATAAATAGTTCCGCCAGAGCGTCCTGCTGACCATGAAGCTGAATGAAATGAAACGGCCTTTCGATAACCATATCCTTGATATCTATGATGCGGCATTCATTATTCTTGAGCTCTTTCAATATGGAGTGGATAGATAAAAAAGCCAGGCATTTGCTGTGAATCAAATAGGATTTAATGCTTTCGGTACTACCTAACTGCATTTCTATATTTAAGTCCCCCACCTTTATCTGGTGTGCTTTTAAAGCATATGCAATAACATCTAGTGTACCAGAACCAGGTTCACGAAGTAATAAATCATAATCCTTCAACTCATTCGGTTTGATCATTTCCTTTTTCATGGCATAATTGTGACCAGAACACACCAGCACCAGCTCGTCTTTTAGATATTGTTCGTATTTAATCTGTGGGTTCCGGGAGATGCCTTCAATGATTCCAAAATCTATTTCCTTAGCAATCAAACGCTGCTCTACATCTTCTGTGTTTCCGGTAACCAGTTGAATTTGTATATCCTTAAACTTATTGTGAAACTGTGCCAATACAGGTGGAATGATATATTGTGCCACAGTACTGCTGGCACCAATCCTCAATATTCCTTTATGCTGTTTAGTAAGTAGATTCATATCATATTCCAGTTCCCGGTAAGTTCCAAAAATCTGTTCTGCGTAATGCAACAATAATTCGCCGGCTGGGGTGAGGCTGATTTTTTTGTTTCCACTGCGTTCAAATAATGACATTTTGAACTCCTGCTCTAATTCTTTAATGTGTTTGGTTACAGCAGGCTGACTGATAAATAACTCTGCCGAGGCCTTTGTAAAATTCAGCCTTTTAGCGACAGCATAAAATACTTGCAAACGGAAATCTATCATACACGGTTTTAGTAGATAACCTAAGATACAAACAATTTGTTTCAACGGGTACTGACATCATAACCTTACGTTATCATCAATAACTTTTTATGCTTTTTCTGATGAGTAGAATAAATGCACATTTGTAACAGAAAAATATTGGTTATGAATAAGGAATCAACAGAAAAAGAAATCAGACAAGCACTTATATATACAGCCAGGACAACGGCTATCATTGCGTTTCTATTTGTTGCTTGTGGAACCATTTTCATCTGCACTTTATTTTTTAATGGGCAGCCAGATGTAGTGACAGCAAAAACCAAACAGGATGTGGAAACCGGTATAGCTGCTGTTAACGTCAAAAGCCAGGTTGTACCTGCTGATGCCTGGAAAGCGCCTGATGAAAATACGATTCCGGCGGACACCAAGTACGGCCAGATGATCAGGTATGGCAAAGAATTAATAGCACATACGAGCAAATATTTTGGGCCAAATGGATCCATAGCCCGTATTACAAATGGTATGAATTGTCAGAATTGTCACCTCGAGGGTGGAACCAAACTGTTCGGAAATAATTATGCTGGTTTTATTTCCAGTTTTCCTAAAATGAGTGGCAGATCAGGAAAGGTTGAACCTGCATCGGCACGTATTGCAGAGTGCTTCAATCGAAGTCTTGCAGGCAAAGTACCAGACGAATCTAGTAAAGAGATACAGGCAATGCTGGCTTATATGAAATGGCTTGGAACAGGTGTAAAAAAAGGGGAGAAAGTGTTTGGAACGGGAACCGAAAAATTAAAATTCCTGGATAGGGCAGCGAATGTCAAACATGGAGCGATTTTATATACCAGTAAATGTCAAAGTTGTCATGGTGCAAATGGTGAGGGAATACTCGATGAAGACAAACTAACTTATGTTTATCCGCCATTATGGGGCAAACACAGCTACAATGATGGCGCAGGGATGTATAGACTCAGTAACTTTGCGGGGTTCGTAAAGAACAATATGCCATATGGTGCCAGATATGGAGATGCGCAGTTAAGTGATGAGGAGGCCTGGGATCTCGCTGCTTTTGTGAACTCACAGCCAAGACCACATAAAGATCAGGGAAAAGATTACCCTGATTTGTTAAAAAAACCTTTTGATGCGCCATACGGACCATATGCCGACAAATTTTCTGAAAATCAACATAAGTATGGTCCATTTGCACCAATTGTAACCTCCGAAAAACAAGTAAAACTAACAACTAAATAAATCATCAAAATCTAAAATCATGAAAAAAATAACCTTAATCTGTACATTATTTTTGCTGATCGCAGCAACCTCGGCCACTTTTGCCCAAGCTACACCTGCTAATTTTACAGGGGCAAAAGCCACCCTGAAAAATTATAAGGCACTGTATGTAATCAATAACGGTGATGAGAAAAAGATTGCAGGAACACTTCGAAACCTAAAAAATGCACTCGACGATCCCAGGTTAAAAGGGAAAATCAATGCAGAACTTATTGCCTTTGGAGATGGCGTAGCTGTTTACCAGAAGAACGGATCTTTTGAAAAAACATTGTTAGAACTGCAATCCAGAGGAGTAATTCTTGCACAATGTGAAAATACCGTCAGAGAAAGGAAAATCGAAAAAAATACCTTATTTGATTTTATCAGTTATGTACCCAGCGGCAATGGTGAAATCATCATCCGTCAATATCAGGGATGGGCAGTTGTACATCCTTAAACCAAATAATTAGAAAATCATGAAATATATAAATCACACCTTTTTAGCCACAGTTGCATTTTTATTGCTTTGTGGAAATGTTAAGGCCCAGGATCATCGCTTTGATCCGCCCTGGAATACTCCACCTGAAAGTAAAGTTCAGTTCACAGTACCTGGAGTAGACAATGTGCCTGATCTTTTTGGAGACATTAATGATCCCCAACTGGTGGTTTTCTTTGCCGGTAACCAGTTTATGTGCATTGACGAATTAATTGCAGCCTTTAAAAAGTCATATCCACATTATCAGCGGGTATTTGCCGAAACGCTTCCCCCAGGCATTTTAGCCCAACAAATAAAAACCGGTAGCATTGTGGTGGGCAACATGAGAATTACCTTAAAGCCGGATGTTTATACAGCTGGTAAGAACCGGATAGACATGACCCCTGAATGGTTTAGCAAAACGACTTTATATGCTAGAAACAGGTTGGCAATCATGGTCCAAAAGGGAAATCCGAAGGCATTGAAGTCACTCAAAGATTTAGCAAATAAAGAGCTGAGGATCAGTATGCCCAATCCAGAGAATGAAGGGATCGGTAAACGTATTGAAGAAGCCTATGTGAAAGCTGGAGGGGAAACATTAAAATCTACCATCATGGAAGATAAAGTTAAAGATAAGACTACTTATCTTACCATGATCCATCATCGCCAATCACCAATGAGGATCCTATACAACGAAAGTGACGCCGCTCCAGTATGGTATACTGAGGCCTACTATCAGAAAATGATTGGCCATCCTGTTGAGCTCATTGAAATTCCTGAAAAAGAGAATATCCATGCGCAATATATAGCGGGACAGTTAAAAGATGCGCCACATCCGGCCGCTGCAAAAGATTTTATGGATTTTTTGATCAGTCCGCAGGCTGCTGCCATCTACAAAAAGTTTGGTTTTGATTTACCTTAAACATAAACACAATGAAAAATATATTTTTAACCATATTGTCAGTCGTTGCTGTAGTGACCATTGGGAATGCACAAATCCCAAACGATACTTTATATGTCTATGGTCCCGGTGGGCCGCTCGGACCGATCAATGAATGTGCGAAGGTTTTTGGAAAGCAGCATGATATCGTAATTAAAGTCACTGCCGGGCCAGATAATGAATGGATGCCGGATGCAATGAAACATGCAGATCTGTTCTTTGGAGGAGCAGAATACATGCTTTCAAAATTCATGTCTGACCACCCAAACATGATAGTGGCGAACTCTCGGACAGAGTTATATAAACGTGCGGCAGCGATCCTGGTACGGCCCGGCAATCCTAAAAACATCAAAAATCTGGGCGATCTCTGTAAACCAGGTGTGAAAATTCTTGATGTGAATGGGGCTGGGCAAATGGGGCTTTGGGAAGATTTGGCAGGTCGACAAGATCTGATTGCAAACATACAGCAGCGTATAGCAGGTACATTTGCAAATTCGGCATTGGGTATTGCTGCATGGAAAAATGATCCTCAATATGATGCCTGGATAACATTTGGCTCCTGGCATAACCGTTTACCAGACCTCACCTCAATGGTTAGGATTCCTGTTACACAAACAGTCTATAGAGGTACACCTGTAGTGAGGGGTAGCACTGGTACGCATAAGTCGGAAACTGAGGATTTTATCAAGTTTATGCAATCCGATAAAGGACATCTCATTTTCAAAAAATGGGGTTGGGAATAAATAATGTCTAAAAACTTATCTTCTATAACATGAAGTTATGGAAGATAAGTTTTAATGATTTGATCGGGGTTTATTAGTTATGGATCTTTGAATTAGAAAATAAAGACAATCAAAATTATGACACAAATCAAAGACAATTCAAATTCTTCTAAAATAAAGGCGGGTAACCTGCTAAACTTAAATTTAAACACCCGTAAAATTATCTTCATCCTGGCAGTTTTGCTGTGCCTCTTTCCATTTATGTCGCCTCCTTTAGCCTTATTGCTAGGATTAGTATTGGCGCAACTAATGGAACATCCCTATCTGCATTTAAATCACAAGGCCACAAACCTGCTGCTAAAAATTTCTGTTGTCGGGCTAGGATTTGGAATGAATGTATTCAGTGCAATGAAAGCAGGAAAAGAAGGCGTACTGTTTACCGTAGTTTCTATTTTCGGAGTGCTTATCATTGGTTTTATCCTGGGAAAAGTATTTAAAATAGAACGTAAAACATCTTTTTTGATATCAGCTGGAACGGCGATCTGTGGTGGAAGTGCTATTGCTGCATTGTCGCCTGTAATGAACGCAGAAGAAAAACAGATCTCCGTTGCAATGGGTACTGTTTTTATACTCAACTCGGTGGCCTTATTTCTTTTCCCCGCTATCGGACATGCGCTTAACTTGTCACAGTCACAATTTGGTATGTGGTGTGCCATTGCTATTCACGATACCAGTTCTGTTGTTGGGGCAGCCAGTAAATATGGTGAACAAGCACTACAGATAGCCACAACTGTTAAGTTAGCCAGAGCACTATGGATTGTTCCCGTAGCGTTTGGTACATCTTTCCTGTTCAAAAGCAACAATAGCAAAGTTAGTATACCCTATTTTATAGGGCTATTTATCCTGGCAATGATCGCCAACACCTACTTACCTTTTATTAAGCCTTTTGCGCCCTACTTTGTAGCATTAGCAAAAGCAGGCTTAACTTTAACCTTGTTCCTGATAGGAAGCGGACTCTCATTTACTATCTTGAAAGCAGTGGGGATAATGCCACTGTTACAAGGCGTAATTTTATGGATAGTAATTTCAAGTGCTGCATTATGGGCAGTTATATCTTTGGTTTAAAATACATTAGTTACTGATCATCACCAGCTTTTTTGAAAGATCATCAATAAGAACCACATGTTTATAATCGGCGCCACCTGTTCCTACACTCTTAATTATCCCCGAGGATTGACCGCTAAAAGCTCCTTTTTCATCGGTCTTAAAAGAATTGATGACATAATCTGCGTTAAACGTATCATTTGAGGAGTTGGTTAACGCTAAAGTATACGAAGTATTTGGCTCGAGTTTTTTAAAGTCCTGTTGGACAAGATCAGTCAAGCCTACGCTTCTTACGTTTAGCATGCCTGATGACATTGAATTATCCTTATTCATCAATTTAATCACCTGACTTTTGTCTGCAAGATTAAGCGGGGTTAAATTTTCTTTTGAGGCATTTGCAGGGCTGGCATTAGCGGCGTACAACAATGCTTGCGGACATTGTCCAATAGCAATGGTTTTTACAACGGCCATTTTTACCAGATCAACCACTTGTACCTGGTCATCATTTTCTAATCCGACATATGCAAATTTACCATCTGCCGAAGTCCAGACGCCATGTGGCAATGATCCTGTCGCAACGCTATCAGTAAGCTTGAAATCTTGTGAAACACTAAATACTTTTAAGCTGTTTTCTCCGCCAATGGTTGCCAGCATCACAGGTGAATCATTAACTAAAGTAAAAGTGACATGGTTGGTAATTGGACCTGTATTTAGTACTGTATGTATCGTATTTGTCTCCGTGCTGATGACAGTGATCTTCCCTACATCCTTATGTGTCAATGCAATCCATTTCCCATCAGGACTACAGAATATATTTGGAGAAAATGGACTAACTACTGGAATACGCTTTACAATAGCATAAGAAGTTGCATTCACTACATCCACTTCTGCAGTAAAGCTGGAACAAATATAAGCCCATTTTCCATCTGGAGTAAAAGCAACCATTCCCGGGCCGTCGGCTACTGGAATTTGCTTGATTTCAATCAGTTTATTTGCATCAATTACGCTGATATACGATTCTCCTCTTACCGATATCCATGCCTGTGATCCTGAAGGGTTAAAGGTTGCCTCATGCGGTGAACGTCCGATATAAACAGTTTTTAAAACTTTATTTTTTGCTGTTGAAATAAAGGTTACTGAATTTGATCCAATGGAAACCGCTGCTAGTAATTGCCTTTTAGGGGAATAACCCAGGCCATGAACCAGGGCCTGTCCCTTATATAGAGGACTTAAGATATCAGGTTGGGGTTTACCAAGAACAATATTTCCTAATAGCGTTTGTGTTGAGGGATCTAAGACAGAAACCGTATTAGATATCTGATTGCCTGTATAAACCCTGTCTTGGGCATAGATTGATTGTGCTTTTGATTGTAGGGCAAAACTGAATATTAATAGCGTAAACAAGGATATCTTTTTCATATGTTAATGGGAGTTTGTAAATGTCTTCATTTGTTGGATTTCTATCTGTTCATCTGAGATAATATTCTCGGCCAGTCTTTTTACATTTTTATTTTTTCCATACCGCAACTCAACTTTAGCCATGTCGATGGCAGCCTGATGGTGAGGAAGCATTATCCTTGCAAAGGACAGATCAGTATCAGACAATTGTTTTTCTTCAGGCATTTGTTCCATCATCACTTTCATCATCTTCTGGTTGGCGTTTTGATGTTGGTTGCCTGTAGCGATAAATCCTTCAGGATGGCTGAGCAGGAGTCGCATTTGCTGAATCTGGGTTTGTTGCTCAGCTTTGATACTTTTAGCTAGCTGAATCATTTCTTTATTTTTTCCGGTCTTAATCTCTTCTTCTGCCATATCAATAGCACCCTGGTGATGTGGGATCATCATTTGTATGAAATCTCTGTCTGCAGATGTGGTAGCTGATATTTCATCCATCTTCATCATCATATGAGCCATTTGCCCAAGGAAGACATTTTTTTTAGTTGCCATTTGCATGTGTTCATGTTGTGCTCGTGCAGAGAAACTAGCAAATAGTAGAAGTATAGACGTGAATCTGATCATGGTTTGATGTAGAATATTAATTGTGATAAACTGTTTATGCCAAACAAGCCTTATGCGATAACCGCAAGATCCTGAAATTTGTTCTTATTGAGCTATATTACATCTACATCAATTGGCGAGATAAAATTAACCATGTAAGTTCTTCTGTCTAAATCATGCTCCATGGGTTGCGTTTTGCCATTTTGATCTGTCGCTCTAGCCATTAAACTATATCTTCCAGTCTTAGCAGGAACCACCCATTCAAATTCAAATAGCTGCCAGGCGAAAGGGATAGCAGGACCAATTAATTTTGCTGGTTGCCATGAATTTCCTTTATCCGTGCTTATTTCTACTTTCGATAGGTTACTATCACCTGACCATCCTGCACCCCTTACTTGATAAGGTTTTCCAGCCGGCACCGCTTCAAACAATACCGGCCTTGATATTTCAGACTTAACCAATGTAGTGGTTACGGGCGTCAAGGTAGGTAGTCCTTCAACACGCTTCCAGTAAGCATATTCAATCGTCTGCCAATAGCCATCAAACGGCTTTTCAGATGCAGTAATTTTCATCAGCCATTTCACAGATGCCATACCATACCATCCTGGAATAATTGCCCTTGCCGGGAAACCATGTTCAGCACTCAATGGTTTTCCATTCATTTCATAGGCGATGATGATGTGATCCTGCATTGCTATATTTAACGGAATGCTTCGGGCGAATTTGATTTTTCCTGGTGATTTCGGCTCTTCTGTAATCATCCCCTCATCATTCCCTTCCAAAATAATGTCTACCGTACCCACCTTTATGCCAGCCTTCTTTAACAATACGGATAAAGGTACTCCTGTCCATTCAGCATTGCTGATCCCACCTTGTTCCCATCCTAAACCCTTCACTTTTGGGGCGAGGTTAGCACGTCCGTTTCCGGCACATTCTATAGTAGCCATTACCTTTTTTGCAGGAAGCTTTTTAAGTTCGCTCAGATTGATCTTTATGACATGATTGGTGTTGCCGCCAATCTCTAATTCCCAATTTGTAGCATCAATATTGGGAATATTAAAATGACTCCTGATGAAGAACTGGTTATTTGGAGTAATCCTGTTTTTTAACGTAGGAAATGGAAACTCCATATTTAATGGCTTTTTCTCTCGCGTAATAAGTCCTGGAAAGTCATTGTCTTCTCTGGTTTGTTGAATCTCCTTCGCCGAAGCCCAGGATGGTATTGTTGCGCCAGCTATCACCGGGATAATTCCAGTAACAAAATTACGTCTGTTTAACGTGTAGTTTTGTGATGTTTTGTCGTTTTTCATTTCAATAAATGTAGGTGATTACAATATAGCCAAAAATCTCTCATAGGATAACTTGTATTCTTCCTTTTTCTTGATGGTTGAAAGGAAACAACTGTAGACTTTACTTCATCGCTGGCCTGCTAGAAAAGACACAATAGTTCTATAACTGTTTATCAAATACTCATCTCAATTTCTATCAAAAAACGGTGGAATAGTGATAGGACTAGCAGTCATCTTTCAAAAAACGAGGGAATAATGATAACGGAAATACTGGAGGAGCTATATAAAAAGCTCCATCCAAATTTCTAATTTATACTTAAGATTTGTCAATAGCGACACGATATGTCGGATCTTCATATATATTAACATCAATAACACTTTCAGCGTTTTTAAGTAGTAGCCTACAATCTTCGCTTAAATGTTTTAAATGAAGTTTTTTACCCGCGAGATGGTATCGTTCTGTTAACTTGTTTAATGCTTCAATAGCAGACATATCCGACACTCGACTGTCCTTAAAATCAACAATTACTTCAGATGGGTCTTCATTAACATCGAACTTTTCAGTGAACGCTGTAACTGAACCAAAAAACAATGGCCCATAAATTTCGTAGTGCTTGGTGCCACTTCCATCCACGAATTTTCTTGCACGAATCCTTTTTGCACTCTCCCAGGCAAAAACAAGTGCCGATATAATTACACCAATTAAAACTGCAAGGGCGAGGTTATGAAGCCAAATGGTGATCGCAGCCACCAGTATGCCAATAAATATATCTTGTTTTGGCATTTTATTGATGATCCGTAAACTGATCCACTCAAAGGTTCCTACGGCCACCATGATCATCACGCCTGTAAGGGCAGCCATTGGAACTAAACCAATTATCGGTGCGCCAAACAGAATGATAAGCAAAATAGTGAGTGCTGCCACTATGCCCGACAGGCGGGCTCTCGCCCCTGCTGAAAGATTTACCAAAGTCTGAGCAATCATTGGACATCCTCCCATACCATAGAAAAAGCCATTCAGAATATTGGCAATACCCTGAGCTATTGATTCACGGTTACCATTCCCCCTGGTTGCAGTAATTTCGTCTACTAGGTTAAGTGTTAACAGCCCCTCGGTAAGCCCAACTCCTGCCATGATCGCGGCATAGGGCAATATAATTTGAAAGGTTTCAAATGTCAATGGAATCTGAGGAATGTGAAATGGTGGAAACCCTCCGCTGACAGAGGCAATATCGCTTACTGTTTTAGTATCGATACCGAACCCGAGGACGACAAGAAAAACAACAATAATAGCAACCAGGGATGGTGGTACCGCCTTTGTTATCTTTGGAAAGAATAGTACGATAGCAATGGTAAGCGCAACCAACCCGGCCATGATTAAAAGTGGGCTACCGGTCAACCAGGCCTCTTTTCCATTGATGATGGTTTTGAACTGTTCAATCTGGGCCATGAATATAATAACTGCCAGTCCATTAACAAAGCCATACATTACCGGTTGGGGAACAAGTCTGATAAATTTCCCAAGCTTGAAAAGACCTACCAGGATCTGAAAGGCGCCGGCGAGGGCTACAGCGGCGAATACATATTCAATTCCATGCGCCTGCATCAAAGCAATCAGCACAACTACGACTGCTCCTGCACCGCCTGAGATCAGACCTGGACGACCGCCCAGAACTGAGGTTACAAGCCCCATAATAAAAGCTGCATAAAGACCGACCAAGGGGGGGAAACCCGCAAGGATAGCGAAGGAGAGCGATTCAGGCATCATGGTCATGGCCACAGTGATGCCAGCCAAAATTTCGGTTTTGTAGTTGACTTTTTGAGATAAGTCAAAAAAACGTGTACGTAAGAACATACCAATAAAATTAAAGGTCAAAAATTATAAAATAAGGGGCATTGCCCTAGCAAGGGATTATGCTAAGGGAGAAAAGAGTCACTGAAAGAATTCAGGGCTTTGTCACAGGGTTATATGAAACTTGTTTAACTTTTCTCATTTCGATTGATGCAAAAATAGAAAAATATTTTTAAAATCTGTCATTACCTATGGTTTTGCTCTGGTGTCTGAATTAACAGGAGGCAGATTTAGACCGTAAAAATGAAAATGTTATATTTGAAAAATATGCCAATGTCGATCAACAAAAAGGTTTTTAAAGACTTTTTCAACTCTACAACATCAAGTGGGATTATCTTATTTTCCTGTTTAATTTTGTCTTTAATAATAGCAAACTCGCCACTGGGTGAAGGCTTTGATAACTTTTTAGCGAATCAAATTGGATATGAAACCACCAGTTTACATTTAAAGTATTCTGTTGCGCTATGGATCAATGATGGCCTGATGGCCATTTTCTTTCTTTTGGTGGGACTTGAAATTAAAAGGGAAATTGTGGAAGGTGAACTTTCCTCACCTAAAAAGGCAATACTTCCGATTATATGTGCGATTGGTGGTGCCATTGTGCCGGCAATAATCTATACCATATTTAACCGTGATACGCCAACTGCTAGCGGATGGGGTATACCAATGGCTACAGACATTGCTTTTGCACTAGCCATTCTATCGCTCCTGAGTAAAGGTTCCACTTTCCCTAAAGATCTTTCTAGCTGCCCTGGCTATTGTTGATGATCTGCTTGCAATATTAGTAATCGCGGTATTTTACTCTTCGGATCTCCACTATATGAATATGGTTTATTCCGGGGCTATATTGATACTACTGTTCCTCTTTAATCGCTTCGGGTTAAAGAACCTTGCCTTTTACCTAATTCCAGGTATTTTTATCTGGTACTTTGTTCATCACTCAGGCATTCATGCAACTATTGCAGGAGTTTTGATAGCGCTTACACTACCCACAACAGCAGATCATAAAGAGTCTCCACTGGAAAAACTAGAGCATGCACTTACTAAACCCGTTAATTTTCTGATCATTCCAATATTTGCACTGGCCAACACCAACATCCGTTTTGAAAACGGCATGGTAGAAGGGCTTTTTACAGGTCTGGGAATGGGCATTGTGCTAGGTCTGGTTATTGGTAAACCTTTGGGTATATTATTTATATCATGGCTCAGCGTAAAGCTTAAGCTAAGTGAGCTACCTGAAAATGCAAAATGGGTTCATATCCTTGGTGTTGGCCTACTTGCAGGTATCGGGTTTACCATGTCCATATTTATATCAATCTTATCCTTCGCTGACCCGCTGCTTGTTCAGGAAGCAAAGTTTTCAATTCTTGTCGGCTCCGTAATATCAGGACTATTAGGTTATTTGATTTTAAACCTTAGCAGCAAAAAGAGAGATCAGAAGAATTAAAATTAATATTCTGATAAATTTGTTGTTTCATTAATAAATCGTAATATTGCAATATTATATGGGACTTACAAAAACCGAAATGTTTACCTCCGAGCAGAACCAGCTTGCTCAGCTATTAAAAGCAATGGCTCACCCTGCACGTATTGCTATTCTGCAAAGAATACTAGTTTTCAATACTTGTATTTGTGGAGATCTTGTAGAGGAGCTGGGTCTTGCCCAAGCTACAATCTCCCAGCATTTAAGGGAATTAAAGTCTGTCGGGATTATCCAGGGTACCATCGAAGGGGTTAGCGTTTGCTATTGCATAAACCCTGAAACATGGAAATTACTGGAAGCCCAAATCGGTGCCTTCCTTGGATCATATAAGCTAGAAGCTAGCTGCTGCTAGCTTTTTTTAATCAAATCAATCGTTTAATTGCAATATAAAAATACTTAAATCTTTAATTATGAAACTATCAGAAATAAAAGCCCACTTGGCGCAGGCTGAAAGCGTAAACTTTCAATTAGAAAACGGTACACCAGTTCCTGAACATTTCCATGTGACCGAAGTTGGTGTTGTTACTAAAGATTTTATTGATTGTGGCGGTACGGTACGTCATGAAAAAGTAGCCAACTTCCAACTTTGGGATGCCAACGATTTTGAGCATCGTTTGAAAGCAGGCAAGTTGCTAAACATCATATCTCTTTCTGAAGAAGTATTGGCGATGGAAGATCTGGAAATTGAGGTAGAATACCAGGCTCAAACTATTGGTAAATACGACCTTGGTTACGATGGTAAAAACTTCCTGCTTATTGCTAAGACAACAGCGTGCCTTGCTCCGGAACTATGTGGTGTTCCTGAAGTAAAACAAAAAGTACAATTTCAGAATCTTGCTGCTTCAGGATCAGCGTGTACACCAGGTGGCGGTTGCTGCTAAATAATCAATCATAAACTATGTCTGCAAACAACTGTGCACCTGCTGCCGAAAGAAGAAAATTAAGCTTTTTAGACCGGTACCTTACACTATGGATTTTTCTAGCGATGGGTATCGGTGTAGCTACCGGCTATTTTCTACCATCTTCCTCCGGATTTATAAACTCGTTTTCCAGTGGAACCACAAACATCCCATTAGCTATCGGACTGATCTTAATGATGTATCCGCCACTTGCTAAGGTGAAATATGAAAAGATGGGAGAAGTTTTTAAAGACACTAAAGTCTTAAGCGTATCCCTGGTTCTGAATTGGGTAATTGGTCCACTTCTAATGTTTTTTTTAGCAATCACTTTTTTAAGAGATTATCCGGAATATATGGTTGGGCTGATCCTTATTGGCCTGGCAAGGTGTATTGCTATGGTGGTGGTCTGGAACGAGCTTGCAGAGGGTAACAGGGAATATGCAGCAGGCTTGATTGCACTGAACAGCATTTTTCAGGTATTGCTCTACAGTGTGTTTGCTTATATCTTTATTACCGTTTTGCCACCTTTTTTTGGTCTGGAGAGCCTTGAAGTAAACATCACCATTTCCGAGATTGCTAAAAGCGTAGGAATCTACCTGGGGCTTCCCTTTGCAATGGGTATAATCAGTCGGTACGGCCTTATTAAACTGAAAGGTGAAGACTGGTTTCAAAACAAGTTTATCCCGCTGATTTCCCCAATTACTTTGATAGCGCTACTTTTTACTATCGTAATTATGTTTAGCCTGAAGGGCGAACTGATTGTACAAATTCCAATGGATGTAGTGAGAATTGCTATACCCCTTGTTATTTATTTTTCTATCATGTTTGTGATCAGCTTTTTTGCTGGCCGTTACTTCGGTGCAGACTATTCAAGAAGTACATCAATTGCTTTTACGGCCACAGGAAATAATTTCGAACTGGCCATAGCAGTTGCTATTGGTGTTTTTGGAATCAATTCGGGACAAGCATTTGCGGGCGTTATTGGCCCTTTGGTTGAAGTCCCGGCACTGATTGCCCTGGTCAACCTTGCTTTTTACTTCCGCAAGAAATACTATCCGTCAAAAAAATTAAACACCATACATTAATGAGAATTGCACTTTTTTCAGATATCCATGCTAATCTTCCTGCCCTGGAAGCCTTTTTTAAACACGTTGAAACCAGAAACACTGATGCAATTTATTGCCTTGGAGATTTAGTTGGATATAACATCTGGCCAAACGAAGTAATAGATGAAATTCGCAAACGAGGCATACCAACTATCGCAGGAAATTATGACTGGGGCATTGGCAGGTCTAGTGATGATTGCGGTTGTGCCTATAAAACAGAAGAAGAAAAAGCATTAGGTAAGGTTTCTATCTCCTACACAAACGAAGTGGTAAGGGACGAACAGCGTGCTTATCTAAGAACCCTTCCTGCTCACATTAGACTAGAATACCAGTTGAACCACGATAAACGCAATATTCTGTTTGTACATGGTAGCCCCCGTAAGGTCAATGAATACCTTTTTGAAGACCGTGATGAAAAAAGCATGCTTCGGATCATGGAACAGGCAGATGCAGATATTATGTGTTTTGGCCATACCCACAAGCCTTATCATAGAATTTTAAACTCAGGGAATGAAGGTGCGGATCATTTCAGGCATGCCATTAATATTGGCTCAGTAGGTAAACCAAAAGACAGCGACCCAAGGGGTGGTTATGTTATTTTAACCATCAACCCTGATAGTACAGTAAACAATAAGGACAGTGTTAAAGTCGAATTTATTCGCTTTGAGTATGATATAGAAAAGGCAGCTAAAGCCGTAGAGGATAGTCCTCTTCCGAATGAATATGCAGACATGTTGCGTAGAGGATAAGGTATGAGAATAGCACTATTTTCAGATATTCATGCCAATCTACCTGCATTTAAATCAATGTTAGACGATATGGATGACCAAAAACCCGATGCCGTTTATTGTCTCGGTGATCTGGTGGGATACCACATCTATCCAAACGAAATTATCCAGGAGATCCGTAAGCGTGGAATCGGAACTTTGAAAGGTAATCATGACCAGAAGGTTGAAAAATTAATTACAACCCCGAATAGTCTCCAGGAGCCAGGGAAGAATTATGCGTATCATTTAATCAGCCAGGATAATAGAGATTACCTGAAGACACTGCCTGCGCACATTAAATTGGAATACAAACTACAATCCGAAACACTCAATCTTGTTTTTGCCCACGGCAGCACCAGAAGTATAGATGAATATATTTTAATAGATACGGATGAAAAGTATGTTTTAGATATGATGCAGGAAGCAGGTGCAGACATGCTCTTTGTTGGTCATTCTCACAAGCCTTACCATCGTATTTTAGAGGATAATGATAATAAGTTTAAGCACGTAGTTAACCTCGGGTCGGTAGGAAAGCCTAAAGACGGAGATCCCAGGGGCTGCTATGTGATACTTACCATTGCTGCAGACAGCTCCCTATCAGATAAAAACAGCATACAGGTAGAGTTTATAAGGTTTGAATATGACGTAGAAGCCTCAGCAAGAGCTATTGAAAATAGTTTGTTGCAAAGTGAATTTGCAGATGCATTGCGACTAGCCAAATAACACTAACCAAATGGAGGTCAACACCAGAGACTATGCGCCAATAGAAAAGCAGCTTGCAAAGTTCATGCGGGTCTTGGCACACCCAGCCCGGATGGCTATAATGATCCGGCTTGCAAGGAAAGAAAGTTGTACTGAAGGAGTAATAAACGATCTGCCAATTGAAGAATCTTCAGTTGCAAAGCATCTTAAAGCCTTAGAAGTTGCTGGACTTATAAAAGGGAATACCTCAAATTTACGATCACGTTATTGCATTAACTGGTACGCCTTTTGGATTTCTCTGAACAATTTAATTTGCTATTTAACAGTTTTTTAGAGCAAGCACCAATTCAAAGCTGCAAGACCAAGGTTTAAGCTATCTATGATAGTTCAGCTAGGGGTTCTAATACACGGCAGAGCAAGAGAAATATTGCGATCATTATTTCTCTTCTTCCAATTATCAAAAAACGGTCGTTTCTTGATAATACAAAAATGGGCGAAACAATTCATTGAAGAGGCTATTGGAATAGATTTCAAAATGATAAATTCCTTGGTAAAACTTATAATAATTTCTTTTTACGATACTGCCTTTCCACCTTATTGTTTAACAAATTCTCAAAATCAACTATCGCTTCGCAATGCTCATAAAAGTTCGAACTTCCGCGGATTGACCTACTTAAGGAAGCAACATGTTTTTGTTGTTTCCTTTTTTTATGCCAATAAAATTCTGTGGCCCAAATCTTTACAACTTGGCCAAGTGGTGTTCGACAATCATAAAAAAACTCCCTAAACTTTTATCCAAAGTGGTCTAAAAAGCTGCATCTCAAATACCTCTAAGTGGATTTTGGCTTGTTCGACTTCCTCTTAAGGTTTAAAGGATTTTCTGGTTTTGGCTCTCTGAGATTATTCTTAGCTATTAGGTAAAGGAAATCCAATATAATGTCGGCTTCCTTTTCGTTAACTTTTACATTATTCTTTGCCAAAAGTGAAATAGCTTTATTGACAGATATTTTTCTTTCGATAAAATTCATATTATTAGCGATTTAAGATTTGAATCTGAGTATTTTTGACAGTCCATATGGCAGCTTGATAGTGAGGTCGCCTCTTGAATAATCGATATTTACCGGTGGAAAAAATTTGACAAAGTGTTTCTTGTCTGCTGTGTCCAATGTTTTATAAATCTTAAAAATTTCAATTACACTTCCATAATTAAGCTTTGCTTGTTGATCTATGTGCTCCAATTTTTTGGCATTTTGTTCTAGTTCATTCTTTAAACAAATCTTCCTTGCCAAGTATTCTTTTCTTAGCTCACGGAAATCCTGAAATGTCAATTTCCCTTCCACAAAAAGATTTCGAGCTTTAGACATTGCGATGTCTTTTCTTAAAATCTGTCTCCTAATTTCTGCTCTTTCATTAAGGAACTCACCTTTAGTATTTTCCAAATCTGAATCATCCATAATTCTAACAAAAAGCTCACTTGCATCTTTAGATAAAACTAACTGTTCTATTTGCTTTTCATAGCTCAAGTTTAATACTACCGAACTAATTCTAGTTTTACATCTCCCCCGACAATGATAATAAGGATAAAGGCTTCGAGAACCTCGAGAAAAGCTTCCGCAGAGTTTTCGGCCACAGCGGGGACAGATTAGCAGCCCTGTAAGAAAAAATGCTTTCTTCAAATCATCCTTCCTTGGCAAAACTTTTCTCTTTGTGTTAATAATATCCTGCACTTCATAAAATGTGGACACAGAAACCAAGGCCTCATGATTGCCTTTAATCATTTCGATTTCACCATCATTCTGGACAACCTTGATTAAGCCACAATAAACTGGATTACGCACCACGGTGGAGAAATAGGAAGATGTGCAGAAAAATCCTTTATCAATTGCCATTCTCCTAACAACCGACATTCTGTATTTATTTTTTGCTAACTCACGAAATATCCATTTTATGATTGCTGCTTCAGGATATTGGGGTGCAATGTATTTCTTACCCTCAATTGTTGTAAGGTTAACAAAACCTATTGGAGCCCTGCAAGGGTATCTTCCCATTACCTTAGCTCTGCGCATACCGTTGGAGGTATTCAATGCTCTTCTTGCATTCTCAGCCTCAGGCACCGATAAATAAACAGCAAGCATAACAGTACTTTCTGGGACTTCAAGATCGACAGGTTGGTCGATTGCCATTACTTTTGTATTACACTTCCTTAATATCTCTATCATTTCGTAGGCAAGTTGCGTATTACGGCTGAACCTGTCCCACTTAATGCAAAGAACATTCTTTTCTCCCTTAGTTTTGTCTTTTTTCAATATAGACAGCAATTTTTTCCATTCTGGTCTATTGAATGTTTTTGCGGAAAAGTCTTCTCGGTAAACTCCCCGTATCTCCAATTTGTTAGACTCACAGTACTTGATCAACCGATCCTCCTGTTCAGGCAATGAATAACCTTTTCTTTTTTGTTCATCGGTGCTAACACGAACATATAGATAAGCAGATTTCATAACGCTCAAGATTTAAGTACTTATATTTAACGATCAAATCCCAAGAATATTTGTCTGTGAAAGTTAGGAATGGTAAGCTAAAACTGCATATTTCTGCAAGTATGCTATCCAATTATGTATCCAGCGGTATCTAAAAAAGATTCTAGGATCCGCATGAGCGTAATGGCTACCCATACGAGATTACATTTGGATAAGGTACTCAATGCCTTTGAAGATATCGCTAAAGAACTAAAAATGGGCACCCGCTTCCAGTAAAAGAAGCAAATATTAAGCTTGCTGCTAATAGATGAAGAGAAAGAATATATTTAAGAAAAGAAACTCCGAGGAGACCATAACAGCCATACTTCAGGCAGTTGGAGATATTATGAGAATAGAGGGGCATACAGGACTTTCGGTTAGCAGAAACAGCTAATTTAGATCCAAAGAATATTTACAATTATTTCGTTGACTTTAATAACCTGGTTAGAGAATATATCCATAGCACAGACTTCTGAGCACCAGTGTTTGAAAAATGGAAGAAGGGAGATGCTAACGGTCGCTGATCTATGTAATTTCATTACTGAGATTTACCAAAGCCAGTTTGATCATTTCTCTAGCAATCTGGAGATGCAAAAATTCATCCCTTGGCAAGTCTCAGTATCAAACGTTACGATGCGCGAAGTGTCAGAACAGCAGAAGAGAAAAGCCTCCCTCTTTCTCGAGCACCAATAAGAATACAAAAGATTCGGATATTTCCCTAAGTGCATGTTTTGCCATCATACTTGGTGGCATTTGTTATAATGTTTGACATGCTGAAACAAATAAAAGTAGGTCTGTGGAATCGATATCAATGATCCAAAAGAGAATGACATTTTCCGCCATACTATTAAAAAACTCCTGCGATTGATCTGGGATGCTGCAGGATTGGATAAGCTGAAGTAAATTGACTCCGTCTCGCCAATGACAAATATACTCTAACACACTATTTTAAAGACACTTATAAATAATTAAAAATTGCTGCAAAGGGGTCAAATAATTTGGTTTGTGCACTAGACAGGCAAGCAAAACCTTAAAACAATTTTATTTAAGATGAGTTCGACCCTGGTTTATCCATCCAGCGGATTGATTAATACTATTTTTCCTTTCAAAATAATGACCTGCAGAATAAGTAGGCTTACAGGGTGTCGGAATATTGCTCTAGTTGTTAAACATTAACATGGATTGAAATTCTTAAAAATGGAAAAAGAACTAACTTTTAATTAAGGCCAGTTATCTAATACAGAAGTGGTTAATACTTTAGTTCTCTACACATAGCAGCTAAATAAAATGATTCATTGGAATCATATTGTCTAGATTATCATTGACAGTCCTGTCCTGATGACTTCTTAAATATTCAGTACCGCTTACCGTAATATAACTTACATCCGCACCAAGATTCCATTTACCAGTAGTGTAATTCCATACTATGGTTTTTACCGTTTTACCTGCTTTAATTAATTTTATTACATCAGCTTTGCTAGTTTTAACCCCACCTTGAAAATTTTTTTCTGTATCTAAATGTAGGAACACATAAGAAATGTAAGTTGAATTATTTGTTGTCGTTTGCCAAATCCCAGATATGAGATAGTCAGCCCATTTTGCCATTTTAAAAAATTAAGAGTTTATAATCCAGTTTATTACAAAAATGAAATTACGGATTTTAATTGAAAGATGCGAGCATTTAAATTAGAATCATATCTAGCTGAAAAAGTCGACAAGACACCACATCTAAGTTTTAATATAAATGCATTATCCACATTAATTGTGGAAAACTTATGGTCGTATAGTGAATTTTAATTTTATATATTTGACTATACGAATTATGCATATGACAATTGGCGAAAAAATAAAACAATATAGACTTAACCGCAAGTTTTCATTACAACAACTAGCGGATCTTTCCAATCTTTCAAAAGCGGCTATTCAGCAATATGAGGAAGGAACCATTAGGCCAAGCAATAAAGCATTGATTTCAGTAGCTAACGCATTAAGTGTTGATGTATGGAGTTTGTTTCATATCGAAGAAACTAGTTTAGAGCTGGCCGACTTCAGACTTGGAGAAAAACTCGAAGATTCGGATGTCGAGCGCAAAGAAATCTACAATCTTGTTGTAGATTATTCAGAAAACTACCTTGAGCTGGAAAGTATTATGGATGAACAAATTGTATTTGAGAATCCAGTAGTAGACTTAATCATAAATAATTATAAGGATGTTGAAAAAGCTGCATCAAGAGTTAGAAAAAAGTGGAAACTTTATGATGGCCCAATCGATGATATATCTGTGTTATTGGAGAGCAAAGGAATAAAAATTATCAGTTTTGACCGTAAAACTGAATCTCCTGGATTATGTGGTTTCATGAAAAGTGGTGTTAGAGAAATCCCTTTTATCCTCCTTAATATCAATCATGATCATATAAGGGAGATTACTCGGAAACGATTCACTATCGTTCATGAAAGTGCCCATCTGATTTTGAAATTTGGCGAGGGAGTCACTAAGGAATTAGAAGAAAGGCTATGCAATAGATTTGCATCTGCGCTTTTGCTTCCAGGCGAAGCACTGATAGACTTTATAGGAAAAAACAGGACCACGATTTCTTTGGAAGAATTAAAAATTCTTAAGGAAATGTACGGAATTTCCATACAAGGCATTATCTATAGTGCTAATAGTAATGGATTAATTACAGACGAAACATGCAAGGCATGGAGCAAGCTTTATGAAGAATGGTTAAGTCAGGGTCTCGATTTCGGCAATTACATTAAAGGCCGTGAGGAACCGCAGCGTTTCACTCGGCTGATATCTAGAGGCTATATGGAGAAAAGAATTTCAAAAGAAAAGGTATCGGAAATGTTGAATATAACCATGGAGGAGATAGATAGGAGATTTGGCTACAATAGGTTCAGTTTATACTAAAATAAGGAGATTGATATGTTTACATTTTATGACACAAATGACTTGCTCCTTCTCCAAAAGGTCAGTATACTTTCCAATATTGAAGTCCCGATATTGGTGTGTAACGCTAAATTGAAGCGGCATAATGGACAGGTTATCGCCCAAGTACGGAGTTTACATGATAAAGGGCTAGTAAGCATTAAAGAAACCAGTGATATAGGATTCGAATTTGTCTTGGAGCACAGGCGAACTTACCGTGCACTTGGGAATTCATTTTTAGAAATGATTCATATGTGCATAAGTCATTCGACTACCATAGTGGTAAACGATGATGAAACCATGGTGAGGTCTTTAGCAAAACTTTTCAAAATTAATGTTTTTACAATGGAAGAATTTAACCAAGCTACTGTTAACAATAAGGAATATTTCGAATTTATTAATGAAATAAAAAGAGAGAGAGATAGAAGAATCAACAGCCGGGACTAGGATCCCACTGACAACCAATGGACGGAGGGAAATGGATTGCTCCAATTAATTTTACGCAATTAACACAGTTCATTTTCCCAAAGCATAAAATGCTAACTTTTCCTTGATAGAAATAGTTGGCATCTATTTCCCAGTGGAACTATTATGCACATGCTTTTCATAAAGATATAAGGGAAGCCTGACTCACATTTTAAGCAAAACAACTCTAACCAAAAGAGCGTGATTGGTCTTTGGCAGCACAAGAGGTAGGTACGTAGATTACACACGACTCAGAAAATTTGTAGTCAAATAGTTAAGGAATAAATTAATAAAAGTGGGCTTTATAAAACTAATCAGTCACCGTCTCACCAACAAAAACAGTGCGGGCGCATTGAGGGGGGGATGATTGTAGTATTTAAATTTGGTCAATTGTCTGTAAATAGCAAAAAGACCAACTAACCAAAATAGTAAATTTTATAATATATTTAGTAAAAGTATGATGTGTTAAGATAACAAATGAAAACGATCGAAAACTAAGCGCTAGGTGCGGTCAACACCTAGCGCCTGAAATTTTATCGTTTGAACCTGGAAGATAGAACGAAGTGAATCTATAATTTGAACGCGAAATAAAGCAATTTATTTCTTAATCAAAAAAATATTACGGGAAACCGTAAAATACTTCTCTTCCCGGTGTCACTGAAGGTTTCTCGCACCTGCGGTTCTGTATAAAAAAAATGCGTTTTAATAAACATTTGCTGATTTTCAGCGAGCATGCTATAGTTCGGCTTATGCAGGTAATAGCGTGTAAATGGTGGTTTAAAAGCACCAAGAAAAAAAAATAAACGGATGGCTACAAATGGAAAGTCCGGCGACAGTCGCCGGCATGGAGCGGTAAGAGACCGCTCACAAACCTTAAATCCCACTACGGAGCAGTGGGTAAAGAGAGATAGTGAAACTGGACGTTTCATGGATGTTAAACAAGATGGAACGCCTTTCAAGGGCGTTAGAAAGGAGCATAAGTAATGGCAAGATGCACAGCACCAGTACATGGGCACCGTACTTCTAGTGGTGCGGATGCCTGCCCAGCCTGCGGCGGAAGGGGACGCTACAGCAGTTATAGTGCTTTTTCATCTTATTCGCCGAGCTATTCTTCGTATTCATCTCCCTCCTCGGGGCGCAGTAGCGGTGGCACAGGTGGGAAAAACACGAAACCGCGATGGTCCAAGGCGAGCTCTCCTGTATATTACACGCCTGCCGAGGTTCGATCACTCATACCTGTAAGAGAAAATATCGAAAGGCGGTCGGCTTTGCCCGATTTAAGGGATGTGTTTCTTTGTCATGCCTGGGACGACCGTCAGGGCGCCGCGAAGGAGTTGCATGACTTATTGGAGTCAAAAGGAGTCTCGGTATGGTTTAGTGAAAAGGACGTACTGTTAGGTTCGCCTTTGCTCCGTGAGATTGATAAGGGATTAGTAAAGTCAAGGGTTGGGATCGTGCTGGTTACCCCCGCCTTATTGAAAAGGCTTGCTAACGAGGGTATAGCGGACAAGGAGCTTTCTGCACTACTAGCCAGGGATTTACTAGTGCCTATTGTGCACAATACTGATTATGAGGCGCTCCGTGAAGTGAGTCCATTACTAGGCTCTAGAAGCGGTTTGAGCACCGCGGAGGAGACGATGGTCGAGATTGCAGCGAAGCTGGCAGAACTGGTTGCACCCGAGGCGGCTTTGGTCACGAGCTAAACTGGTGCATTGAATAAATCACAACTTCAAATTTTGAAAAAACGGCAATTTTCCAATTGAAAATTGCCGTTTTTTTTCAGAAACTCCCCAACGCTTAATATTGATAGTCTGGTTTGTCAGATTTATTTATAGGTTAGATGGTGCTGGATACTTGCCCGTTGGAGGTGTATTTTCTTATTTTTCATCAAGCGCTGCTGATGGGATCTAAATGCATTGTTCGATTTCGGCACGACACTGGACACGACAAATGCCTTGAATTGTTCTGCTTGGGCATTTAGTTTTGGCGCCAGTTGTTCGTAGGTAGAGATTAATTGTTCAACTGCGCCATTGAGATCGCTGCCTTTTAGTTCCACCAATAAGTATTCTTTCGGATCGGTAGCAACCTCAAAGAGATAATCACATTTTCTAATAAGTTGTGTAGTGATCAAGCAGCCGTCCACTTGAACTTTACAGATGGGAATATTAGCTGGCTTGTGAATCACAAATTTCCGCTTGTTTTCCTCTGCCACAGTGGAATTGCTAAAGCAATTATCATGGACCCCTAACGGATCAAGGGCTTGTTTTATTGATTCGCAGCTCATCTATTTCCTTTCGTATCTCATATTGAGTAATTGCTCGAACGTCGTGCCTAGCTCCTCCGATACGTTATCGATGTTAGAGGGGCCTAATGAGCGCAACTCTTCATCCAGAGTAGACCGGGCGGAACCGCTTTCAAAAAAATTGCAGGTGACCTCATTGAAATCGGTCCACAATTCTTCATTTACAATAGTGGACAATTCGGTTGAGTTTTTCAACTCTTTGGCAACATTATTGGCCTGAACGAGATTGTCCAGCGATGTCAAAATATAAGGACTGTGGGTGGTAATAATAAGCCTATCTTTCGAGCGTGCAATTCGCTGTATAATATATTCCAGTAAAGACTTCTGAGCAGAGGGATAAAGGTTGATCTCGGGTTCTTCAATCACAAACAGATCATAACCGGATTCTTTGTTTACATTATCGGTGTCTTCTGTATACGACTCTAAGACTTGCATCAATGGTATGGTAGATTGAATACCGCTGGATGCCTGGCTAAGTTTGATTGATTCACCATTGTTCATTTCTATTACATCATTTCCATCTATAAATCTGTAGGTAATGTCTAGAAAATTAACTGAGAGGGATTTGCTGTCGCGCCTGGCAATTTCAAATTTACTTCCAAATTCAGTTAAGGCTTTTGGCAAGGCGATATCATTGGTTATTAAGCTAAAGATTGATTGGGAAAGTGCCGAAAAAAAAGAACGCTCAGCTGGAATGTATACCGGGTTAATTACGGGAATAATTGAATATGGGCTAAAGGTACTTTCAAATATATTCGCCCTAAACTCACAATATAATTCACCACGCTCATACCTGATGTAGGTATTAGAGTTGACTTTGAAATCAATATTATAGAAATTCAGCATTTTCCTGAATTCTTTAAGGGAATTATTGGGTTCTTCACTAGCTTTGGGGTTCCAGTTAGCCAGATATTGTAACGCGCTACTTTGGAATATGGCCAAGAGTTTGGCGACCGTACTTTTCCCGCTAGAAGTTTTTCCAATAAAAATATTGATTTGTTTGATCTCAAGATCAATATGTTTTATTGGGCCGAAGTTTTCAACCAGTATCCTTTCTCTCATCTTTTTAGCTATTCAAACAAAAATACAGATTATTTGCAATAGTTAGCTTAGCGTGGAAGACCAAAAAAGAACCCGCGCTTATCGAGAACATTGTGATCATTGTTTTCAGCATATGCATCCAATTCGTATCTATTCGGGCTAAAAATTTCCTTTTTCACTCTTTATGGATCTACAAGTATTAATTAGGTGACCTGACTAGAGATTTCGGTGCCACCAACCAATGAATTCCGCAGCGAAATGAAAAGCTTAAGACATTCTAAAGGCCCAGCTACAGCAGGCAGTGTAACGTTTCAGTTTACTAAATTGATATCAAGGCAAAAAGTAAACATTTATCTTTTTGGTGGAATTGCTTCATTTACTATCTAATGAATGATGAAACTTTCGATAATTACTACTTAACGAGGATCTTTAGCAATTACAATAGATTGAAGTTGACAGCTAGGCATCAGAAACGCCATGTATTCAAAAGAGCGTCCATGTCGTTGCTGTTTAGAGATTGAATACCCGTTCTCATATTGCGCAATTGGTATCTTGATTCAACAGCGTAGATAAGATTAATGGGAAGCTGACTAACCAACGGATAAATATCAGGATCGGTGCACCTTTGGTAAAACAGCTTGAAACTTTCCATTTCATTTAACATGTGCTCCTTCTTTCCGTTTGGAAATTTTCCCGAAAACAATACTATTCTGATTACATTTTCCATCTGCTGTCGATCGAGTTTGGAAAGGGCTCTCATCCCGTGACACCCATAAAGGTCTTCCTTTACATCACATTCCGCTAGTTTTTTCTTTATAAGCCTCTCAGCTCTTGAAATGAATGGAGATAATTCAAGCTCTCCTTCCAGATACCTTAAGCCTTCCTTCAGATGATCTGTCAAGATAGGACTTTTTAAGCCAAACCACTCTGTAGTGATAACATGAATTTCGGAAGCCAAACACATGAGTGTGTATGCTGAACTAAGCAAATTATTATCAATAAATACGGCAACACCATGCTGGGTAAGATTCATATCAAATGCCAGCAACTTTTCTCTCTCCTCAAGATCTCCCGGATCTTTTGAAAAGGATATTAGATCAATTTCGAAACTAAGCTTATGCCTGGCATGAGCAAGAATTGCATAGGCCTGTAGCAGTTTGTTATCATTGGATTTAGCAAATTCATCCACCGAATGCAGCTCTTTGGTAAACAGGCTTTGCATCGCAGCTAACCGCTGCGCCATAACAAGGCGTTCAGGTAAAGTCAAACTTCTTCCAAATCGTTCCAGGATGGTCATTTCATTAAAGCTATTCACCCTAACTGTGCTCATGAATAAAGCAAGGTTTTCGAGGTTCCAAAGCTTTAAGTGGTATTTTTTTGAGTTTTCTTCCAACTTCTGAATTAGCTCAGCAAGATTACCAATCTCGGAAGCCAACTTTTCAGGAACATCCATAAAGGGCTTAATCTGCATCAGCTCGAAGTTTAAGATATTAAGCCTTAACGTGATTTGATTAAATTTGTCGTCAGTCTGACTGAGCAAATCCCTTGATTCTGAAATAAACTCTGCATGCCCAACAACACCCAAGCTATAATCATTTTTAAGTTTAATGAATTTTAAGGTATGTTGCTCACTGGCATTTAACTCGAAGCGTTTTTGTACCCTTTGTACATAAAACGCTGAATCAGCTATTTTTCCTACCTCGTTAAATGCGATACCTGCTAAAATACAAAGTGATTTGTGTTTCACTATCTCACTGTTTGGCAGCTTGGTAATAAGGTCATGTATAAGCGGAATATCATTTACTTCTATGACATTTAGTCCTAACCTTTCCAATATATTGACTATATCAGCAGTATTGTTCAAGTTAAATTCACTCACCAAGCCCATTTTGACCGCAGGCAAATCATAGTTTACACCATGTTCTGAAGCCATTTTACCCAGGTTTGTAAAACGCTTTAAATAATTAGAATGAATATCAGTTGCCGCTTTTCTATCTAATATATTGGCTATTGGGACATGCACATTAACATGGATTTTTTCCTTTCATTTATCCGTTTCCCTCTCGAGGAGCTTTTCATAAATTTTATCTATGTATTCATAGTATAGTTTTTCTGAAGATACATCGTAAATAACGAGAATGCCGTAAATAGGAACATTTCTCATCACATAACCCAATCTCGAGGTTAACCATTGGAAAGAAATGATCGTTCCCTCCTTTATTATTGAAGGGCTTTCAACACTTTTTAGCTGCACGCAGAAATGATTGTTTTTAGCCGAGCGCTCTTCTATAAGTTCAACCAGATAATCATTCCCTTTGTCTGGAGATTGTTCTCTGGGTATAAACCCTGACTTTTGGCTGAAGACAGCAGTAAATCGGTTTTTTGCCTCATCATCATGCTCCGAGGGCGGATCTACTTGGGGCAGGTCATCGTACGCCATATCTTAAAGTTAACTTTTGGTCATCAGTACGAAAGATAGCAAAACTTTACTGATCTAAAATACCCCATACCTATTTATCGGTTGGGATTTGGAAAAGGCGAGCATTAAATGATTGAAAAAAGTGTTGGTAAAATTGGAATGACCCTAGTGGTCAAGCTCAATTTAAATTAATACTATTGTAAGGCTGTCACTATTTTACTCGTATCTTTTTTGATTAAAACTAGCTAAGGTGCAAGCATTTAGGTTATGCAATTTAACATCCATAATTTTAGATGCCAGCAAAAGAATTAATAACCTAAAAAAGTCAAAAACTATCGATGCCTTGTTGAGCAATTGAAATAGGCATTGCGGGTTGTGAAAAAATTTGAGGAACTCTGCACTAGATGTAACGATAATGCCAGTAAGTTTGAAGCAGGTAATCGAAAAAACAGCAGCAGCGATAGGAACAATAGCGAGAGGGAGCATTTCTTCATGTAATTATTCATGAGTTGAAAGCAAAGCGATTATAATGGATTAAAAATTATTTCTTTTTACTATTCCACGGATGGAGATATCCGATGTTGTCCTGATCACATCCATTTGTAAAAGGCGGATTCGCGCCACGCCAAACGATACACCAAAGGTTTCGCTAACCTGATTGATGAGTCCTGCGACGAGTTTTTGATTGACCGGCTGTCGATCTTGCAGGAGATATGCCCGATGGATTTGGTTGGCAAAGAAATATTTAAGGATGATTCTTTCCAAGAACACATCAGGCATGAGCAATCGCCCTGCAAAAAGATTGGCCTGGAACTCTATCCTCTTATTCTGTCCGACAGTGAACTCTTCACCAACAGAAACGGTTTGCTCTGATTCTGACTGTACCGGCACCCCTTCAAGAATTTTTTGGTGGAGTATCAAGTGGCCGATCTCGTGGGCTAGTGTGAAGCGCCATTTAAAAACATTCCCTTTCAATTCGGATGAAATCTGGATGGTCTTTTGATCGAAAAGGATCTTTCCCAAGCTACCGTCTAAAAAGAGTGTATCAAAATCAAAACTGAATCCATACCATCCGCTTAAAAAACTACATAATTTATCAAAGTCCACCATCATGCCATTGGTAATCTCATACTTATATAACCTGTCGATGATAGCGGTGATTCGGGTTTCCTGAATAAAGGGGACATCGATGAAGCGGTCACTATGGTGGTATCGGTCCATTACCCCGGCCTCAATGAGCAGCTCGGGAAGGGTATAAAAGATGTTTCCCTTTAACATGGCACAAAAGGGCACGTCCTGTTCAGCGACATCACAAAAAAGACTTTGGGCAAGATTTTCTTCATTCGCAAATATTCCCTTGCGCCGGTATCTTATCCATTCAAAGCTCAGACCTGGTTTGAGCAGCATAAGTCCTATGCGTTTAGCGGTAACGGTCTGCAAGGCTGCTGGCTGTAGAGGCATATTGGATATAAAAATTGCTTTGGTATTATGTTCACCAATACTTCTTACCTTAGACTCAAAGGCTTCAACCTGCTCTACGCCAACTTTTTTGCTATAATTCTTGCATTCGATTAAAGTTAAAAGCGAATAATCATCAGCGCCAGGCATAGTGGTTTCGATGGAGATATCAAAGATGATATCCGCCTGCCGGGTTTGGGAAAAATATTTTTTTTTCGTGTAGAGCTTACTGTGTTTACCTGGCAGGAAGAAATCCCCACTTTTAAGCAGTTTACTTATTAAAATGGCGGCTTCATTCTCCAGCAGATCGCCCTTTTGGGTTGTGTTCATTGTGAGCGGACATATTTAGATTACTAAAGTATTGAAATAGATGTACATTAGAAAATAAGTAATAAACAATAACTTCCTTCCAGCATCGAAATAAAATCAACTGAAATTAGGGCTAAAGTTCTGCTGAGCTAAGAGATACGAGCCGTTAAAGGCAATTGGCATTGCGCCTAACCCATAACCAACATCGAGCGACCCAAAACCCATTGAGATGGCATCTTAACCATTTGACTTGCTCATTGGTTGTTTTGATCTCCAGCACGCCATCCGAATTCACTTTTCTTTCTTTCTCAGGATTAATCTGTCATTAATGGCAATTAAGACCACACTATACAACAATTATATTGTAAAAAGCCAAGGATCAATTTACGTAAAAAAACATGTTACCAATATGAGGTAACAGATTTCTAAAAGATTGCTATATTAGGAGGCTAACTAACTCTCTTAATGCACCATAAATTTGACAAAAAATTCACCGAGAAAGACCTAGATTTTTTTATTGATAAAATTTATAAAGATGTTCTAAACAAAAATTCAGATTCTTATATTTTTGACCTAACAGAGCTTCAATGGATCTCAAACCAAGAACTGTTGGTTTTCACGGCGTTAATAAAGTACCTCAGCGAAAAAGCAATAAATCTTGAAATCCATTTCTTTAAAAAAGGAATTCCTATCACGGAAATAGACAAGAGAATTGTTGAGCAGTTGGTGGAAATTTGGGATGTCTGGCATATTTGGGATGTCGTGCCACAAGAAAAACTTTACAAAATATTTGGCTTTGACGGAGGAACAATCGATCGATTGAAAAATATTCACAAAATTAATAATCCTACAGACAAAATCTACAACCGGTATGGCATCACTCCTTTCATCAGTTTAGAAAAAATTAAAAACTATGGTGACAGAGACATTGAAGATGTACTAAAATCACTTTACAAGCTTACATCTGCAACGAGCGAAATTATCTACCAACATAATTGCGAACATCCATTTGTAAATGATACCCTAAGCGCAATTGTAAGTAAAGAGCTTTATGAAAATTTTCTAGATCATTTTACCACATCTTTTTTGAATGCTCGGGACAACTGGGCTTTTATGAGTCTATCGTTAAAAGCCAAGGTAAACCCTAAGAGAAATTCCCATCAAAAAATACAAAACATCCTTGAAAGTAACTTCAGGGATGAATCAATACCGGAATTCAAAAACTTCTTTTTCGATGAAACTAAAAATGAGTTTAAGAACCTATCGTATATTCAATATTCATTTCTTGATTTTGGAGATGGAATAGTTGAAACATTAAAATCCGAATTTGAATTACGGGAAAATCAACAATTTACTACTGAAAAATCGTCTGCAGTTCTTAAATATGCTTTCAAACACGATTCATCCAGACAGCCTATAACTACTAAAACGAATAAGATTAACAGCCTTATTCCCAGAGGCCTATTCGATATTTTGAGTATAGTCCACAGGTATGAAGGATTATTAGTTGCAAGGAGTAATTACGGAAAAATATTTTATGATTTTACAAATGGCCAAAGCTTCGAAACAGCGTTCTCTCATTTTGGAAAGAGCAATCTTTTTTTCCCGGGCACCCTCATCAGCATCTATTTACCGGCTATACCGCTTTCCAAGAAGCCGGACATATCAGTTATCAAGCCAGAGATAATATTTGACTCCTATACTGCAAAGAAAAAATCATATCTCCATATTTATCATATAATCAACAGGATCAGAAGTTCGAAAAAAGATCTTTATAAAACACTTTTGTCAGTTTTAATGAAGAAGATGGCTAATGATGGGGTTAGCAGAACTATTTATTTTAGTTTCAAAGGGTACGAGACTGATAAAAGAATAGCTAGGAAAGTGATCTTTTATTTATTGACTGATTACGATATTAATCTGAACAACAACGTAATAGTAATTAATCCACCAAGCAGAGAAATCTTTGAAGAAATCAATAATGAGGTATTGACTCTGTCAGGCGTTATAAAAAAATATATTATACATCCTTTGCCATTTATTTATTACCAGCCCGATGAAGATAATCTGGAATTGCAATGGCTTGGAGTATATGAGGAATCCGACAGGCTAAAACTTAATGATTTGTTATTTGAGGACTTTAGTTTAGCCCATGTGGATTTTAGCGAGCCGGATAATGTTGTTGGCCACCTAAATTACTTTGATAAGTTTGGAAATCTAAAATCAATATTCCCTAACCGAAACGAGCTTATTAGTTATTTTAGTAATGAATACGAAATATCAGAGCAAGATGCGGTAAAAGAATTGTTAGAGGACAATTTATGCCTCGAGAAGTCCACCAAAGATTCCATATATCTTTGCAATGGCAACTACTATCAATTTGAATTTATTGATTTAATAAATCTTTTAAATAAGGAAAATGATTGCAATCTCATTTCAGAAATTCTATTTCGCAGAATGGCGCAGGAATTTATTGATTTGGAAGGATTTTATTATATCGGCATTACCTCAAGCAGCCATAAAATACTACAGTCACTCATCAACCAAAAACTTATAAACGAACAAAGGGTTTTATTTTTTGACAATTATCATGCTTTCGCATATGATGAAAATTTTGAGACTATAGCTGACGGTCAAGAGTTTATTTTGGTCTGCGATGCGATAGCTACAGGTTTTCTGACAAATAAAGTACGAAAGGAATTGGTAAAAAAGAGAGCTGTACTAAAGGGTGTCGCCGTAATTGTGGATACAATTGATAAAGATTTTGAAAATACAGGCGATATACTCTCAGATAAAAGCATGAAGATCATTTCTCTTTATACGAAGCGGATCCAAAAATATCGACGCTCTCATAAAGAAATTCAACCTTACTTACATTCGAAAAAGGTAACAAGAATTAATCCTTTTACAAACCTTCCGGTGACCCTCAGCATCCGCGATACAAGTAGCGACAGGGTTTTAATGAGTAATGAACAATTCTTAAGGTACATCACTGATGACCAGATTAAAATTGGCTACTATAAATTTAACAATGTAATACATCCATATTTTTTCGATACTAAATCAATAATTGAAAGCGCAAAGCCTGAGCTATTTAAAAAGCTTTTTGACAAAATCGAGATTAACTCGAAGGACCTGAAAGTATTTTACCCAAAGAAATCGGGTATGAACAGCCTCAACCTTGAAATGTTTAAAAACCAAGTATTGATGGATCACTCCATTGAGGTATTTGAACTGGAGAGGTTTAACACTCCGGAAGGTTGGCGATTTCCACATACAACTGACCATTTCAGTACTTTAACTGAAAATAAAACCGTATTAATCCTTGATGACGGTAGCTGTTCAGGAGACTCCCTTATCCAAATGGTAGATGAGTTGACTTTATTCAACATAAAGGAAATTGTACTTTTATGCCTTATTGGAAGGGTCAATGATCAAAAACGGGAATTTTTCTCCCGTATGACCCATGTTAGGTTAAAATCAGATAGAAGGGTTAAAATATCTATTTATTTTGGAAGTCACTGGCATATACCTACATATTATATCGATGACAACCCAACCTCTCTGGAATTAAAATGGCTTGAGGAGATGATTGATTTACAGAATACTCCGGAATCTATCAGGACGATTGCAAAAACAATTTCAAAAGCAATAACCGCTCAGGATAAGAGTTCTTTCAAGAACTATAAATACCTGCCCAAAATCAGGAAAAATCCGGGACGAATTGCTAAGAAGGAAATTATAAAGGCTCGCGAAGAAATTGGCAAGGTGATAGGCTATCGTTTTTACAAGGAAAGTTTTTCTTTTTTTGATGAAATAATTAGGAAGTACGAGAGTAGCTCAAAAGAAGAGAGAAACAAAGAAATTGAGTTATTGTGCTGTGTTTTTCTTTATGAGCCATATCTATACACAAAGGTGAAACAGATCATGCCTGATATCGTTGATAAAATCGAGGAGTTTATTGATGCATTAATATTTGGCAACCCTAAAAGGGACGGGAAGAAAATTAATATTCAGAAAGATTTAACTTATGAATGGGATAAAAAGGATATATTACACTTATTTTTCATTGTCTTCAAAGGTGAACAGCTAATTGAAAAATTAAATGTTACCGAAAAGTTTAGCCAAATCATAGCATTCATTTCTGACGTTGATTTCGGTATCAATTATATTCTATATAAGTTACTTGCCTATTTTCCGGTTACTAAAAACAGCCCTGTTTATGAAAGTACTGGAGATATACTTCATCTTCTTGACATCTCACTGCAGGAAAAGTTATTTCCTGAACAATTTGAAAAAGAGGTCAAAATCTTTCGCTCATTCCTTTCGACCCTGCCCGCTGCAACTGGATATAGTTCCTCTTTGGCAGTTATCAATGAAAATTACAGAAAACTTACAGATGCGATAATGCATAAATTCTCCATTACAGTGCAATATGACATCATGATGGTTGACATTGAGGTTCTAAGTAATTCTTTTGATAAGTCCGTAAAGGATGACTTTGTTGAAACCTGGTTAAAGCTGTCTAATTTTATTGCGCCGATACTTTCTTTTGCAAAAACATTCCCTGGGTTTTACATGGATAGGTTAGATCAAATAGAGGGTGAGACGGGGCATTCGCTAAGAAAAATACATGGTCAACTTAACGAATTGATTAATTACGCTAATCAGGATTCAGACTTTAAAACGATCAACTTTCTACTAGAGCGTTTCAAGAGAAAGTTTCTTGAGACAGAATCTGAAATGTTCCAGACATTTAATAGAATATCCACCTCCGATATTATGAAAGTTATAAACGAACTTTTTATATCAAGGGACTTAATTGATGAGGTAGAGTTTGTCTACAATAATGTCAAAGAAACCAATGTCGATGTGCCTCCTTTCATCTTGATAAACATTGTATTAAACGAAATCATAATTAATTTAAGGCATAGAGATAAGTCCAGTAAAATAAATATAACCTACACAGAAACACCCGAATACTTATTTTTAAATTTTTCTAATAGAATCAACAACGATATTAAACATGGTGGAGGCAATGGCCTCGTGCTTCTATATAGTGTCAAAGAGTTTCCAGGGGAAAGAATCAAATATAAAAACAATCAAAAAACTAAATCCTTGCACTTCGTGCAGGAAATCCGACTTAAGAAAATATAATCATGGAAATTAGCAAGGTAACGATTTTAATATGGGACGATCCATTAAACTATAATCTACCAGAAACACAAAGACAATTCGGAAATGGAAAGCTTTACAAAAATGTTATCCAATTTAATACAGAGGAAGAGTTTGAAAAGATATTAAAATCATTGGATGATGATGTAAATATTGTAGTTTGCTGCCATGTTAAATACTCAGACTTCAGTACATTCTTCGACTTTAAAAACTCAGGAATTATAGAAAAGTATAATATTTCGGAAGCCATTTATCTTTCCTCGGGGGAAAGCGGAACTATTATGAAAAGCCTTCATGATATATACAAAATTTCTAAGAAAGTTATATTATATAATGAGCTCATTAAAGAAATTAAGCTGGATGAAATTAAAACGATAACTAAGGCAGAACTTCTTAATCTTGATTCAAGTGGAAAAAAACTTGAATCTGTACATATTGACAGGCCGAGCCAGCACTATCCACAAATTGATTACGGAATTATTACCGCATTGTATGAAGATGAGTTTGAAGAAGTCCAAAAGGTATTCGAATTTGACGAAAAAGACATCATTAGAACTGATAAAAAAGAATATCACATAGGTCATCTCAAAAGCAATCCATCTAAAAAAGTCGTTGTGGCCATTCCATCAGCGACCGGGATGGTAGATTCCGCCATAATAGCTACGCAGATGCTGGAGTTTTTCAAGCCTAAATATTTGCTTATGTCGGGTGTATGCGGAGGAAAAAGCGACCTGTCATTTGGAACTATTGTTGTCGCTGAAACAATTTTTACGTTTCAAAAAGGAAAGGTGTCGGACATTTTGTTGAAAGATGAAAAGGGCGATAAAAAGCCAGTTGATCTTTACGACGCAGAGGGAAAATTAGTCGAATATGATAAATTGTATGATGCAAATGGAAGGCAAATTGGGATATCGGTAGAAAAATTTGATGTCCAACATGATAGTATAATCGAAATCCATAGTTTAGTGAAGGATGGTATTAGGCGTAAAAAAGAGGAAATAAAAGCATTGATCAATAATGAGCTAAGCTCATTTTCAAAATCAATAGACATTATACTAGCCCCAATGGCTTGCAGCTCTATGGTTATCAACAAAAGAGGATACTTTGAGGATAACATAAAAATTGTAGATCGCAATACTTCAGCCGTTGAAATGGAAAGTTATGGTGTTGCTAGGGCATGTGAGTTTGCTAACAACGGTAAAACTATACCCATAATTTTCAAATCGGTTATGGACAACATGAGCGCGAAGGATGACACTGCAAAAAGATTCGCTGCACATACGAGTTCCCTATTTTTAAAATATTTATTTGAGAAAAATATAATATAAAAAATACCTCCAGATATCTTATAGATAAAAACAAATTTAGAAATGCTGGCGCCTTATTAGGTTTCCATTGGATGCATTAATACTTGTTTAAATTTGAATATCAGTTTTCTTTAAAATTAATTAGTTCAGGGGGGTCAGATAACAGCTCCATTAGGAAAAACATTATGTAAGTTTTTTTTTTCGATATTGCCCTTCGATTTTATTTTTTAATACTTTTTCAAAATTCTCAATACTTTCACAATGCTCAAATAAGGTCGAACTTCCGCGGATTGACCCTACCATAGTGGGCAAATCAAATTTTTGTTTGGTTTGCCCCTTTTTTTTGCCCTCAAAAACGGCCTTTAAAGTACCTAGAGCGCGTACCGCCTCATTCATTCGAACAGTTCGATGTTGTGTTCCGTCAAAAGTGAGTTTTTGGGGATAGATCGAACTAATTAACCGCCTCTTTCCTTCAGAATCCGCCTCTATATATGTTTCATGAAGGTTTTTGAGCAACCCAGTCGCTTTTCCGATTAATTCGCCAATATTCTCTTTTCCTCTGGATAAATCGATGAGTCTATTTTCAAGCATAAGGATATTTCTTTCACAGTCTGATTTGATTTTCCTGTACTCAAAATCAAGAATTACATCATTGAGCATTTTGTCCCTGGCCTTAGAAATTCTATTATTAAACTCCTCCAACTGTTTTTTTACATTGGATAATTCACTATTATCTTCACTTGAAAAAGCTTGATAAACCTGTTTCAAAATCATTCCATACGCCTCATGCAACAGCGGATCTATAGTATACTTTTTTAACTCCTCCACAAAAAGGTTATTGACTTTTTCCGCATTATATCGTAAGCTAACAATACGGCACATCTAGGATTTATAGTACTACGATATTTGTCGTTTAAGCTATGTTTACAGCAAGCTCTGTTTGATTTTCAGTTTCCACTATTTGAGATTTTTTCCAATTATGTGGTAAATACTTCTGAATTGGCTGGGTCGGGTTATTGGACAACTTTATTAGCACATCCTCCAGCCAGATCATAGGATTAATGCCATGCAACTTACAGCTTCCCATAAACGAATATAGCATGGCGCTCCTTTGTGCCCCGTCATGAGATCCGCTGAAGAGAAAGTTGCGCCTCCCTAATGCGATGGGTCTGATACTGGACTCCAGGGGATTATTGTCAATATTGAGCATTTCATCTTCCATATAAACTGAAAGACGTTTAAAGCGTTTCATGGTGTAAGCAAAAGCTTTGTAAATAGCACTTTTTTCACTTAACTGACCAGCATTTCCCTCAAGCCACTTTCCAAAGCTATCCCATATCGGTTTTGCCAATTCTGTCCGTGCCTTAGTCCGCTCCTGGGGTGTTTTATCTTTT